>NZ_JAPCIM010000009.1:0-886 GCF_025910055.1 Pantoea sp. JV6 | reverse complement strand
TCCGGACAGCGGACGGTTTACCCAGCAGGATCCGATAGGGCTGGCGGGCGGGATCAACCTCTACCAGTATGCGCCGAACGCGCTGGGATGGGTGGATCCTTGGGGGCTGACAAATGAGCTGGTAACATTTTGGCCCCCTAATGATGGTGCATTAGGACCTGTAAAAGTAAGCATTTTGAATCCAGGACAATTAATTGATCGTTATGGCTACCCCGGCGGTAAGTATACATCTCCGGTTGGTACCCCTTATTCTATGCGAGCACTGGCTCCTGGAACTGAAACCAAACCATACACGGTATATGAAGTTATGAAACCCATTCCCAGAGTGCTCGAAAGTAAAATAGCGCCTTGGTTTGGTGAGATTGGCTTAGGTACACAATATCTTTTACCAGAGTCAGTGCAGTCTCTAATTGATTCCGGACATTTAAAAGAAGTTAAAACAGGGAGGAAATGTGGATAAAAAGTTATTAATCAAAACGTTATCATCTATGAATATTCCAGCGGATAGCTATTCAATTGATGATATATCTAATGAATCTTTATGTTTAATCTATGAAGGGTTGCTTTGGAAGATATTTTATAGTGAAAAAGGTCATCGTACTGACGAAAGATGCTACGCCGATGAAGAATCTGCATGCAAAGCATTTTTGGCAAGATTGAAACACATGCTGGGATGTTAAATAATAATGTAAAGCCGGAAGATTCTCACGATGAATCTGTTGGCTTTAATTTTAGGCAGAGTGAAGTTGGTAGGCGGGTATTATTCCCCTTTTCGTTGTTTAAGGTCTAAGTTCTTATGCTAAGCGTGCGTCTCTTATCCTATATACGCCGCGCGTCTGGTCCCGCCGGTGCAACTTCGATTACGGCAACAACCTGATCCGTGAAG
>NZ_JAPCIM010000008.1:0-1385 GCF_025910055.1 Pantoea sp. JV6 | reverse complement strand
CCCGGACAGCGGACGGTTTACCCAGCAGGATCCGATAGGGCTGGCGGGCGGGATCAACCTTTACCAGTATGCCCCGAACGCGCTGGGTTGGGTGGATACATGGGGGCTGAGTAGGTGTAAAAACGAATGGAATGATTTCCAGAAAAAGTCGAATAAAAAACAATTCACTTCAAGGAAACAAGCATCCAAAGCATATGCTTTATGGAAAAAACAAGACTGGGCAGCGTTAGAACAATTTATGGGTGAAGGTGCTTGGCCTCCTAACCGCGGTTTTGTTACTTCAGTGAAAGAAACCCTTCAACCCGGAGAATACGTAGATCGTTATGGTGGATGGATTGAAGATGGTGTTTTCAGAGATCCTGGAACATTTCTTTCTCCGGCCGGAGCTTCGTTTGAGGGAAGGGCGCTTCCGGATTATACTTTAACAAAGCCACTATCCACCTATGAGGTATTAAAACCTTATGAAGTTGATTCAGGTCCGGCAATTCCTTGGTTTGGGAAACCAGGAATGAACAAACAATACGAAACAGCTGATTATATTGAAGATCTTATTAAAGATGGAGTCTTGAGAAAGTTATGAAAAATTTCATTCAAAATAAAGTTTTGTTACATGATGGTAATGAAACTGACTTTATCCATAAAAAGAATTTTTTTGAATGTCCATGCTGTTCTGGAAAAATAGTCTTTTCGGTATATGGTTCAAGAAGTTTCAATTCAGAAGAGTTAGATTTTAAGAAAAGTTACTCAAAAAAAATAAAAGGAGTAAAGGAGAAAGTTAAAGATTCGGGTCGTTATCATTATGATGGAGAAGCTATCAGCTTTTTTGAGACGGAATGTGATTTTGAAAATCATAAGGTAGTAGTGTTTTTTACATTTTCGGAAATTCAACCTTCTAGATATTCTTCTCATTTGATTGGTCTTTTTCTAAAGGATTAATTTCTTTATTTTCATTTTAACTAAAGAACCTTTTAGTTAATTACATTGATTCTTTAGAGACTATACGTGATTCTTGCCGATCTAACTTCGATTACGGCAACAACCTGATCCGTGAAGAGCGCGACGATAATCCGTTCAGCCAGACATTATGGAACTACGATAACGCCGGGCGGCTGTTGTCTCAGAACGGTGCGCAGCCGGGTAATGAACAGTGGCGCTGGGATGGCGCAGGCAACCCGCTGGATCGCCATAGTGCCGCTCATGTCATGCATAACCGCGTTACCGAACTGAACGGTATCCGCTGGCAGTACGATATTCATGGCCGTACCACTGAGAAAGATGACGAGCATACCCGCTTGCGCTACCGTTACGATGGTGAGCATCGCCTGACGGATGTGATCAGCGAGCCACGTGACCGTAATAGGCCGCGTACTAAAGTGAGTTTCCGC
>NZ_JAPCIM010000007.1:0-2941 GCF_025910055.1 Pantoea sp. JV6 | reverse complement strand
TTCCGCTGACCTACGTTTACAGCGACAGCCAGAGCTATGAACCGCTGGCCCGTATTGATGGCGTGGAAAGCCCGGAGATTTACTGGTTCCATAATGCGGCCAACGGAATGCCGGAGCTGCTGACTGACGGTGAAGGGCAAAAAGCCTGGGAAGGGATCAACAGCCCTTGGGGCAAGCTGCTGCGTGAATCCAGCCAGCGGATGCCAGTTGTTCAGCAGAACCTGCGTATGCAGGGCCAGTACCTGGACCGGGACAAATTTGCATAAGCAAATTTGAACATCGCTTCAGCGATGGCCCCAGGGAGGTGAGGCACCGCAGGGGCCGAATCAACCGGACTGCACTACAATCTGTTTCGTTATTATGACCCGGACAGCGGACGGTTTACCCAACAGGACCCGATAGGGCTGGCGGGCGGGATTAACCTTTACCAGTATGCGCCGAATGCGCTGGGTTGGGTGGATCCGTGGGGGTTGAGTCGGTGTAGTAATGGAAATAAGGATAAACCGGATTTCTATGTTGGGCCAGCAGGACCAAGTGCAACAATGCCTTCAACAGGTTATCGGTACATGAGGTATTTAAATGATGATGGGACACCAGACAGATTTTTAGAATCAACCCTTAACACTAAATCTGCGCCAATTACCTATTTTGGTTTCAAAAAATTCGAAAGTGGAAGCGCTACTCGTGATGCTTTCCAAATTAAAGGTCTTGATCCGAACAACCCTTTAGATGTTTCATGGAGTGATGGCAGATTGAGAGGCACGTTTGATACCTTACAACTTTACGAAAATGGTGTACCTCAGGCTAAAGTTCCTAGAATGTTTGGTAATAAAGAGGGGGCTCCTCTTGAACCATTTACCGAAGCTTACACAGAATATGGAAAGGGTGGGGTTCAACAACTTATTGCTGACAAAAAAACAGTAATATTTGATGAGATTAAAATTCTTCCAGAGGGCAAAAATGAACCTTGATTCTTATAATGAAGTTTTAGACTATCTTAATGAATATTTTACATTAAGGGTTAAAGATGAGATTTATTTACGTGCGTTGAGAGAGTTGATCGAGGGGTCTAGAAGACAAAAGACTGTAACTATCAGACCCATGCAGATACTTTTTTTAGAATATGTAAAGAAATATAATGACTATAACGTAGCCACTATGGAAGAAGAAAAAAATCTTTGGAGAGATCTTTTAGATTGCTGGCAATAATTCGATATAAATCTATTATTGCTTGCCCGGTTTAGCCTACATTTCACCCTTATTGGAATATTTGCGCTGGTGGGCGAAGTTAACTACAGTTTCTATGCGCTAAGATGTAAGGCTGTTATAATTAATGTAATGTATAAAACCTGAAAAATAGTAACATAATGGCAGTTATCCTCAAAATTATTTCGATGATGAGTCAATTTTAGAGCCTTTGCTGGGATTGGATTTCGGTAGTTCAGGGATGTGACCAATAAGAAATTTATTACTCGCACCTCCTGGATATATGATGACATTTTGAGGAATGCATGAGTTGATGAGCATTATTTATATGGTAGAAAAATCCGGCAGGGTAATTGAAGACTTTATTGATCAAGTGCCTCTTAGTGATGCAATTTTTTAACCGATGTTTAAGTGTATTCCTATGAGATTTACTAAAAGTGATTTGATTTTTACAGGTTATGGTGTCGATATATTAAAGAAAAATGATGGTTACTATATTCGATATGATGATGGTACCGTGGCTACGTTTGAAAAAGAATCAAAAATAACTTTTGATGAAGCAATGAAGGCTCAAAAAAGTGAAAGTGATGCTTATGAAGTTATTATCGCTACCCAATCCAGAGAAGGACGGGGACGGCCTCAGTTTTGATTGTTGAAAATTTTTAAAATGCTTAAGTGTCATTCCTTCTGTAAAAAATATAAGTAAATTGCAATGGTGAGTGATTTATTTTAGTCCTTTAGATAAATCATGAAGTGATGCTGGCCGTAGAATGGAATTTGATACGTTACAACTTTAGGAAACGACGTGCCACAAGTGCGTCATCCACGAGTGTTTGGCGATAAAGACGTAACCCCTCTTGAATTATTTAGCAAGACGCACCCAGATTATGGTGCTGGAAATGTCCAACAGATGTATGCTGATAATAGGATAATAAATTTCGATAAAGTCGATATTTTACCGGAGAGAGAATGATAGATTTATTTTCCTACAATGAAGTTTTAGATTTTCTTGAAACATTCTTCCAAAAAATGATTAAAGATGAAGCGTATCGCAAAGAGATGAAACTTATCATTGATGGAAGTCGTAAAAATAAAACGGTTTCAATACGGGCTATAGATGTTTGCTTCATGAATTATCGTAAGGTTACGGGTGATTATAGTCTCCCTACAGATGAGGAGATGGAAATCTGGAAGCAGTTATTTAATGTTTGGCAGTGATAATTGAATTGATTCAATTTGATTTAAATTATGCATCGATTTTAAGGTGGATGATATGATGAATTTTAGAAAGGCAAAAAGCTTGAAAAGGTATTAAGAGTTCATGGAATAAACAGCTACTACAGCTGTCGGGGATAGCTGAGTAAAGTGTCTTAGCATTTGCCCTTGCCTGATACCTAACAGATTTGGCAGGGCGAACTGGTGTGGAAGTATGACGCGCTGGGCAACTGCACTGCCTTAACCCTGCTGGATGGTCGCAACCTGAAGCAGCTTTACTATGGCAGCGGCCATTTGCTGAGCATCGCGCTGGACAACCTGCCGGTCACGGAATTTACCCGCGACACGCTGCACCGGGAGCTAAGCCGGACGCAGGGCGGCCTGACCATGCGCAGTGAATATGACCGGTTAGGCAGACTGCGCCGCCGTGACGTGTTTAAGGGTGACTCACAGCGACCTGCACCGCGCGTCTGGTCCCGTCGACGCGACTTCGATTACGGCAACAATCTGATCCGTGAAT
>NZ_JAPCIM010000006.1:0-1360 GCF_025910055.1 Pantoea sp. JV6 | reverse complement strand
CTCCGCTGACCTACGTTTACAGCGACAGCAAGAGCTATGAGCCGCTGGCCCGTATTGATGGCGTGGAAAGCCCCGAGATTTACTGGTTCCATAATGCTGCTAACGGAATGCCGGAACTGCTGACTGACGGTGAAGGGCAAAAAGCCTGGGAAGGCATTAACAGCCCGTGGGGCAAGCTGCTGCGTGAATCCAGCCAGCGGATGCCGGTCGTTCAGCAGAACCTGCGTATGCAGGGCCAGTACCTGGACCGGGAAACCGGACTGCACTACAATCTGTTTCGTTATTATGATCCGGACAGCGGACGGTTTACCCAGCAGGACCCGATAGGGCTGGCGGGCGGGATCAACCTTTACCAGTATGCGCCGAACGCGCTGGGGTGGGTGGATCCGTGGGGGTTGAGTAAGTGTAGTGTTAAGCAAGCTCGTAAACGCCAGCATGATATGCTAAAAAACTCTAATGAAGGCTACAATATAAGCCCCACATCTTGGGATGCTTATCCTGCTATAGGTAGAGACGGTACTTTCATTAGTGACAAACAAGGTGTAATGAAATATTTTCCTGATGCCGGAAACGCCCAAGAAATTACAATAACAAGAGCTAAAGCTAGAGTAATTGAAAGGGACATGGGGCTTTATAAAGACTCGTTATTAGGCGGTTTTAAAGTTAGAAGAATAAGTGGTATCAGAGACCTTGAACCACGTAGCCCTCTGGGCGGGAATGATTACTTTAAAGGGCCAGGACAGCATTTACCAGGCGGAGCACCTGAGATGGTGATAAATTCCCAGTCTATTACTGATAATCCCGTAGTTAATACCATATTGAAAGTTAATGTAGGAAGTATTTAGAATGTTAAATTGCATCTTAGTGACGATCTTAGAGCCGAAAAGAATTGTAGTTCAATTGAAAGGGGTGGTTAATGAAGAGTCTAAATTGAAAAGCCTCGGTTTTTCTAAAAAAGGAGATTGTTACAATGTTGATTTTGAAGATGAAAAAAAACAGTTTTTTTTGATAGAGAAACTGGCAGGAATGGGAGCATTATTTTCATATGGACAGGGTTGGGCACCTTCTCAGGTTATGGATTACTTGAAAGAAAAAGGGAAAGTTAATTTTTCATATAAAGAAATCATGTGGCGCTCCCCAGATAATTACGAAATTATAGAGCATAAATGAAAATGCTTGTAACTAATTAAATGATTTCATTACTTTTTGAATATCCTTCTAAGCTTTGAAATCAAAGATTACTCATGAGTTTTTATCTTCGATAAATATAGTTGTTCGAAGATCTGAGATAATAATTATAGATTAATGTCCTTACTGACTGATAGTGAAGGCCATAAAAGCTTGGGAAGATATCAATAAT
>NZ_JAPCIM010000005.1:0-208792 GCF_025910055.1 Pantoea sp. JV6 | reverse complement strand
CAGTACCTGGACCGGGACAAATTTGCATAAGCAAATTTGAACATCGCTTCAGCGATGGCCCCAAGGGGGTGAGGCACCGCAGGGGCCGAATCAACCGGACTGCACTACAATCTGTTTCGTTATTATGACCCGGACAGCGGACGTTTTACCCAGCAGGATCCGATAGGGCTGGCGGGCGGGATCAACCTCTACCAGTATGCACCGAATGCGCTGGGGTGGGTGGATCCGTGGGGGTTGATGAAGTGTAAAAACCCTGCGAAAGAAGCAACGAAGTGGCAGGGACCAGGGAATAAAACTTATCCATGCATCGATGTTTAAGAGAATACAGTGATAAAAAGAAAAGGGACGATTCTTTATGCCCTTTATCCTAATGGAGATCAGTTACCTGCTTATACTGTAAGTCATCCTACAGTCAAACAACATAAAGGTGATCCACTTGGCTACCATGAAGCTTTGCAAGTTGATTTGAACCCAGCATATCCAATGCGTTCAAAGGTGAGAGCTTATTACATTACAGAAGATATATTTGTAGCCAGAGGACGTGCTGAAGCCAATCCTAAACATGGGGAAGGGGGAGGGCTGCAGTTCTTTATACCGGAAGAAGCTCGGCTTAAACTGAAACCTGGAAAAGTAATTGACATATGAAAATAATGAATTTAGACGAGTCAAATGGAGCTTTACATATTGATGGGAGTGAAATAGATCTTTCATCTTACGAGGCTTTTACTAAGTCCTTGTTTTTTAATTCAGTTGATGATCTGACTCCAGTTGGAAAATATCGTTTTTTTTCAGAGGACGTCAGTTGGCACGATGAACCATTTACTGTGGAATTCAATCCGGCTGTTTTTTCTTTTAAAGCGCTTGTTTTCCTCACCAGTAAAACAGGTGATTTTTATAAAAGTCTATCTGATTGGGAAAAAAGAGCAAATGTAAAAGCTTTAAAGGAAGAAGAAAAAAGAATGTTTGCATGGATGCTAAATAGATATCCCAATAATTATAAGGGTGAATTAAAGGATCCCCCTTATGGACACGTTTGGGGTTTTGAATGGGGGAAAGTAACGGTACAATCGGAAGAGAGATCATTTAATTGTGGGATATATATTGTGTGGTATTGATTGTAAATCATCAGTTCTATGAAGAAGTTATTTTATAATTTTAGCTAAATGGCATTTTAACAAAGCTATAACATTTATATGTTAGTCGTCGATAATGAATGTGGATTTATGATATCAATGTATAATTTATTCCCGTACTGCTGGCAGAAATGATAAAAGATCCGCTGGTGATATTTTCACGATGATGAGGATTTTCTGGTGAATGTTATTTCATATGGTAATTAATCTGCTAAAGACTTTTTCTTTTTGAATGTGGTTTTGCTATTAATTATCATTATTGATGTGTTGATAAATGGTATGGTTGATATTTTTCGGTTAATCAAAGGATGATGATTTTTTCGTGTATCACCTGCATATTGATATATTGTTCTGATGCGATAATAATGGTTTTTCCATTTCGAATTTCAATGTATTAAAACTCTATTTTATCATTATGAGCCTATAAGGAGATAAAATGAACATGCCAGGAATGAATCCCGAGAATAACTTACCGGGTTATGACATCGCGAGGATGACCGGTTATGGGGCACCTGATTTTGATTTCAAAGCGCTGGGTGCAGCAATGGATTGCACTCGGGAGTTTTATCAGGCTGGCATTATCTATGCGGATGGCGCACAGCGTTATCTTGTTCGGCCTGGCCAGCGTCATCCTAATGGTCAAAGTGGTATCGTTACACATCTGATTGTGACCAAAACGCCTAAGCAAGCCACAGCGTCTAATACGGGCAAGTCACTTAGTGAAGCAGTAAGCGTAACCTCAATGGGAACGGAGATTGCCTCGACCGTGCTTTCCTGTGGTGCAATGATTATTACTGCTGGCGTGGCGGTTATCGGCGCTTCAGCAACGCCTATAACCGCTGGCAGTAGCGGCGTGCTTGTTGCTATTGGTTATGCTGGCGCTGCCGCAACAGGCGTGCAATGTGTCAATGGTATTTACCGGGTTTATGATCTCGTCGAAAACGGTGGTGAAAACGTAGCGTGGCTGGACTCTCAGGATTGGTACGTTGCCACTTCAACGTCCCTTGACCTTATTTCACTAGCCAGTGTGGGCGGTGCGTTAAAAGAAGCCCTGGCAACATGGCGAGCGATGAAATCAGTCTCTTCTTTAAAAGCAACGGAGTGGCTCCGGAACTATCCAAGGCAGGACCGGGCTCGCCTTACTGAATTAATCATTAAGGCACAAAACCCAGGTATAAGTAATAAAGAGCTTAAAGCCGCCATCCGTGCAGGACTTTATCCAAAGCGTTTCCCTGTAGAGTCGGTGCAAAAAGAACTTGTTAAGCAACTCGCGCAGGTCGTCACGAGCGCAGCGGCTGTGGCAGGCAGTGCTGTCAGTGGTATCATTGCTGCTCCAGGTAATGTGCCACGTTCCGGGCGCTATATTGTGGGAACAATCCAGTCACTGGCGGTAATTTAATGCAATTTTTATCATGGCTTATTGGACGTAATATCACTGAACTCCTGCAACAGGGTCGCGAAATAGATCAGGCAATCGCACGGCAGGATGATTCCATACTTGCCCGTTCCACTTCAGAGCTCGAGCGCTATTTTAAACAGCCTTCTGAGGCGCTTCCCCGGCAAAACGGCTTCCCGGTTGCGATAGTGCTGATGCTGTTGCTGATTGCATTTGCATTTAATTTGCTGACGTTTCTGCACGCTTTACCTCCGCTCAGTCCACAGGTACATGCGTTGAGTTTTTTTGTTCCCTCAATCGTCGTTATTGGCGCGATACTCACGGCCAGTTACCTGCTTGCGCGAGGCCATACAGCCGGTGTGGCGGGGCTGGCTTACGTCTGTGCGATGTTGCTTATATCGACCGTTTTACTCTTGAGCTACAGTGTAGTTATGGGTAGCCACTCGGGCCTGTGGCTGATTCTGGCACTCGCGGCTTTGGTGGGTGCGCGCTGGATACTTAATGGGCAGGCTTTCATCCTTTTTGCCATTTACTGCCGGACACAACGCCTCGCCAGCGTCGCCCGGCAGCGTCGCATGAAATAACCCATACTGGTCTGAAGTGCTGTTATCGCGGAATACCCATTCCGCGACTCTCGTCATTTCATCCACTTTCTCTCAAACTGAAACCAAAAGCCAGATGCGAGTTACCCCCTTGTGAGTATTGATGATGAGGATAGTTTTGCGATATGCAGGTTTCATTAGCGTTATTACGATTACGTTAACAACCTCAACCTTGAAGAGCGCGACGATATCCTTTCAACAGACATTATGGAACTACGATAATGCCGGTTGTTTGTTTGCCTTATGATGACGCGCAGCCGAGTTGTGAGCAATTGCGATGGGACAATGCAGGCAACACGCTGGATTGCAAGGCTGGTTCCGCCATAACCGCACGAAAAAATATCCGCTTGCAATATAATTTCCATGGGCGTACTACCGGGAAGTAGCATGGTCAGCCCCACTAATACTACCGTTACAATGGTGAGCACCGTTTGACGAACTTCCTCAGCGAACCGTGGGGCCGCAATAAGCCATGCACGAAGGTGAGCTTCCGCTACGATCCACTGGAGCGTCGCATCAGGCATGGTGAATCCAGAGCAGGTCATTACACAAAGAGTAGATTGCTTATTATGCTAATCGCAGCATGAAAATATCACGTCATCCACTTTGTCTGCGTTGAAAAACGGAACCATTATGACTTTCGAAGAAATAAGCCGAACAGTGTGCGATATTCTGAGCAGGTCTGGTTTTAACAAAGAGGCCAGTGAGATTAGCTCGATGGTTTTAATGATTAGTACACTGGAAAAGAATGATAAGAAAAGATTATCTGCTATTAATGATTTGATTTCCCGTAGCCACGTTAAATGGCTTGGGGATTATTACATTAGTGATCTCAGCTATAAGGAATGGACTGATCTTATTTATGTTTTTAAGGGTAAGTTGTCCAGTGAAAAAATAACGCATGTCGGATCATGGCTCATCACTCACATCACAGGTCATCTTCTGCTTTAATGATTACTGATGGCTTTTGGTTATTTTTGGAGAATGAGAACTGCAATTAATGCCAGAATTTTTCTCATCTATCCTGCTCCATGCTGTCAATTTATGGCCTAGCTAAATGCTGAATAAGTGCTTTTTGCATAGAATGAAAGTGAGAGTTAAAGTTGATTTTATTGATGGCAAAATTAATGTGTTTTTCGCTAATAAGTCGTCAGTCAATAAGAAAGGTGTTTAAATGAATAACATCAGTGGGTTAACGTTGTTAGCTGATCAATCCACTATTCAGTGGGGATTTATGGGTGAAGCATTTACATTGACATTATCAGGAATCGATCAGGTGTTGGTTGATGAAAGCAGAGATTTAATATTTTTTCTTGATCAGAAGGAAAGTTTGCCTGAAAGACTCACTATAATAAATGCGCAAGGCAAAATTTTATCATCTTTTTCACCGCCCGATGGTGGAGCATTCTACTACATGACGGTGGATTCAAAAAAAGAAGTCTTAATAGTCTGCGTTTTTACTGGCAAAATTGATGGCTGGAGTGACTGGCATTTCTCTTTCCATCAGCAAACTAATCAACTGGTGCGGTTATCACGGGCTTACTGATGCTGTAAAAGTTAATATAAATCATAATGGCCGCAGCGAATTATACCGGCCCTCACTGCCTGCAATGCGAGTTTTATACTAATGATTAAATGGCCTGTGAATTCGGTCGTGTGAGTGGGTTGAGGTATCAGAAGCATGGCCTGTGAGGTGGGTAGTGTATTGTAAAGAAATGGCTCAAAAATTATTAATTGAATTTATGAATTTAAAAAAAATTCTAATCAATGATGGAGAGCGTAACTGGATTAGAGGCGTTTTATCAATAATAGAAAAGCTCAGGATTTCTATCGACTCTCAGGGAGTTAAATCAGCAAGTTATTGTAAGGATGCCTGTGATACATGGAGGTTAATGTATGGCGGAAATGGTTCTTTCTCTGATTATCATCTCTGGCATGATGATTACAATGAGAGGGTTAAACGTAATATTCCGCTGGATTCAATAAAGAGTAATATCGCTAAGATTCTTGATCACGTGGAAAAATAGCAAAGCGTTTGTCTGGAGATTATCGGTTTCATGTTTTCGTATCTGTCATTCCATAACGCGGTTAAAAGCGTTTCCATCCTGTTGCGTTTCCTATATTGTCAGGCAGGGCATGCAACAATAGCGCCGTGCATCCATAGGAAAGCTTATGGAGACTCATGTGGCAACTTTACATCCTGACCTATTCGTTATGTGAACGACGGTGTTGAAAAATAAGTCTGGGTGCGAAGAGCACTTCAATCAGGCGTTTTGCTCAGGCCCGGAGAAGTGCAGTCAGGTTTCTGACATGTTCATCAGATCCCTTTAATTATTAATCGGTATTGAATATGCAATATCAAATCTTTTGCGATTATGGGATAACCCTTGTAGACAGGGATGGGATTCTTATTGCTTTGTTTGACTCGGGCAGGCTTGTTCCTGAATATCTTGAAGCTGAAATTAGCATGGATGAAGCTCTAAAAATCAAAAAAAGCCAACAGGATGCCTATGAAGTTATTATGTCATTAGGAGACAGGATTAAAAAAGTCCCCCGAAAAATCTGAAGGGTTGACAGGTTTTTATCGTAAATTTTATTCTAATGTATGAGAAAGGTTTGCTTAAGATACTATATTTTTGTCATTGTAACAGGATGCTCAGGCCAGTTTGATAAGAATACAACGTGTCGCTAAGGTGTTGGTGATGGAAAAAATGATATTTAGTGGCTATGGCATGTTCATCACTGAAGAGAATGGTAAGTATTACATCAACTTTGATGAAGGCGGCATTAGCATTAAAGATATAAGATATGAAATAAGTGAACAGGAGGCTATCAACGCTCGCCAAAGCGGGCTGGATGCTTATGAAGTGATGTTAACGTCCCAGTCCAGAGCAAGAAAATGTAACTTGTGATTGAGTATTTTTTGCGCAAAGCCACTTGAATCTGCCAGGGTAAAATAAGACCAGCTGAATCGACTCTCGATTTAAAGCGTAAAAAATGAAGTAAAGAGTGGCACTCAGGATCATGGCAGTCTGCGAACGTTGATAAGACAACGATTAACGTAAATTTTTACATTGCATAGCTCTCGCCTGACGGGTTGAAGACGCTAGTATTGTCCGGAAGAAAAATACAGATGGAAATCTCCAGAACAGCTGTAGATCGTCTTCAGAATATCCCGTGGTTTGTTAACATAGGTAGAGGCGGTTATTTGAATGACATAAAAAACATAACTGCTGAATCAGATTTTATCAGCCATATAACGAGCATCGATTGGGAAAATGTAACGCTTCAGGCGGGTAATGCGATAACCGGATATCTGGCAAAAAGACAAAGCTTGAAATATCACTAATGGAATGGTCTCGTCAGAGAAGCAAAAGAGATTATTGATATTGAAATCATACCCTTCATAAAGAATCCCAATTCATTAGATGATGATATCCTGGTCAATAATGTGAAGTGGGATTTAGTCAGTTTTCTTGCTGAAGATGCCTATAAATCATATTTACCTAACGAGCGATTTTTTGAGCGGCTGACGATAATTTATGAGAATGGACATATTCC
This sequence comes from Pantoea sp. JV6, assembly GCF_025910055.1. Taxonomy (NCBI): domain Bacteria; kingdom Pseudomonadati; phylum Pseudomonadota; class Gammaproteobacteria; order Enterobacterales; family Erwiniaceae; genus Pantoea; species Pantoea sp. JV6. The sequence continues at coordinate 202,100 of NZ_JAPCIM010000005.1, read as the reverse complement.
CTGTGGATGGGAAGGGCAATGGCCATCCGGCAGACTTGTTATCTACTGATGTATACTCGTCTGTGTTGCTGCTGGGTGAGTGAGTGCCAGTGAGCCACATAGAAGTGAAAACCTGCGTTTAGCACTAACACAAGCCTATGAGGATCACGAGCCCCCGCCTGCCTGGTTACCCTTTTTGGACGGTGAGAGCGTGAAGAGCGTATCAGCCACTCGTTCCTGCCGGAGAATCTGACACCGGGTACTATTATGATGAGGAAGATAAGGATCGGTATGATAAAAATGATACATCAAAGAAATAGGGTACTGTTCATACTGACATTTTTTCTGTTTAGCGGGTTCGCAGATGCAAAGATGCAAAATAAAGAGATCTGGAGCTTTATCACTCAGTTGAGTGCTTCACTTAAAAGTCTGTCTGTGGGACATCTTGATCAGTTTCCGTTGGAATTGAAATTACAAACACAAAATGACTACATCAACGTTTATCAGGCAAATTCGGTAAAACTGGAAGATGAAGGAAAAATTACTGATATTGAGTTACGTGTCAGTAAATCATCAGGCGGCATGGCTCCTTTTCTGAGCTTTTCTCCCGATGGTAAATGCACAACTCTTGATGATGTCAGAAAACAGTATCCGGGTGTTAAGTTGAGTGACTATCCTCGCGGCCAATCTGAAAATGAAGTAACCAGCTATACATCTGCTCCAGAGGTGGATGGTCAGGTAATCACGTTTTCTTTTACTGTCAAAAATCCGGATTGTTTGAGTAAAGTGATCATCACTGCTAAAGAGTGAATCAGGTGACGTTTAACACATTCCGATTATGTAGGATAGTAACGGTAGAACCATGCCGCTTAGCACCTTACGTTCCAGGAGCTTACAGCCTCAAACGGCTACATCGTGTAATGCCTCCGTCTCTACCAGAACGATACCTCTAAGGCAGCGCGGTTTGTTTCTAAAGCCTGAGCTTAGTGCGGCAATGCGCAATCCTTCAAACTGAAATATTTTAAGAGAACGGTATGAGCGAGACTCTATTTAGTGACTATGGTATTGATATCGTAGTAAGAGATGGAATTTTTTATATCCGATATGATGATGGCGGTTTAGTCGGTAAAGAGATTGAGTCTGAAATAAGCAAGGACGAAGCGCTCAAAGCTCAACGCAGCCCGGGTGATGCTAATGAAGTCATTTTATTAACTCAGGTCAGAGCTGGAATTAATATTGCTAAATTTTAGGCGGACTATCCGGGCCTGATTGTGTGATTTTTTCCAGAAACTTTTCCTGTGCTTCTGCTCTTATTGAGTCCGTCATAAACTCTTTCAGAAATCCAGGGCTGGAAATTTTTAACGCCATAGAAATTGATATTGATAAGGCCAGATAAAGAAACAGGCAGGCCGTATTCATCATTGTGAAATTTATCAACCATTCGGAAGTAAATACGATGACTCAGCAAGATTTAAGAGAGCACCTGTTTTATTTAATCAATAAATATGTGCCGGAAAGCAATAGAAGTGATTTCTTCGAATGCATTCTAAGAGATGATGTTCCTGTAAAAGGGATTCTAGCAAACCTGAACAAGGTAAAAGATATCACTCTGGATGAAAAAGATGGAGATTTACTAAGAGAGATTTATTTTAATTTTTGCTAAAAAACGCTAAAGATCAGGCGTTTCAGCGACCTTTGTTTCATAGACGTATTGGAGCGAAAAGCGGCTGCATGATGATGGCCGGATTCCACACCAACACTTGCTCAGCGATTGGAAACCGCTCAACTCTGCTGCAATTAAAGTTAGTTCTATAAACGGAGAGTGATTTTATGATGGATCTCAGAGCTGGCGAAGACGAAATTTTTCATTATGCACAACGTTACGCCCATTTAATTCCACCCGTTTCGCGTCAGTTGATGAACAGGATGTCTTACAACCCTATACCGATGCCAGAAACGGCAGAAGACAAACAAAAGCCCAAATGGATGTACTCACAGCCTCAAAAGATCACTGATGTGCAGGCCCTGGACAAAGCGCAGGGTGCTCTCATGGGACTGGCGGCAGGAGACGCGATTGGTACAACACTGGCGTTTGTTCCGCGCGATAAGGCCTATGTAGACGATATGGTTGGCATGGGACCTTTCAACCTGAAACCCGGGGAATGGACTGATGACACCTCAATGGCACTTTGTCTGGCTGAAACTTACATTGAGAGCCATAAGTGTGACACGACGCTGTTCCGTCAAAAGCTACTCAGCTGGTACAGAAACGGGACGAATAGCTCAAACGGTGTCTGCTTCAACATAGGTAACACAACCCGCGTTGCGCTTGAGCAATTTGAACGACAGGGACCCACCTGGATGGGGAATAGTTCACCTGATACCGCAGGGAATGCCGCTCTGGTCCGACTGGCACCCACCGCTATTTTCAGGAGGAAATCATTTGTTAACGCCTTGCGTGACGCAAAACAACAGAGTAACGCAACGCATCGCGCGGCTGAGTCTGTCAGCTGTTGCCGTTTCTTGATCTTAATATTTCATTACCTTTTAAATGGTTACAGTAAAAGTGAAAGCCTGGCGCCGCATCTCATGGGATCATCATTACGTGTTCTTCTGATCAACGCCGGTGAATATAAAGAAAAATACCGGGATCAAATACGATCTTCTGCCTATGTCATCGACACCCTGGAAGCAGCATTATGGGCCGTCTGGCATACAGATAATTTCAAAGATGCTGTTTTGCTGGCGGCGAATCTGGGTAATGATGCAGATAGCATAGCGGCTGCCGCTGGTCAGCTCGCGGGTGCGTTATATGGTCTGTCAGGCATTCCTGAGGGATGGATTGAGAAAATAGCGCATAAAGAGAGGATTCTTTCATTGGCGAAACAGCTTTTTGAAATGGCACCCGACGAAAAAGATTGAAGTCATCGCGCAACACAACACGGTCGCCTGGGATGTGTCAGGTGAGTTCTGCCTTGCACAACGGCCTGACGTTATTGGCCATAGAGGATATTCAGCACATTAAGAGTTGATCACCCTCTGCCTGTCACACGACAGTTCCTGCAGAGCAGGTTAACTCTTTCAAATGAAGTGCCTTCAGAATGCTCCCCAGTTCATATTTCTGGCCGGTGTGCTGACAAGTGGAGTCGTGACATACCCGGGAGATGTAGCAATGTGGGTGATTTAAGGTATCTGCTATCTGCGATGCCAGCATCAAGAGATGTTTGGACTCAGTGTTTGAATGAGATTTTCCTGTCTGATAGCCTCGAAATCGGTGTTTCTTATGATGAATTACTAAGTTTATTATTATCTAAATATCGAAGCAGAAAGCGGTCAACTGAGATTGATATCAGCGATCCCTGGGCCTGGATGCACTGATTAAACGTTTAGCAGCCCTTAAAGATAATACTAAAATCATTGTCTTTCCGTTAAAAAAAAGTGTGATGTCTGGCCATTGCTTTGTAATAGATGATAAAATTATTGGTTGCGCTTTCATTAAACGTGGCCGTGCTTGTTCCCAGGAAGGACTTTGGATAGAAGGGAAAAAGTTGTGTTGACAGGCGCTAAGGGAAAACCTCTGGCAATCAAGGTTCTTTCTATGGGACCGCGGAAATTTTCATCTCACAATGAAAATGTTTGTGGCGTGAAATTGTAAATAACCTTTCCAGAGAGGCTAATGCAGGGTATGGGCGATGGAGTTGTCATTCACGTGAGGAAAGGAGACTATGCGATTCTCGAAACAAAAGAGGGTTATATAATCAGTGTTTTGTTTCCTAATGCCTACAGAAACTCTCACTTTGATGTGAGCAGGTATTTTAAACTGGATATATCAGGACTGATACAGTCAGGTTATTTTGAAGCACTTGATGAATTGTCTCAGGATATAAGAAGGGATTATGCCTCATTTCAACGATATGAAACTGAAAAGGTCAACGTTACAGGACGACGACTGATGAGTAAGTTGAAATTGGCCATAAAACCCTGGGATTTCACATTATATCGGTGTGGGAATGATACGCATGTACTCAAGGTTATTTTCAGTGAGGGAAATTACAAAGTCGACGTTGAAAGATTTTTCATTGTGACTGACTATCTACTGAACGCAGAAGATCTGTTTAGCACGTGCGAAAAAGTATCTGCAAATATCAGGTTGTCTTGCGAAGATTTTGCTAAGAGTGAAATAAGTAAGCGTGATTTTGATTTGCTTTAAAATGTGATTTTCAGGGCGGAAACCGGTTTTAATGCCACTGTTTTGTTACAGCTAGGCCAGTAACGCCCGAGGACTCCCGATTGAAGGAGTTAAAATAAGAGCAGCCTCTCAGAGTCAGTTCAGATGCGATGAAACTGATTTTCATTTAATTCCTTTAATAGGAATTGATGTACAGACAATTCTGGCTATTAAATTTATTCAGGCAGGTAATGATGAGATTATTTAGAAGAGTGATTTTTTTGATTGTTGTCTCTGGTGCCATAATAGGTGCCGCTATGGCTTCTGAAAATTCACAACCATTGTCTCAGTATGATAGCTTAGCCAAAATTCATGCTATCTTTAATAACCAGGCAGTTGTCTCCAGTTTAAAATCTGTGCTGGGCAAAGACTACAACGAGTTTAGTCATAACTTCGATGTGTTTGGTGAACCTCATAAAACTAAAGATGGAGGATTATTCGCTGAGGGCTGGCTAAAAGATCTTTATCTTGAACAGGCTTCAGCGTTTGTCATACAGCCTGATGGTAAAATTTATGCTGCGTGGTTCTCTCCGGAAAGCAATGAAGTGCATTATGTCTCTAATGCACCGGGAAGGGACACAATACAGGAAGATATTGCTGACTGGGCGCAGCGTTTTGACAAGGTGCCGTCATCTGGTGTGAATGCTGAACAAAAAGAAAACAGCAAAAAGGAACGCTTTTTCGAGACAAGCCATTTCAGGATTAAAATAACCTCGCTTTGTGCGACTGATTCAGACTGCAATGATGTCAGCTACGAAGGGGTTCGAAAGTCAGATGGCGCGGTGGCCAGGCTTAAAGGTAAAGCTATGAAAAGTGACTGCGGTAAATCCTCTTGTCCGATCCTTACTTATACATTTCGAAATCATGATGCAAGTTATGTTATCAATAACGTGATTAATAATCTTTCCGTTATTGTTAATGGTAAGGTTGTGCTTTCCGAAACAGGGAAGTGGAGTGACGTTACCGGATAAATAAACAGACTCGCGTTTTAATGAAGCACTACGGTGATAATGATCATGATGCAACCGTGTGCTGTGCATGATAAATTTAATGGCCTGTCGTTGAAGAGGTAAGAACAGGTTTATAATAGTGTCTCAATCTGTAAAACCAACGACGGTTCTTAAAATATGAGCTTAAAATATGCCCAGGGGAATCTGATTTTTAATGATTCTTTGATTTTAACCCCAAAAACAAGTAAACATACCTTAATGTCAATTCCTGGGTTTGTATGGAAGTCATGGGCAGATAATGGTGGGGGCACAGTTTCATACAGAAGTGTTTTTCCGCTTAAAAATAATAGTAGTGGCGATATTTATTTGATTGTCAGTTTTTTTGAGTCCGGGAACTCAGATGCTGTAATATCGCGCTGGAGTTTTGCACCAGAAAAATTGTTGATGGGTGAGCAGAAAAGCCTTACAGGAGGCATAACTAAAATATTAAAACGTTGGTTTAAGGAACAAACGAGAACTTCATTACCTTTAAACGGGGTTTGGGGCAGCATCGATGTAGCTTATGACGTTTATAACAGAACGGCGACAATAAATTGTCACTATCGTTCAGGTTACGGAAAGTAAATTTAATAAAAATGGTTTTTATCAATAGCGATGCAGGATATAAGATGCGATTGTGAGCACTGTTAAGTTCAGGGTGAAGTAATATGAAGGATGATGTATTTTTTAAAGCCAGAAGTTTAGTCTGCCTAATCATTCAGGATGTAAACCTATCTTCTGGGTTAGCTAACAATATCTCTTATGCTCTTGACTATAATATAAGCTCAGGTGAGATGCTCATCAGGCTGAATTTTTATCTTGATCAAATGTTGAGTGAGCCGGATATATATAGCATTGAGGTTATTAAATTAGCCTCTGGCTTACAATTCGATATTAAAAAGATTCTTAGCTGATCATCATTCTAAGGAATTCAGCTACTTAACATGATTATTGTGCTCATTTGTTGCTGGGCTAGTTGTACATGATATTTAACGCTCAAAGCTTTTAAGCGGGATAAAGAGGGAGTTGCTATGACTGAAAATAGTCCAGACGAAATGCTTTTGGATGCTCTGGCGCCAGATTTGTTACGTCAGTATATAGATTTTAAAAATATAAATGGTTTGTTTTCAAGGGGAAATGCGACGGGCAGAGCAAAGGAGGAAATTGATATTCATCTCAGTTGCGTCAAAAATATGGGTGCCGAGGTTGTAGGGAGTGTCTCGCTAAAAGAAAATCTTAGTCTCTATCAGGGAAGCTATGTGTATATTTTAGCTGGTTATGACAGGAACTATGGTTTTGAACTCTATCTAAATGATAAGCAGACTGAGGTTCTGGGCGTTATGATCGTCAGGCTACGAAAAAAAAGTGAAAGTGAAATTCAATGGGAAAAGGAGAGATTAGGCATTAAGTATCCCTGAGTTTTCTTAAATAATCAGGTTTTTTTGGCACACCAACCAGGACTTTGATTGGATCATAAAATCGTCAGGGCTGAAGCAAAGTCTGGACGCCTGACAGGATGCGGCTGATATCGGCACAGTGAAGTGGCCCTGGAGTAAAAGCAAAAAATCTCCTGCTTTAACAGGTTAAGAAAACTGAGATTTACACGTACATCAGCATGGAAAGGTTTAACCGTTACATAATGATAATCTGTTGGAAGAATTAAAAATGTGTGTTCCAGAGAGAAAAGAAGCTGAAATGATGTTGCTGAATCTTTTAAACAGAACCTTAAAAAATCAGTCTGATATAGACCTGTTAATGGATTTAGCAACAAAAAATGAGTACGCAATTCCAATGAAGGGCATCAGGCACAAATTTGACAGCATGGAGAAACAGCCACTTACACAAGATGACTGGAATGATATGGATACGCTAATGCACTATTTTGGTCCTTAGCGTTTGCTAAGCAAGAGAGAGAAAAGACTAAGAAATGTTGTAGCGCTTTGCCTCCCACGTAATTGAAAAGGAATTTGTATGATAGACCTAAGATTGTCAGAATCTGAACTTAAAACATATGCAAGGAAGTATGCACATTTGTTGCCTGAGCTATCGCCTCAACTCATCAACCGGATGTCTTACGAACATCAACCAATGCCTGATGAAAAGCCAGTGAAACCTGAGTGGATGTATACGCTGAAACAACGTATTTCTGACGTTGAGGCCTTAGATAAAGCCAAAGGTTTACTCATGGGACTTGCCGTTGGTGATGCAGTGGGGACCACTCTGGAATTCCAGGCTCGTGACAGTTCTCACATTTACGATATGGTTGGCGGTGGTCCTTTCAATCTTAAGGCCGGAGAGTGGACCGATGACACCTCAATGGCACTGTGTCTGGCAGAAACGTACATTGAAAAGAATTGTTGTGATATGGATTTTTTCAGGGAAAAATTAATCAGTTGGTATAAAACGGGTCATAATAGTTCCAATGGAGTTTGCTTTGATATTGGTAATACTACCCGCTATGCTCTTGAGCAAGTCATCAAGCATGGGCCTGATTGGTTGGGCAACAACTCTCCTGAAACGGCAGGTAATGCTGCATTAATTCGGCATGCGCCCGTTGCTATTTTTAGAAGGAAATCTTTTATTGATGGCTGGCGTGATGCCAGTATTCAAAGTATGTCAACGCATTGTGCACCAGAGTCAATCGACTGCTGCCAATATATAAATGTTATTTTACATTATCTTTTGAATGGCTTCGGAAAAGATGAAGCTTTTTCTCCGCACAAAATTCCTTTCCTGGTAAGAGTTCTGATTATCAATGCCGGAGAATATAAAGAAAAGCATCGTGATCAAATTCGCTCCTCAGGCTATGTCATCGACACCCTTGAGGCCGCATTATGGGCCGTCTGGCATACAGACAATTTCAAAGATGCCATTTTGCTGGCGGCAAATTTTGCTGATGATGCTGATAGCGTGGCAGCAACCGCAGGCCAGTTAGCAGGCGCATTGTATGGACTGTCAGGCATTCCTGCAGAATGGGTTGATAAAATAGTCGATAAAGACAGAATCCTTTCGATGGCAGAAGAGCTGTTTCACCTCGCACCGGAAGAAACGGATTAATTTCGACATCCTGTATTTCAGGTAGCGGATTTTTTGTTGCCCTGATATAACCCGGCAGGGTCGCTGGCATTCGTCATAAATGCTATCGCCAGCGGCCCGGTGTTAAATACATCGTTAGCCATTTCCCCTCCAACCGCCATTGTCCATTGCCCATCCATTTACCCTGCATAAACATCTCCTTTTCCTATGACCCACTCCTTCTTTTAATCCATCCCCTGTCCCAATCCCCCCTGAAAAACCCATCCATCATCACTATTACCTCTGGCTATAACCTGCCGTTATACCCTCCTGCTAAACAAGCATTCGTCACCTTTCAGAGCGCATGAAATAGTGGTTTCAGAACCTGATCTTTTGGCTGAAACGAGAGACAACATGCTAATCCCACAACCCTATTTACTCTTTCTTGGTGATGTTACCGATCCCCTTGCGGCAAAAACGGCGCGCGGTATTCATATCTGGCGGCCGGAGCAGTGCGTTGGCGAAATTAAACTGCCGGGCTGCACGGTCAGTCTGGGTCTGGATGAACTGGATATTCCCGGCGCCAAAGCGCGCGGAGCGAAAACGCTGGTGCTTGGCACTGCCAATGCCGGCGGCTATCTGCCAGCGCACTGGCTGGAAACGATCAAAAGTGCCATTAAAGCAGGCATGAATGTGGCCAGTGGTCTGCATCACCGACTGGGAGACGAACCGGAACTGGTGACGCTTGCACAGGCTTCGGGTGTTGAACTTTTTGACCTGCGTCATATGCGTCCAGCGCTCAATGTGGGCAGCGGTAAGAAGCGTTCAGGTAAGCGGATACTGACGGTGGGTACAGACTGCTCAGTGGGCAAGATGTACACCTCACTGGCGCTGGAAGCGGCGATGCGTGCGCGCGGCCTGAAAGCTGATTTTCGTGCCACGGGGCAGACCGGCATTCTGGTCGCAGGGGAGGGCATTGCTGTGGATGCGGTCATCGCTGATTTTATTGCCGGTGCAGCAGAAGCGCTTTCACCGGCGAATGACGAGGACCACTGGGACATCGTTGAAGGCCAGGGCTCACTGTTCCATCCCTCCTATGCGGGCGTAAGTATGGGGCTGATGCACGGTGCGCAACCACACTGGCTGGTCATGTGCCATGAAATGGGACGACCCCACATGCGTCATTTGCCACACCAGCCCATGGTCAGCCTGCAGGCGTGCGTTGAAGCCAATCTGCGTGCCGCACAGGTGACCAGTGAGTCGGTTCAGCTGGCTGGCTTTGCTATCAACACCTCCAATTACAGTGAAGAAGAGGCGCTCGCTTATTGCGCCGAAATCAGCGCTGAGTTTGGCTTACCGGCCACAGATCCGGTGCGTTTTGGTATTGATGAGATCGCCGCATTGCTTCAGGAGCGTGGCTGAAATGAGAAAGTTGCAGATTGATGTGGTGGAGCTGCCGCTGGCGCGACCCTTTGCTATCGCACGCGGTACCCGTACCGCCGTGACGGTCATCCGTGTCACCCTGGAGCAGGAGGGATTCATCGGGCAGGGCGAATGCACACCAACGGCCCGCTACGATGAGACGCCGGATAGCGTTCAGGCCATGCTCGAAGCGGTACGCACTGACATTGAGTCGGGCCTCAGCCATCATGATCTGCAACACCGCTTACCCGCCGGTTCAGCGCGCAACGTGCTGGACTGTGCGCTATGGCGACTTGATGGCGCACGGGCTAATCAAACGCTGTGGCAAAAGAGCACCTGCTCTCAGCCAGAGTTGGTCGTTACTGCAGAAACCCTTAGCCTCGATACGCAGGAATGTATGGCTCTGGCGGCGGCGGATGCTGTGTCACGTGGCGCCCTCCTGCTCAAAATTAAGCTCGACCGTAATGCGATTCTGGAAAAAGTGGCGGCGATTCGCGCGGCGGCACCGCATGCCACGCTCATTATCGATGCCAATGAAGCCTGGTCGGGTCTGGAACTGGAAAGCCTGCTGGTGGCACTGAAGGCCTTCAACATCGCGATGGTGGAGCAACCCCTTCCCGCCGGACAGGACCATGACCTGTTACGTTTCAAACATCCCATACCGGTCTGTGCCGATGAGAGTTGCCATACGCGGGCGGATATTGCCGGACTACGCGATCGCTACGAGATGATCAATATCAAGCTGGATAAATGCGGTGGCCTGACTGAAGCGCTGGCGATGGTGGATGAAGCCCGGACGCTCAATATGCGCATTATGGTCGGTTGCATGCTGGGCTCGTCACTGGCCATGGAGGCCGCATTGCCCGTCGCGGTTAACGCTGAGTTCGTCGATCTGGATGGCCCCATCTGGCTAGCCGCCGACAGTTCTCCTTTCCTGAGCTACTCCCAAGGCCGTATCTGGCTATAACTCTGTGAGGCGACGATGACGGACACACAACGTACTTCCCCTGCAACCCGTTCTGCCTCTGCCTCTCCCGTGCTGGCGATTCAGGATCTCAGCGTCTCGTTTCATGGACGCAGCGGTGAGAATCAGGCTCTCAAAGGCATCAGTTTTGCCATTCATCCAGGTGAAATCGTCGCCGTCGTGGGTGAAAGCGGCTCAGGTAAATCTGTCACGTCGCTGGCTGTGATGGGCTTGCTGGCAAACAACGGACGTGTCGATGGCGGCAGCATGCAGTTCCGCGACCGCAGCGGAAAAGTGCATGCGTTAGAAACGCTGGATGACGCTCAGCGCCGCACGTTGCGTGGCCGTGAAATGGCGATGATCTTTCAGGAGCCCATGACCTCGCTGAATCCGGTGCTGCGCATTGATGATCAACTTACCGAGGCATTACGCGATCATCAGCAGTGCGACAGAAAGCAGGCCCATGCGCGGGTGCGTGAATTGCTGCGCCAGGTGCGTATCGCCGATGTGGACCGCGTCATGAAAAGTTATCCGCACTCGCTGTCAGGCGGCATGCGGCAGCGTGTGATGATCGCCCAGGCCCTTGCCTGCGATCCGCAACTCCTGATTGCCGACGAGCCTACCACTGCGCTGGATGTCACCGTACAGGCGCGCATTCTCCATATTCTGCGTGAGCTGCAACGTGATAAACAAATGGCGGTTCTGTTTATTACTCATGATATGGGCGTGGTAGCGGAAATCGCCGATCGCGTAGTGGTCATGCTGCGTGGCGAAGTGGTAGAGCAGGGAACCGTGTCTGAGATTTTTGCCGCCCCGCAGCATGCGTATACCAAAGCGTTACTGGCGGCAGTACCAAAACTCGGCGATATGCGGGAACACACGTGGCCGCAACGCTTTCCTCTGCCCGGTGCCCGCGAGGTTGTGCAAGGCGAACAGCATACCGCTCGCTATGACGTGGCGCCGCTGCTGGATGTGCGCGGATTAAAAGTCTATTACCCGATTCGCAGCGGCATCTTATCGAGCCTGACGCATCACGTGCATGCGGTTGAGCAGATTGATTTCAGTCTGTGGCCAGGTGAAACCCTGGCCATCGTGGGTGAAAGCGGCTGCGGCAAATCGACAACCGGACGGGCGCTGATGCGCCTTATCAACAGTGAAGCTGAAAGTATTCACTTTGAAGGCAAGGAAATCTCTGACCTGAAAGAGGCAGAGTTCCAGCCGCTCCGCCGTGAAATTCAGATGGTGTTTCAGGATCCCTATGCGTCACTGAATCCCCGCCTGACGGTGGGTTTCACCATTGCCGAGCCGTTGCTGTTACATGGCATGGTCTCTTCGCTTGAGCAGGCTTCTCCACAGATAGACGCGCTGCTTAAGAGCGTCGGTCTCCTGCCAGAACACGCGCGTCGTTATCCGCACGAATTTTCTGGCGGTCAGCGTCAGCGTATTGCCATTGCCCGCGCCATGGCGCTGAAACCGAAAGTGATTATTGCTGATGAAGCGGTATCGGCCCTTGATGTCTCGATTCAGGCGCAGGTGGTCAATCTGATGATGGACCTGCAGCAGCAAACGGGTGTGGCATGGATTTTCATCTCTCACGATATGGCGGTCGTCGAGCGTATTGCGAATCGCGTCGCGGTGATGTACCTCGGCCAGATTGTGGAGCTTGGACCGCGCCAGTCGGTATTTAATCAGCCGCAACACCCCTATACCCAACGACTGCTGGCCTCCGTGCCGGTAGCGGATCCCGAAAACCGTCAGCCCCGTATTTTCGATGACAGCGAAATCCCCTCGCCGTTGCGTAAGGTGGGCGAAACGGTCACTAAAACCCGATATCGGCAGGTTGCCCCCCAGCACTGGGTAGCTGACGGCATTGCATTGCAATAATCCTTAACGACCAGGAGAATTTATGAAAACGCTGTTTCGCCGTACTTCGCTCGCCCTCGCATTGACGACGACGCTGGTCATGACTGCGCAGGCACAGGATCTGCGCATTTCAATGTATGCCGATATCACGGGGCTGGATCCGCACGACACCTCGGATAATGTCAGTTACTCGGTTCAGAGCGGCATCTTTGAGCGCCTGTTCCAGTTTGATTCCCGGATGAAGCTGCAACCCTGGCTGGCGACCGGTTATACCTCTAATGACAGTGCCACCGAATTTACGCTGACGCTGCGCAAAGGCGTTACCTTCCAGGACGGTACCCCTTTTGATGCAGAAGCTGTCAAAGCGAACCTTGATCGTCTGGCAGATCAGAAAAAAGGGCTGAAGCGTAACAGCCTCTACAAAATGATTGATAAGGTCACGGTGCTGGCACCCGACCAGATAAAAATCGATCTTAATCAGTCGTTCGGGGCCTTTATCAACACCCTGGCGCATCCTTCCGCGGTGATGTGGAGCCCGTCAATTCTTAAGCAATATCCGGACGAAGCGCAGTTGCGACTGCATCCGGTGGGAACTGGTCCGTTTACCTTTGTCGACTGGAAACCGGGTAAAGCCGTTACGCTGGCCAGATATGCAGGTTACTGGCAGCAGGGATGGCCTAAAGTCGACCATGTCATCTTCTCTCCAAGTCCCGAAGATGCGACACGGGTGGCAGCGTTGAAATCAGGGCAGGTGGACGCCATCTGGCCATTGCCTTCAGACCTCATCGCAGCCGTTCAGCAGGACAGCCACCTCTCCATTCAGCGCGATCCGAGCATTTATCTTTATTACATGGCGATCAACACGCAGCACAAGCCGCTGGCCGATGTTCGGGTGCGTCAGGCAATCAACTATGCGATTGACCGTAATCTGTGGCTGAAAGTGGCCTTTGCCGGTCTGGGCAAACCTGCCACATCCGCGATCCCGGAAGGCGTACAGTTCTATCAGAAACAGGGCGATCCTGATTACGGCTATGCGCCGGATAAGGCCAAAGCCTTGCTGAAAGCGGCGGGTTATCCGGAGGGACTGGATCTTAAGCTCTGGGTGACCAACGCCACGGCCAGCGTCCGTGCCGCTCAGGTGCTGAAAGCGCAACTGGCCACGGCAGGCATTCGTGTCACGGTAACACCGATGGATTCTGGCACGCGCAACGCTAAGTTGTGGGGCGTTCAGGACCCGAAAAAGGCGGAGTTTGACCTCTATTATGGCGGCTGGTCGACCTCTACAGGGGATGCCGACTGGGCGCTGCGTCCGCTGTTTGCCACCGAGTCCTGGGTTCCGACCTCGTATAACGTCTCCTACTTCAGTAACGCTGATGCAGACAAAGCGATTGCTGCCGGGCTGGCGACGGCCGATCCGGCAAAGCGTGGCATCGCCTATGCACAAGCGCAAAAGGTGTTGTGGAAAGAAGCCCCAGTGGCGTTCCTTGGCACGCCAGACAATCTGGTCGGCAAACGCAACACGCTGAGCGGCGTTTCGATGCTGCCTGATGGCAATTTACTGTTCACTCAGGCGTCCTTTAAATAAGACGGTCTCTTCTTCCTCGTCCCCTGTCCGGAACGGATGAGGGACGTGAGGAGGCCAGTCGCACCTCATTTCAGGGAATGGCATGTTTGCATACATCATTCGCCGATTGCTGGAGATGATCCCGGTTTTGCTGGTGGTCTCGTTGCTGGTTTTCGGTTTTATCAAGCTCATGCCGGGCGACCCGGCGCGTATTTATGCCGGACCGGATGCGCCGGTTGAGGCGATCGAAGCGGCGCGTCAGCACCTCGGGCTTAACGATCCGCTGCCGCAGCAGTATCTCCACTGGATCGGCAGCCTGTTGCAGGGCGACCTGGGCACCACGTATCGCACCCAGCAACCGGTGCTGGAGGTGATCAGGGAGGGCTTTATGCCGACGCTGTGGCTCGCCTTAGCGGGTTTTACCTGGTCCGTCATTCTCGGTTTGTTATTCGGCGTTATGGCTGCACTGAAACGTGGAAGATGGCAGGACTGGACGCTGATGAGCGTGGCGGTCGGCGGCATTTCGATGCCAGCCTTCTGGCTGGGGCTGTTGCTCATCCAGTTCGTTGCGATGCCTTTTGGGCTGTTCTCGGTCAGCGGCTTTAACAGGGCCAGCGATATTGTCCTGCCCGCCATTACGCTGGGTTCGTCGGTTGCGGCGGTAATGGCGCGCTTTACCCGTTCGGCCTTTCTTGAGGTGGCGCAGGAAGATTACGTGCGTACCGCCAAAGCCAAAGGGCTGCGTAACCGCCTGGTGACGTGGAAACATGTGATGCGTAATGCGCTCATCCCGGTGATTACCATGCTGGGCTTGCAGTTCGGTTTTCTGCTGGGCGGATCCATCGTGGTGGAGAGTGTTTTCAACTGGCCAGGGTTAGGCTGGTTATTGATTGAGTCGATCAAAGCGCAGGATCAGCCGGTGATTCAGGCGCTGGTGATGCTGTTCGTGTTTGAATTTATTGTGATTAATCTGCTGGTCGATCTGCTTTACGCGGTGGTTAATCCGGCCATTCGTCTGCGACAGGAGCCAAAATGAGTATTCAATCGCTGACTGAAAATCCGCCTCAGATTATTCGTTCGCCGTGGCGCGATTTCCTGCACGCTCTTGTGCGGAATCCTCTGGCGCTGGTCTCAGGCGGGTTTGTGCTGCTGTTGATTGTGGTGGCGATTTTTGCGCCCTGGCTGGCGCCCTGGGATCCCATGGCCCCGGACTGGATGGCGTTATCGTCGCCGCCAACGGCGGCACACTGGATGGGGACCGACGAACTGGGGCGCGACCTGCTCAGCCGCATTATCTATGGCGCGCGGATCTCGCTCTATATCGGCGTGCTGTCGGTGACGATCGGCATGCTGGTCGGGGTCATGCTGGGCTTACTGGCGGGCTATTACGGCGGTTGGGTCGATATGCTGATCATGCGCGGTGCCGACGTATTATTCGCCTTTCCGGGTATGTTGCTGGCCATTGCGGTGGTGGCGCTGCTGGGGACGGGTCTGAACAATGTCATTATCGCCGTCGCGGTATTCAGCGTACCGGTATTTGCCCGCATCGTGCGGGCTTCGACGCTCTCTCTGAAACAGGCTGCCTATGTTGAAGCCGTGCGCTGTGCCGGTGCACCAGACAGAGTCATTATCCTGCGGCATATTCTGCCCGGCACGCTTTCCAGCGTGATTGTCTATTTCACTATGCGCATTGGCACCAGTATTCTGACAGCCGCGGGCCTGAGTTTTATTGGACTGGGTCCGGAGCCTGACGTGCCTGAATGGGGCAATATTCTGGCGATGAGCCGAAGCATGATGATGGCCGGATCGTGGCACATGAGCGTATTTCCGGGGCTGGCGATTTTTATTACCGTGCTGGCTTTTAATCTGCTTGGGGATGCGCTGCGCGACACGCTCGATCCAAAACTCAAGGGCTGACTATGGATTTCCAACAATTGCAGCGTGAACTGCTGCTGAACCGCTGGCGTGATCTGCGTCAGCTCGGGCAGCCGCGAAGCGCCTGCGGACCCACCCATCGAATCAGCGATGTTGCGGGCGTGCGTGTCGGACATTGCACGCTGAATGAAGGCGAAAAGCAGACTGGCGTAACCGCTATCGTACCGTCGGGCGGCAATCTGTTTCTCACGCCGCTGCCGTGTGGGGTGGAGGTCCTGAACGGCTTTGCGAAACCCGTCGGACTGGTTCAGATAGAGGAGCTTGGTGTGCTTCAGACGCCGATTCTGCTCGGTAACACGCTGGCGGTCGGCACGCTGTTTACCACGCTGGTGCGGGATGCCATCAGTCGTAACCCGGAACTGGGACGAACACTGCCCACGGTCAATCCGCTGGTGCTGGAGTGCAACGATGGCTGGCTGAATGATATCCAGGCGCTGGCCATCACTGAAGCGATGGCGCAGGAGGCATTGCAGACGGCCTCAGCGGACTTCGCGCGCGGCAGCGTCGGCGCGGGGCGCGGGATGAGCTGTTTCAGCCTGAAAGGGGGCATCGGAACCGCCTCGCGGGTTATTCCCTCGCTCAACGCCACGCTTGGCGTGCTGGTGCTGGCCAATTTCGGCGCACTGGAGGCATTAACGCTCGATGGCGTTCGGGCTGGCGAGATGATTGCGCCGCTGCTGGCCGGGGAGACGCCGCAGCTGGATGCCGGTTCTGTCATCATCATCATGGCGACGGATGCACCGCTGGACGCACGTCAGTTAAAGCGAATCGCGAAGCGAGCCGGTGCCGGCCTGGGACGGCTGGGCAGTTACTGGGGCCACGGCTCGGGCGACATTGCGGTGGCGTTTTCAACGCAACCTCTGCCGCAACCGCCACAGGACGACACGCTGGAGCCGCTGCTTGCTGCAGCGGCAGATGCAACTGAACAGGCTGTACTGGATGCTTTGCTGAGCGCAGAGGCTGTTACCGGCTTTCGCGGTCATCATCGCCCCTCACTGACGCAGATTCTGGATAGATTAACGACATGAAAATTTTTATCTCGGCCGACATTGAAGGCATCGCGGGTGTCATGCGCTCGGAGCAATGTACACCCGGTCACCCGGAGCATCAGCTGGCCCGTGGTCTGATGGAGCAGGAAGTGAATGCTGCGATTGAGGGGGCTTTTGCAGGCGGGGCAACGGAAGTGGTGGTGGCAGACAGCCATGCGCAGATGACCAATTTGCGTGCGGAAAATATCGATCCCCGCGCCCGGCTGGTGCAGGGAAAACCCCGTGTCCTGTCGATGGTGGAAGGGATAGAGCAGCAGACGTTCGACGGGCTGTTTCTGGTGGGATTTCACAGCGCAGCAGGTGAACCGGGCGTACTGGCGCATACCATCAACGGCCGGGCATTCTGGCGTATCCATATCAATGGTCTGGTGATGGGAGAAACCGATATTTATGCGGCCGCCGCTGCTGAGCACGGCACGCCATTGCTGCTGGTCACCGGCGACGATCAGTTACAGAGCTGGATTGCGGAACACTACTCAGCAGTCAATTACGTCTGTGTAAAACGCGCCATTTCTCATACCTGCGCGGAATCAATCAGCCCACAAGCGGCACAGCGTGCGATCGCTGCCGCAGCAAGCGCCGCACTGCAACATCCCCCTCAGGTGAGCACGAGCCGCCTGACGGCACCTTACGCTATGCGCCTTCAGGCCACTAAACCGGTGCTGGCCGATCTGTTCAGCCTGATCCCCGGCGTCACGCGCCTGGATGCCGTTACCGTGGCGTATCAGGCGGAGAATATGGAGACGTTAATCAGCTTACTCAGTGCATTCTCCTATCTGGCGAGCACACAGTCATAGCGAAATTATCCCGGGCTGCATGCAACATCAGCCCGTTAAGCCCGCCGTTCCGGTTCTGCTGAAACCGCGCTGCCAGGCACACGCCTGTAGTGCGGGCTGTGCATGCGCATCTTCCCTCTGACGAGTCAGAATCGTTGCTGGCTTAAATCCGCGCAACCCGTGCTGCTGACCAGCGCTCCTTTTACTGCACCACGGCAGCACGAACCCCGCTCCCTACAGAGACTTCAGTCAGGCCTGCCGGGTACGGACGGGGGCGAGACAGGCAGCTGAGCCTGCACCGGTTTTGCGGTACAGTTTTTGCATCAGGATAATGATTGCTCTCTCACCCTCCGCCCGGACCTGATCGTACAGCCTGTCGGAGAGGCCTTCGTTTTCGGTATTCCATCCAGGGTAAATAGTCATGCGGCTCCGCCATATAGAGGTCTTTCAGGCCATCGTACAGACCGGCAGCATCAGCGCTGCGGCGCGCTTGCTCAATGTCTCGCAGCCCAATATCAGCCGTGTGCTGAATCATGCTGAGCAGCAATTGGGATTTGCGCTGTTTGAGCGACGTATACAGGGAATGAGTGTGACGGCAGAAGGGCGACGTCTCCTGCCTGAAATAGACGATCTCTGCCAGCGCCTGCAATCAATCACCCAGCTTACCGAACAGCTGCGGCGTGGCGAAGGGCAGTTAGTTCGCGTCGGCGCGGCTCACGCTTTTGGTCAGATGGTTTTGGCGCCTGCATTGGTCACCTGGCGGCAAGAGATGGCCTCGGTCAGTGTCGAACTGGTCACCGAGCACTTTAGTACCTTATGCCAGATGATTCTGGATAATCAGCTCGATTTCGCGCTGGTTTTTGGTCAGCAGGTCGATGCGGATCTTCTGGCTGAACCTCTGTTTCAGTCTTCGATGGTCGCGCTGTTACCGCTCAATCACCCCCGTAATGAGCCCGTTACGCTTGCGTGGTTATGCAACAATAATTTACTGATGATGCAGGCTCAGGATCCGCTTGGACGCGTACTTCACCGAGCGCTGCGCGATAAAAAACTGAATCCCGCCGTGTCGTTGTCGATTAAAACCTATTCGGTCATTGCGGATATGGTCCTGGCAGGCGGCGGCACGGGCGTCGTGGATCTCTTCACCGCCTGTCGCTATGCCGAACAGCTAAAGCTGCTACCCATAGCGCAACCCCTGCCGTTTGAAGTGATGCTGATCAGCCGCCGTGACCAGCCACAGTCGCAGTCCACTCTGCAACTTAAGCAGGTCATCCGTAACAGACTGTGGGAGATCGCCCGGCAGTGCGAAGCGCAGTTTATTCGGGGCTGAATAAGTGCCGCTTTCAGGTGAAGAGCAGGGGAAAAGGGGGGCTCAGGCAGCATCAGATTCGTTCGCTGACTTTTGCACCAGAAAGAGCGGAGCTCGAGCAATAAACCTTTTTAAGGTAATGATGGCGGCATTGTTGAAATGTGCTGACAGAGACTATTGAGACGGCGTTGAAATGAAAAATCCACGCAATGGCGTGGATTTTATGATTTTTGAGCTTCATGAGATTCAGTAAGACCCCATGAGACAACAATCTTTAATCAGACGTTGAACAGGAAGTTCATCACATCGCCATCTTTCACGATGTACTCTTTACCTTCTGAACGCATCTTGCCGGCTTCTTTAGCACCTTGCTCGCCTTTATAAGCGATGAAATCTTCAAACGCGATGGTCTGGGCGCGGATAAAGCCTTTCTCGAAGTCAGTGTGGATTTTACCGGCTGCCTGTGGAGCTGTCGCGCCAACCGGGATGGTCCAGGCACGTACTTCTTTCACGCCAGCGGTGAAGTAGGTCTGCAGGTTCAGCAGGGAGTAACCAGCGCGGATAACGCGGTTCAGGCCTGGCTCTTCCAGTCCCAGCTCTGCCATGAACTCGTCACGGTCTTCATCTTCCAGCTCGGCGATATCCGACTCAACGGCGGCGCACACTGGCACCACGACTGAACCTTCCGCTTCGGCGATAGCGCGCACCTGATCCAGGTACGGGTTGTTCTCGAAACCATCTTCATTGACGTTAGCAATGTACATGGTGGGTTTCAGAGTCAGGAAGCTCAGATAGCGGATTGCCGCTTTGTCGTCCTCATCCAGATTCAGTGAACGCAGCATGCCCGCTTCAGAAAGATGCGGCAGGCACTTCTCCAGCGCAGCCAGCTCAGCCTTAGCATCTTTGTCGCCACCTTTGGCTTTCTTCTGCACACGCTGAATCGCACGTTCACAGGTCTCAAGATCGGACAGCGCCAGCTCAGTGTTGATCACGTCAATATCTTCAGCCGGGTTAACTTTGCCCGCCACGTGGATGATGTTGTCGTTTTCAAAGCAGCGCACTACGTGACCAATCGCTTCGGTTTCGCGGATGTTGGTCAGGAACTGGTTGCCCAGACCTTCACCTTTCGACGCGCCTTTTACCAGACCGGCGATATCGACGAATTCCATGGTAGTCGGCACCACGCGCTGCGGCTTAACAATCTCAGAAAGCTGGTCGAGACGCAGGTCAGGCATCGGCACCACGCCCGTGTTAGGCTCAATGGTGCAGAAGGGGAAGTTAGCCGCTTCGATGCCCGCTTTAGTCAGCGCGTTAAACAGAGTGGATTTACCGACGTTCGGCAGGCCCACGATACCGCATTTGAATCCCATGGTTTGATACCCTTTATAACTGGATGGACAGCGTGCCAGAAGGCGGACTGTCGGAGACGAATTGAAAAATTTCGCGCATTATACACGGAATCACGACGATTCGGGCGTTTAAGCAGGCTTGAAGGCGTGCAGCCGGTTCATCGCCTTGATACGATCCTCTTTCAGCCACAGTTCGGTACAGCGCGCCGCCTCATCAATGGCATCATCAATCAGCTTCTGTTCACTGGCGGGCGGCTTGCCCAGCACAAATCCGGTCACCTTGTTGCGATCGCCGGGATGCCCGATACCGATGCGCAGCCGATGGAAATTGTTGTTGTTGCCCAGTTTGCTGATGATATCTTTCAGCCCGTTATGGCCGCCATGCCCGCCGCCCTGCTTGAACTTCGCCACGCCGGGTGGCAGATCGAGTTCATCATGTGCCACCAGGATCTCTTCTGGCGCGATGCGATAAAAGGTCGCCATCGCCGCCACGGCTTTCCCGCTCAGGTTCATAAAGGTGGTCGGCACCAGCAGGCGCACATCCTCTCCGGCTATCGCCAGGCGCGCGGTATAGCCATAGAATTTGCCTTCCTCTTTCAGTGACTGATTGTGGCGTTCAGCCAGTAAATCCAGATACCAGGCACCCGCATTGTGGCGCGTGGCGGCATATTCAGCGCCTGGATTGGCAAGGCCCACAATCAGTTTAATGCTGCTCACAATGATTATCCTGCTGTTATCGCGAAAGGGCGTTAGTTTACTTCGCCACGGGCGAGATGACAAAGTACAAGCAGCGAAATGGTTCATGACGGTGATTAATCATTTTCCATCGAAATCAACAGGCTGCAATCAGGGCCAGTTAATTATTTATGGCTGATGTGTGATCCACTCCGCAACGTTATCTTCACCCATTGCCTAAGCTTATGGCACTTAACATTGTGTGCGGTTATTGACTCATATGGATGGAGGTGCAGCATGAAACATCAACACTGCCGCGTAGCGGGTAACAGCTTGATGGTACTGGGATTAGTCACAATGGTGCTGGGCGTGGGTTTCTCAATTATGAACCAGCTTCCCTCGCTTGATCTGCCAGATGCGCTGGCGCAGGGCGCAATCTTAGGCATCTTTGTTGGTGCAATGATGTGGCTGGTCGGGGCGGGTCTGAGTGGTCGTGAAAAGGTTGAAGATCGTTATTACTGGCATCGTCACTATGACAAACGTTGTCGCCGGTCGCACAATTCTCACCATTAACTGATGCCAGCAGTGACCGGATGCTGCGCGATGCGGTTCCGGCCGCTGGCCTTGGCGTGATAGAGCGCTTTATCCGCCAGTGCGAGTAAATCGTCAAAACCCTGCTGCTGATGTGTGACCGTTGCAAACCCAATGCTGACCGAATAGGCAATTGAATTGGGTTGTGACGCACAGACCTCCCGCCGAATCGTCTCGCACCAGGCCTCTGCCTCTGTTGCCGCAGCCGGAATTATTGCGGCAAACTCCTCTCCACCCAGTCGCGCAAAACGCCCCTCAGCCGGTATCAATCCTCTGACAATGTCGCAAAAGTGAATCAATATCTGGTCGCCCTGTTGATGGCCATACCGATCGTTAATGCTCTTAAAATGATCCAGATCGAACAGAATCGCGCTAAACGGCCGGTTCTGACGACGGCATCGCACCACAATCTTCTCTGCTTCATTAAATAAAGCCCGACGATTCCAGACGCTGGTCAGAGGATCGTGCATCGAGGCATGTTTTAAGACTGACTGCATCCGTTCATTCACCATGGCCAGGATAGTAAATGTCAGACCAATGACAAACAGAATCGATTCCAGGATGACGTAAATCGAGAAGTTTGATCCGCCAATGGCGCCAGGCAGCGTGCTGGGAATAGCGCTGTCCAGAAACAGGCGAGCCAGATGAAACAGCAGATGGATCCACAGCAGCAACTGCGCAGGCCAGAAGGTCACCTTTAGCGTGGCACGCGCCAGCCAGACCAACTGGATCAGTGCGGCGGTATAGGCGATGCAGGCGATGCAGAGCACCAGCACCCGTTTGGGTAAGCTGTAATAGAACGCCGGGAAACAGCAGAGGAGTGCCCAGAGCAGGGCGCCCAATAGCCAGTGAGTGCCGATGGGCTTGCCGCAGAAGCGCCGGAACGCATTTAACAATCCGCCGTAAGCCAGCATCACTAAAACGTTACCCACTGCAACGGGCAGGAAATGCAGGCCACTGCTGCGCAGGCTACTTAAGAATACCGCAATCAGGGTAAAAACCAGCGACAGGCAGGTGAAGCCGAGAACGCGATCATACTGCGATCCGATCCAGGCAAAAAACATGATGATGCTCAGAAACCCCAGCACATAAAGCTCGCAGACAAATAACGTATAGATATCCAGGCTCATGGCGGTCAGGGTTCTTATGAAAAGTGCGCTGCAAATTACCACTTAACGGCACAGGGCAGAAGCGGGGAACGCGGCGTTTTATCAAAAGAGTGGGTGGCGTTGAAAATAGTCGATTTTGGGGAAATTTATCGCGAAAATATCAGAAAAAGAAGCGCGTTAATCGGGCGCCCGGCAGGCATAAAAAAACCGGGCACAGGGCCCGGTTCCGCGAAGATTAATGCTCGAACATTGCCGAGATTGACTCTTCGTTACTGATGCGGCGAATGGCTTCGGCCAGCATGCCAGATAAGGTCAGCGTGCGCACATTCGGCAGTGACTTAATCTCCTGAGAGAGTGGGATGGTATCGCAGACGATCACCTGGTCGAGCACAGATTTACGCAGGTTTTCAACCGCATTGCCGGAGAAGATCGGGTGGGTCGCGTAAGCAAATACGCGTTTAGCACCACGCTCTTTCAGCGCTTCAGCCGCTTTGCACAGCGTGCCGCCGGTGTCGATCATGTCGTCGACCAGCACGCAGTCGCGGCCAGCAACGTCACCAATGATGTGCATCACCTGAGAAACGTTCGCGCGAGGGCGGCGTTTATCGATGATGGCCATATCGGTGTCGTTCAGCAGTTTAGCGATAGCACGGGCACGTACTACGCCACCAATATCGGGAG
Organism: Pantoea sp. JV6; assembly: GCF_025910055.1. NCBI lineage: Bacteria > Pseudomonadati > Pseudomonadota > Gammaproteobacteria > Enterobacterales > Erwiniaceae > Pantoea > Pantoea sp. JV6. The sequence continues at coordinate 178,602 of NZ_JAPCIM010000005.1, read as the reverse complement.
AAACAACAATCGGGTTTTCCAGACCGATCTGCATCATATCTTCCAGCAGGATCGGACTGCCAAATACGTTATCAACCGGGACGTCGAAGAAGCCCTGGATCTGCTCGGCGTGCAGGTCAACCGTCAGAACACGGTCAACACCGACGCTGGAAAGGAAGTCTGCCACTACTTTAGCGGTGATAGGTACACGCGCGGAACGCACGCGGCGATCCTGACGGGCATAACCAAAGTAGGGGATGACTGCGGTAATACGACCAGCAGAAGCACGACGCAGCGCGTCGACCATCACAACCAGTTCCATCAGATTATCGTTGGTGGGGGCACAGGTGGACTGGATGATGAAAATATCACCACCGCGTACATTTTCGTTGATCTGTACGCTCACTTCACCATCACTGAAACGTCCTACAGCGGCGTCTCCCAGGCTGGTGTAAAGGCGGTTGGCAATACGTTGTGCTAGTTCCGGGGTGGCGTTACCAGCAAATAGCTTCATATCAGGCACGAGAAGAACCTCAGGCTTTGCGTCCAGAGAATGAACGGCATGACTGTAACCGGCGCGTACGGTCATGTGCGTTCACACGGGTGTGTTGATGCGAAACGTGCAGTGTCCGGAACGTGGTGACACTGTCACGCATTCGCTAATCGCCTCGCAGGGTACGCTGTAGCGGCGAAACATTTACGCCCCGGGCTACAAATGCGCGTACCCCATTCGGGGCAAGCTCCAGCACCTGGCGGGCAGCAGACTCGGTGTCGAATTCAGCAAACACACAAGCGCCCGTGCCAGTCAGGCGTGACGGCGCGTATTCTAGCAGCCAGGAAACAAGCTCATCAACCTCACGAAAACGTTTTCTTACCACTGCTTCACAATCATTGGTGAAGGGTGATGCTAAAAGCGTCGATAAACTGCGCGATGGAGTATCTCGCGTCAGTTCGGGGTCGTTGAATACTACTGGGGTGCTGATATTCACGCCGGGATGGGCGACAAGATACCACTTTTCTTCCGGCTCTGCGGGATGAAGTTGTTCACCCACCCCCTGGGCGAAGGCCGCGAAGCCCTGGACAAACACCGGCACATCCGCGCCCAGCTTCACGCCCATCGCCGCCAGCTCATCCGGCGTGAAGCCGGTTTGCCACAGATGATTCAGCGCCACCAGTACGGTTGCCGCATCAGAGGAGCCGCCACCGAGACCGCCACCCATGGGCAGATTTTTCTCAACGGCAATCTGCGCGCCCGCGTGAGCGGACAGGCGATTGTTATCCTGCGCCGCCTGTTTCAGCATGTTTGCGGCGCGGACAATCAGGTTATCCGCATCCGCAACGCCTGCCACGGGCGTTAACAGTGTAATCGAGCCGCTTTGATCGACAGTAATCTGCAGCTGGTCACCGTAATCAAGAAACTGAAACAGCGTCTGCAGGTTGTGATAGCCGTCGGGACGACGGCCGGTGATGTAGAGAAAAAGATTCAGTTTTGCCGGGGCAGGCCAGTGGGTGATCATTGAACGGTCCAGCCGTCCATACGCAGTTTAATCCGCTGGTCACCCTCTTTCAGCTCCAGGCTCGAAGGCAGCGGCGGGGTGACTTTGCTGTCGTAGCCCGCAATAGAGACCTGCCAGTTCTGACCGTCGCGGCTGTAGTTCAGGCTGCTCAGCTGATAGCTCTCGTTGAGCTGATAGTCGGTGGCATCGCCTGGCAGACCCATCATCCACTGGCGCAGATTCGCCAGCGGAATGTTCATGCCGGTCAGCTGCGAAATCATTTTCTGCGCATCGTTGCTGACGTAACGCTTGCCTTTGTTATCGACGATCTGTACCACCGAGCCCTGCGCATCCAGCTGCAGTTCGGTGCTGCCCAGCGGATTGGTCAGCAGCAGGCGATAGCGATCGGGCGCGGTCTGCTGCCAGTTGAAGCGGGCATAGACTTTCTGCTTGTCAGAAAGATAGGCAAAGGCGCCGCGGGTCTGATAGTGCGTGACCTTTGAGACCGCCTGCTGATGCTGTTGCCACTGTGGCGCGGTAACGCTGGGGCCCGGGCCTTGCGGTTTGTTGACGCTACAGGCTGCCAGCAGCACGCTGGCAAGGGGCAAAAGGCGCAACAGATTGCGTGGTGAATTAAGCATCAAGTGGTCATCTCCTCGGACACATTTATTATTCGTAACGGATAACGCTAACCGTCCCGGTTTTAACCGTCAATGCTGTTATGCAGCAAATTGAGCACGATCGGGTTAATCTTATTACAGTCATAGCCTTTGTATGGCTTTTCTTGATCTGCCGCATCTTGTAGAATGCGCCTCACAAAACCCTGACATTATTGGGACATCCCAACCAAAACCGCTATGACGCTGCTCGCTCTCGGAATCAATCACAAGACAGCCCCCATTGCTCTGCGCGAACGCGTCTCGTTCGGGCCGGAGACGCTTGAGCAGGCGTTAAACAGCCTGTTATCACAGCCAATGGTGCAGAGCGGCGTGGTGTTGTCCACCTGTAACCGGACTGAACTCTACCTGAGTGTAGAGCAGCAGGCCGACTTACAGGCGCGTCTGGTGAGCTGGTTATGCAATTATCATCAGCTGGATGAAGAGGATGTGCGAAACAGCCTCTACTGGCATCAGGATAACGAGGCGGTCAGCCACCTGATGCGCGTTGCCAGCGGACTCGACTCACTGGTGCTGGGCGAACCGCAAATCCTCGGTCAGGTCAAAAAAGCCTTTGCCGACTCCTCACGCGGTCAGGCGCTGAGCAGTGAACTGGAACGCATGTTCCAGAAAACCTTCTCGGTTGCCAAACGCGTGCGTACGGAAACCGATATCGGTGCCAACGCGGTGTCGGTGGCGTTTGCTGCCTGTACGCTGGCCCGTCAGATCTTCGAATCGCTCTCCTCCGTCAATGTCTTACTGGTTGGCGCAGGTGAGACCATTGAGCTGGTGGCGCGTCATCTGCGTGAACATCAGGTCAAAAATCTGATCATCGCCAACCGTACCCGCGAACGCGCCGAAACGCTGGCGTCGGAAGTGGGTGCAGAGGTGATCACCCTGGCGGAGATCGACGCCCGTCTGGCAGAAGCCGACATTATTATCTCGTCAACCTCCAGTCCGCTACCGATTATCGGTAAGGGGATGATGGAGCGCGCGCTGAAAGCACGACGTAACAAACCAATGCTGCTGGTCGATATTGCGGTTCCGCGCGACGTAGAGCCGGAAGTGGGCGACCTGCCTAACGCCTATCTCTACAGCGTGGATGACCTGCAGGCGATCATCGAGCAGAACCTGGCGCAGCGCAAAGCGGCCGCGGTTCAGGCCGAAAGCATCGTGGTTCAGGAAAGCAGCGAATTCATGGCGTGGCTGCGCTCACAGGGCGCGGTGAATACGATTCGTGAATATCGTTCTCAGGCGGAAGAGATCCGCGCTGAGCTGGAAGGCCGTGCGCTGCAGGCGCTGCAGCAGGGTGCCGATCCGCAGAAAGTCATGCAGGAACTGGCGCACAAGCTGACCAACCGTTTAATACACGCTCCAACTAAATCACTTCAGCAGGCCGCCCGCGACGGCGATAATGAACGCCTGCAGATTTTACGCGACAGCCTGGGTCTCGATTAGGCACACCGCTGTCGCCACCTGTTACGGGAATCCCACATTTAAATGAAAACCTCTATAGTTGCCAAACTGGAAGCCCTGCAGGAGCGCCACGAAGAAGTGGAAGCGATGCTGGGCGATGCAGGCGTGATCGCCGATCAGGAGCGTTTCCGTGCGCTGTCACGCGAATATGCTCAGCTGACCGATGTGACCCGTTGCTTCCGCGACTGGCAGCAGGTGCAGGAAGATATCCAAACCGCGCAGCAGATGCTCGACGATCCTGAAATGCGTGACATGGCTCAGGAAGAGTTGCAGGAAGCGCGTGAGAAGAGTGACGTGCTGGAGCAGCAGTTGCAGGTTCTGTTGCTGCCGAAAGATCCCGACGATGAGCGCGCCTGTTTTATCGAAGTGCGCGCCGGAACCGGCGGCGATGAAGCGGCGATTTTCGCCGGCGATCTCTTCCGCATGTACAGCCGCTATGCCGAAGCGCGTCGCTGGCGCGTGGAGATCATCAGCGCCAACGAAGGCGAGCATGGCGGTTACAAAGAAGTGATTGCCCGCGTCACCGGCGAAGGTGCCTATGGACGCCTGAAGTTTGAGTCAGGCGGCCATCGCGTGCAGCGCGTGCCGGAGACCGAATCCCAGGGCCGCATTCATACCTCAGCCTGTACCGTTGCCGTGATGCCGGAAATCCCGGAAGCGGAACTGCCGGAAATCAATGCGGGCGATCTGAAGATCGATACTTTCCGCTCATCCGGCGCAGGCGGTCAGCACGTTAACACCACCGACTCCGCTATTCGTATTACCCACCTGCCAACCGGTATCGTGGTGGAGTGTCAGGACGAACGTTCACAGCATAAAAACAAAGCCAAAGCGCTGGCGGTGCTGGGCTCGCGTATTCACGCTGCAGAGATGGCCCGCCGTCACGCCGCCGAAGCCAGTACCCGACGCAACCTGCTGGGCAGCGGCGATCGTTCTGACCGTAACCGCACCTACAACTTCCCGCAGGGCCGCGTGACCGATCACCGGATCAACCTGACCATCTACCGTCTGGATGAAGTGATGGAAGGGAAACTCGACAGCCTGATTGAACCGATTGTTCAGGAGTACCAGGCCGATCAGCTGGCGGCGCTGGCTGGTCAGGATTAATGGATATTCGTCACTGGCTGAAACAGGCGATCGCCACGCTGTGCGGTGGTGACAGTCCGAAGCGTGACGCAGAGATCCTGTTAGGTTTTGTGACCGGCAAATCACGCAGCTGGTTAATCGCCTTTGATGAAACGGTGCTCAGCGAAGAACAGCTGACGCAGCTGGATAGCCTGCTGGCGCGTCGCGCCCGCGGTGAGCCGGTGGCGCATCTGGTGGGCGAACGCGAATTCTGGTCGCTGCCATTGCGCGTCAATGACGCCACGCTGATCCCGCGCCCGGATACCGAACTGCTGGTTGAACAGGCGCTGGCACATCTGCCCGCGACACCGGCAACCATTCTGGACATGGGCACCGGCACCGGAGCGATTGCGCTGGCGCTGGCCAGCGAGCGTCCCGATTGTCAGGTGACCGGCGTGGATCGCATTGAAGCCGCCGTTGAGCTGGCGAACAGTAATGCGCAGCAGCTCAGCCTCACCAATACCACCTTTCTGCTCAGTCACTGGTTCCAGGCGCTGACGCCACAGCGCTTTACCCTCATTGTCAGCAACCCACCCTATATAGATGCCAGCGATGTTCATCTGGAGCAGGGTGACGTGCGTTTTGAACCGCGCAGCGCGCTGGTGGCGGATGAAGCGGGACTGGCGGATCTGCGTACGCTGATCGAGCAGGCACCCACGTGGCTGCTGCCGGGTGGCTGGCTGCTGCTGGAACATGGCTGGCAGCAGGGCGAGGCGGTCGCCACGCTGATGCGGCAAAAAGGCTATCACGCCGTGGAAACCGTCGACGATTACGGTGGCAATCCGCGTGTGACCTTAGGCCAGTTCCCTTCATAAAAGCGCTTTGAAAAGGATTCATGATGTTCGCCTTTTATCCCCTGATTAAAAATCTGCACATCTTAACGGTGGTGCTTACCGTGACGCTGTTCCTGCTGCGGTTTTACTGGCTGCGCCGTGGATCGGCAATGATGACGAAACGCTGGGTGCGCATCCTGCCGCACGCTAACGACACCCTGTTACTGGTGACCGGCGTCTCGCTGGTGATGATTACCCACTTCTATCCCTTTACACCGCAAGGAAGCTGGCTGACGGAGAAGCTTTTAGCGGTTATCATCTACATCGCCTTAGGATTTGTGGCATTGAGTCGCCGTCCACGCACTGATCGCACCCGCTGGATCGCTTTTCTGGTAGCGTTAATCGCCCTGGTGGCCATCATTAAGCTGGCGCTGACCAAAATGCCGTTATGGGGATAGCATGACCTCGACCGAACAATTAGATTTCAGCCAGACACCGCTGTGTGAAGCGGTGATTGGTGCCACGCTTGCCATCCGCGCCGATTTCCCGGCGTTGTCGGTGGAAGTACAACTTGCGGCGTTAGTCGCCGAAGCACGTGACTATGTCAGCCATACTGAAGATGCTGACATGCAGCTCGAAAAGCTGCTGGAACTGTTCTATCGCCAGTGGGGATTTTGCGGTGCCAGTGGCGTCTACAATCTTTCTGATGCCCTCTGGATCGACAATGTGCTGAAGACCCGTCGTGGCACGGCGGTGTCACTGGGCGTTATCCTGCTGCACATCGCCGCCGAGCTGGAACTGCCGTTGATGCCGGTGATCTTCCCGACGCAGCTGATTCTGCGCGCCGACTGGATTGATGGCGATAAGTGGATGATCAACCCGTTTAATGGCGAAACGCTTGACCGGCACACGCTGGAAGTGTGGCTCAAAGGCAATATCAGCCCGACAGCGCGTCTGTATGACGACGATCTCGACGAAGCCAAAACCGTCACCGTGATGCGCAAGATGCTCGACACGCTGAAAGCGGCGTTGATGGAAGAGAAGAAGATGGAGCTGGCGCTGAACGTCAGTCAGGTGCTGTTGCGTATCGATCCTGACGATCCCTACGAAATCCGCGATCGCGGTTTGATCTATGCGCAGCTGGAGTGCGAACATATCGCCCTGAATGATTTAACCTACTTCGTTGAGCAGTGTCCTGAAGACCCGGTCAGCGAAATGATCAAAGTTCAGATTCACGCAATCGAACAAAAACAGGTCACGCTGCACTAAGCGGACCCACTGAAAAGGAAAGGGCATGACACAGAAAGTCGTGAGTATTGGCGATATCAAAGTCGCAAACGATCTGCCATTTGTGCTGTTTGGCGGGATGAACGTACTGGAGTCGCGCGACCTGGCGATGCGCATCTGCGAACACTACGTTACCGTCACCAGTAAGCTTGGTATTCCTTACGTATTCAAAGCGTCATTTGATAAAGCGAACCGCTCCTCTATTCACTCCTATCGTGGCCCTGGCCTGGAAGAGGGAATGAAGATTTTCCAGGAGCTGAAGCAGGCTTTCGGCGTCAAAATTATCACGGATGTGCATGAAGCGTCCCAGGCGCAGCCGGTCTCTGAAGTGGTTGATGTGATCCAGCTGCCCGCGTTCCTGGCGCGTCAGACTGACCTGGTTGAAGCGATGGCGAAAACCGGCGCGGTCATTAACGTCAAGAAGCCCCAGTTCGTCAGCCCGGGTCAGATGGGCAACATCGTTGATAAGTTCGCTGAAGGTGGCAACGAGCAGGTCATCCTGTGCGATCGCGGCAGCAATTTCGGCTACGACAATCTGGTTGTCGATATGCTCGGCTTTAACGTGATGAAGAAAGTCACCAAAAACAGCCCGGTGATTTTCGATGTGACCCATGCGCTGCAGACGCGCGATCCGTTTGGCGCAGCATCAGGCGGTCGTCGTGCTCAGGTGGCTGAGCTGGCGCGTGCCGGTATGGCGGTCGGCATTGCCGGTCTGTTTATCGAAGCGCACCCGGATCCTGAACACGCCCTGTGTGACGGCCCATCCGCGTTGCCGCTGGATAAGCTGGAGCCATTCCTGGTGCAGATGAAAGCGATTGACGATCTGGTGAAAAGCTTCCCGGAACTCGATACCAGCAAATAAGTTTGCTGCAAAAAAAAGAGCGATGATTCGCTCTTTTTTTTCGCCTGAAATCCGGTGACGTTACAGCATGATGGTCATCAGATAACCGATAAACAACGCCAGATGCGCGGCTCCATTCAGTACATTTGTGCGTCCGGTCGAGAAGGAGAGCTGACAGAGAATCAGCGACGCCATCATAATCACCATCTGCGGCGGCTCCAGACCAAATATCAGCTCCTGTCCGGTCAGGGTGGCGATAATGGTTACCGCCGGTACCGTGAGTGAGATGGTCGCCAGCACCGAACCAAAGAAGAGGTTCATGGCGCGCTGCACCTGATTCATCAGCACGGCCCTGATCGCCCCCAGGCCTTCCGGTGAGAGGATCAGCAGGGCCACCAGGAAACCGGTAAACTGTGCCGGTGCATTCAGATCCGTCAGCAGGCTTTCCAGCGTATTAGCATTCATCTTGGTCACGGCAATGACCGCAATCAGATGCACGATCAGCCAGCTGGTATGCCAGAAGCTGCTGTGGGCAGAGGGTTTGCCATGATGCGGGTCGCCATCATCGCTCTCATCTTCATGCTCATAGACAAACAGGCTCTGGTGGGTTTTGGTCTGAATCAGCAGGAACACGCCATACATCGCCGCTGAAATCGCCGCGATCAGCAGTGCCTGAGTGACAGAGAAATTACCGCCCGGCAGTGCGTTGGGAAACACCAGCACCAGAATCGCCAGGGGAAAGATAGCGATCAGGTATTGCTTCACGCCCGCCAGATTCACGTATTGCGTCGCAAACTTATTACCGCCCAGCAGCAGCGCAAAGCCAACCAGTCCACCGGTTACAATCATCACGATCGAATAGAGCGTATCGCGCATCAGCCCGGGTGCGGCATCGCCGGTCGCCATCAGCGCCGAGATCAGGCTCACTTCCAGAATCACCACGGACAGACTCAGGATCAGAGAGCCATAGGGCTCGCCCAGCCGGTGCGCCAGCACGTCGGCATGTCGTACAACGCTAAAGGCACTGCTCAGAATGGCAACCAGCGCCACTAAGTTGATACCGACTACAATCGGAAATGATGTGGTTGCACCAAAAAAATAGAGTATACCCAGCGTGATAAGGGGAAGTATCAGCGAGAATTCCTTGTGACGTGTTTTTTCATGTGAAGGCATTCACCATCCTCTCTGGTTAATGATTATCCGGACACAGCGAGTGCTGCTGTTAGAAATATAATCAGTTTTAGGGCAGGGCGCAGTTTATCTTTTCACCGGTCCGAACGGGAAAAATTTACTGCTTTTTACTTAAATGCAATAAATGGTCGAAGCGGTATTAACCTGAAGTTATCTCAAATATTGCAATATTAATCAGGCCACAACAATTTCTCTTTAATCATCTATCTGACCGCCAAATGCCGGAAAATCTGCTTATCATTGTAACTTGTGTGGCCTGTTTCTGGTTTTTAATTTGAAGTGGAGATAAGTGGCTGTTTGTATTTTTGTTCTGTTGCGCCAGGCTTAACAGGAATCCATAAACTGAGGAGCCGTTATGCCTTACTCTAAACGAACCGACTTACCTGACAACGTAAAACACGTGCTTCCCGCGCATGCGCAGGATATCTATCAGCAGGCATTTAATAGCGCGTGGGAAGAATATAAAGAGGCTAAGGATCGACGCGGCGATGATTCGCGGGAAGAGGTGGCGCACAAAGTCGCCTGGGCAGCCGTAAAGAAAGAGTATGAGAAAGGTGATGACGATAAGTGGCATCCTAAACGTTAATGCCGTCGCTAGCCTGTTCACGCCAAAGGGCCAGGATTATCTGGCCCTTTTTTTCATCTTCGCTATAAGGTTTATCTGGTTTTTTTTGACCTGCGACCGGAATCACGCTTGTAACCCCGCGCGGAAATAGATTAATGTCAATTTGATGAACGAAACGCAGCGCCGTTTTGGAGATCATGTTACAGGAGCCATTCTGCAGGACGCCGTTGACGTTGAGGAGGTCGCATTGCTTACCCGGGAATTTCTATTAAAAGCGGATTGTAAAACGTCGTTCGGGGATATCGAAGAGGCATTGCTCTGGAGTTGCGAGCAGCGCGCGGCCTCGCTGGCAGCCACGCTGGCCTGTCGTCCCGATCACAGCCCGGTATGGATCTTTGGTTACGGCTCGCTGATGTGGAACCCGATTTTTGAGGCGGATGAAGTGGCGTCCGGTTCGCTGGAGGGCTGGCACCGTGCTTTCTGCCTGCGGCTGATTGCCGGACGTGGCACCGCCACGCATCCCGGTCGCATGCTGGCGCTGAAGCAGGGCGGCAGAACCACGGGTCTGGCGTTTCGTCTGCCGGAAGAGCGGCTGCATGAAGAGCTGGCGCTGCTGTGGAAGCGTGAGATGATCACCGGCTGCTATCTTCCAACCTGGTGTGAATTACAGCTGGAGGATGGTCGCAGCGTCACTGCGCTGACCTTTATTATGGATCCGCGTCATCCGCTGTATGAATCGGACTCCTGCCCGGAGGCGATTGCGCCATTAATCGCCGCGGCCAGCGGCCCGCTCGGCTCGAATGCGCAATATCTGTTTGCTCTGGAAGAGGAGCTGACCCGGCGCGGCATGGAGGAGGAGAGTCTGAGCCGGCTGGCCCATCAGGTGCGCACACTTCAGCAAGCCTGCCTGAAGCAGGCCTGAACCGGGGCTTAACCAGAGTAAAAGGGCGCGACACTGTCGCGCCCTTTTACGAGTCGACTGCGGATTACCGGGCTTAGTTACCCGGATTAATCAGCCAGGTGCCGGGCTTATCGATGTTCAGGGATTGAGTGTGCGTCTCACTGCCATTCTTAACATCAATTTTGTACTGTCCCGCCGCCAGATTCAGCGCGGCAAATCCACTGCTGCCCGGTTTTACCTCGACCGGCTGTCCGTTAAGCACCACGCTTTCACCGCTCTCCAGCTTAAGATAGACGGTCGCCAGCGCGGCCGGAACGGCAGCGGCTGACGGAATCGATGCGGGCGCCTGCGTCATGGCTGAGCTGTTGTTAACCACCTCTGGTGTGGCACTGTGGCGATTCGCCAGCCAGGTGGCGACAACCACGGCCAGAATAGCCACGGCAGCCAGACCCAGCAATCCAGGCGACAGTTTACGCACCGTGCGCGGCGTCACCGGCTCGGCGGACGCGGCGGCATGATTCATCGCCATCACCACCGGCGCAGCAGCCTCAACCGGCTCCTCGACCGGCAGAGCAGGCGACTCGCCCGGCACCGGGAAGCTGTTTACCACCGCTTCCACATCACTGACCGGCAGATCAATCAACGCGGCAAAGGCATCAATCGTTTGTGGGCGATCGCCTGGCTTCATTGCCAGCGCGCAGTCAATGGCATGCAGCAGCGGCAGTGAGTAGCCTTCTGGCTGGCGTTCCACCAGCGGCTGATAATTATCTTCAATGCAGCGCACCACGCTGACCGGCGGCGGATTACCGGTAATCAGGTTATGCAGCACCGCGCCCAGGGCGTAGATATCGGTCCACGGCCCCTGTTCAACTTCACCCTCTTCGCTGTACTGCTCAATCGGCGCAAAGCCAGGTTTAAGCATGATTTCCGTTTCGTCAGAGAGGTTGCCAATCTCTTTACGCGCCGAGCCAAAATCGAGCAGAACCGGCAGCTGGTTCTCCTGAATCTGAATATTGTCGAGCGAGATATCGCGATGCAGATAGCCGGCCTGATGGATGGTGCTGATGGCACCCAACAGCGGCGGCAGCAGGCGGCGGATCCAGGCTTCAGTGATCGACGCCGGGCTGGTTACCTGCCACTCTTTCAGCGTCATACCGCTGTAGTAGAGCGTGCCCATATAGGCTGTGCCGTTCTGCTCCCAGAAGCGCAGCACGTGCAGCAGTCCCGGATGATTAAAGCGGGCCAGCAGACGCGCTTCCTGAATAAAGCTGGTGAGCCCGGCATTAAACAGCTTCTGGAAACGCTCACCGCGCAGCTCCAGCGTTAAATCGGCGGCACGGACTGCCAGCGACACCGGCATGTACTCTTTGATTGCAATAGTGCGTTCAAGCTGGTGATCCCACGCGCGATAGACGATGCCGAAGCCGCCGCCTCCGATCACTTCCTTGATCTCAAACTCATTGAAACGGTATCCGTCAGGCAGGGCATTCGGAACGGTTTTCGGATTATCATTTGCCGACATAGTGAACTCTCTGTACACGGCCTGCTCGCCAGGCTGCGCGGTAATTAATTGATGTTACGCCAGGCACCAATGGCAGGATCAACCAGATCCGCGTGCAGGGTGTCGATGAGTAACACATTCACTTTTTGCTGTGGCATGAAATAGGGCGCCCAGTGGCTGCGCAACGTATCAACTCGCGATTTCACAGCGTCAGCATCCTGCTGCGCAGCATTCTTATCCATCTTTATCAACAGGGCACCATTGAAGCGCCAGACATGTTGTTTGGCATCAAAGGGCAGCACCAGCCAGCTATCATTCGCATCCGGGCGTGTCACAATCATGCGCTGATTGTTCGCGGCGATAACCTCCAGCTTGCTGTCCGGGATCGTCAGATTGGCGATGGGATAGCCCTGATAAAAGGTGACTGCCACCGGCGTTGGGTGGTCAGGGGTCGCCAGCATCAGCTCACTTTTGCCTTCTGCCCAGCCATCCGGTGAGCACTGCTGCTTGCTGACATCCGGGATAAACAGGGTCTGGGCATTTTCATCCCAGGCGGTGCGAAAATGGCAGCCGCTGGGGAGATCAAAATGTTGCAGCGGCGTACTGTTGGCGGGCCGAGACAGGTCAAGCGGTGCAGCATTACTCTCACTTGCGCTGGCGGTGGCATCTGCCATCACGATAGGACGCCAGTTCTGCAGCTTACTGGCGCTGCCGCTGGCCAGTACGCCACCCTCTTTACTGGTCATCTGCCAGGGCAGCTCGTCCAGTAATCCGCACTGATTAGCGAGCAGGGTGCCGACGCGCGGTAAAAAGGTGGTCAGCACCGCCGAATCCTTACTTTTGCCGGAGACGATGCGCAGTGGCAGCGTCTCTTTGCACCAGTCGTCAGGCGCTTTACTCACCACATTATCGATATAGACCTCCAGCGCCAGGCTGGGGGAGTAGACAACCCGATAATTTTCAGCCTGGGCGTGAAAGGCAATCAGCAGGGTGATGATGCCGGGCAACCACAGTTTCATAAGGATCCTTGGAATCAAAAACGAGGCGGCAGAAAGCGCGCCGAATCAGCCAGTGAATAGAGCAGCGTTGCCTCCTCCGGCTCACCAATCCAGACCGCCAGTGCGCTGAGATTATCTTTCTTAACGTTGCGGCTCACCGCCTGTTCCATCAGAGCCAGCCACTCTTCGCAGGCATTCACCATGCGCAGCGCCTGTTCCATTTCATGACTGGCCAGATTCAGCCAGAAGCCATCGGTGCAGACCAGAAACGCGTCGCCATCCTCCAGCGCAATCTCCTGCGAAAAGCTCACTAAGCGAGGCGGTTCAGCGCCGAGCGCATTATAGAGTAAATTACTGTTAATGCCGGTATTTTCATAGCCCGCTTCTTTCAGCTGCTGGGCCAGACTGTGATCGCGAGTGACCTCATGAAGCACGCCGCGGCGGAAGTGGTAAACCCGGCTGTCACCGGCATGCGCCCACCATGCGCGCTGTTTTTCACGGTCAATAAACAGGGCCGCCAGCGTGGTGCTCATGCGTGAATATTTCGGATTTTTACCCTGTGCCTCATGCAGCGCTAAGCGGCACTGTTCAATCGCCTGATGGGTTATCTCCGGCGTCAGGTCGGCGTGCGCCTGTAACTGGCTCAGCAGGGTGTCACGCACCAGCTGTGCCGCCATCTCGCCGCCGGGCAGACCGGCCACGCCATCGCAGACCACAAAGCAGGCTTTACGCTCATCCAGCTCTGCGCCGGTGCGATCCTGATTCTCATCGCGTAGCCCCTGCTGGCAGCGGCTGGCAAAAACGATTTTCATGGTTCATCTACCCGCGTCTGAGAGTCCTTGTACTGATTCACCTCCATGTCATAGGCATGGAGAAAGGCCTCGCCAAACAGCGTATGGAAATCATCTTCGATCTCTCCGGCCGTACGCTGATAATTACGGGTGAAGTAGTCCCACAGCGCCGCCTTCTTCATGGCGGAAAAGGGCATTTTTGACACCACGCCATCGGCACGCGCCTGCTCCTCCAGCCGCTGCGGATTAAAGGATTGCAGCATCGCCGCAATAATGGCGCGGATACCGGCAATCATCCCCAGCTGGTGGGCCTGCAAATCGACCAGGGCATCGCGTACCGCCTGTTCCGGCGGCATAAACCCGGGCATCTGGCTCTGGTACATCTGCATCAGCACGGTTTTGCCGGAGGGCAGGATCTTGAACGGATTGTTGGCCTCATTCAGGATCATCGTCATGTCCGCTTTGACACCACGCTTGAGAATGGATCGCGAAGAGAGCAGCGCGACAGTGCCCTGGGAAAAGAGGCTCAGCATCCGGCCAGTAATGCGCATCTGCTCTTCATCCACCGGCGTGGCGTGACCGTTGCTCAGCCCCATCCCCTCCAGCAGTGCGGCGATCAGCCGATCCTGATCCACCGGCTGCGCCGTCAGCGCCCGACGCGGCTCGCTGGCCTGGGGATCGATAGCCAGTCGCGCATCGTTGTGGCGCTCGTGGCGTGAGGGCGTTGCCTCACTGACCAGCAGCCGGTCCTCAACCTCATGATGTTCGTGGATGCCCAGCGGATTTGCGGGCTGAGCGCTGTCGCCAGCAAACAGCGCCAGCGGATCGCTCTGCGTGTCGTGGCAGGCGGGGTCTCGTACTTCCAGCGCATAGTCACCGATGCGCAACGCATCGCCATGCTTCAGCACGACCTGCATGCCGCGACCCAGGGTAATGCCGTTATGCTCCACCGGGGTCACGCTGCCCTGGTTCGTCAGACGGCACTCCCCGTCATGCGACAGGTGAACCAGCGCCTGCAGACGCGAAATGGCCCGAGTCTCATCTGGCAGCACCAGATCGTTGTCCTGACTGCGGCCAATGGTGCCGCCAGGCGGTTGAAACGCGACGCTTCTGACCGGAACATCCGTAGTGCATTGCACAATGGTAAATTGCATGAGTTATCCCAGATTGAACGGCAAACGCTTCCGGCCTCACTCGAACATCGGAGGATAGAGGCCATTACGTCCCGGCTGTGAACCTGCCGCCGGGTTAAACAGTAACGAAAACAGTTGCGCGGTGAGGTTGCCGCTGTGCTTGTGGGTCGCGTGGGCAAAACCATCACTGCGGTTACTCCACCAGTAGCTCATATGCTGCTGAGGGTCGAAACGTTCAGCCACTTCACGCCAGCTCAGCGTGCAGGGCAGATCCTGAAAACCGATCACATCCATGATTTCAGAGGGCTTCCTGGCCGGCACCAGCAGCGGTGGTAAAGCCTGTATCTGCTGCTCTAACTGCTCGCCGTTCAGCGGTGTCTGAACCGCCCGTAACAGTGTCGCGCCCAGATCCTGAAACCAGTCGCCGGAAATGGTCAGCTGAGCAGGATGCCACTGAGCCAGCGTGAAGCTGTGCAGGGCCAGCAGCGGCCAGGCGCGTCCGACGCGGTCACAGGAGGGCAGCAGACAGCCCATCTGTATCTGCGGCCGGGTCGCGGTAACCGGCAGCACAAAGTTCCACACCGGCGCATGGAGAAAGTCCGCGCTGTAGGAATACGCCTGCTGATGCCAGTGCATTAATCCCTGCTGGAACCAGTGATTCCACGGGCTAATCTGTTGCTCGCTCAGTCGATGGTGCAGAAAGTCACCGGTCGACGGCAGCTTGCCATACCAGCCGGGGGCCGTGTAAGCAGCCATGTTCACCTCACCATTACTCGCTATGCGAGTTTGATTGCGGGGCCGGGTGCCGCGGCGCTACCGCCAGCATGCCGCCCGCCTGGTCCGCAATTTTCAGATTCTCTGCAAGCTTGCGCATCATCAGTGCATTATCACGTGCATAAGGCGACGACTGAATCTGCTGATCCAGCAGCTGGCTCAGGTGCCAGTCAAGCTGCTGCAGGTCACGGGCGCTTACCGTATCGGGCAGTGAGCGCTGTAAATTTTGCAGCAGCCAGGCCCGTAAAAATTCGCCATCATAATTACGCGGTTGATAGAGCATCTGATAGGCGCGCAGCGCATTGCGGCTGTAGGCGTTATCATCACCCGGGTCGTTGCGCAGGATATTCGTGATCTGCTGCGCCACACGCGGCAGCAACAAAGACTTAAGCGCATTTTGATAAAGCACCCAGGCGGCATCGCTAATCTGATTACCCCGGTATAAGCCCGCCCGCATAGTAAGCGGCGGATTATCGAGGGAAAAGCGCGCCGAGAGCGGCAACTTCACCAGGTTATTCAGAAAGGGTAGCAGATCAAAAATATTATCAGCAGGCTGATGAATCACCTGCTGACTTTGCTCACGGATAAGCGGTACCCGTGCGGCTACCTGCTGCAGATACTGTTGATTCTGGTAGTAACTGATGCCCCACAGGCTGGAGGCGATCAGCAGGGCGCCTGCCAGCACGCCGTAGCCAATCCAGTGGAACAGCTGATTACGGTACTCCCAGCGGCGATTACTGCCGGCCAGGCCGCTCTCTTTGAATATCAGATCGCTGAGCAGGTCACGAATAAAGAAGCTCTGGCCTTTGTTACCGGGAATCGGACTGTTGCGATTAACGCTGTCCCAGGCCGCGATCGAGTGATCGCCCGCCTGACGCAACTGCAGTTTGCGGCTCAGTTCACCCATCACCCGATCAAACGGCAGGCCTTCCTGCGTTCCGCTGGTGAAGAAGAGGCCGCGCGGGCTCCAGGCGACCGCATCCTGGTGATCAGAAAAAACGATATCCAGATATTCGTTCAGCAGTGGACGCAGCGAGGCGAACTCCTGCGGGAAGAGGAAGCACTCAGCGCGCTCGTTCAGGTCGCGCTCATGGGTCATCTGCTCCGCCAGTTGTTGCTGGAGCTGCTGTTCCAGCCGCTGAAACTGCTGGCCAAAATGGCGATGCCAGTCATCTTTGTGCGGCTTGCCCAGCTCCCAGTTAAACGTGAAGCCCCAGATAGCATCTCGCCGCGCTTTATCAATCGAGCCGAAGTAGCTCATAAAGCCTTTCAGCAGATCGGTTTTGGTGACCATCACATAAACCGGGAAGTGAATACCGGTCTGCTGATGCAGTTCTGCCATGCGCTCTCGCAGCGCGCTGGCCTGGGCGAAACGCGCCTCGGCTGAATCACTCAGCAGATCGGCGACGCTGATGGTCATGATCACACCGTTAATCGGCTGGCGGGTGCGATAGCGTTTCAGCAGGTTGATAAAACTGTGCCATTCCGCGGCATCTCGCACGCGCTGGCTCTCCTGCAAAGCATAACGACCGGCGGTATCAATCAGCACCGCGCTGTCAGTAAACCACCAGTCACAGTTGCGGGTGCCCCCGACGCCGCGGACCGCATTTTTGCCCAGCGTATCGGTCAGCGGGAAATCGAGGCCGGCATTAAACAGCGCGGTGGTTTTACCGGCGCCGGGCGCACCCATGACCAGGTACCAGGGCAGCTGATAGAGATAATTAGCGTTAAAGCGTGAGAGCAGGTTCCCGCTGTGACGACGGCCAAACTGGGTGCGTTTCAGCTGCATCGCAGCTTCGCTGAAGCGCTGGTTGAGCCGCTCTTCGGTCATCTGACGTTCCGCCGGGTCGTCGTTGCCCGACAGCTGAAGCTGGGTCAGTAAGCGGCTGTTGAACCAGGCACGATAGAGCGACGGGATCAGCTGGAACAGGATCCAGAGAAAATAGAGGGCGCTCACGGTGAGCTGGCGAGGCAGCACGGGTTCCAGTGGGCGCGATTCGCCCCATGACCAGAACGGCCCCAGCATCCAGACCAGACAGCTCAGCGCCGTGACGCCAATAAAGCTCCACAGCAGGCGATGCGTTAGCAGCAGGCGAAGGGAGGCGCGCATTATTGTGCTCCTTGATGATTACTGAGCGTTTCAGGCGCGGCAAACAGGGTGATTTCAACGCGGCGGTTGCGGGTCCGGTTTTCGCTGCTGTCGTTGGGCAGCAGCGGATCGCTGTCGCCGCGGCCTTCAGAGCGAACCGTATGACCGTCAGCCAGTTGCAGTTGTAACAACTGGGTGATGGCGCGGGCGCGGGCAAATGAGAACTCATAGCTGGAGGCAAAGCGGCTGTTATCCACCGGATGATCATCGGTAAACACCGACACCAGAATGGTCCCTTTGACATCTTTCATCGCGGTTGAGACGCGGGCCAGCAGGGCGCGCCCCACCGGATTGATCACCGTGCCCTGTTCGGCGAACAGTTTGTCTGCGGGGATGATCACTTTGCTGCCAAAGGCACCATCGCTGACCTCGAGCTGCCCGGCTGCAATCACATCATTCAGGCGCTGACGCAGATCGAGCAGCGCCTGCGGGGAAGAGGGACGACGGCCCGCGGTAATCTGCGGCAGCGGCGTCTGATAGATGGTACGCAGCAGCGGTTCGGCGGCATTGCCGAGACGCCAGTTCAGGCCGCTGTAGATCAGGCAGCCGATCAGCGCGACCAGCATGGCACAGGCCCAGAGCGGCACCATCGGGCGGGCGAGGGTGCTAACCAGCGGATGCACTTCAACCAGTGGCGGTTGCGCTGTCTGGCGCTGGGCACGCGTTTCGTCAATCAGGGTTTTCAGGCGTTTACGGATACCATCGCACTGGGCGCGACCATTTTCACTGCCGCGATAGCGGCCTTCATAGCCCAGCAGCAGGCAGTATTGCACCACTTCCAGCAGCCAGAGGTGTTGTTGCGGGCTTTGTGAAATGCGCGACAGCAGTTGAAAGAATTTCTCGCCGCCCCAGCTTTCATTATGGAAGGTCACCAGCATGCCGTTGCCAGACCAGACGCCGCGCGTGCCCCATGGGGTTTGCGCCGCCGCTTCATCGAGCGCGCTGCAGATGCAGTAACGCGCGCCGATAATCATCTCAAACGGCAGCCCTGCCTGTTTACAGCGTTGTTCAAACTGGCGGATTTCATCGATCAGAGACTGGCGCAGACCCGCAGGGTCATCGTGGGTGGCTGCCTGACGAATTTGCACCACCGCGTTCAGCAGTGGCGCCGCAGCCTGAAGTAAGAGATTCTCATTGCCTGAGGGGGTCGCCTCACGCGCAGGGGATTCCACAGTCATTAATTCGTGATCTTCCAGCCAATGGCAAATCCCTGTACCCGCAGCCCGGGACGGTTCTGCGGGCAATATGCGCCGGATTTCATATTCAGTCTAAGATCCAGGTCGCGGTATCGTTAGTCCGGCAGGCTTTGCTGGCGCCGCCGACGGCCACACAGACCTGTTTCGTTTTGCGGGGACGGGGACGATCGCTCTGCACGGTGGCATCATAACGGCTGCTCTCTACACCCGCTTTTAATGGCACATAACCGATCAGTGGGCCGTCAGCCTGGTCAGCAATCGCCAGCCAGCTGTGTTCCACATTACCTAATACTTCGAACGGTTTACCCGTTTCGAGATAGCGAACCACTTTGCCGCCGTAATCAGGCGAGGTCATGACGGATGCGCCATAAAGCGCCCGCCAGGTCTGATTGACCGGCTCAAATTCAGTCGGTGCCGCGACAGCGTGTCGATGGACCAGTTTGACGCCGTTAATTTCGCTGGTAACCAGCGTATCGTCAGTGACGGGCGGCGGCGGGGCCTTACAGCCTGCCAGGGTAAGAACCGCCAGCAGCGTTAACGCAAGACTCTTTTTCACCATGTTCCTCGTGATCTCATCAAAGTATCTGCATATTGCCAGGCCCGATGCCAGGAGGCGATCTTTATCGCGCCGCATCGTGCCGAAATTCTGTTTTTAAAAAAAGGGTCAGATTACATCGGGATAGTAACGCATTCAGTTTACCTAAGACTTTTGAGAATTCAAACCATTGCACCCGCGGCTGATGCGTGATAGCAGGCGCTTTACGGGCGGGTTTCGGTATAAGAAAAGCGCCAGGTAATGTGATAGTTAAATCGAACTGAATTATCGCAGAGACAAACTGGTTGAGAACAGTGCCGCGCATTCTGACATGCAATGAATCCGATTGGAAACTATTAAGATTTACTAATAACTTGTTGCCGAAAAAATTTATCAGTTTGCGTTAAGAAACTTATCAAAATCAGATTTTACGCCCCTGCTCAGACCCTCTTTTTTCAGGAAAGCGGCACGCCTTTTGCTTTTGAAAGGTTTTAACCGCACTGAGGTGAGCAATGAGGGACGCCCTGACCTGGCTGCAGGCATCACGCGCGAGCGATATCGCCAGCCTGCAACGTCTTCTGGAAACCGGCGAGCTGATGGCTGCCGTCAGTGAACTGGTCCATCGGTTGCAGCGGGAACGTGGCGCAAACAATCTCTGGATCTGCTCTGACGGAGCGCTGTTCAGCGCCGAACGTCATGCCCGCCAGCAGGAGGTCAGCGCCGGCCTGGAGCATTTTTATCAGGCGCTGCCGGCCGCCATAGCGCAGCCCGGCTACAGCCGCTTCTGCAACCTGATTGCCGCTGCCCTGCAGGCGCTGGCCGGACTGCCTGCGCTGCGCCAGCAAATCAGCCAGCGTGAGCTTGATCAGGCCGCGGCGATGGCCGCCTTTAACCAGGTTATCCGTACTTTACTCAATCTGGTGTTTGAGGCGGCCGACACCGCCAGCTATCCCGGCATCTCCCGTGCACTGATCGCCCTGTTCAGTTTTATGCAGGGCAAAGAACTGGCCGGGCAGGAGCGGGCCATCGGCTCAGCCGGCTTTGCGGCGCGTCAGTTCACCCCCGACCAGCGCAGCCAGATGGTCGCCCTGATTGCGGCACAGGAGCAGAGCTTTATCACCTTCCGGGAGTTTGCTGACAGCGCCGCGTGTGAATCCTGGCAGCCGCTGGCTCAGGCCAGCCGCGACATCGAACGCCTTCGTCGCATCGCCTGCACCGGCGGCCGTTGTGATGAGACCGGCGCGCTGCACTGGTTTTCCCTGCTCTCTGAGCGGCTGGATCAGATGAAAATGCTGGAGGATGCCCTGACGGCGACATTGATGCAGCGCTGCCGGGCTGCCATTGATCAGGCACAACAGCAGGCGGCAGGAACAGTGGTGCAGGGCGACAGCAATTTTTCGCTTTACGTCTCCGGGGCGGACTGGCTGCCTGGCGCGGCGGCGCTCGACAGCGACGGTCTGGCCCCGCAGCTGGGGCGCTCGGTGCTATCGCTGATTGGCGAACAGTCGCAGCGTTTGCAGCAGCAGGCGGATGAACTGGCGGCGATGCGCGCCTCACTGGACGAGCGGCGGGTGATCGATCAGGCCAAACACTGGCTGATGCAGCAGCAGGGTTTCACAGAAGAGGCCGCCTGGCAGGCATTACGCAAAAGTGCGATGAATCAGAATAAGCGGGTACTGGAGATCGCGCAGGCGGTACTGGCGGTAGCGAAGACCCTGAGCAACTAACCCGGATGAGGTAGCTGCACAACCTTTGTGCGTGATCTGCGTCAGAAACGTGCAAAAACGGTTAATTTTTCAACAGTGCGTCACCGCAGATCGGCATTAAGGCTGTTTCGGCGATCTGGCACATCCTTTGCTTAATCCCTATAGAGAGTACGCATTGCTCCCGCCAATGGCGGTGGGGTCAGTGCTTTGGATAAAGGCGTCCATCCGCAGGCTTCGGCTTGTCGGAGGACGCCTTTTTTTATTTCTGTTCAGGGGCAACAAGATGAGCAAAACGCCATTTTCACTGACACGACGTCAGGCGCTGATCTCCGGCGCCGCGCTGGGTGCGGCCTGGATCGTTCCGGGATTACGAAATGCGGTCTGGGCAGCGGGATCAGATGCGCCAGAAAAAGCGCAGGTGCGGGTCGGCTTTATCCCGCTCACTGACTGCGCGCCGGTGGTGATGGCCTCTGTGAAAGGCTTCGACAAAAAGTATGGTCTCACATTGCAGGTCAGCAAAGAGGCGAGCTGGGCGGCGGTGCGCGACAAACTGACCTCCGGTGAGCTGGATGCGGCGCATGTGCTCTACGGCATGATCTACGCCCTGCAACTGGGCGTAGCGGGTCCGCAGCACGACATGGCGAACCTGATGACGCTCAACCATAACGGCCAGGCGATCACCCTGTCGAACCAGCTGAAAGCCAGTGGGGTCACCGATGCGGCCAGCCTGAAAAAGGCCATTGATGGCAGCGCCAAAGGCAGCTTTACCTTCGCCCATACCTTTCCGACCAGCACCCATGCCATGTGGCTCTATTACTGGCTCGCCAATGCGGGCATCCACCCGTTTGATGACGTGCGCACCGTGGTTGTGCCGCCGCCGCAGATGGTGATGAACATGAAAATTGGCAACATGAGCGGCTTCTGCGTTGGTGAGCCGTGGAACCAGCGCGCCATCAGCGACAACATCGGTTTTACCGCCGCCACCAGCCAGCAGATCTGGCCGGAGCATCCGGAAAAAGTGCTCGGCACCCGCGCAGAGTGGGTGAAAGAGAACCCCAACACGGCCCGTGCACTCACCGCCGCTGTGCTGGAGGCCGCGCGCTGGATTGATGCCTCGGACGACAACCGCCGCGAAACCGCGCAGGTTTTAGCCGGCCGCGCCTGGATCAATACCAAAGTGGAGACGTTACAGGGTCGGATGCTCGGTCAGTATCAGAACGGCCTGGGGCAGTCGTGGCAGGACGCTCACCCGATGCGCTTCTTTGACAACGGCAACGTCAGTTTTCCCTGGCTCTCAGACGGCATGTGGTTCCTGACCCAGATGAAACGCTGGGGCCTGCTTGCCAGCGATCCCGACTACCTCGCGGTGGCGCGCCAGATCAACCGCATCGACATCTACAAACAGGCCGCCAGCGCAGTCGGACAGGTTGCACTGCCCGCCAGTGAAATGCGCAGCAGTACCTTCATCGACGGCAAGGTCTGGGATGGCAGCGATCCTGCCGCCTATGCCGCCAGTTTCGCTATCAAACGTTAAGAGAGGTTGCTATGAAAACTGACGCGCGCGCCCTGGCGCAGCCGGTGCAGAGTCACAACAGTGCCACCGTTATTCCGTTACAGGTCACCCCGAAAGCCGCAGCCCGTCCGGCGCGTCTGCGTCCGCTGTTGCAGCGCGCCATTCCCGCCACCGGTGGCCTGTTATTAATGCTGCTGGTGTGGCAGATCGCGGCGCTGTCGCAACCGGGTTTCCCTTCGCCTTACGCCACCTGGCAGGCCGCTCAGGTCCTGTTCGCTGACCCGTTCTACAGCAACGGCCCCAACGATCAGGGCATCGGCTGGAACGTGCTGGCGTCGCTGCAACGCGTCGGCATTGGATTCGGCCTGGCCGCGCTGGTCGGCATTCCGGCGGGCTTTTTAATCGGTCGCTTTAGCTTTATGGCGCAGATGTTCAATCCCGTCATCGCCCTGCTGCGGCCGGTGAGTCCGCTGGCCTGGCTGCCGATTGGCCTGCTGCTGTTTCAGCGCGCCGAGCCTGCCGCCAGCTGGACCATTTTTATCTGTTCGATCTGGCCAATGATCATTAACACCGCCGAAGGGGTACAGCGTATTCCGCAGGATTACCTCAACGTGGCGCGGGTGTTACAGCTTTCTGAGTGGACGGTGATGCGCCGGATCCTGCTGCCCGCCGTGCTGCCCGCGGTGCTGACCGGGGTCCGTCTCTCTATCGGCATCGCCTGGCTGGTGATCGTCGCCGCCGAAATGCTGACCGGCGGACTGGGCATCGGCTTCTGGATCTGGAATGAGTGGAACAACCTCAACGTGGAAAATATTCTGGTCGCCATTCTGGTCATCGGCGTAATCGGGCTGCTGCTGGAACAGGGGCTGATGCTGCTGGTCCGTCGTTTTAGCTGGGATAAATAAGGAGAGCACGATGCAACAGATCATTCGCGTCCAGCAGGTCAGCCAGCGTTTTGCCACCGCCAGCGGCGAGTTTCTGGCGCTGGACAATGTCAGTTTTGATATTCACGAAGGGGAAACCCTGAGCCTGATCGGCCACTCCGGCTGCGGCAAATCGACGCTGCTGAACCTGATTGCCGGTTTAACCCGGCCCAGCAGCGGCGTGCTGCTGTGTGATAACCGCGAAATCACTGGCCCCGGTCCGGAGCGCGCGGTGGTGTTTCAGAACCATTCGCTGCTGCCGTGGCTGACGGCATTTCAGAATGTCGAGCTGGCGGTGCAACAGGTGTTTAAAGGGCGCTTCAGCAAAGCGGAGATGCGTGACTGGATCGAGCACAACCTTAACCGGGTGCAGATGAGCCATGCCATGCACAAGCGGCCCGGCGAAATATCCGGCGGTATGAAGCAACGCGTCGGTATTGCGCGGGCGCTGGCGATGAAGCCACGCGTGCTGCTGCTGGATGAGCCGTTTGGCGCGCTGGACGCCTTAACCCGCGCTCATCTGCAGGACAGCGTGATGCGCATTCAGCAGGAGCTGAACACCACCATCGTGCTGATTACCCATGACGTGGATGAAGCCGTGCTGCTGTCAGACCGGGTGCTGATGATGACTAATGGCCCGGCGGCGCAGGTTGGCGAGATCCTCACTGTCGATCTGCCACGTCCGCGTTCACGGGTGGCGCTGGCGGATGAGCCGCGCTACCACCAGTTGCGACAGAAAGTGCTGCATTTCCTCTATGAAAAACAGACCACTGCGGCGTAAGGAACAGACCATGAAGCAACGGTTGCTGGTGATAGGTAATGGCATGGCGGGAATGCAGATGGTGGAGAGCCTGCTGCAACGTGCACCGCAGCGCTTCGCCATCACGGTCATTGGCCGCGAGCCGCACGGCAATTACAACCGTGTGCTGCTCTCGCCGGTGCTGGCGGGTGAAACGCCGTTCAGTGAAACGCTGATCCACGATCGCGACTGGTATGAGCGGCACGGCGTCACGCTGCTATCCGGCGAAACCGTGCTGCAGGTCGATCTGGCGGCACGTACAGTGCAGACCGATTATCGCCAGCTGGGCTGGGATCGGCTGGTGTTTGCCACCGGTTCACAGCCCCGTTTGCCCGCCATTCCCGGCATCAACGCGGATTGCGTACTGGGTTTTCGCAGTATCGCCGACGTCCGGCAACTCCTGGCGTGCCAGGGACCGGTGGTGGTGTTGGGCGGTGGTTTTCTCGGCATTGAAGCGGCGGCGGCACTCTGTGCCCGTGGGCGTGAGGTTACGCTGGTTCATCACAAACCCTGGCTGCTGGATCGCCAGCTGGATGCAAAGGCGGGCGAGCTGTTGCTGACGGCACTCCAGCAGCGCGGTATCCGCTGCGTGCTGAACAGCGGACTCACGGCGATTGACGAGGCGGGTGTGACGCTGACCAGCGGTCGTCACTGCGCCGCCACGCAGGTGGTGATTGCCATCGGCGTTCAGCCGGAGATAACGCTGGCGCAGGCAGCGGGTCTGCCGTGTCAGCGCGGCATTCTGGTCGATGGGCAGTTACGCACAGCGGTCCCGTCGGTGTACGCCGTAGGCGAGTGCTGCGAAATTGCCGGCGAAACCTTTGGCCTGGTCGCACCCTGCCTGACGCAGGCGCAGATTCTGGCCGCACAGCTGGCGGGGTCGCCACTGGCGGATTTTGTCAGCCAGCCGCAGGCGACGCGGCTCAAAGTCAGTGGCATTTCGCTGTTCAGCGCCGGGGATGTCAGTGAGGCACCCTCCATCAGCAGTTTTGATCCGATCTCCGGCGACTACCGCCGTCTGTTTCTTCGTCAGGGCCGCCTCTGTGGCGTATTGCTCTCTGGCGACACCCGGCAGGGTCCCGCGCTGCTGGCGCGTCTGCTGCACACCGAAGCTGTCACGCTCGAAGCCCTGTTCGATTCCCGTCAACCTGAACCGCAGCCGCAGGCTGCAGAGAGTCCTGAGATGAGTAAACCGGTATTAGCCGTGGTGGGTCACGGCATGGTCAGTCACCACTTTCTTGAACAGCTGGTTGCCCGCGAACTGCATCAGCACTACCACATCGTGGTTTACGGCGAGGAGCGTCAGCAGGCTTACGATCGGGTGCATCTGTCGGACTATTTCAACGGCAAAACGGCCGACGATCTGTCGCTGGTCAGCGCGGACTTTTTTACCCTGCACGGCATCGAACTGCGCAGCGGCTGCGCAGTCGTAGCGATCGATCGTCAGCAGCGCAGTCTGCGTGACAGCGCGGGCAATGAGCTGGCGTGGGATAAGCTGGTGCTGGCTACCGGCTCGCGTGCTTTTGTACCGCCGGTACCGGGCCACGACGACGAACGCTGCTTTGTCTACCGCACGCTGGATGACCTTGATGCCATTGCTGCCTGCGCCCGCAATAGCCAGCGCGGCATCGTGATTGGCGGCGGCCTGCTGGGTCTGGAGGCGGCGAATGCGCTGCAGCAGCTCGGGCTGGAAACGCATGTGGTGGAGTTTGCGCCACGCCTGATGGCAGTGCAGCTCGATGAGGGCGGGGCGCTGATGCTGCGCCAGAAGATCGATGCGCTGGGCGTCACGGTTCACACCTCAAAACAGACCGAACTGATTGAGCGTCAGACCAACGGTAGCGTGGTGCTGCGCTTTGCTGACGGCAGCAGTTTACCCGGCGATCTGGTGCTGTTCTCCGCCGGTATCCGGCCGCGCGATGAGCTGGCACGTGAAGCGGGCCTGACGCTGGGACCGCGCGGCGGCATTGAGATTAACGATCGCTGCCAGACCAGCGATGAAGAGGTGTTTGCCATTGGTGAATGCGCATTGTGGAACGGTCAGATCTTCGGTCTGGTCGCGCCAGGCTATCAGATGGCACGCGTGCTGGCCGGGCATCTGGCGGCTGAATCCACCGCCTTCAGCGGCGCGGACATGAGTACCAGACTGAAACTGCTGGGGGTGGAGGTGGCGTCGTTTGGTGACGCGCATGGCCGCACGCCGGGCAGTCAGCACTATCACTGGACCGACGGGCCAAAAGGCATCTACAAGAAAATCGTGGTTTCTGCCGACAGCACCCGGCTGCTGGGCGGCGTGCTGGTCGGTGACAGCAGCGACTACGCCACGCTGCTGCAGATGATGCTCAATGAGTTACCGCTGCCTGCCGCGCCAGAAAGCCTTATCCTGCCTGCGCTGTCGGAGGCGCCGAAAGCGCCAGGCGTCGCGGCGTTGCCTGACAGCGCCCAGGTCTGCTCCTGTCACAACGTCAGCAAGGGCGAAATCTGCGCGGCGGTGAAAGGCGGATGCGGTGAGATGAGCAGCATCAAAAGCTGCACCAAAGCGGCTACGGGCTGCGGCGGCTGTGCGGCACTGGTAAAACAGGTGATGGAGTTTGAGCTGGAAAACCTCGGTGTCGAGGTAAAAAAAGATATCTGTGAACATTTCAGCTATTCGCGCCAGGAACTTTATCACCTGGTGCGGGCCGGTGAGTTCAGAACCTTTGATGCGCTGCTGACGTCACATGGTCGGGGGCAGGGTTGTGAAGTGTGCAAACCGCTGGTGGCGTCACTGCTCGCCTCATGCTGGAACGACTATCTGCTAAAACCGGCGCATCTGCCGTTGCAGGACACCAACGACCGCTATTTCGCCAATATCCAGAAAGATGGCACCTATTCGGTGGTGCCGCGCGTCCCGGCGGGCGAAATCACGCCGCAGGGGTTGATCGCGATTGGCGAGGTGGCGGCGCGTTACGATCTTTACACCAAAATCACCGGCGGTCAGCGTATCGATCTGTTTGGCGCGCGGCTCGATCAACTGCCCGATATCTGGCAGACGCTGCTGGCGGCGGGTTTTGAAACCGGTCACGCCTACGGCAAGTCGCTGCGCACCGTGAAGTCCTGTGTGGGGGCGACCTGGTGCCGCTACGGCGTGCAGGATTCAACCGCTTTCGCCATTGCGCTGGAGAACCGCTACAAAGGGCTGCGCGCCCCACACAAGATCAAGATGGCGGTATCGGGCTGTACCCGCGAATGTGCGGAAGCGCAGAGCAAAGATATCGGGGTGATCGCCACGGAAAAGGGCTGGAATCTCTATGTGTGTGGCAATGGCGGCATGAAGCCGCGCCACGCCGACCTGTTCGCCAGCGATCTCGATGATGCCACGCTGCTGCGTTATGTCGACCGCCTGCTGATGTTCTATATCCGCACCGCAGACAGGCTGCAGCGCACCAGCGTCTGGATGGACAATCTGGAAGGCGGCCTGGACTATCTGCGTCAGGTGGTGATTGAGGATAGCCTCGGTCTGGGCGAGACGCTGGAGCAGGAGATGCAGCGGGTGGTGGACGCGTATCAGTGCGAGTGGCAGACCACGCTGGCGGATCCTTCACGACTTGCGCTGTTTACCCCTACGGTCAACAGCGATCGCCCGGATGAGACGCTGCACTACAGCCGGGTGCGCGGTCAGCGTCAGCCGGAGGCCGTTACCGATCGTCCGCTGTTACCGCCGCCAGCCGAGCCGTGGAGCGCGGTGTGTACACTGGAGGCGATTCCTCAGCAGGCGGGGATCGGGGCGCGACTGGGTAGCGAACGTGTTGCGCTGTTCCGCTTTGGCGATGCGCTTTTTGCGCTGGAAGACCGCGAACCCGGCAGCGACGCCAGCGTGCTCTCACGTGGGATCCTTGGCGATGTGGGCGGCGAGCCGGTGGTGATCTCCCCGCTCTATAAGCAGCGGATACGGTTGCGTGACGGACAGAGCCTGGATAACCCGCAGCATCAGCTGCGCTGCTGGCCGGTGAAGTTGGAAGCGGGTCAGATCTGGCTGGCAAATCGTCCGCTGGATCAGCTGGCGCAGGCATCATGAACAGTACCTGTCCCTATTGCGGCGTCGGCTGTGGCGTCTGCGTCACCCCGCAGGGGGCGCATCAGGCAACCGTGATCGGCGATCCGCACCATCCCGCGAATGCAGGTCGGTTGTGCGTAAAAGGCGCAGCGCTGGGCCAGACCCTGACGCCGCAAGGGCGTTTGCTGAACGCCGAGGTTAACGGGCAGCGCGTCAGCCTGGACGCTGCGCTGGATGCGGCGGCGGCGGGATTGCGGGCGGTTATCGATCAGTATGGCCCGCAGGCGGTGGCGTTTTACGGCTCCGGCCAGCTGTTGACCGAGGATTACTACGTCGCCAATAAGCTGATGAAGGGCTACATCGGTGCAGCCAACATCGATACGAATTCGCGGCTCTGCATGGCGTCGGCGGTGGTCGGTTATAAGCGGGCGCTGGGGGCCGATGCGGTGCCCTGCTGCTATGAGGATCTGGAGCAGGCCGACCTGGTGCTGCTGGTGGGGTCTAATGCTGCCTGGGCGCATCCGGTGGTGTGGCAGCGGCTGATGCAGGCGAAGCTGCAACGTCCGGCGATGTGTATTGTCGTTATCGATCCGCGGCGTACGGCGAGTTGCGATCAGGCCGATCTCCACCTGCCGTTGCGGCCCGGCAGCGATACGGCGTTGTTTTCCGGTCTGCTGCACTGGCTGGCGCAGCAGGATGGCATTGATGCCAGCATGTTGCCGCACCTGAATGGTGTGGACGAGACGCTGACCGCCGCAGCGCAGTGGGGTGTGGCGCGAGTGGCAGAGGCATGTGACTTAACCGTGCAGCAGGTCGCGCACTTTTTCCAGCTTTTCAGCCAGCACGATCGGGTGCTGACGCTATGGTGCATGGGGATTAATCAGTCCGCCACCGGCAGCGACAATAACCAGGCGATTCTTAATCTGCATCTGCTGACGGGCAAAATAGGCCGCGCGGGCTGTGGTCCTTTTTCGCTGACCGGACAGCCAAATGCCATGGGCGGACGGGAGGTGGGTGGCCTGGCGAATCAGCTGGCGGCGCATATGAATTTTACTGAAGCGGATTGCGAACGGGTGCAGCGTTTCTGGCGCAGTCCGGCCATTGCCCGGGAACCGGGACTGACTGCACTGGATCTTTTCCGGGCACTGGCGGATGGCACGGTGAAAGCAGTGTGGATTATGGGCACCAATCCGGCGGTGTCGATGCCTGAGGGCAACCGCGTCGCGCAGGCGCTGGCGGCCTGTCCGCTGGTGATTGTATCAGATGTGATGGCGCAGACCGATACCAGCGCCTTTGCCAATATTCTGCTGCCCGCCCAGGGGTGGGGCGAGAAGAACGGCACGGTGACCAATTCCGAGCGGCGTATTTCACGTCAGCGCGCTTTTGCCGCCGCACCCGGTGACGCCCGGCCTGACTGGTGGTTGCTGTCGCAGGTGGCCAGGCGTTTAGGGTTTGATGAAGGCTTTAACTGGCAGCATCCGGCAGAGATTTTCCGTGAGCATGCGGCGTTGTCAGGTTTCGAGAACCGGGGCGCCAGGGCGTTTGATATCAGCGGCCTGGCGCAATTGAGTAATGCTGACTGGGATGCGCTGCGTCCGGTGCAGTGGCCGGTTAACGCGGCCTGTCCGCAGGGCTGCGCCCGGCTGTTTGGCAATCGTCGGTTTTTTCATCCGGATGGTAAGGCCCGGTTGCGGGTGCCGGCCACGCCGGTTGTCGCCCCGCGCGAACCGGCGTATCCGTTGTTGATGAATACCGGACGGGTGCGCGATCAGTGGCACACCATGACGCGTACCGGGCTGGTGCCGCGTCTGATGCAGCATTGCGATGAACCGTTTGTCGCGCTGCATCCGGCGGATGCGGCAACGTATGGCGTGACGGCGGGCGGACTGGCGCGGGTGCAGTCTGTTCAGGGCTGGATTAGCGTGCGGGTGCGTGTCGATGCCGGGATGCGGCGCGGCGAGCTGTTTGTGCCGATGCACTGGAACCGGCAGTTCAGTCAGCAGAGTCACGTCGATTTACTGGTGGCCGCCCGCGCCTGTCCGTTTTCGGGGCAGCCCGCGCTGAAGCAGACGTCGGTGCGGATTCTGCCGTTGAGGGTGAGCTGGCAGGGCTGGCTATGGCAGCGCGAGATAGCGCAGCCCACAGGGTTGCGTTACTGGGCGCGTACCCCCTATCCGGCGGTGCAGCGTTATGCGGTGGCGGGCGAGGGCTCGCCGCAGGTCTGGCTGGACGGGCAGGTTGTTCTTTCAGGCTGTCACAGGCAGGTTGCGACCGGCAGCGGCAATGATTACCGGTTGCTGGCATGGCGTGACGGCGAGTTGCAGCTGGCGTTTTATGCCGGCTCCGTGTTGCCGTCGATTGATAGTGCGTGGGTCGCCGAGGCCTTTAGTCATGCGCCGCAGGATGCGGCAGGGCGGCACAGTGTACTGGCAGGACAGCCCGCGCAGGGCGCGGCCACGGGACGGATTATTTGCAGTTGTATGGCGGTGGGTGAGCAGACGATTTTACAGGCGGTGGCGCAGGGGTGTCGTACAACTCAGGCGTTGGGCGAAAAGCTAAAGTGCGGCACGCAGTGCGGCTCCTGTATTCCGGAGCTGAAGCAGTTGTTGCTGTCCGAAGTGATGTCGGAGGAATGATGACACGAGCAATTGATTCTCTGGATAAGTTACTGGCCCCGGTGGATGCCGTGTCGCAACAGGGCGCGGTGTGGCTGGTGGGTGCGGGCCCTGGCGATGTGGAACTGCTGACCGTTAAGGCGTTGCGGTTGCTGCAGCGTGCTGAGGTGGTGGTATATGACCGGCTGGTGAGTGACGCGGTGATGGCGGAGGTGCCGGAGCAGGCGTTGTGTATTGATGTGGGTAAGCAGCCGGGGCAGCATGGTCTGAAGCAGGCGCAGATTAATCAGTTGCTGGTGGAACTGGCGCGCAGTGGACGCAATGTAATCCGGCTGAAGGGGGGCGATCCGTTTGTTTTTGGTCGCGGAGGCGAGGAGATGGTGAGCGTGCAGCAGGCCGGGATTCGCTGTGAGGTCGTGCCAGGGATTACGGCGGCTGTGGGCTGTGCGGCAGCCAGCGGAATTCCGTTGACGCATCGGGATTGCGCGCAGTCTTTGCGGTTGATTACCGGGCATGGGCGGAACGGCGAGCCGCAGCTGGAGGCGGCTGCGCTGACGGCGGTGAATCAGACGCTGGTGTTTTATATGGGGTTGAGCTGGAGTGCGTCGATCAGTGCGCAGTTGCAGGCGCAGGGACGTGATGCGGAGACGCCGGTGGCGATTATTGAGAATGGGACCCGGCCCGATCAGCGGGTGTTGATTACCACGCTGGGGGGATTAGCGGAGACGGTGGCGCGGGATAAGCCGGTGTCTCCGTCGTTGCTGATGGTGGGTGAAGTGGTGCGGTTTTATCGGGCGGATTTGCAGGTGCGGGGTGGGGAGACGGTGAGCCGGTGCGTCGTGCAGGAAAGACCTGCCTGATCGCAAAGGGATCCCGCATCCCTGCGGACTGAGCTCGCCATCCCTGGCTCGCACACTTTGCTCTTCAGGCAGGGCTTACCTGCACTGTTGGCATTGGTGCGGTTTTTTTTGGGATCAGATCTGGATTGAGTGCGGTTGATGAGAGTGGAAGTGCCCGAGCAGGACGAAAAGAGCAGTCCAGTGTGGGAAGGCAGGTGAGGGTTGGTAAGACGGTGCGTCGTGCAGGAAAGGCCTGCCTGATCGCAAAGGGATCCCGCATCCCTGCGGACTGGGCTCGCCATCCCTGGCTCGCACACTTTGCTCTTCAGGCAGGCCTTACCTGCACGATTAGCGATAGTACGTGCTTACAGTGGAGGCACCATCGTGCAGGTGCACTGTATAAAAGACGATGGAGCTTTAGCTGGCTTTAAAGCTCCTCCCACACAGGCAGGTTGTGAACCTTTTTTCGATATGCGTGAAACAGTGCCATTGTCGTACCGAAGAACAGACCTGCGATCAGATTGGGTATCAGCGAATAGTTGTCGTCAGACACGCCCGGAAGAGAAGGCAATAAGAGCAGCAGTGGCATCATAAGCGTGTACATGCTGGCAAACACCACAAGATTGAGCCAGAAAGGAGTGAAACTCGGGGGTGGAAGATGGATATTCATTTTCCATAACAAACGATGTAATGGCGGAGCAGAGTTACTCGGCCATATTTTCTTCGCTGCCATCAGGGCTAAAGCCCGCGCTTTCCTGCGCTCGAAAATCTCGTTTTTCATCGTTTTATCATCCGTTACATCCCTGCTTAGCATTCGCTCTGGAGCGTAACTTAATCCTGTGGCTGTCTGATGACAGCGAGTGGCTGAATCGATGTTGTTTCAACAAGCATTACATCGCCCGCTTCAGCGGCAGCGGGGCCACCAGCACTTTCACGCCTAGTGCTTCAAACGCTTTTACCTGCGCAGTGCTGATGCCGCTGTCGGTGATCAGGTAGTGGATATTGCTCCAGTCACAGGGCAGCGCGAACATCGAAACCTTGTCGATTTTGCTGGAGTCAGCGACCACGTAAACCGTGCTGGCGGATTTGATCATCGCCAGCTTTACCTTGATGTCGGTTTCACTGGGGAAGCTCAGGCCCAGACGCGGTGAGATGCAGGCGGTCGCCAGGAAGAGTTTACCGGCCAGCACGTTTTCGAAGAAGCTGGCCGCCTTTTCGCCGGAGGTAGAGAGCGTCGGAAATTTAAAGGTACCGCCGGTCAGCAGGATGTTGATCCCCGGCTCGCCGCCCAGTTTCAGGGCGATATTCACCGCGGTTGTCACGACCGACAGGCGGCGGATGTGGCTGATGGCATCGGTGATCGCGGTGGTCGTGGTGCCGGAATCGAAAATCACCGTGTCGCCATTTTCGATATGCTGCGCCGCCAGCCGGCCAATCGCCTCTTTCTCTTCCAGATGTGTCTGCCGCTCCAGCAGCATCGCCCCGGTATTCTGTTTGCCCGTCATCAGCGTCGCGCCACCATGGTAGCGCTGCACAAAGCCCTGTTTTTGCAGCATGCGAAGGTCGCTGCGTAAGGTGGCTTCGGTCAGTCCAAAGGTCTCCGTCAAAGCTTTCACCGTGACCGTGCCATCCTCACGGATCATCTCCAGAATTTTCTCGCGGCGTTGCTGCATGTCAGCGAACTGCTCACTTTTGCTTTTCAATCGAAATGCTCCCTTTTCCAATAACCTGAGAAGTCGGGCGAACAAGGTCTTTGTGGCTGAGTTTAACGCGCCATTTTTATGAATGCGAGATAGCCTGATCTGCCTTTGGTTTTCGAACGAAAATATAAAATGTGCAGGTTATTGAATCTCTCACGCTTTCCGGATTGCAACCAGCTGCCTTTATTTCGGGACTGGAAGCCAGATCACGTCTTTTCAATCAGATAAGCCGCTTTGCAGGGCAGATGGTCGAAATTTGATCTGCTCCACACAACATTTCTTTTCGATAGCTTATATTTTTGTTCGAAAATGAGTGAGTCAACGGCATCGGCAAAAATCTGAGGGGAAGAGTGGGATGAGTGGTGAATATGACGTAAACCTGCGCTACGGCGTGGATACCGCAATGAATCTGGCCGGCAAAGTGGCCGTCGTGACCGGCGGGCTGGGCGGTATCGCGATGGCGACCAATGGCATGTTGCTGGAGAAGGGCGCGAGTCTGGCACTACTCTATCCGCCGTTTGAAGCAGAGAAGGTGGCCAGCCTGAGGGCAGATTTCCCCGTCGAGCGGGTGCAGTTTGTCTGCTGTGACGTTACCGATCCCGCGTCGGTTGAACAGGCTTTTGACGATGTGGTTTCCCACTATGGCCGGATCGATATCCTGGTGAACTGCGCAGGCTACGTGATGCTGCAGCCGGTGATCGAGACCGATTTTGCCGAGTGGCAGAAGCAGATTGCGGTGAATCTCACCGGGCCTTTTCTCTGCTCACAGGCCGCCGCACGGCTGATGATCCGTGCCGGTGCGGGCGGCAAAATTATTAATATCGCTTCCCAGGCGGCATCCATCGCTATCGACAACCATGTCGCCTACACCTCAGCCAAAGCGGGCCTGCTGGGCATGACCAAAGTGATGGCCAAAGAGTTTGCCCCGCATCGCATCAACGTTAACACCCTGTCGCCCACCGTGGTGCTGACGCCGATGGGCGAAAAGGCCTGGCGCGGCGAGAAGGGCGAGCAGATGAAGAAACTGATTCCGCTCGGACGCTTTGCCTATACCGATGAGATCGCCGCTGCGGTGCTGTTTTTCGCCAGCAACGGCAGCGACATGATCACCGGCGCCGATTTGATGATCGATGGGGGCTTTACCATCTGGTAAGGCCAATCCAGCACCCGGGAATTCATACCCTGCCATAACGATAAGAGAGAACATCATGAAAAACCGTACTTTGCTGTGCACTGCCGTGGCTGCCTGTCTGGTTTCGCAGGCGGCGTTTGCCGCCGAAAAGGGCACCATTATGATTCTGGTTAACTCACTCGATAATCCCTACTACGCCTCCGAAGCCAAAGGCGCCAATCTCAAAGCGCAGGAACTGGGTTACAAAACAACGGTGCTGTCGCACGGTGAAGATGTGAAAAAGCAGAGCGAACTGATCGACGCCGCTATCGGTAAAAAAGTGCAGGGTATCGTGCTGGATAACGCCGACTCCACCGCCAGCGTGGCGGCGATTAAAAAAGCCAAAGATGCCGGGATCCCGGTGGTGCTGATCAACCGCGAAATCCCGGTGGATGATGTGGCGCTGGCACAGATCACCCACAACAACTTCCAGGCGGGTTCAGACGTTGCCAACGTCTTTGTTGAAAAGATGGGCGAAAAGGGCAAATACGCCGAACTCGCCTGTAACCTGGCGGATAACAACTGCGTGACACGCTCGAAATCGTTCCATCAGGTGCTGGATCAGTATCCTGATATGCAGAGCGTGGCACGGCAGGATGCCAAAGGCACGCTGATCGACGGCAAGCGCATTATGGACAGCATCCTGCAGGCGCATCCGGATGTGAAAGGGGTGATCTGCGGTAACGGCCCGGTGGCGCTGGGCGCCATTGCCGCGCTGAAGGCGGCCGGTCGCAACGATGTCATCGTGGTGGGGATTGATGGCAGCAACGACGAACGCGATGCGGTGAAGGCGGGCACGCTGAAAGCCACGGTCATGTTGCAGGCGCAGGCGATTGCCGCTGAAGGGGTGACCGATCTCGATAACTTCATTCAGAAGGGCGTGAAGCCGGAAAAACAGCGGGTGATGTTCCGCGGCATTCTGATTACCCCGGAAAACGCTAAAGGTGTACAGGACTTTAACTACAAGTCGTAATTAAACGCTGTCGCGCCTGCGAAAGCGGGCGCCAGGGAGAAGATGATGTCCCGAAGAGTCTGGCTGACGCTGGTGGTCTTGCTGTTAAGCGGCTGCAAAATTGTGTCGCAGCAGGAGCTGGCTGCCCTGAAAAATCCCCCCAACCCGAAAATGGCGAACATCGACCAGCTCTGGCAGCAGAAACTGGTGCCGCAGGTTCAGGCAGAGGCTAAACCGCTGGCGACGCTGATGAAGTCGCTTCAGTCTGCTAAAGACTTCGACAGTGCCTGTCAGAGCTACGGCTATCGCAGTCAGGCTGAGAATCCCTGTGTCTTCAGCGTCTCGGTTAGCGGCGAGGTGACCGCCGTAAATACCACGTCACGCAGCGGGAAGATGACCGTGAAAGATGAATCAGGTGACAGTGTCACAATCCAGGTAGGGCCAATCATTCGTGGCACCGCTTTGCGGGATGTCTACAAAGGCGTGAGCTATCAGGACTTCAATGACCAGGTGCTGTTTGGTGATTACGGCAAGGCGATTAACCAGCACGCCTCCACTCTGATGCAGCAGTTTGCGCCGAAGGTGGGCGATAAAGTGAGGGTTTCCGGCGTGTTCAGCAGCTGGGACATTCCGCAGCAGCTGCCGGATATCACTCCGGCTGCGATCACCCGGCAATAAGGAGCGGCAGATGCAAAATCCTCAACCGCAACAGTCCGGCGACGTGATTATCGAAACGCGCAACGTGTCGCGTCTTTATCCCGGCGTGACCGCGCTCGATCAGGTCAGTTATCGGGTCTACCGCAATAAAGTTAACGTGCTGATCGGTGAGAACGGTGCCGGTAAGTCCACCATGATGAAGATGCTGGCGGGTGTAGAGACGCCGTCCTCGGGCGAGATTCTGCTGGATGGCAAGGTGGTGTCGCTGAACTCCACGCATCAGGCGGAGAAGCAGGGGATCAGCATCATTTTTCAGGAGCTGAATCTGTTTCCCAACATGAACGTGATGGACAACATCTTTATCGCCAATGAGTATTTCCAGCGCGGGGTGATCAATGAAAAGTATCAGTACGCGCTGGCAAAGTCGCTGCTGGAGCGGCTGCAGCTGGATGTCGATCCTTACGCGCCGCTGGGTGAGTTGGGTATTGGTCATCAGCAGCTGGTGGAGATCGCCCGGGCGCTGTCGAAGGATACCCGGGTACTTATCATGGATGAACCGACCAGCGCCCTGAGCCAGTCTGAAGTGAAAGTGCTGTTTAACGTCATCGATCAGCTTAAGCGGCGCGGTGTCACCATTATCTACATCTCTCACCGGCTGGAAGAGCTGATGGAGATTGGCGATCACATCACCATTTTCCGCGATGGCCGTTTTATCAGTGAGCGCGAGGTACGGGACGCCAGCGTGCCGTGGATTATCGCCCAGATGGTGGGTGACAAGAAAAAGCAGTTCGACTATCAGCCTGCGCCACAGGGGGAAACGGTGCTGGAGGTAGAGGGCCTGACTGCGCTGCATCAGAACGGCGGTTACAAGCTTAATGACGTCAGTTTTACGCTGCGCAAAGGCGAGGTGATCGGCATTTATGGTCTGCTGGGTGCCGGACGCACCGAGCTGTTCAAGGGGCTGATTGGCCTGATGCCCTGTCAGTCGGGCCGGGTACGTTTAGCGGGCAGGGATCTGGCGAAGCGCAGCTTCCAGCAGCGGCTGAAAAGTGGCATAGCGCTGGTGCCCGAAGATCGCAAAGGCGAAGGGGTGATTGAACTGATGTCGGTCACCGCCAACATGACTCTCTCTGACTTCAGCCTGCGCGGTTTTCGACGTGCGCTGGGGCTGTTGAATCCTGCCAGGGAGCAGCAGCGGGTCAGTGAGATGATCGGCCATCTGGCGATTAAAGTCAGCGATCCCGACCTGCCGGTTACGGCGCTGAGCGGCGGTAATCAGCAGAAAGTGGTGCTGGGTAAAGCGCTGATGACCGGGCCACAGGTGGTGCTGCTGGATGAGCCAACGCGCGGTATCGACGTGGGTGCCAAAACCGACGTCTATCACCTGATTGGCAGTCTGGCACAGCAGGGGCTGGCAGTGATGTTCTCCTCGTCTGAACTGGATGAGGTGATGGCGCTGGCGGACCGCATTTTAGTGATGGCCGATGGCCGGATTACTGCCGATCTGCCGCGCGCAGCGGCGACGCGAGAACATCTGATTGCGGCATCAACCCCGCAGGATTAAGAGCCTGACCCATCAGGCTATTTTATTTGTCCGTCTGAACCTGGGCAGTGGTCACACAGGCTGCTTTAGCAACCTGAACGCCCGTCAGGGCGGCCCTGAAGGGGCGAGCACAGCGAGTAATCCTGACGTACTGCGTGTACGTGCCGGTTGTTCCGCGCTGTCCGTGTCCAGACTGCCTGAAACCATTACGCCTGGCGGGCCAGGCTCTAAGCTGGCCGGAGAATTTCATGAACCAAAAATATCTGCTCTATATGTACCTGCTCAAGGCCCGCACCTTTATTGCGTTGCTGATTGTGGTCGGCTTTTTCAGCGTGATGGTGCCGAACTTTCTCACCCCCTCTAACCTGCTGATCATGACGCAGCACGTGGCGATTACCGGCCTGTTGGCCATTGGTATGACGCTGGTGATCCTGACCGGCGGTATCGATCTCTCGGTGGGTGCGGTCGCCGGAATCTGCGGCATGGTGGCGGGCGCACTGCTCACCAATGGCATCCCGTTGTGGGGCGGCAATACGCTGTTTCTCAACGTGCCTGAAGTGATTCTGGTGGTGGCCATCTTTGGCGTGCTGGTAGGACTGATTAACGGCACGGTGATCACCCGACTGGGCGTCGCACCCTTTATCTGCACCCTGGGCATGATGTATGTGGCGCGCGGTGCGGCGTTGCTGTTCAACGACGGCGGCACCTACGCCAACCTGGTGGGAGTGCCCGTGCTGGGCAACACCGGCTTTTCGCTGCTCGGCTCCGGCACCGTACTGGGCGTTTATCTGCCAATCTGGCTGATGCTCGGCTTTTTACTGCTCGGCCTCTACCTGACGCGCAAAACCCCGCTGGGTCGTTACATCTACGCCATTGGCGGCAATGAGTCCGCCGCGCGACTGGCGGGCGTGCCGATTATCAAGGTGAAAGTCTTTGTCTACGCCTTTTCCGGCCTCTGCGCGGGACTCGTCGGGCTGGTGGTGGCCTCTCAGTTGCAGACCGCGCACCCGATGACCGGCAACATGTTTGAGATGGATGCTATTGGTGCCACCGTGCTGGGCGGCACGGCGCTGGCAGGTGGACGTGGTCGGGTTTCCGGCTCGATTATTGGCGCTTTCGTTATCGTCTTCCTGGCGGATGGCATGGTGATGATGGGCGTCAGCGATTTCTGGCAGATGGTAATTAAAGGTCTGGTGATTGTGACTGCGGTAGTCATCGACCAGTTCCAGCAACGTCTGCAAAGCAAAGTGGTGCTGCTGCGTCGCCATGAAAAAAAGCAGCAGGCAGCCCCCCTTACTGATGTTCGTCACAGTTAACAGGAGCGATTATGAGCCGCGAACAACGTGGAAAAACAGTGGTGATAACCGGTGCCTGTCGTGGCATCGGGGCCGGGATCGCGGCGCGTTTCGCCCGCGACGGGGCCAGGCTGGTGATGGTGTCGAATGCTGACCGGGTGTTCGCTACAGCCGACCAGCTTCAGCAGCAGTATGGCAGTGAGATTCTGGCGCTGCAGGTCGATATCACGGATGAAGCTGCGGTGCAGCAGCTCTATCAGCAGGCCTTTGAACGCTTTGGTCAGATCGACGTCTCGATACAGAATGCGGGCGTGATCACCATCGACCGCTTCGACACCATGCCGAAAAGCGACTTTGAGCGGATTCTGGCGGTTAACACCACCGGCGTCTGGCTTTGCTGCCGTGAAGCGGCGAAATATATGGTGCAGCAGCGCAGTGGCAGCCTGATCAACACCTCATCGGGGCAGGGACGACAGGGCTTTATTTACACGCCGCACTACGCCGCCAGCAAAATGGGGGTGATAGGCATTACCCAGAGTCTGGCGCTGGAGCTGGCGCCGTGGAACATTACGGTCAACGCTTTTTGCCCTGGCATCATTGAGAGTGAGATGTGGGATTACAACGATCGCGTCTGGGGCGAGATCCTCAGCAGCGAGGAGAAAACCTACGGTAAAGGGGAGCTGATGGCGGAGTGGGTGAAAAACATTCCGCTGAAGCGTGCCGGTCAGCCGGAAGATGTCGCCGGACTGGTGGCCTTTCTGGCATCAGAGGATGCGCGATACATCACCGGGCAGACCATCAATGTGGATGGCGGGTTGATCTTCTCCTGATGCGGTGAGAGATCGCAGGCCTGCTGTAAACGCAGGCCTTTTTCTGACCCGGACTTTTCTGTTATATGCACAATTCGCCGCTGCTGTCCTGCATCGCCGTCACAATATGTTAAGGTAATAGCTGATGATTTTTGTTTAATTGCAGCTACGAACTAATCAATGTGCCGGGTGACATGATACGGAAAACAGGGGTTCTCTCTTTGATTGCGCTGTCGCTGACTGCCACGCAGAGCGCCCGCGCCTTCCAGACTGAAACAGCGGTGTCAGAGACGCCATTCGACAATCCTGCGCGCTACAGTCAGTCGCTGCCGACGCTCGGCGGTGCCAGCGATCAGGATGAAGAGTGGAGCAAAAAGCTGGCGGCCGTGGCCAAAAGTATCGGTGAAGCGAGTAACAACAGCGACAGCAATGTCACGTTTGGTCAGCAGGCGGGCGTCTGGGCGTTCAATCATCTGCGCGATGAAGTGGCCGATCGGGTTGAGAGCGAAGGGCAGTCACTGCTTTCCCCTTACGGCACCGCGCAGCTGGATCTGAAAGTCGACATGAACGGAAACTTTACCGGCACCGGCGGCGATCTCTTCAGCGCACTGGCCGACGAAAACAGCCGGCTCACCTTCAGCCAGCTTGGTCTGCACGATACCGGCGATGGCCTGGTTGGCAATGCAGGACTGGGGCAACGCTGGGATGCCGGTGACTGGCTGCTGGGTTACAACGGCTTTGTTGACCGCGTGTTCAGCAGCGGCCTGCAACGCGCCTCTGTGGGCACGGAAGCGTGGAGCGATTCAATGCGCTTCTCGGCCAACTACTATCAGCCGCTTTCCGGCTGGAAAAATCTGGGCGATTCGCAGCAGCAGCGCATGGCGCGCGGCTACGATATTACCAGCCAGAGCTATCTGCCCTTTTATCGTCAGCTGGGCGTTTCGGTGAGCTATCAGCAATATCTGGGTGAGAATGTCGATCTGTTTAACAGCGGCAACCGCTATCACAATCCCTCCGCCATGTCGTTTGGCCTCTCTTACACTCCCGTGCCGCTGGTGACGCTGTCCGCTACCCATAAAACCAGCAGCGCCGGTGAGAGTCAGGATCAGCTGGGGCTGAAACTCAACTATCGCTTTGGCGTGGCGCTGCGACGTCAGCTCGATGCCGGAAACGTCGCTGAGGCGCACTCCCTGCGCGGCAGCCGTTACGATACCGTCACCCGCAGCGATACGCCGGTGCTCGCTTTCCGTCAGCGCAAAACGCTGTCCGTGTTTCTGGCAACCCCGCCCTGGCAGTTAAGCAGTGGCGAGAGTCTGCCGCTGAAGCTGCAGGTGCGCGCCAGCAATGCTATCAAGGCGGTAAGCTGGCAGGGCGATACGCAGGCGCTGAGCCTGACACCTCCGGCCAATAACGCCGATCCGCAGGGCTGGAGTGTGATCTTACCGCAATGGGATCCGTCGCCAGACGCCAGCAACGAATATCGCCTGTCGGTAACGCTGGAGGATAGCAAGCAGCAGCGTGTGACCTCTAACTGGATCACCCTGAAAATTCAGCCACCGATGACCGTGGACGAGGCCCCGCAGAACGATCGTTATGATTTGATGGCACCCGGTGGCACCACACTTTAGCAGGAATGCTTTACTGCACAGAAAGGATAGGGGGGAGTTAATAGCGGCGGTGGTGTGCAGACGGCGTTGTTAACGTCTGCAGGCCCGACAGCGGTTACTGGCAGAGATAAGTTGTCGGGATGACGAAGGCGCGGCAGAGTGACATCACTATTGATCCTGAAATGAGAGCGGGAACCACTGGGTGAAAGCAGGAACGACGCTGCGCAGCGGGCAGGGTATTTATATTAAGAAGGCGCGGGCAGCGCCGCTGTTTAGCACAGCGGCCCGGTTATCAGTTAACCATGCTCATCACAATACGCACCGCTCTGGCGTAGACTTCTCGCTGACCGTTTACCGACCGTGCCTGCTGATGCTGCAGGAATGCAATTATGTCCTGTAAGCCTGCCGTCTTGCCTGACTTCAGCAGGCTCGACACGGCCTGCCCTACAACGGCATGGACGTCAGCCATATCTGCCGGTTTATCGGTACTCAATTGAAACTCCAGCGCAACCGTTCTGTTGAATAGCACCTGAAGAGGTAACACTCAGGCGATTCAGCTTTATCAGCCTGGTCACAGGTTTTTTATAAGCCAGCATCATGGCAGGGCCTTAAGCAGCTTTTCACGCAGCGTTGCCACCTGGGTTGTCAGCTCACCGAGTTCACTACAGGCGGTATCCATCACCGAGATCATATCAGCCGGGACGCCAGCCGCCGCGACTTTAAGCTGGTGGCCCTGTTCTGTCAGGGAGATCAGCACCCGGCGCTCATCATTTCCCGTGTCACGCTGGCGGCAGATAATGCCCGCGCTTTCAAGCCGCTTCAGAAGCTGGCTGAGCGTGCCGGAATCAAGCCGGACGCGTGCACCAATATCAGAGACGGTCAGGCGATCTTTCTCCCACAGCACCAGCAGCACCAGATATTGCGGATAGGTCAGACCCAGCGGTTTTAACCGCGACTGATAGAGCTTTGTCATGGCAAGTGAGGCGGAATAGAGCGCAAAGCAGAGAAACTGGTCGATGGTTTCAGGCGCTGCACTGGCGGGAGGCGTATCGGAGATCCCCGCGGGTTCGTCATTCATATCTTTACTCATTCTGAGTCCGGGGTGGGACAGCCAGACCCCAGGCTGTTGGTCAGCCGTGAAATCTCGCGAATAGTATCTCGGGGAGATGTTGATTTCGGCAGCATCTCTTTCTGGTGTAAGACACCAGACTTTTAAGCGCTATCGCAGCGGGAGAAAAAGCCTTTAGCTGCGCCGCCGATTGAAAGTCGGCACAGTATTGAGTCAAATTAAATTGAAGTCAACATAACCGGTCGCAACCCTTGCGCACAACGTGCGCCGGGTGCAACGCAGCTAAGATCGGCAGGACAATTTCAGCATTTAACCCAGGCTGAAGCCGCCCGCCGATACGGCTTATACGGT
Organism: Pantoea sp. JV6; assembly: GCF_025910055.1. NCBI lineage: Bacteria > Pseudomonadati > Pseudomonadota > Gammaproteobacteria > Enterobacterales > Erwiniaceae > Pantoea > Pantoea sp. JV6. The sequence continues at coordinate 135,650 of NZ_JAPCIM010000005.1, read as the reverse complement.
GAAGGTCTCTACCATGCCGCGCAGGTCGCGCGCCTGGGCCAGCAGTGACTGCGATGCAGAAGAGGACTCTTCCACCAGCGCGGCGTTATTCTGCGTGACGCCATCCATCTGACTCACCGCAATACTGACCTGGGAGATGCCCTGCATCTGTTCACCGGAGGAGAGGGAGAGGTTGTCCATAGCATCGGCCAGTTCACCGACGCGGCTGACAATCTTCAGGATGCGCTCACCCGTTCCGGCCGCTACGGTCACGCCATCCTCGACCTGCGTCACGGCCTGCTCAATCAGCTGCTTAATGTCGCGTGCTGCGGTGGCGCTGCGCTGGGCCAGTGAGCGGACTTCACCCGCAACCACGGCAAATCCGCGGCCCTCTTCACCAGCGCGCGCGGCTTCTACGGCGGCGTTGAGCGCCAGAATATTGGTCTGGAAAGCGATGCCTTCAATCACCGACGTAATATCGCGTACCCGAACGGCACTCAGCGAAATGTCATGCATGGTTTCTGACAGGCGCTGGACATCTGCTTCGCCCGCCTGGGCCAGGGTGGCGGCCTCGCGCGCTGAACCGGCAGTCTGCTGCGCGCCCGCGGCGTTGCTTTTTACCGTGGCGGTGAGCTGCTCCATGCTGGCGGCCGTTTCCTGCAGCGCAGCAGCCTGCTGCTCGGTACGGGATGAAAGCTCGGTATTGCCCTGCGAAATCTCATCGGCCGCCAGCGCCACCGAGGCGGATGCCCCTTTGATCTGCGTAACCAGTTCGCGCAGGTTGGTCTGCATGCCGCTGAGCGACGCAAGCAGGCTGGTGCTGTCGCCACGGCGCAGCGTGACCGGCGAGGTGAGATCACCGGCGGCAATCGCAGCAGCCAGCGTCTGAGCCTGCACCGGTTCGCCGCCCAGCTGGCGCATCAGTATCCGCACAATAAACGCGCAGGTGACGACGGCAGCCAGCACGGAGAGCACCGCCAGGATGATCAGTATCCAGGTGGTGCGGGCGATAGCGATGCCGTTATCCACTACCGCATCCCGGCTGCTGCGCATCTCAAGCTCGGTCAGATCGTTTATCGCCTTCAGCAGGCTCTGCTGAGCCGGACGCGCCACCTTTAACAGATAGTCGGTGACCTCCTGCTGACGATTTTCCATCCCCAGTTTCCCGGCGGTCATCAGCGTGGAGAGAGCGGCCTCTTCAGTGGACTCGATTCTGCTCATCGCCTCCCGTCCTGCCTGTCCGGGGTCGGTCTGCATCATGCCTGAGAGTGCTTCGCGGTTGCTGATATAAAGCGCGCGCTGTTTTTGCAGACGTTCCCATTCTGGCTTCATGGCAACGGGATCGGTCAGCAGAGCAAGGTTACGCACCGCGATTGCCATATCCCGCACGCCACCGCGCATATCCAGCACCGTCTGGTACTTTTTCAAACGGACATTAACCACCTCGTCCATACCATCGCGAGCGCTATCCAGCGCGTGAATCGCGGTGCCGGTACAGATAATAAACAGCAGAATAAGCAAGCCAAAACCTGCGCTAAGGCGCGTTGAAATTTTCATCTCTCGTTCCGAAAGAGTTCATTGGGTAAACCGGTATCGGCAGGCGAGAGAACTTCTGGAGAGTTACGTTTAACTAAATTGTTCGCTATTTAATTTAACGAAATTAAAAACTGCACGTATACCCACCCCGTTATGCCACAAAAATCGTAACGGGAGTGATAACGAAATTCCGGCCAATATCCTGATAAATCGCTTTTTATCGCCTGACGAATGTGCGCCTTTTCGCGCTTTGTAGCCGCGCGATACGCCAGCGTCATAACCCGTTAAAAACACCGGAATGCACAAATTTAACCGGACGGGCCTGTTAATCTGGCTGCTGCTGCCGATAGAACACTATTCGACATTGATGACGTAACCGACACGCATCGGGCTTCGCAGAACGTCTGCCTCACTGCCGTAAGGCGGGTGAGAACGTGCGAATGCGATGAGTAAAAATAGCGGAGGGGTGATAATTGTCGGCAGCTTAGCAGACATTGTATGAGAAGTACGCCCCGGTTTTTTACTGAAAATTAAAACAAAACTCTGACACTTTCCATCACCGGGAACTAACGCATGCGCCTGAAACTTTTCTGGCTCGCAATGCTGAATATTGCGACCATCATTTTACTCTCCACGCTGTGGGAATTCGGGCTCGAGGCGTGGATCTCCAGCCTGCTGGGCCTGAGCTATGATCCCGATTTTGAAACCAGCGAGCGGCTGCGGTTTATCCTGACCTCCACCTCGTTTGCCGGACTGGCAATGATTATTCCGGCGCTGCTTATCGCGGGTCTGATCCACAACACGCTGCGTGCGGAAAAAAATGCGCTCAGGCTGGCCGGAACTGATGCGCTGACGGGAGTCATGAACCGCCGATCGTTCACTGCACACATTGCTGCGCTTGATGCCGACGGGACGCCCTACACCCTGACGCTGCTCGACATCAATGACTTTAAGAATATCAATGACCTGAACGGTCATCGTCAGGGCGACGCCACGCTGGTCGCGCTGGCCAATCTGCTGATCGCTTCGGCGGATACCGGGAGTCAGGTGTTTCGCATCGGTGGGGATGAATTTGCCATTGTTGCCCAGGCTTCACAGGCAGATCAGGCGCTGGCCGCCGCCGAAAGCTTCTGCCAGCATGCGGTATCCATCCGGACCGGTCCGCACACCTTCCTGAGCCTTTCAGCAGGCATCGCCAGCTCAGCCTGCACGGGTCAGGCCGATGTCGTGCGGGCGGCGGATCTGGCGCTGTACGAGGCGAAGCAGGATAAGTGCGCCTGTCTGGCACGATTCTCCCCGGACATGGAGCTGCGCTTTCGCCAGCGGGAAAGGCTGGAGCAGGAGGTTGTTGCCGCCGTTAGCGGACATGCCATCGTTCCCTTTCTGCAGCCGCTGGTTTCACTGCGCACTGGTAACATTACCGGCTTTGAGATACTGGCGCGCTGGATCACTGCGTCCGGTCAGACGGTTTCACCTGCAGAGTTTCTGCCAGTGGTGGAGCGGCTGGGGTTGATGGACAGCATGACCGTGGCGCTGCTGCAGGATGCTGTCAGTGCAACCCGGGCATGGCCAGCCGGGCTCTGCCTGTCGCTGAACATTACCCCGGAGCAGTTGCTGAGACCGTCGCTGACCAGCTGTTTGTCCAGCATTATGCAGCATGCCGGGCCGGTAATGCTGGAACTTGAAATCACCGAACAGAATGTCATGGCCATTTCTGACGATGCCCGCCAGGCGATCCGTCTGCTGAAAGAGGCCGGTATCGGAGTGGTGCTGGATGATTTTGGCACCGGCTACTCCAACCTGTCGGTTTTGCTGGGGCTGGGTATTACCAAAATCAAAATTGACCAGACGTTTATCGCCGGAATCGTGACCGGATCTGAGCAGCGAAAAGTGGTGGAAACGCTGCTGGCACTCTGTCAGGGGCTTAATGTGATCATTACTGCTGAGGGCATTGAGGATGTTGCCACGCTGAGGTGGCTGAGAAAGCGCGGCTGTGATTATGGTCAGGGATATCTCTTCAGCCGTCCGGTTCCTGCCGGGCAGGCCACCACGTTGCTGGCGTCCGCTAACGTGGAGGAATTGATGCAGGAAGAGGCGATGGCCGTTAGCTTAGTCAGGTCGCTGGGCTGAAAGCGCGTAACACTCTCTGTGGTCGTGTTTAAAACAAAAAACGGGCCCGGCGGTCAGAGCCGGGCCCGCTGTCACATCAGAACTGGTAAATCAGACCCAGGGCTGTGATGTCGTCGGTCGCCAGGCGAAGCGGATTGTTATCTTTCAACAGGTTGATGCGGTATTCACCATAGACCGACATGTTCTTGTTGAAGTAGTAAGTGGCACCCACGGCGGTGTATTTAATGATGTCGGCATCGCCGATATTCTCAATTTCCTTGCCTTTGGATGAGACGTAACCCACGGACGGACGGAAGCCGTTCAGGAACTGATACTGCGCCACGGCTTCAAAGTTCTGCGCTTTGTTAGCGAAACCGCCAGTAATTGGCGTGGCGTTCAGCGTTTCACCGTACATGGCAGCCAGATAGACCTGGTTCGCATCATATTTCACCGAGGTCGCCCAGTGCTGGGCTTTTTCGCCTTCTCCGCGTGCGGCAGCGTTCTGCGCCGTGGTGCGATCCAGGCTGGCAAACGCGCCGGCAAAACTCAGGCCGAAATCGAAGTCATAGGAAGCGGAGAGGGCGAAGCCGTCGCCGTTGGAACGACGCACGCCGTCAATGTTACTGCTGCGATCGTTTTTGCCCTGATACTGCGCGGCAAGGTTTAAGCCGTCGACCAGACCAAAGAAATTGCTGTTACGCCAGGTCAGCACACCGGTTGAGCGGCCAGAGAGAAAGGCGTCGGTATAACCGGAGTCGCCGCCGAAGAACGGCAGCATATCGGTATAACTCAGCACGTCATAGACCAGGCCGTAGTTACGTCCGTAATCCAGCGAACCCGCCTCGCCAAACTTCAGGCCAGCATAGCCCAGACGGGTACGGTTGGTGGCCTGGGCGTCACTGCCCTCGGAGTTATGCAGACTGTACTGATACTGCCAGAAACCGTAGCCGGTAAGCTGGTCAGTAATCTTTGTCTCGCCTTTAAAGCCAAAGCGGGCATAAGAGGAGGTATCACCATCGTTGTTGTTATCGTCAGAAAAGAGGTGTGACACGTTAATCTTGCCGACCAGATCCAGCTTATTGCCATCCTTGTTATAAACTTCTGCGGCCTGCGCGGAGGAGAGACCGATCAGTAACGGCATGACAGCCGCCAGTAAAGTGCGCTTCATCATTTAATTATTACCCTGTATTCATTAATTATTATTCCCCTGGTATGGGGTGAAAAGAAAATGACACAAAAAGGTAAAACTACAAAGTGCAATAAAAGTAACAAAATGTGATGTCTATATTCAGCTGATGAATAACAGCCAGGAACAGAAGATTAAATTGTAAAGTAATAAGATTTTCTTCTAATAAGTAATCATGAGTTATCTGATTTTATATATATTTATCAATGGATTGTATTTGTGTGTAGTGGTCTTAAATGGGCTTTTTTTGTACATTTTTAAATCAATATAACCCCTGATTTAATTATGGGTGATTATCCGCTAAGAATAGCCTTATAAGGCTTTTATCCTAACCATTAGTCTGCGTATTAATATTTGTTCATCTTTCTGGAATATTCTTTCTGGCCCGATAATCACCTCCGGAATAATAGTCAGAGTTGCTGATTAAATATTGATCAGCCTGTTTATAAAATAGCCTGAAAAAGATACGCAGATTAATGTGTCTGCAGGGGGAAATGAAAAACTTTTGTTAAATAAAACTAGGGTGTTCTGACATTTCCGGGCGAGTTCCCCGCGTAATGGCTGCACCAGCGCGAGGCAAACTGCGCTAAAACAGGGCAGTGGAGGGGCTTTTCTGGAGAGATAATTTATCAGCGATCACAAAAGCGATATTTCATCCCGTGAATGCATAATTCTGCTGTTTAAAACCCGGTTCTGGCGCTGCAATCAGACAACTATTCACTATATATGCAAATTAAGTGAATATTGTCAGCATGTAACTCATTGATATTACGTCGTGAAGACCATTTTATGCATTAATTCTCTGGCTGGCACGTTAACTGCACTCTACAGTAGGGCTGCACTACAACATCTTTTAACAATTTTAAAACATAAGCTTTACCCGGCCGGTAAAGTAAAGCAGGAGAGTGGGTTATGGCACTGCACGTTTCACGTCACGATTTCGATCAATGGATGATGCCGGTTTATGCGCCTGCGACTTTTATACCGGTTCGCGCGGAAGGCTCCACCGTCTGGGATCAAAACGGCAAAGATTATATCGACTTCGCCGGTGGCATCGCCGTCAATGCGTTAGGGCATGCGCATCCGGCATTACAACAGGCGCTGCAGGAACAGGCCGCACGTTTATGGCATACCGGTAATGGCTACACCAACGAACCGATCCTGCGGCTGGCGAAGCAGTTGATCGATGCCACCTTCGCTGACCGGGTGTTCTTCTGTAACTCCGGGGCGGAGGCGAACGAAGCGGCGCTGAAACTGGCGCGCAAGGTGGCACATGATCGTGTTGGTCCGCATAAAAGTGGCATCGTGGCGTTTAAGAATGCATTTCATGGCCGCACCCTGTTTACGGTAACAGCCGGTGGTCAGCCCGCTTACTCAAAAGATTTTGCGCCGCTGCCGCCAGAGATCCAGCATGCCCCGTTTAACGATCTGGCGGCGGCGGCTGAACTGATTAATGACCATACCTGCGCAGTCATTGTTGAACCGATTCAGGGTGAAGGTGGCGTGCTGCCTGCCGATCCGGCGTTTCTGCGTGGATTGCGTGAGCTCTGTGATAAGCATCAGGCTTTGCTGATTTTTGATGAAGTGCAGAGTGGCGTTGGCCGTACCGGTTCGCTTTATGCCTACATGCATTATGGCGTCACGCCGGATGTGCTCACCAGCGCCAAAGCGCTGGGCGGCGGCTTCCCGATTGGTGCGATGCTGACGCGCGAAGATCTGGCGCTGGTGATGGGCGTTGGCACCCACGGCACCACCTATGGCGGCAATCCGCTGGCGGGCGCAGTGGCAGGTAAAGTCATGGAGCTGATCAACCAGCCTGAACTGATGGCGGGTGTAACAGAACGTCACCAGTGGATTGTTGCGGCACTGGATGAGATCAACCAGCGTCTGCATCTGTTTAAAGAAGTGCGTGGTCTTGGCCTGCTGATTGGCGCGGTGCTCAGCGACGATTTTGCCGGTAAAGCCAAAGCGATCAACCTTGCCGCCGCGGAAATGGGCGTCATGGTGCTGATTGCGGGTGCCAATGTGGTGCGTTTTGCCCCGGCGCTGAATATCAGTGAGCAGGAAGTGAAGCTGGGCATGGCCCGCTTTGCCGAAGTGTGTGAAAGCCTGGTGCGAGGGTCAACATCATGATGGTAATCCGTCCGGTTGAACGCGATGACTTAAGCCAGCTGATGGCGCTGGCGGGCAAAACCGGTGGCGGGCTGACCTCGTTACCGGTTGATAGCGCGACGCTTCAGGCGCGTATCGATCGATCGCTGCAGACCTGGGAGGATTCTCTGCCACGTGCCGAACAGGGCTATGTCTTTGTGCTGGCCGACAGCGAAGATAACCGCGCCGTCGGTATCTGCGCCATTGAGGTGGCGGTGGGTCTGCAGGATCCCTGGTACAACTTTCGCGTCGGTACCCAGGTGCACGCCTCAAAAGAGTTGAATGTTTATGCCGCGCTGCCCACTCTGTCGCTGAGTAATGACCATACCGGCAGCAGTGAGCTCTGCACGCTGTTTCTCGATCCCGATTACCGTGATGGCAAAAACGGCTATCTGCTGTCGAAGTCACGCTTCCTGTTTATGGCCAGTTTCCGTGAACGTTTCACCAACCGGGTGGTGGCCGAGATGCGTGGCGTCAGCGATGAGCAGGGCCATTCGCCGTTCTGGGAGAGCGTCGGCAGCCGCTTCTTCTCTATGGAATTCAGCAAAGCGGACTTCCTTAGTGGCACCGGACAGAAATCGTTTATCGCTGAACTGATGCCGAAACATCCGCTCTACATCGACTACCTGACACCGGAAGCGCAGGCGGTGATTGGACAGGTCCATCCGCAAACCGCGCCTGCGCGGGCTGTACTGGAAGCGGAGGGCTTCCGCTACCTCAATTATGTCGACATTTTTGATGGCGGCCCGACGCTGGAGTGCGATATCGATCATATCCGCGCCGTGCGTAAAAGCCGTCTGCGCAGCGCAGAACGGGGCGAAAACCCGGCTGATGCACCGCTCTGTCTGGTTGCCAATAGCGATTATCGCCAGTTCCGTGTGGCGCTGATTCCGGCAAAGGCTGACAGCGACAGCGTGCAACTCACGGATGAACAGATGCGGGCGCTCCATTGCCAGCCGGGCGACAGCCTGCGCGTGGTGACGCTCTGCAAAGAGGAGAAAACAGCATGACACATCTGATAAATGGACAATGGCTGGACGGTGACGCTGAGATTCTGACGAAAGCGGATCCGGTCAGCGGCGAGACGTTATGGCAGGGTCACGCGGCATCAGCCGCTCAGGTCACCGCAGCCTGTGAGGCGGCGCGCGACGCATTTCCAGCCTGGGCCAGACGCCCGCTGGCGGAACGGCAGGCGATCGTCGAGAAATTTGCCGCCGGGCTTGAGGCGCATAAAACGGCGCTGGCGGAAACCATCGCCCGTGAAACCGGCAAGCCGCGCTGGGAAGCGCTGACCGAAGTGGGCGCGATGATCAACAAAATCGGCTTTTCGGTGAAGGCCTACCATAGCCGCACTGGTGAACAGCATGAAGGCGAAAGCTCGCTGCGCCACCGCCCGCATGGGGTACTGGCGGTGTTTGGTCCCTATAACTTCCCGGGACATCTGCCAAACGGCCATATCGTTCCAGCGCTGCTGGCGGGCAACTGTGTGGTATTTAAACCCAGCGAACTGACGCCGCTGACCGCCGAAAAAACCGTTGAGCTCTGGCTGGCTGCGGGCCTGCCTGCCGGCGTGCTGGCACTGTTACAGGGCGGACGTGAGACTGGTCAGGCGCTGGCCAACTGTCAGCAGATTGATGGCCTGCTGTTTACCGGCAGCGCCCATACCGGCTATCAGCTGCATCGCCAGTTTGCCGGTCAGCCTGAAAAGATGCTGGCGCTGGAGATGGGCGGTAACAATGCCCTGATTGTTGAAGATCCGGCGGACACTGATGCGGCTGTCAACATCACGTTGCAGTCAGCCTTTATTACCGCCGGTCAGCGCTGCACCTGCGCGCGGCGTCTGCTGGTCAGACGCGGCGATGCAGGGGATGCGTTTCTGCGGCGACTGGTGGAGGTGGCGGGGCGACTGCAACCCGCCGCCTGGAATGCTGAACCGCAGCCGTTTATGGGCAGCGTGATCTCCACCGGCGCAGCAGAGAAGATTATGGGTGAGTGGCAACGGCGGGTTGAGGCGGGCGGCGAGGTGCTGCTGGAAATGCGCTGGCCGGATCGCCACAGTGCCATCCTGACGCCAGGTATTATCGATTTAACCGGCGTGCAGGGCATTCCGGATGAAGAGGTCTTTGGTCCGCTGTTAGGCATAGTCCGCTATGAGACATTTGAAGAGGCGATAGCGCTGGCGAACCAGACCCGTTATGGCCTGTCGTGTGGATTGATCTCACCGTCACGTCAGCAGTTTGATCAGCTGCTGCTTGAAGCGCGTGCTGGTATCGTCAACTGGAACAAACCGCTGACCGGCGCAGCCAGTACCGCACCGTTTGGCGGCATTGGTGCCTCGGGCAACCATCGCGCCAGCGCCTGGTATGCGGCGGACTACTGCGCCTGGCCGATGGCCTCACTGGAGACGCCTGACCTGACGCTGCCCGCCACGCTGTCGCCGGGCCTCGATTTCTCCACCCAGGAGACGACGTCATGAAGGCAACCGAGGCCAACTTTGATGGGCTGGTGGGGTTAACACACCACTACGCCGGGCTGTCGTTTGGCAACGAAGCCTCGACCCGCAATCAGCTGCAGCCGTCGAATCCCCGTCTGGCGGCAAAGCAGGGGTTGCTCAAGATGAAAGCGCTGGCCGATATGGGCTACGTTCAGGGGGTGATCCCGCCGCATGAGCGGCCCAATATTGCGGCGCTGCGCCAGCTCGGCTTTGGTGGCAGCGATGAGCAGGTGCTGGCTGCGGCCGGCAAAACTGCGCCGGGATTACTCTCCGCCGTCAGTTCAGCCTCGGCGATGTGGGTCGCCAATGCTGCCACGGTCTCGCCGTCAGCGGACAGCCTTGATGGCCGGGTTCACCTGACGGTGGCGAACCTTAACAACAAATTCCACCGTGCGATAGAAGCGCCGGAAACGGCCTGGCTGCTGCGTTCCATCTTCCGCGACGATCGCCATTTTGCGGTGCATGATGCTTTGCCGCAGGTGGCGATGTTTGGCGATGAAGGGGCGGCGAACCATAACCGACTGGGCGGCGCCTATGGTGAGCGCGGCGTGCAGCTGTTTGTCTATGGCCGCGACAGCAGCCATGAGGGCAAAGCCCCGCAGCGCTATCCGGCACGTCAGACCCGGGAAGCCAGCGAGGCGGTCGCCCGTCTGCATCAGCTCTCACCGGAAAGCGTGCTGTATGCGCAGCAGAATCCTGCGGTGATCGATCAGGGCGTGTTTCATAACGATGTGATTGCGGTAAGTAACCAGCAGATGCTCTTCTGTCACCAGCACGCCTTTGTTAATCAGCCTGAACTGCTGGCGCAGCTTCGGTCGCGCGTTCCCGGTTTTGTGGCACTGGAAGTGCCGGAAAATCGGGTGTCAGTGAAAGATGCGGTGGAGACCTATCTGTTTAACAGTCAGTTGCTGAGCCGTCCCGACGGCACCATGATGCTGGTGCTGCCGGAGGAGTCACGTCAGCATCCGGGTGTCTGGCGCTACCTGTGTGAACAGGTTGAGGCTGACACGCCACTCAAAGCCCTGAAGGTGTTTGATCTGCGCGAAAGCATGTATAACGGGGGTGGTCCAGCCTGCCTGCGTTTGCGGGTGGTGCTGACACTACAGGAGCAGCAGGCAGTGAATCCGGCGGTGCTGATGAACGATCGGCTCTTCAGCACGCTGAATAACTGGGTTGACCGTCATTACCGCGATTGCCTGACCCAGGCCGATCTGGTCGACCCACAATTGCTGCGTGAGGGACGCGACGCGCTGGATGAACTGACGAAGCTGCTAGACTTAGGAAATGTATATGCATTTCAGCAGTGAAGGAGGGGGCAGCACAGGCTGCCGCCTGCTCAGGGCGAAAAGGAGGAACGATGCAGGACTTTTTACAGCAAACGCTCTCCGGCGAGGTGCCGCGTAAGCGTAGTGGTGAAACGGCGCATCTTCGCTGGCAATGGTTGTATCACGGCATACTGTTGATGGAGCCGACGGTGCCGGTTAAACAGGCGCTGGTGCTCTCTGCCGGGATCCACGGCAATGAAACGGCCCCGGTAGAAATGGTGAACCAACTGGTTAATCCGCTGCTGCGGGGCGAAAAGCCCTTACAGCAGCGCATGCTGGTGATTCTGGGTAATCCCTCAGCGCTACGCACCGGTAAGCGCTATGTGCGTTATGACATTAACCGGCTGTTTGGCGGACGCTGGCAGCAGATTGATGATGGTGATGAGGCCCGCCGCGTGCTGCGGCTGGAGCAGGCGCTGGAGACCTTCTGGCAGCTGGGCGAGTGCGATGAAACGCGCTGGCATCTCGACATGCACACGGCTATTCGTGGCTCTTATCATCCTCAGTTCGGCGTAATGCCGCATAATGAACGCCCCTGGCCGCCCGCGTTTCTTGACTGGCTGGCCGCTGCCGGGCTGGAAGCGCTGGTGTTCCATCGCTCGCCGGGCGGCACCTTTACCCACTTCAGCTGCGAGCACTTCGGTGCGGCCAGCTGTACCCTGGAGCTGGGCAAAGCGCTGCCGTTTGGCGAAAACGATCTCAGTCAGTTCAGTGCGGCACAGCAGGCGCTGGCGTCTTTACTCTATGGCGAAGCGCTGCCTGCGGCGGCGGTCAGACCGCGTCACTATCGGGTCGCGCAGCAGATCACCCGACTGAGTGAGCACTTTACGCTGCATATGTCGCCGGAAACGCTGAACTTTACCGCGTTTCCACAGGGGACGTTGCTGGCGGAAGATGGTAGCACCCGCTATTACGTGCAGCAGGCGCGGGAGTATGTGCTATTCCCTAACCCTAACGTGGCCGCCGGGCTGCGTGCCGGACTGATGCTGATTGAAGAGAGCGAACAGACTCAGGCGCTGCCGGTCTGATAGCGGTTGTTAACAGCGCAGACCCTCGGCGCTAAAAAACCGACAGGAAAAGTGGAAGATCGGCTTCCGCTTTCCTGTCGTAACCCTTACACTCCTCCATGATTTCTGCCAAATTCGCTTTAAATTCATAAACATTTTCAATTCCTCACGCCTTTCTTCTTATTCTCTTCATGATTGCCCGATTTTTATCTTTTATGCTTTCACGGCTTTACTCAGGCTCTGAGTAGTTGACGTTCAGCGTCGTATGCTTGTTTCCGAAGACGCGACAGAGTGCTGTCGTCATTATCATGAATTATAAGGACACTATTATGCGCAAACTGACTTCCCTTTTACTGGCTTCTTCGCTGGCGTTTGGTGCAGCCAGCGCCGTCCATGCAGCCGCTGACAACCTGACTCCACCGCCAGCAGGCAGCGAAAAAGCGATGCACAAGCCGCCAATGCGCCACGGCATGGAGATGATGTTTAAAGGTCTGAACCTGACCGACGCGCAGAAAACTCAGATGCGCGACATCATGAAAGAGAGCCACAAAGATATGAAACGCCCGTCACTGGACGAGCGTCGTGCGGCCCACAGCATTATTGCCTCTGACAGCTTCGACCAGAGCAAAGCAGAAGCACAGGCAGAGAAGATGTCCGCCAATGCCAAAGAGCATGCGCTGAAGATGCTGGAAACCCAGAACAAGCTCTATAACGTGCTGACGCCGGAGCAGAAAAAACAGTACAACGCTAACTTTGAAAAGCGTCTGACTGAGAAAGGCCCGCAGGAGGGCAAAATGGCACCGCCAGCAGAACCGGCTGAATAACACTCGTTAAGCGAACGGTCTGAGACCGCCGGCGCTGTCCACTGAAGGTGAGTGGGCAGCGTCGGCGGTTTTTTTATAGCGGCAGAATAGGGTAGGCACCTGACAGAATCGGGCGGCAGAGGATTTTGTAGCCGTCATGATCAAAACCGCCTTTGGGCCGCTGCAGTTTTCTGGCCTCATCCATGCTGCTGACCGAACCGAGATAGAACCAGTGGTCGATAACGTGGATCTGCGTCATCTCTTTGCCTTCCTCCACCAGCCCCACGGCACCCTGCCATGGCCAGCAGAACACCCGCACGTTTTCCAGCGCCTCCAGCAGTCGATCCTGATGATCGCTGACCGGCTCTTTTCCACAGCAGGCCCCGGCGCAACGGCGCAGTGCCGAGCGGAAGCAGCCTCGCCCCGCACTCAGCGCTTCCAGACCCAGCAGGCCATGACAGAGCTGATACTCATCCGCGAGCTGCTTGAGCCGTTCCAGCGCGGCGAAGCGACTGCGATAGAGCCCAAACAGGTTGGGGGACTGGCTGAAATCGAGGTCTTTTGCATAGACCACATTCGGTTTGCCGTCGGTAATCTGCAATGAACAGAGCTGCCGGTTTTTGCGCAGTCGCTTATTGAACAGCGGCTGCTGGGTTTTGATCATCTGCGCTTCCAGCAGCAGCGCGCCGAGGTCGCCCGCGGTAGGGATCCAGCTTACACGCCGCGACTGGCGCAGCATTTTCGCCTCATCCGGGGTGCGGAAATGGGACATCACCCGCGAACGCAGATTCACACTTTTACCGATATAGAGCGGCAGCGACTCACTTTCGCCATGAAAGGTATAGACGCCAGGATGATTTGGCAGGCCTTCCAGCCATTCACGCAGGTGTTCGGGATATTGATAAATTGCATTCGCGTCGGGTTCGGGGCGAAGTATGGCAGAACGTCTGACCAAGATGGACTCCATTTACTGGTTGTCCATACAGCATAACAGGCAGGTGAAATGATCGCCAGCCGTCTGGTTACAGAGACCGTGTTGCCCGCCAGCAGATTAGCGAGCCGAGCGTGATCATCGCCACGCCCTGCCAGAAGGCCAGCGGCGGCGTCAGGCCCAGCCACAGCGATCCCAGCAGGGCCGACAGCACCGGCGTAAAATAGGAGGCGGTGGCCAGCAGCGTCAGATTGCCCTGCTGAATTCCGTGATTCCAGACGGAATAGGCGATGGCGGTGGACAGCCCGACAAACAGCACCTCCAGCAGCGGCACCAGCGTAAAGGTCATCGGTGCAGTGTGATCGCTGAAGGCATATTTCAGCCACAGCGCCAGGGCGGTCAGGATAAAAAACAGCGTGACGCCATTGGAACCACGGGCAAAGCGGCGGGTGAGATTATTGTAGAGCGCCCAGGTCAGGGCGGCGATAAAGGCCAGTGCATAGGCGACCGGGTTGCGCAGCATATTCTGCCACAACAGCGCCGGCGATCCGTTGCCGCTGCCTTTCATTACCCAGACGATCCCCAGCAGCGACAGCAGCAGTCCTGGCCACAGCCAGACACGGAAACGCTGCTGATTAAACGGGATCGCCAGCACGATGGTCAGACAGGGCCAGAGATAGTTAATCATCCCCAGTTCCAGCGACTGGCTGCGATCGCTGGCCAGCCCGATGGCCAGCGCCAGACAGATTTCATAGCCGACAAAGAGTACGCCCCCCAGCCACAGGTAGATGGCGGGCATTGCGCCAGGTCTGGGCAGGCCCCGGCTCAGGCAAAGGAGACACGCCGTAGTGGTGTAGATCAGCGCCGCGCCACCGGTGGCGCCAAAGGCTTCACTGACGCTGCGCAGCAGGCCAACGGTCGTACTCCAGAGCAGAATGGCGACAAGCCCGATGAGGGTCGCGCGCGAAACGGTGGCAGGCATGCAGCGATCAACAAGGTCAGTGAGAGAAGCCTCCCTTGCCGCGGCAAGGGAGGGGCAGGATTACTTCCAGAAGTCGTCGAATACCGTGATCGGCGGACGACGTTTGTGCTCGGTTTTCTGATACCAGCCTTCGATGATGCGGGCGCTGTCAGGATTGATGCTTTTGCCTTCCAGGTAGTCATCAATCATCTCATAGGTGACGCCCAGCGCCACTTCATCCTGCAGGCCTGGACGATCATCTTCCAGATCGGCAGTCGGTTTCTTCAGATAGAGATGCTCCGGGCAGCCAAGGTGTTTCAGCAACTGCTTGCCCTGACGCTTGTTCAGGCGGAACAGGGGATTGATGTCCGTGCCGCCATCGCCATACTTGGTGAAGAAACCGGTCACGGCTTCAGCCGCGTGATCGGTGCCGACCACTACGCCTTTGGTCATGCCGGCGATGCTGTATTGCGCTTTCATCCGCTCACGGGCTTTTTCATTGCCGCGGACAAAATCGGAAAGCGTAATACCCGCCTCTTTCAGCGCGCGCTCACTGGCCAGCACCGACTCTTTGATGTTTACCACCAGCGAACGGTCGGGTTTGATAAAGGCCAGCGCGTCCTGACAATCCTGCTCATCCGCCTGCACACCATAAGGCAGACGCACGGCAATAAAGGTGTAGTCGTTATCACCGCTCTCCTGACGCAGTTCGGTGATCGCCCGCTGTGCCAGCGCGCCCGCCAGGGTTGAATCCTGACCGCCGCTGATCCCCAGCACCAGCGTTTTCAGGCCGCTGTGGCGTTTCAGGTAGGCTTTAAGAAAATCGATGCTGACGCGCACTTCCTGGTCGGCGTCGATAGTGGGCTTCACACCCAGGGCTTCAATAATTTCCTGCTGCAGTGACATGAACTTCTCCTCAGGTCAGTGGCCTGTCGGCTCGATGCGAACGTTTTATTAAAGCTAACGTGCCTTTGCGAAAACAACAAGCCAAAGCGGTAACTGATTGCCGTGAAACGTTGCGAAATCAGTGAGTTTTTACCTGCGGCAGCGGTTTTTTCGCCAGCACGTTAAACATCAGAATCGCCGTCATAAAGCAGCCAAAAATGGTGGCGCACATGCTCAGCACCGAGGTGCCGCCGATGCCGGTAATCGGCACGGTAATCGCACCCAGCGTGAACATCGTAACGCCTATCACTGCAGAGGCGCTGCCAGCGCGATGGCCCTGACTCTGCATCGCCAGGGACGAGGCGGTGGTAGCGATAACGCCGTTACTGGCAATGGTAAAGAACAGTGCCACCAGCAGCAGCGCTAAGGGAGCATGCAGCAACGCGGCCAGCAGCAGCAGACTGGAGGCGACAAAGGCCAGCGTCAGTCCGCCTTTCAGCACCCGATATTCGCCCCACAATGGACAGAGGCGGGCGCTGGTCTGTGAAGCAATCACCAGGCCAAACCCGTTGGCCGCAAAGCAGAAGCTAAAGGCCTGGGGCGAAAGACCATAGAGTTGCTGCAGCACGAACGGCGAGGCACCGATGTAGGCGAACATGCCGGACATCATAAATCCCTGGGTCAGGCAGAAGCCCATGAAGGGGCGATGGGTAATCACCTGACCCAATGCCGCGTAGGCGGAGAATATTGATCCTTTACTGCGGCGTGCGTCAGGCAGGGTTTCATGCAGCTTCCAGCGCGCCAGCAGGATCAGCAGAATGGCAATGCCGCCCAGCACCATGAAGATGCCGCGCCAGTTTAAAATCGTCATCAGCACGCCGCCTAATACCGGTGCGCCGATCGGTGCCAGACCGTTGACCAGCATCAGCAGAGCGAAGAATCGCGTCAGCTCGTGGCCACTGTACATATCGCGTGCAATCGCCCGTGACAGCACCGCACCGCCCGCACCTGCTAACCCTTCGAACAGCCGCGCCAGCAGCAACTGGTTAATATCCTGCGCCAGCGCACAGCCCATTGAGGCGATAAACAGCAACACCAGTGACAGGGTCAGCGGGCGCAGGCGGCCGAACTTATCGCTCATCGGGCCAAAGAGCAGCTGGCCAAAGCCGAGACCTAACAGGCCAGCGGTCAGACTCAGCTGCGCGGTAGCGGTTTCGGTATGCAGGTCCTGGGCCATTTGTGGTAGTGCAGGCAGATAGAGGTCGATGCAGAGCGGGCCCAGCGCGGCCAGCAGGCCCAGCGTAATGGCATAAACCAGGCGATTGGAGTGTACAGGGGTCATTTATCCTCGGGATTGTCAGCGATGGGGTAAACAGAAAGCGGGTAAGGCTGCGAAAAACAGCGTCCGGTAACGCGACATTCACGCCGATCTGCGTCTGCGCGGATGACGGTGCGGTCTCTGAAAACGGGGCGCTATCGGGTGCCTGTTTTGCCGGGCAGTATACGTCTGCGTTGACAGCAAAACAGCCTTCTTTACGAAATCCTGACATTTGACAGGCCACTAATTGTTCGTCATAAACTTGATAAATCAGCATTTATGTTCCAGGCTTGTTTCCACATGGACAATAAATGAGGAACAACAAGATGAATAAAGTGATGGGATGTATCGCTGCGGCGCTGACGCTGGCTGCACTGTCTGGTTGTACGACTTACGATCGTGCGGAAAGCTACGTGACTAAGCCAGTGGTAAAGGATGTTAAAAAGGGTATGACCCGTGATCAGGTTCGTCAGATCGCCGGTACGCCTTCGACTGAAATCACCATGGTTCACGCGCGCGGCACCTGCCAGACTTATGTACTGGGTCAGCGCGACGGTAAAGCTCAGACTTACTTCGTGAGCTATAGCGACACCGGCCGTGTCATGAACTACGGCTTCCAGAGCTGTGCGGAATATGACACCGATCCGCAGGTTCAGCAGTAACTCTTAGCACCCCTGAATAGTAAACGGCCCGTCATCATGACGGGCCGTTTTTCGTTGTGGCACTGACTACAAACCTGCCGGGCGCGGCACCTCAACATAATCGCCATCTATCTGCCGCTGGTAGAAGTGGCCAGCCTGCACATAGAAGCGTTTGCCGTTAAAGTCGAGTACCCGCATTTCACTGCTGACCCGCGACTCTGCAGGCGGCTCTGCCACCACATACTCATCGCCGTGACGCTGATAATAATTGCCGTTGAGCAGATAGTAAGTCAGTCCGCCTATCAGCACCGCGGTTGCGGCTTCAGGCAAAAAGCGCACCGGCCCGGGTCCGCCCCAGTGTGGCCCGTGGCCGCCATGGCGATCCCATCCACCCGGCGGGCCCCAGTCGCCAGGATGAGCGAAAGCCAGAGCGGGTGTCAAAAGCGTCAGCGTCAGAAGCGAGGCGATTATCTTTTTCATCAGGTGTTCTCCTCATAAGACTGGATGCAGAATTCGCTTTTTACCCGGCAAAGACAAGCACTAAAGCGGCGATTTTTCGCCTGTTTACCATGCTTAACGCTTTCTTAACGGCGTTGCCATTAATGGGGGAGATTATGGAGAAGAAGGGCGGGAATAACCTGGCGCGGGCGCGCCAGGTTCAAAGCAGATTAGCGGTGCGCCAGTTCGGCGTTGTCGTCGCTTTCCAGGACACGCTTATCGGTCATACCTAACCAGCGACTGGTGAGAGAACCGGCGGTCATGGAACCGTTGACGTTCAGGGCTGTACGACCCATATCGATCAGCGGCTCAATGGAGATCAGCAGCGCCACCAGGGTGACCGGCAGGCCCATCGCAGGCAGGACAATCAGCGCCGCGAAGGTTGCACCACCGCCGACACCGGCAACGCCTGCTGAGCTCAGCGTCACGATCCCGACCAGCGTCGCAATCCACAGTGGGTCAAACGGGTTGATCCCGACGGTTGGCGCAACCATCACTGCCAGCATAGTTGGATAGAGACCGGCACAGCCGTTCTGGCCGATAGTGGCACCAAAAGAGGCCGCGAAGCTGGCAATCGACTCAGGCACGCCAAGACGACGGGTCTGGGTTTCCACGCTCAGCGGAATGCTGGCTGCGCTGGAGCGGCTGGTAAAGGCGAAGGTAATAACCGGCCACACTTTACGGAAGAAGCGCATCGGGTTGATACCATTTACCGACAGCAGCAGGGCGTGGACACCAAACATGATGGCCAGACCGAGGTAAGAGGCGACCACAAAGCTGCCCAGCTTGATGATGTCCTGCAGGTTAGAACCGGCAACCACTTTGGTCATCAGCGCCAGCACACCATAAGGTGTCAGCTTCATCACTAAACGCACCAGCTTCATGACCCACGACTGCAGCGTATCGATCGCGACCAGCACGCGCTGACCTTTAACTTCATCATCTTTCAGCAACTGCAGTGCAGCTACACCCAGGAAGGCGGCGAAGATAACGACGCTGATAATCGAGGTCGGACTGGCTCCGGTCAAATCGGCAAACGGGTTTTTCGGGATAAAGGAGAGCACCAGTTGCGGCACGGTCAGGTCAGCCACTTTGCCGACATAGTTGCTCTGAATCGCACTGAGACGCGCAGTCTCCTGCACGCCCTGAACCAGACCTTCTGCGCTCAGGCCAAACAGGCCGGTCACGAAGACGCCGACCAGCGCCGAGATCGCGGTGGTAAACAGCAGTACGCCAATCGTCAGTACGCTGATTTTTCCCAGCGACGAGGCGTTATGCAGACGGGCGACCGCACTCAGAATGGAAACGAACACCAGCGGCATTACGACCATCTGCAGCAACTGGACATAGCCATTACCGACGATGTTAAACCAGCTGATAGACTCTTTGACCACTGCGCTGTTTTCGCCGTAGATCAACTGCAAAACCAGGCCGAACAGTACGCCGATTACCAGACCGGTCAGCACTTTTTTCGACAGGCTCCAGTTCTGACGGCTGAAGCGAGAGAGCAATACCAGCAGCACCACAAAGGCTACGATATTAAGCGTAAGAGGAAGGTCCATACTGAAACTCCAGAGTAATGCGGCCTTTCGCTCTGGAAAGGCCGCATAATGTTAATCACGAATTAAGACAGCAGGAATGGTAACAGCAGGCGAAGAGGGTGCCTTATATCCAAATGGCATGGTTTATAACTTAAAGGCGTTTTGTGCTGATTTATTGTGCAGTATGACTGGAAATCAACCGTCCGACGCCATTTTGTAGCGTATCGAACAGCTGTGACGGCCAGCCGTTTGCACCAAAAGATGGCATGCCCACCGGAAACCAGAGCGCATATCCCACCAGTCCCAGGCACAATGCCCGCTCAAGCTGGTTGCCTTTCTGGCTGCGCAGAATCGGCAGCCGGAAACGCCAGCGGCAGGGCCACAGCAGCGGAACCCCGGCAGGCGTCAGCATATCGGCCACAATATGGCTAAGGTAGCCCAGCGTCAGACCCTGCAGGACATCAGGCGGTATCGGCGACGACTGGGGCAGGTTTATCTGAAAAAGCCATAAACCGGCGGCTATCGCCAGCAAACTGTGGGTAAAGCCGCGATGGCCGAACGCGCGCGCAATAGGATGAGAGAGCCAGCGCAGTCGCTGTCCCAGCAGAGATTTAGGGTGATCGATATCGGGCAACAGACATGTCAGCAGCGCTGAGGGAACAAGATGCCACCAGTCGGCCTGCGCCAGCACTGGTGTCAGCTCAGCACGCTTCGCAAAGATAGCGCTGGCAATGGCAAAAATGATGTGGCCTTCGCCCGTCATGATAGAACCTGGTTGCAAAGAAAACTGTCGATGCATCCAGTATAGGGATTTATCCAGTAAATGAGAACATGTGACGCTGTAACGAAGCATGAATATTATTAACAAGGCGGACAGCGATGAAACCCTGTCCGCCAGTAAGGTTAACGCGCCAGCCAGCCGCCATCCACCGCCAGGGTGTAGCCATTCACGTAGTCAGACGCGGAAGAGGCCAGGAAGACTACCGGGCCCATCATGTCATCCGGCACGCCCCAGCGGCCTGCCGGAATACGCCCCAGAATCTCTTCACTGCGCGACTCATCATTACGAAGCTGTTCCGTATTGTTGGTGGCCATGTAACCGGGAGCGATGGCATTGACGTTAATGCCATGTTTTGCCCACTCGTTCGCCATCAGACGGGTCAGTCCCATCACGGCACTTTTCGACGCCGTATAAGAGGGCACCCGGATACCGCCCTGGAAGGAGAGCATGGAGGCGATATTGATGATCTTGCCGCCATTACCCTGCGCGATAAACTGACGGGCAACCTGCTGCGACAGGAAAAACAGGCTCTTGCTGTTAAGGTTCATCACGTCATCCCAGTCCTGCTCGCTGAAATTCAGTGCGTCCTCACGGCGGATAATGCCGGCATTGTTGACCAGAATGTCAATTTTACCGGCAGCGGCCAGCGCCTGTTCAACCACTGAGGCCACCACGCTGGTCTGCATCAGATCGGCCTGCACCGGCCAGAACCGGCGACCCAGCGCCTCCACTTTACTTTGGGTATCATCCGGGCCATCACGGTTAACGCCGACGATATCACAACCCGCCTGGGCCAGACCCAGCGCCATACCTTGCCCTAAACCGGTGTTACAGCCGGTCACCAGCGCGACTTTACCTTCCAGGTTAAACGTACTCAGTACCATGGTATTTCTCCTCTGCTCAGCGCAGTTCACTGATTTTGACGTGGTCCATGTCATCAAAGACCTGATTCTCACCCACCATGCCCCAGATAAAGGTGTAACGCTGGGTGCCGACACCGGCGTGAATTGACCAGCTGGGTGAGATCACCGCCTGCTCGTTGTGTACCAGCAGATGGCGGGTTTGCTGCGGTTGCCCCATCATGTGGAAGACAGCGCACTCTTCGCTCATATCGAAGTAGAAATAGACTTCCATGCGGCGTTCGTGGGTGTGGCAGGGCATGGTGTTCCACAGGCTGCCTTCATCCAGTTTGGTTAAGCCCATGGTGAGCTGGCAGGTGGGCAACACATCCGGCACGATAAATTTGTTAATGGTGCGGCGATTGGAGGTCGCGGCATCACCCAGCGTCGCGGTGGCCGCTTCCTGCAGCGTGATCTTCTTGTCCGGGAAGGTGCTGTGTGCTGGCGCACTGTTGTAATAGAATTTGGCCGGCTGTGCCGGGTTCAGGCTGCGGAACAGCAGGTTGCGCGCACCTTTGCCGATGTAAAGTGCCTCTTCGTGACCGATTTCCCACGCTTTACCGTCAACTTCTACCAGACCCGGGCCGCCAATATTGATCATACCCAGCTCGCGGCGTTCAAGAAAATAAGCGACGCCCAGCTGTTTTCCCATCTCATCACCGATAGTGACCGGATTATTCACCGGCATGACGCCGCCAATAATGATGCGGTCGATATGGCTGTAGGTCAGGGTGTAATCATCGGCAGTAAATATCTTCTCAATCAGGAACTCGCGGCGCAGTGCTTCAGTGTCGAGTTGCTTAGCGTGATCGCTGTGAATGCTTTGACGAACGTCCATCTCAGGCCTCTCTGCAGGTCAGGTTATTCATGCCCCAAACGGGGACGCTTTTGGCATCTTAGGCAGAGCGGGATGGGAATTCAATAAAAATGAAACGTTGTTTTATTTTTTGCGGGTCAGATCAAGTGACAGGTGCAACAGGCAATAAAAAGCCCGCCATAAGCGGGCTGATATTATCCCTGCAGATGCTGCAGGCTAAGCTGGGTCAGATTGTCCAGCCGGACATCCGCCAGCGTCCAGCGGGGATCGTCACGGTGTTCAGCGGCGGGCACCACAATCGATCGCATTCGCGCTGCTTTGGTGGCGATCATGCCGTTAAACGAATCTTCCAGCGTGACGCAGTTGAGCGGATCGATCGCAAGGCTGGCGGCGGCGTTGAGATAGACCTGCGGATGGGGCTTGCTGTAGGGCAGCGCTTCTGCTGAAGCCAGTACGTCGAAATAAGGGCGCAGATTGAAGATCTCCAGCACCTGTTCCAGCATCTTTAGCGGTGATGCGGAGGCAAGGCCGATTTTCAGCCCCTGTTCCCGGCACAGTTGCAGCGCCGTTTCCACGCCCGGCAGCAGTGGCCGCGTCTGATCCACCAGCGTCATGGCGCGCGTAATAATCCGCTCAGTGACCTCCTGCTGAGAGGGGCCATGCCAGGGCAGTGTTTCGTACCACATCCGTACAGTCTGATCGATGCGCAGACCCAGGGTATCGGGCATTTCACTGCGACGTGACAGGTCAACATCCAGCGTTGAAAAGATATCCAGCTCAGCCTGATCCCACAGAGGCTCAGAATCGATCAGTAAGCCATCCATATCAAACAGGGCGGCAAGGACAGGGCGGTGATAAGGCATCAGGGGGTCTCCTTTTAAAGTCAGCTTTACCTTAACATCATTCTTTGCTGGCGCACGCTCTGCCCGACAGGCCACGCTTTATTTGGGAAATTTCACCGTTGGCAGGTAAACTGACGGCAAATTGGATTCCGGGTTCAGGAGATATTATGACCTATCAACAGGCTGGCCGTATCGCCATCCTCAAGCGAGTGGCAGGCTGGGTGCTCTTTTTAGTGGCGCTGCTGTCGACCATTATTTCTGTATTGAGCTTTATGTTTAAGCATAGCGAAAAGCAGCCAGGCATTGATGCCGTCATGCTCGATTTCGTCCACGTCATCGTCGATATGCTGCGCTTTAACACGCCATTCCTGAATGTCTTCTGGCATAACTCGCCGGTACCGGAATTTAACGGTCAGATGAACCTGGGTTTCTGGCTAATCTACATTCTGATTTTTGTCGGGCTGGCGCTGGAGTCGTCAGGCGCGCGGATGGGACGTCAGGCGCGTCACGTCAAAGAAGGCATTGAGGATCAGATGATTCTGGAGCAGGCAAAAGGCAGTGAAGGGCGTAGCCGTCAGCAACTGGAAGAGAAGGTGCGCGTACCTCGCCACACCATCTTCCTGCAGATCTTCCCGCTCTATGTCCTGCCGGTGGTGATTGCGATAGCCGGTTATTTTGCGCTGTCGCTGCTGGGCTTTATCTGACCGCGAGCTTTGTCAGGCCGGTCTGGCCTGACTGGCGCCCAGCGCATCCTCATCCAGCAACTGGCCAATGGCGAACTGTGCATCGCCTGGCCAGTGCCCGCCAAAGACGTTAGCCCGGTTGAGCAGATAGTAGAGCTGGTAGACCGGCAGACGCTGCGAAAAACCATCCGGTAACGGCCACACCGCCTGATAACCGTCGTAAATCTGGCGAGGCAGGTCAGGGTACCAGCTCAGCATAGCTAAATCGCACTCACGGTCGCCCCAGTAACAGGCAGGATCGAACAGCCAGGGGCCACTCTCACTGCTGGCGCAGTTAGCCGGCCAGAGGTCGCCATGCAACAGCGACGGCTGCGGATGATGTGACGCGAGCACCCGCTGCACGCAGGCAACGATCAGCTCTGTATCCCCGTACTGAATTCCCTTTTCCGCTGCCAGTTGCAGCTGCCAGCCAATGCGCTGTTCAGCAAAAAAAACCGACCAGCGGCGCAGCCAGCTATTGGGTTGGGGCGTCGTGGTGATGTTATTGTCGAAATCGAGGCCGAACTGCGTCTGCTCGCTCCACTGATGCAGATGCGCCAGTTGCTGACCGAGCTGATATGCACTCTGCTCATCAAGCGGCTGTGGCCTGATATATTCCAGCAGCAGAAAGCTCTCCTCGCGATGATGACCCACACCATAGACTTTAGGCACCCGAACCGTGCCGGTGCGCGCCAGCAAATCCAGCTGGTCTGCTTCCCAGGTAAAGAGCGACAGCATATCGCGGCTGTTACTTTTGACGAAGACGTCGTGATCACCGTAGCGGATCTGCCAGGTGGGATGGATATCACCCCCCGCGAGGGCGTGACGTTGAATGATTTCGGCGTTGCCTAACTGCTCGCTTAACAGACGACTAATGGCTGACCACATTGGGCTATCCTCGTTATTCGCTGCGTAAGTTCGATTGTATTGCGTAAATATTCACCAAAAACCGCGCAATTGCACCCTTTATTCTGGCGCTGAGGTGGCAGGGCGATGATCGGCAGCATCGCGCAGATACTCTTCGAAGGTCGTGACGGTCACCTCGGGTTCCTGACCCAGCGCGCTTTCACCGGCCGCAGTGACCTGCTGCCGCAGATCCTCAGCCTCCAGCGTGCTGACGATGCCATAGCTGTTCGTACCGAGTTCATGCGGATGGCCGTCGTCATCTGTCATCGTGGTCGTGAAACCTGCGGCGGTCATTGCGCTGGTCAGCTCCAGGATGTCACTTAAGCCCGACTCCTGATAATGAAAGGTCACGATATAGCGGGTTAAGGTGTTGCTCATGAGGCACCTCCGGGGAAGGGAAACTGAACTGAGCGTAGACCATGGTGAAAAATCAGGCGAATTATGAAGGAGATGCCGTGTGTGTGACGTGATGCATAGCGTAAATTCGTGTCAGGAGCCAGCAGCATAACGTAAAAATCTTCTGCCGTTGCGTCTGGCTTTTCATTTGGGCAGCACTATAATGCGCCACGTTAATAAGATGAGTCCCAATTAACAGGGGTTGTCAGGGCGATTCCAGGCATTTTGTGTAAGTTAATAATTTTTTACAAAACTTACCGTAAATTGCATTGAATGCCCGGCAAAACGCTTCAGACTCTCCGTTTTTTAAACAGTCGCACGGATCACATTTAATGAAAGCCTATAACAAGCTGTCTGCTGTTCTTTTGCTCTCCGCCGGAGCTTTTTGTCACCAGGCAATGGCCGATAACGCCGTATTTACGTCAATGGATGACCCTTCAACAGCTAAAAAGCCGTTTGAAGGTTCTGCTGCTGCGGGATATCTGGCGCAAACCGGTAACACCACCAGTTCATCAATGACGGCTCAGACCAATATGACCTGGTATCAGTCATCTATGGCTTACAGCTTGTGGGGTAACGCAGCCAACACCTCGTCAAACGATGAGCGCTCTTCTGAAACTTACAACATCGGTGGTCGTTCACGTTACAACCTCAACTCGTATGACTACCTGTTTGGACAGGCGAGCTGGTTAAGCGATCGTTTCAATGGCTACGATTCACGCGACGTGCTGACAGCCGGTTACGGTCGTCAGATTCTGAATGGACCGGTGCACTCGCTGCGTGCGGAATTGGGTCCGGGTGTACGTTATGACGATTATCACGCGGGTGGTCATCAGACCAAAGCGCTGGGCTATGGCGCAGTCAGCTATCAGTGGCAGCTGACCGACACCACTAAATTTATTCAGGGCGTGTCAGTGCTGAGCAGCTTTGGAGAAGACACCACGGTGAACTCCGAAACTGGTCTGCAGGTGGCGATCAACAGCCACTTCGCGCTGAAGCTGGCTTACAACGTCAGCTGGAACAACAATCCGGCGGAATCTGCGCCTGATCGCACCGATACCAAAACCTCAATCATGCTCTCTTACGCTATGTAAGCGCATTTTTGCAGCAGCATTCACAGCGGCCTGACAGTGTGTCAGGCCGCTTTTTTTTGATTTCTCCAGGGCTTAGCGAAAAAGGCATGGGTTTTTCTCGCCGGGGAAAACTGCTATCATCGGCCCCGCACTGAAATCCTGGCGACATTCCGACAATGTGGGTCTGATATCACGCCGGGTCACTAATTTTACATTACGTTGCATGTAGGCTTTCGTGTGGCTTACCACTGCAAATAAGGATATGAAATGCCTGTAATTACGCTTCCTGATGGCAGCCAGCGCGTGTTTGACCGCCCTGTCAGTGTGATGGATATTGCGCTGGACATCGGTCCTGGGCTGGCGAAAGCCTGTATCGCTGGCCGTGTTAACGGTGAACTGGTTGATGCTGTTGATCCCATCACTGAAGATGCCGCCGTAGCGATCATTACCGCTAAAGATGAAGCGGGTCTGGAAATCATCCGTCACTCCTGTGCGCACCTGTTAGGGCATGCGATTAAACAGCTGTGGCCGGATACCAAAATGGCGATTGGCCCGGTCATTGATAACGGCTTCTATTATGATGTCGACATCGATCGTACCCTGACCCAGGAAGATATCGACCTGCTGGAAAAACGCATGCATCAGTTGGCTGAAACCAACTACGATGTGGTGAAGAAGAAGGTCAGCTGGCAGGAAGCTCGCGACGTCTTTGCGGCGCGCGGCGAAATTTACAAGACCACCATTCTTGATGAAAACATCAGCCATGACGATAAGCCTGGCCTGTATCATCACGAAGAATATGTCGACATGTGCCGCGGTCCGCACGTGCCGAACATGCGGTTCTGCCATCATTTTAAACTGCAGAAGATCTCCGGTGCCTACTGGCGCGGCGACAGCAACAACAAAATGCTGCAGCGTATTTATGGCACCGCATGGGCAGACAAAAAGCAGCTGGCAGCCTATCTGCAGCGTCTGGAAGAGGCGGCGAAGCGTGACCATCGTAAGATTGGTAAGCAGCTGGATCTCTATCACATGCAGGAAGAAGCACCAGGCATGGTCTTCTGGCATAATGACGGCTGGACCATCTTCCGCGAGCTGGAAGTGTTTGTCCGCAGCAAGTTAAAAGAGTACCAGTACCAGGAAGTTAAAGGTCCATTCATGATGGATCGCGTCCTGTGGGAAAAAACCGGGCACTGGGAAAACTATAAAGAAGCAATGTTCACCACCTCATCTGAGAACCGTGAATATTGCATCAAACCGATGAACTGTCCTGGGCATGTTCAGATCTTTAATCAGGGTCTGAAATCCTACCGTGACCTGCCGCTGCGTATGGCAGAGTTCGGCAGCTGTCACCGTAATGAACCCTCAGGCGCACTGCACGGCCTGATGCGTGTTCGTGGCTTTACCCAGGATGATGCACACGTCTTCTGTACTGAAGAGCAGGTGCGTGACGAAGTGAACAGCTGTATCCGCATGGTTTATGACATGTACAGCACCTTCGGTTTTGAAAAGATTGTGGTGAAGTTATCCACCCGTCCTGAGAAGCGCATCGGTACGGATGAGATGTGGGATCGTGCCGAGGAAGATCTGGCTGCGGCGCTGAACGAAAACAATATTGAGTTTGAGTTCCAGCCAGGCGAAGGCGCGTTCTACGGTCCTAAAATTGAGTTTACTTTGTACGATTGTCTTGATCGCGCCTGGCAGTGCGGAACAGTTCAGCTAGACTTCTCCCTGCCAAAACGCCTTGAAGCAACCTACGTGGGTGAAAACAATGATCGTCAGACGCCAGTGATGATTCACCGTGCGATTCTGGGGTCAATGGAGCGTTTCATCGGTATTCTGACCGAAGAATTCGCCGGTTTCTTCCCAACCTGGCTGGCACCGCTGCAAGTCGTGGTAATGAATATTACCGACGGACAAGCAGAATATGTTGAGTCTTTGACGCGTAAGCTGCAGAATGCTGGCATTCGTGTGAAGGCAGACTTGAGAAATGAGAAGATAGGCTTTAAAATTCGCGAGCACACATTACGTCGCGTCCCTTATATGTTGGTCTGCGGTGATAAAGAGGTGGAATCTGGCAAAGTTGCCGTTCGCACCCGCCGTGGTAAAGACCTTGGGTCGATGGATGTCGATGTGTTTGTTGAGAAACTTCAACAAGAGATTCGCAGCCGAAATCTTCAACAATTGGAGGAATAAAGTATTAAAGGCGGAAAACGAGTACTACCGACGCGTCCGAACAAAATCAACAGTGAAATCCGCGCAACTGAAGTGCGCTTAACAGGCATGGATGGCGAGCCGATTGGCATTGTCACATTACGCGAAGCTTTGGAAAAAGCCGAGGAAGCGGGCGGCGACTTAGTCGAAATCAGCCCGAATGCCGAACCGCCGGTCTGCCGCATCATGGATTACGGCAAGTTCCTCTATGAAAAAAGCAAATCTTCTAAGGAACAGAAGAAGAAGCAAAAAGTTATTCAGGTTAAGGAAATCAAATTCCGTCCTGGAACCGATGATGGCGACTATCAGGTCAAACTACGCAACCTGATTCGCTTTCTGGAAGAAGGCGATAAAGCCAAAATCACGCTGCGTTTCCGCGGTCGTGAGATGGCGCACCAGCAGATCGGTATGGAAGTGCTTAACCGCGTCCGTAAAGACCTGTGTGAAGATCTGGATTTGGCCATTGTCGAATCCTTCCCTTCGAAGATCGAAGGCCGCCAGATGATCATGGTGCTCGCTCCTAAGAAGAAACAGTAGGCTTTCAAGTAACACTAACCGCGCAGCGTTCGCGCTGTGCGGTTAAGTGTTCGCCTGTCTGGGTCATGTTATTAACAATGCGAAGTGGATATTTTTAAAATGCCAAAGATTAAAACTGTACGTGGTGCGGCTAAGCGCTTCCGCAAGACCGCTTCTGGCGGCTTCAAGCGTAAACACGCAAACCTGCGTCATATTCTGACCAAAAAATCTACTAAGCGTAAACGTCACCTGCGCCCTAAAGGCATGGTGTCAAAAGGCGATCTGGGTCTGGTAATTGCCTGCCTGCCGTACGCATAAGTAATTTTTTCATTAAATCAGAATATTAAACAGGAGAGCTAAATGGCTCGTGTAAAACGTGGTGTAGTTGCTCGCGCACGTCACAAAAAAATCTTAAAACAAGCTAAAGGCTATTACGGTGCACGTTCACGTGTTTACCGCGTTGCCTTCCAGGCTGTTATCAAAGCTGGTCAGTATGCTTACCGTGACCGTCGTCAACGTAAGCGTCAGTTCCGTCAGCTGTGGATCGCGCGTATCAACGCAGCGGCTCGTCAGAACGGCATGTCTTACAGCCGTTTCATCAATGGTCTGAAAAAAGCAGCCATTGAGATTGACCGTAAGATCCTGGCCGACATCGCGGTATTCGATAAAGTGGCATTCTCTGCACTGGTCGAAAAAGCGAAATCAGCCCTGGCGTAAGTCAGATGGAAAAGGGAGCTTGCTCCCTTTTTTATTGCCTGTAACTTACGCAAAAGATTGACATTTCCGGCGCTGAGCATTTCAATAGACCCCCTGTATCGCATGACAAGGTAACCGCAAGCATGAACGCTGCTATTTTCCGTTTCTTTTTTTACTTTAGCGCCTGACATCCAGGGGCTTTTGCGCATAAGAAAAGAAACGAAAAATCGCGCTAAAAGCCTCCCTCGTGGAGGCTTTTTTGTTTCTGGCGCTAGCATATTGGACCGGCAGGTCCCAACGAGAACTGACCAGCCTGACTGGAAAAAGAGGAAACTATGTCCCAACTCGCAGAACTGGTGGCCAGCGCCACGGCGGCCATCGACGGGGCGACGGATATCGCCGCCCTTGACGCGGTGCGCGTCGAATACCTGGGTAAGAAAGGACATCTGACACTGCAGATGACTACGTTACGCGAGCTGCCAGCCGAAGAGCGCCCGGCAGCGGGTGCGGTAATCAATGAAGCGAAGCAGCAGGTCACCGAGCGTCTGAATGCGCGCAAAGATGCCCTGGAAGCTGCGGTGCTGAATGCCCGTCTGGCTGAAGAGACTATTGATGTCTCTCTGCCAGGTCGTCGCATTGAGAATGGCGGCCTGCATCCGGTGACCCGCACCATGGATCGCATTGAGACCTTCTTTGGTGAGTTAGGCTTTGGCGTCGTAACCGGGCCAGAAATTGAAGATGATTATCATAACTTCGATGCGCTGAATATTCCTGCCCATCACCCGGCCCGTGCCGATCACGACACCTTCTGGTTTGACGCCACGCGCCTGCTGCGTACCCAGACGTCCGGCGTGCAGATCCGTACCATGAAGGCTCAGCAGCCGCCGATTCGCATTATTGCGCCGGGCCGCGTCTACCGTAACGATTACGATCAGACCCATACCCCGATGTTCCATCAGATGGAAGGGCTGATTGTGGATAAAAATATCAGCTTTACCAACCTGAAAGGCACGCTGCACGATTTCCTGAACAACTTCTTCGAAGAAGATCTGCAGATTCGTTTCCGTCCTTCCTATTTCCCGTTTACTGAGCCATCAGCAGAAGTAGACGTCATGGGTAAAAACGGCAAGTGGCTGGAAGTGCTGGGTTGCGGCATGGTTCACCCTAACGTGCTGCGTAATGTCGGCATCGATCCGGAAGTCTACTCCGGTTTCGCCTTTGGTATGGGCATGGAGCGTCTGACCATGTTGCGCTACGGCGTGACCGATCTGCGTGCCTTCTTTGAAAATGATTTACGTTTCCTCAAACAATTTAAGTAAGGGCAGGATATCCAATGAAATTCAGTGAACTCTGGTTACGCGAATGGGTAAATCCAGCCCTGGACAGCGCTGCGCTGTCTGAACAAATCACTATGGCCGGTCTGGAAGTTGACGGCGTTGATCCGGTTGCCGGTGCGTTCCACGGCGTCGTGGTCGGGGAAGTGGTGGAGTGCGGCCAGCACCCGAATGCAGACAAGCTGCGTGTGACCAAAATCAATGTGGGCGGCGATCGCCTGCTGGATATCGTCTGTGGCGCGCCGAACTGCCGTCAGGGACTGAAAGTCGCGGTCGCCACCGTCGGTGCCGTGCTGCCAGGCGATTTCAAAATCAAAGCGGCTAAACTGCGTGGCGAGCCGTCTGAAGGCATGCTCTGCTCTTTCTCCGAGCTGGGGATTTCCGACGACCACAACGGCATCATCGAACTGCCAGCCGATGCGCCGATTGGCACTGACATCCGCACCTGCCTGCAGCTTGAGGACAACACCATCGAAATCAGCGTCACGCCTAACCGCGCTGACTGTCTGGGTCTGATCGGTATCGCCCGTGATGTCGCCGTCCTCAACGGTTTGCCACTGAACGTGCCGGAGATGCAGCCGGTCGCTGCGACGCTGAACGACACTTTCCCGATTCAGGTTGACGCGACAGAAGCCTGTCCACGCTATCTGGGCCGCGTAGTAAAAGGCATAAACGTTAAGGCGTCAACGCCATTGTGGATGAAAGAGAAGCTGCGTCGTTGTGGTATTCGTTCTATCGATCCGGTGGTGGATATCACTAACTACGTTCTGCTGGAGCTGGGTCAGCCGATGCACGCCTTCGATCTCGACCGCATCGACGGTGGTATCGTGGTGCGTATGGCGAAAGAGGGCGAAAAGCTGACGCTGCTGGATGGCACTGAAGCCAGCCTGCAGAGTGATACCTTAGTGATCGCCGATCATCAGAAAGCGCTGGCGATGGCTGGTATCTTTGGTGGCGAACATTCGGGCGTGAACGGCGAAACGCAGAATATCCTGTTCGAGTGCGCTTACTTTGATCCGCTCTCTATTACCGGCCGCGCCCGTCGTCATGGTCTGCATACCGACGCGTCACATCGCTACGAGCGTGGTGTTGACCCGGCGCTGCAACACACCGCACTGGAGCGTGCTACCCAGCTGCTGCTGTCAATCTGCGGCGGTGAAGCGGGCCCGATCATCGATCAGACTCATCAGGCAGCCCTGCCTGTGCCAGCGACGATCACGCTGCGTCGTGAAAAGCTGGACCGTCTGATTGGCCACGTGATCGCAGATGTGCAGGTGACTGACATTCTGACGCGCCTCGGCTGTGAAGTGACCGTGGGTGAAGGGCAGTGGCAGGCCGTCGCCCCGAGCTGGCGCTTCGATATGGCGATTGAAGAAGATCTGGTTGAAGAAGTGGCCCGTATTTACGGCTACAACAACATTCCGGATGTGCCGGTACAGGCGGGTCTGGTGATGACTCAGCATCGCGAAGCGAATCTGTCGCTGAAGCGCGCGAAAAACCTGCTGGTGGACAAGGGCTATCAGGAAGCGATTACCTATAGCTTCGTCGATCCGAAAATTCAGCAGCTGCTGCACCCGGGTGAAGAGGCGCTGTTGCTGCCGAGCCCAATCTCCAGCGATATGTCGACCATGCGTCTCTCACTCTGGACCGGCCTGCTCAGCGCGGTAGTCTACAACCAGAACCGTCAGCAGAGCCGCGTGCGCCTGTTTGAGAGCGGCTTACGCTTTGTGCCGGATACCCAGGCAGATTTGGGCATCCGTCAGGATCTTATGCTGGCTGGCGTCATCAGCGGTAACCGCGTTGAAGAGCACTGGGATCTGGCGCGTCAGACAGTTGACTTCTATGATTTGAAAGGCGATTTAGAATCGCTGCTCGATTTAACCGGCAAACTGGATGACATCAGCTTCCGTGCTGAAGCGAATCCGGCGTTGCATCCAGGACAGAGCGCGGCGATTTATTTGCATGATGAACATATCGGATTTATCGGCGTGGTTCATCCTGAGCTGGAACGTAAGCTTGATCTCAATGGCCGCACCTTAGTCTTTGAACTGCTTTGGAATAAGGTCGCAGACCGCGTCCTGCCTGACGCGCGCGAGATTTCTCGCTTCCCGGCGAACCGTCGTGATATTGCCGTTGTGGTGGCTGAAAACGTCCCCGCAGCAGATATCATCGCGGAGTGTAAGAAAGTTGGCGTAAATCAGGTAGTTGGCGTAAACTTGTTTGACGTGTACCGCGGTAAGGGCGTTTCTGAGGGCTACAAGAGCCTCGCAATCAGCCTGATTTTGCAGGATACCAGCCGGACACTCGAAGAAGAGGAGATTGCCGCGACCGTTGGCAAATGCGTTGCGGCATTAAAAGAGCGATTCCAGGCAACCTTGAGGGATTGAACCTATGGCGCTTACAAAAGCTGAGATGTCAGAGTACCTGTTTGAGAAACTCGGGCTGAGCAAACGCGATGCCAAAGAGTTAGTAGAGCTGTTTTTCGAAGAGGTACGTCGCGCTTTGGAGAATGGAGAACAGGTAAAACTGTCTGGGTTTGGTAATTTTGACCTGCGTGACAAAAACCAGCGTCCTGGCAGAAACCCGAAAACGGGTGAAGATATTCCGATTACTGCGCGTCGCGTAGTAACGTTCCGCCCAGGACAGAAGCTGAAAAGCCGCGTAGAGAACGCTACACCCAAAGAGACTGACTGAATTTCAGCGTTTCAAAAAGGCCGCGCAAGCGGCCTTTTTTCATGGTTTCAGTACGCAGTAATCCCGCTTCCCGCGCCCGTTAATCTCCCTGACGGCAACGAGCAAACCGCCTCATCTGCCTTTCTTTTTTCTGCAATCCCTCTACAATCAAATCTCTGTTTTCTCAGCTAATCCCGCTTATGTCTCTGCTCGACCAGCTCGCGCGCCAGGCCGACCAGCGCGGCCAGAAATGGCTTATTGTGTTAGCACTTATGCTCTCTGCACTGCTCTGTCTCAGCCTGTGTGCCGGTGACAGCTGGATCGCGCCCTCAGACTGGTTCACGGAAAGCGGCAGGCTCTTTGTCTGGCAGTTGCGGCTGCCCCGCAGTCTGGCGGTGGTGCTGGTCGGGGCATCGCTGGCGGTATGTGGTGTGGTGATGCAGGCGCTGTTTACAAATCCGCTGGCGGAGCCCGGCCTGCTCGGCGTCTCGAACGGTGCCGGTATTGGCCTGGTGCTCGGCGTGCTGCTGGGCAGCGGTTCGCTGTGGAGCCTTGGGCTGGCGGCGATGGCCGGTGCACTGATAATTACGCTCATCCTGCTGCATTTTGCCCATCGTCAGCTCTCGGTCACCCGGCTATTGCTTACCGGCGTAGCGCTGGGGATTATCTGTAGTGCCATCATGACCTGGGCGGTCTACTTCAGTACCAGCCTCGATCTGCGCCAGTTGATGTACTGGATGATGGGGGGATTCAGCGGGATTGACTGGCGCTATGGCTGGATGATGCTGGCGCTGCTGCCGGTGATGCTGGCCCTGGGAGCGACCGGGCAGATTCTTAATCTGCTGGCGCTGGGCGAGACATCCGCCCGCCAGCTCGGACTGTCTCTCTTCTACTGGCGTAACCTGCTGGTGCTGGCCATGGGCTGGCTGGTCGGCATCAGCGTCGCGATGGCCGGTGCTATTGGCTTTATCGGACTGGTGATCCCGCATCTGCTGCGTATGAGCGGCATCAGCGATCACCGTTATCTGCTGCCGGCATCGGCGCTGGCTGGCGCAGGTGTCTTACTGGCAGCCGATATTGTGGCACGTCTGGCGCTGACGTCGGCGGAATTACCGATAGGCGTCGTGACGGCGACACTGGGCGCGCCGCTGTTTATTATTTTACTGGTGAAATCTTCACGCTAGCTTCGGCTGGCGACTCTGCATCCACAACAGCATCCACAACAGGAAACAGCATGAACATTTATCAAACTGAACTGGTTACGCTCGATGGGGAAAAAACCACGCTGTCACAATGGCAGGGCAAGGTACTGCTGGTGGTCAATGTTGCCTCGAAATGTGGTCTGACGCCGCAATATGAAGAGCTGGAGAACCTGCAGAAAGCCTGGCAGGATCAGGGCTTCAGCGTACTCGGTTTTCCCTGCAACCAGTTTCTGGAGCAGGAGCCGGGCAGCAGTGAGGAGATTAAAACCTTCTGCAGCACCACGTATGGCGTCACGTTCCCGATGTTTGCTAAAACCGAGGTGAATGGCGCAGGCCGTCATCCGCTCTATGCTCAGCTGATCGCGGCCC
This sequence comes from Pantoea sp. JV6, assembly GCF_025910055.1. NCBI lineage: Bacteria > Pseudomonadati > Pseudomonadota > Gammaproteobacteria > Enterobacterales > Erwiniaceae > Pantoea > Pantoea sp. JV6. Next base: position 100,845 of record NZ_JAPCIM010000005.1, on the reverse strand, counting down.
GACCTGACGCGGTGCGTCCGGAAGGCAGCGGCTTTTACGAGCGTATGGAGAGCAAAGGACGCGCGCCGAAAGAGCAGGGCGACATCCTGTGGAACTTCGAAAAATTCCTTATTGGCCGTGACGGCAGCGTGATCCAGCGTTTTGCACCTGACATGACGCCGGAAGATCCGATCATTCTGGAAACCATTAAGCAGGCGCTGGCAAAATAGATGCTGTTGCGCCTGCAACAGGCCGCCGTCCCCGGACGGCTGCTGCCACTGACCGGTGAGCTTGCCGCCGGTCAGCTGCTGCACGTGGCAGGCCCGAACGGTGCAGGCAAAAGCACCTTACTCAGTGTGATTGCGGGACTGCAACCCGCCTCCGGCACGGTGCTGCTGGACGAACAGCCGCTGAGTGACTGGAACGGCGCAGCGATGGCCCGGGTTCGCGGCTGGCTGCCTCAGCAGCAGGCACCGCTGAGTCAGATGCCGGTCTGGCACTATTTGCGTCTGCATCTGAAACAGGCGGGGGGGCAGACAGACGATCGCCTCAGCACGCTGCTGAAACGGCTTCAGCTGCAGGATAAGTTATCGCGTTCACTGACCCGGCTCTCCGGTGGTGAATGGCAGCGCGTCAGGCTGGCGGCGGTCTGTATGCAGGTTGATCCCAACATCAATCCACACGGGCGGCTGCTGATCCTTGATGAACCCATGACCGCGCTGGATATCGCCCAGCAAAAAGCGGTGGACGATCTGATTGCCGACCTGTGCGCGGCGGGCATCAGCGTTATCGCCAGCAGTCACGACCTCAACCACAGCCTGCAACAGGCGGATCGGGTCTGGCTGATGGATCAGGGAGCGTTGATTGCGCAGGGTGAACCGGCTGAGGTTCTGACGCCGCAGCGCCTGACACCGATCTACCAGATTGCTTTCCGGCAGCTTGAACTTGAAGGACGCACGCTGCTGACCGTATTGCCCTGACACTTGCTACCCGGCGGGCTTTACCGCTACATTAAGCCGGTTGCAACTTCTGATAAGGACATTTGGCGATGCGCCTGGGTTTGCTGATTTTAGTTCTGCTGCTGACGGGATGCAGTCATCACGCTCCGCCGATTAATGGCCGTCTTTCCGATTCGATCACCGTGATTGCGGAACTGAACGATCAGCTCGGTAACTGGCGTGGGACGCCTTATCGCTATGGCGGCATGAGTCGTAACGGGGTTGACTGCTCCGGCTTTGTCTATCTGACTTTCCGCGATAAATTTGCGCTGCAACTGCCGCGCACCACCTCAGCTCAAAGCGATATCGGCACCCGAATCAGCAAAGACGAGCTGCTGCCAGGCGATCTGGTCTTCTTCAAAACCGGTCGCGGGGAGAATGGCCTGCATGTGGGCATTTATGACACCGATAATGCCTTTATTCATGCCTCAACCAGCCAGGGCGTCATCCGCTCCTCGCTCGACAATGTCTACTGGCGAAAAGTGTTCTGGCAGGCCCGTCGTATTTAAACGCAGGTCCGGGAAATCAGACTTAAGTCCAATTTTAAATAGAGTTAAAACAGAGAGTAAAAGGTTTATTTTAAATGACAGTTATTGAGCGTGGGTTTTAATAAACATAATAAACGCTTATTTAATTCCACTAATAACCGCTGTTTTATCGCTACTATTTGGCTTAAGGGTGATCGCCTGCTGCCAAACGGCAATGGAACAGTAAAGAAGTTCGTCTCTTCAATGATTTGGCACTATTGCCTGCGCCTGACCATTACTATACGATATCCCCATCGCCGCATATTCTGGCATTAAAATGAAAATTCATCTTTCGGCCGACTATCAGTCGGAAATCTGGTTTTATCCTGTCTGTGATGTTAATGGGCGACTTACTGCTGTCGAGCTGGTCACGCAGTTTGTGCATGAAAGTGCCCCCATCACCCTGCCGCAGGATCTGTTGCTGCCGCAGCTCGATGAGTCGCAGCAGCTGCGCCTGCTGCAAAGTCAGATTGGATTGCTGGAGCAGAATCGCGGCTTTTTTGAAGCGCATTCCGTGTCAGCATTTATACGTATTGATGAAGGCATGGCCCGGACGCTGCTGGCCAGCGAATTAGTGATGCGCAAAATAAAGCAGTTGCCATTCATTCTGTTGAATATCACTGAAACGTTTCCGCAACTAAAACTGGGAAAAAATAATCCCCTGCTGGCAAGCCTGCATGCTGAGTTTAATTTAGCGATTTCTCATTTCGGCGCGGGTAAGACCCCCTCTAATGCAGTCTACGATAATTTATTCAGCTGTATCTGCCTGGACAAAGAGTTTATTCATTCGCTGGCAAAGCGCGCTTCATTCGTGCCATTTATTCAGAGCATTATCGATAATTTCCGCGCCCATTGTGACCGGCTCATTATTTGTGGCATTGATGACGACGTGCTGCTGGATAAAGTCAGCCAGCTGAGCGGTGCTGAGTTTCAGGGTGCGCTCTTCCCGGTGGTAAAATCTGACGCGCTGCGTTCGCTGATCTGCGCCGACGATCGTGTGCCATCCGCGCAGCATCCCGGCTGATACTTCCTGTTAATCCCCGCTATCAGCGTTACACTAGAGGACTAACCTTAAGTAACGCTGAGCATCGCATGGGAGAAACAATGTCCTCAGGCAAGGCCTCTTTTGACAACACCTGGTTCCGTGAACTTACCGGGTGTTACACCGCGCTGAACCCCACGCCACTTGCAGGCGGACGCCTGCTGTATCATAACGCACCGCTTGCAGCCTCAATGGGGCTGGATAGCGCGCTCTTTGCCGATAAGGGGCATGCCGTCTGGCACGGTGCCGCACTGCTGCCCGGCATGCAGCCGCTGGCGCAGGTCTACAGCGGCCATCAGTTTGGCGTCTGGGCGGGCCAGCTTGGCGACGGGCGCGGCATTCTGCTGGGTGAGCAGCGTCTGGAGGATGGCAGCAAGCTGGACTGGCATCTCAAGGGCGCAGGCCTGACGCCTTATTCCCGCATGGGTGATGGACGTGCCGTGATCCGCTCCAGCGTGCGTGAGTTTCTCGCCTCGGAAGCGCTGCATCATCTGGGCATTCCCACCACGCGTGCGCTGACCCTGTCGATAGGTGATGAACCGGTCTACCGCGAAACAACAGAGCGTGGCGCGATGCTGATGCGCATTTCACCGAGTCATCTGCGTTTCGGTCATTTCGAGCATTTCTTTTACAGCCAGCAGCAGGAGAAAGTGCAGCAACTGGCCGACTACGCCATTCGCCATCACTGGCCGCATCTGGACGCTGAAGCAGACCGCTATCAACAGTGGTTTACCGACATTGTGTTACGCACTGCGCGTCTGATTGCGCTGTGGCAGAGCGTGGGCTTTGCTCATGGAGTGATGAACACGGACAACATGTCGATTCTGGGTCTGACCATCGACTATGGCCCCTTTGGTTTTCTGGATGATTATCAGCCTGACTTCATCTGTAATCACAGCGACTATCAGGGGCGCTACAGCTTTGAAAATCAGCCAATGATCGGCATGTGGAATCTTAACCGGCTGGCACATGCACTGTCGGGTCTGCTGACCACCGAGCAGTTGCGGACGGCACTGAGCGCCTACGAACCTGAACTGATGCGGGTCTGGGGCGAACGGATGCGGGCGAAACTCGGTCTGCTGACACAGCAGAGCAGCGATAATGAGATTCTGACCGATCTGCTGGCACTGATGACGCAGGAGCATAGCGATTACACCCTGACGTTCCGCCTGCTCAGTGAGACGCAACAGGCTGACAGCCGTTCACCGCTGCGGGATGAGTTTATCGATCGTGAGGCGTTTGATAGCTGGTATCAGCGCTACCGCAGCCGTCTGATGGACGAGCAGGTCAGCGATGCAGAACGCCAGGCCGTGATGAAGGCGGCCAATCCGGCGGTGATTCTGCGCAACTATCTGGCGCAGCAGGCGATTGAAGAGGCGGAGCGGGGAGAGCAGGGGGCGCTGGCACGTCTGCATCAGGCGTTACAGCAACCCTTTAGCGATCAGACAGCCGCTGAATATCGTCAGCGGCCGCCAGACTGGGGCAAAACCCTGGAAGTGAGCTGCTCCAGCTGATGCAGACTCAGAGGCGGTGAGAAACCGCCTCGGCCAGCAGGGCGAGCACCTTTTCGCTCTCCTGCCAGCCGAGGCAGGGATCGGTAATCGACTTGCCGTAGACCAGCGGTTCGCCGCTGACGACTTTCTGATTGCCCTCTTCCAGGAAGCTTTCAATCATCACACCAGCAACGGCCTGCGATCCCGCTTTAATCTGTTCTGCCACCTCTGCCGCGACATCCATCTGACGACGATGCTGCTTCAGGCAGTTACCGTGACTGAAGTCGATCACCAGCTGCTGTGGCAGATTAAACGCCGACAGACTTTCGGCTGCGGCGGCGACATCACTGGCATGATAGTTAGGCTGTTTGCCGCCACGCAGGATCACATGACCATGCGGGTTGCCGCTGGTCTGATAGATAGTCATCTGGCCCAGCTTATCGGGCGAAAGGAACATGTGGCTGGCGCGCGCGGCGCGAATCGCATCCACGGCAATCTGTACGTTACCATCGGTGCCGTTTTTAAAGCCGACCGGGCAGGAGAGGGCCGATGCCATTTCGCGGTGGATCTGGCTTTCGGTGGTGCGTGCGCCAATCGCGCCCCAGCTAATCAGATCGGCAATAAACTGGCCGATCACCATATCCAGGAATTCCGTGGCGGTAGGCAGGCCCAGCGCGTTGATATCAATCAGCAGCTGGCGGGCGATGCCTATGCCGCGGTTCACATCGTAGCTCCCATCCAGATCCGGATCGGAGATTAAACCTTTCCAGCCCACTACGGTGCGCGGCTTTTCAAAGTAGGCGCGCATCACAATCTCCAGCCGATCTTCATAGCGGCTGCGTAACGCGTTCAGACGCTCAGCATATTCCAGTGCCGCTTTCGGGTCGTGCAGCGAGCAGGGGCCAATCACCACCAGCAGGCGGGGATCTTCACCCGTCAGAATACGGGCAATACGTTTACGGGCAGCGGTGACATTGTCGGCAATTGCCGGAGAGACAGGATGCTCGGCCGCCAGGCTGGCGGGGGTAATCAGACTACCAATGCGTGCGGTACGCAGTTCGTCGGTTTTGTTCATGGGTTTCTCGAAAACAGTTCTTCGCAGCGGTGAAATACCGGGAAGTGATGGTGGTCACAATAAACCATTAGTCTGCGAATTCAACCCGGAATTTAATAATGAAATCAAAAGCGACGGCAGCGCCGCTTTACAGTTCAGCGCCAGTTACCCATCAGTACATGCGGCGAGTCAGGCCCATAATGTCGAGAATTTTGGTCGCAATCTCCTCCACGGAGTAGTTGGTGCTGTTGAGATAGCGGATCTGATGAGTGCGAAACAGCGCTTCCACTTCGCCCACCTCCAGCCGGCACTGACGCATCGAGGCGTAACGGGTATTTTCCGCCCGCTCCTGACGTATCGCAGCCAGCCGTTCCGGGTCGATGGTCAGCCCGAACAGTTTATTCTGATGCGCGCGCAGCGCGGGCGGGAGTTTAAGGTTATCCATATCGTCGGCAATGAATGGATAGTTGGCGGCGCGAATACCAAACTGCATTGCCAGATAGAGGCTGGTGGGTGTTTTGCCACAGCGCGAGACACCTAACAGAATCACCTGCGCATCTTCCAGCCCGCGCAGCGAGATGCCGTCATCATGCGCCAGGGTGTAATCGATGGCCGCGATACGTGCGTCATATTTACCCAGGTTACTGGCATCCAGTCCATGGGTACGGTGTGCCACCGGCGCGGGCGATAACCCCAGCTCCTGCTGAAGCGGGGCGACCAGCGCCTGGACGATATCCTGACAAAAGCCGTCACTCTGTACGATGATGTCGCGCACTTCCGGCGTCACGATGGAGAAAAAGACCAGCGGCCGGACACCGCTCTGCTGATAGAGCGCGTTAATCTGGGCTTTTACCGCCAGCGCCCGCTGAACATTTTCCACAAACGGCAGCGTCAGGCTGGTGATATTGACCGGAAACTGCGACAGCACCGCATGACCCAGCACTTCAGCCGTAATGGCCGTACCATCGGAGATATAAAAAACGCTTCTGTCAGTTGTCATAACGAAATCAGCCTCAGACAAGAGTGAGCATTCAGCATGGGCCATGCGATTAAATAAATCATCTCTGATTTTAATTTCTGGAATGTCTGTCCGGATTATTTGTCTGTCGTTTCATCACGATACTAAAAATGAAAGGGTGGCTCGTTGAGCCAGCATTCTTTTTAATCCGTCGTTAAGCCGCAAATAGCCACGCAGTTGTTGCGCAACAAAACTGAATGCTTAAGTGGCTGAAAATCTGCCATTTCCTGTGGCATCAATCATTTAGAGAAAAAAGGCGACTTTGCGCAACAGCAAAATAATGCGCTCACAATTCCGAAACTGTGGCTGAAATTCTGCTTTAACGATTCAACAGATCGTTATTGAGAGGGTGATATGCCAGGCTGAAGACAGATTACTCCCTGTGTCCATTCATTGATAATTGATAAAGGATAAGCTCAATGTCCAGTAAAGGCGAACAGCCACTCGTGCTCTGGTATAACCAGCTTGGCATGCATGATGTTGACCGGGTGGGGGGCAAAAATGCCTCTCTGGGTGAAATGATTACTAATCTGTCGTCGCTGGGCGTTTCCGTGCCCAACGGTTTCGCGACCACATCCTACGCCTTTAACCTGTTCCTCGATCAAAGCGGGCTGAATCAGCGCATTTATGCGCTGCTGGATGAGACCGATATTGATGACGTTGATGCACTGGCAAAAGCGGGTAAGCAGATTCGTCAGTGGGTCGTGGAGACACCGTTCCTGCCCGAGCTGGAGTCCGCCATTCTGGACGCCTATAAGCAGCTTTCTGCTGATGATGATGCCGCGTCGTTTGCCGTGCGCTCCTCTGCAACCGCAGAAGATATGCCTGATGCCTCTTTTGCCGGCCAGCAGGAAACCTTCTTGAATGTACAGGGCATCGACGCCGTCATGGTGGCGGTAAAGCATGTCTTCGCCTCGCTGTTTAATGACCGCGCTATCTCCTACCGTGTGCATCAGGGCTATGACCATCGTGGTGTTGCGCTCTCAGCGGGAATACAGCGCATGGTGCGTTCAGACCTGGCCGCCTCGGGTGTGATGTTCACCATTGATACCGAGTCCGGCTTTGATCAGGTGGTCTTTATCACCGCCGCACTGGGGCTGGGGGAAATGGTGGTGCAGGGTGCCGTTAACCCGGATGAGTTCTATGTGCACAAGCCAACCCTGGCAGCCGATCGTCCGTCGATTGTGCGCCGCAATATGGGCTCGAAAAAGGTTCGCATGGTCTATGCCGATTCCCAGGCGCATGGCGAGCAGGTGCGGATCGAAGATGTGCCTGAGGCCGAACGCGACCGTTTCTGCCTGAGCGATGAGGAAGTGCAGGCGCTGGCGAAGCAGGCGGTGCTGATTGAACAGCACTATCAGCGCCCGATGGATATTGAGTGGGCCAAAGATGGGCACACCGGCAAACTGTTTATTGTTCAGGCGCGCCCTGAAACCGTACGTTCAAATGGTCAGGTAATGGAGCGTTATACGCTGCAGGGGCAGGGCAGCGTTGTCGTGGAAGGTCGTGCTATCGGTCATCGTATTGGCGCAGGCGTGGTGAAGGTCATCCACGATATCAGCGAAATGAATCGCATTGAAAAAGGCGATGTGCTGGTGACCGACATGACCGACCCGGACTGGGAACCGATCATGAAAAAGGCGTCAGCGATTGTGACTAACCGTGGCGGACGGACCTGTCATGCGGCGATCATCGCGCGTGAGCTGGGCATTCCGGCAGTGGTGGGCTGTGGTGACGCCACCGACCGGCTGAAAGAGGGGCATAACGTCACTGTCTCATGTGCCGAAGGTGATACCGGCTACGTCTACGATCAACTGCTCGACTTCGACGTCACCAGTTCGCAGGTCGATTCACTGCCTGAACTGCCGCTGAAGATCATGATGAACGTGGGCAACCCCGATCGCGCCTTTGATTTCGCCTGTCTGCCTAACGAAGGCGTGGGTCTGGCGCGGCTGGAATTTATCATTAACCGTATGATCGGCGTCCACCCTAAAGCGCTGCTGGAGTTTGACCAACAGACGCCGGAGCTGCAGCAGCAGATCCGTAAAATGATGAAAGGATTTGATGATCCGGTGGAGTTTTACATCGCTCGCCTGACTGAAGGAATTGCCACGCTTGGCGCCGCTTTTGCGCCGAAACGCGTAATTGTCCGACTTTCTGACTTTAAAACCAATGAATATGCCAACCTGGTGGGTGGAGAACGCTACGAGCCGGAAGAGGAAAACCCGATGCTGGGATTCCGGGGTGCGGGTCGCTATGTCGCTGACAGCTTCCGGGACTGCTTTGCACTGGAGTGCGAAGCGGTGAAACGTGTTCGCAACGAGATGGGCCTGACAAACGTCGAGATTATGGTTCCGTTTGTGCGCACCGTTGAGCAGGCGAAGGCTGTGGTGGAAGAGCTGGGGCGTCAGGGACTGAAGCGCGGCGAGAACGGGCTGAAGATCATTATGATGTGCGAGATCCCGTCAAATGCCCTGCTGGCGGATCAGTTCCTGGAGCACTTCGATGGCTTCTCTATTGGCTCAAACGACATGACTCAGCTGACGCTGGGGCTGGACCGCGACTCTGGCGTCGTCTCCGCGCTGTTTGACGAGCGTAACGAGGCCGTGAAGATGCTGCTTTCAATGGCCATAAGGGCCGCGAAGCAGAAGGGGAAATATGTCGGAATCTGCGGGCAGGGACCGTCAGACCATCAGGATTTCGCCGCATGGCTGATGGAAGAGGGCATCGACAGTCTGTCACTGAACCCGGACACGGTGGTGGAGACCTGGGTGAGTCTGGCGCAGTTAAATAAAACACCCTGATACGGGTTGTTAGCACTCTTCAGGGCCCGCTATGCGGGCCTTTTCTGTTTATATCTGGTCAGATTCAGGCAAAAAAAAAGCCCATCACAGGGGATGGGCAAAGACTACACACAGCAATTCTTTACTCTACTCAGGGGAATGAGATTGTCTGAAAATCATCAGGTTGATTTCGAACATAGGAAACATGTTATTCATACGGCTGGCTGTCGTCTTTAAGAATCCTCTTATTAGTTTAAAGCCAATAATCTTTTGTGACCTTTACTTCGCCATTTGGCTTAAGAAACAGTGCAGAAAGTAATCTTTTTTGGCCCGAAAAGGTCACTTTCAGGCCAAAGGTGGCTTTTTTCTTAAAAATCGCTAATGGAAAACAGAATTTATCTGATCTGAGAGAAGGGGTGCGGTTAATCATCATTAACCGCACTAATCAATGCTTATGGGGGCTAGCGGCGCAGCGGGTTATTGCATCTCATCATACAGCAGGCGGGGTATCATCGTGATCCGCCAGGGCATCAGCCACGGCCAGTTGGTCACTATCCGGGGCAGGCGCTTCATGAACCCAGACGGAAACCAGACGGTAGGAGACCGCCAGAACCACCGGCCCGATAAACAGACCAATCATCCCGAACGCAAACAGTCCACCAATAACACCAGAAAGAATCAGGATCATCGGCAGATCGGCACCCATACGGATCAGCATCGGGCGCAGCACGTTATCCATCGTGCCGACCACACAGCTCCAGACCAGCAGCACCGTTCCCCATGTTGTATCTCCGCTCCAGTAGAGGTAGATAATGGCGGGAACCAGCACCAGTAGCGGGCCGAGCTGTACCAGACAGCAGAGGATCATCAGTACCGTCAACAGCGTGGCGTAAGGAATGCCGGAGATCGCCAGACCGATACCGCCCAGCACGCCCTGCACCAGCGCCGTCACTACTACGCCAAGCGCCACGGCACGAATGGACTGCGCCGCCAGCAGTACGGCGGCATCACCGCGCCGTCCCGCCATGCGGAAAGCAAAGTGACGAATGCCCTGGGCAGCCTGTTCGCCACGCCAGTAAAGCAGCACGCTGAACAGTAACATCACGCCCAGATGGATCATAAAGCGTCCGAAATGACCGGCCTGCGCGACAAAAAAGCCGGTGGTACGGCCGATATAGGGCTGTATTTTCGCCATGACGCCGGCACCGCCGCTCGCCACCAGCGTGTCATAACTGACATAAAGCTTCTTGCCGACCATCGGGACATCGTTGAGCCATAACAGTCGCGGCATCATATGCCCCTGGGTAACCCAGGCAATCACCGGCGCGCTGTTATCAATCAGGCTGCTGACCAGCAGGGCGATAGGGATAATAAACAGCAGCAGCAGCAGCAGTGTCATCACGATCACCGCCAGGGAACGGCGTCCCCATAACAGTCGCTGGAATTTCAGCATCAATGGCCAGGTGGCAATCACCACCATGCTGGCCCAGGCAAAGCCCAGAATAAACGGCTGCACGACCCATAAACAGGCGACAATCAGCAGCAAGATGAACATCAGGGTGAAGAGTATTTGCGGTAAATCCATATCCCGGTACTGGCTTTTCATCATTGACTCATAACCTCGTCTTAATCCTTCATTTTCAGGCATTCGGATGCCCGTTTTTATCATGATCTATTTGCTGAGGTTTAAACAGAGTTGCGGAGAAAGGTTTTTGCCTTTTCTGAAAAAAGGGCAGGCGCAGGAAAAATATGATAAAACGAGAAATCGCTAATCTATAAACGCAAACGTTTACAACACCTTCGGTCAGACAATCATGATCCCACAGATTTCGCAGGCACCGGGCCTCGTTCAACTGGTGCTGACGTTCCTTGAGTCGTTGAAAGAGCAGGGTTTTACCGGTGACATGGCAACCAGCTATGCCGACCGTCTCTCACTCTCCACCGATAACAGCATCTATCAATTGCTGCCCGACGCGGCGCTCTTTCCGCGCTCGACTGCGGATGTTGCGCTGCTCGCCCGCGTGGCCGGAGAAGCGCGCTTTGCCAGTCTGGTATTTACCCCGCGCGGCGGCGGTACCGGCACCAACGGTCAGTCGCTGAATCAGGGGATTGTGGTGGATATGTCGCGCTACATGAACCGTATCCTGGAGATCAATACCGATGAGGGCTGGGTGCGGGTTGAAGCGGGGGTGATCAAAGATCAGCTAAACGCCTGGCTGAAGCCATTCGGCTTTTTCTTCTCGCCGGAGTTATCCACCAGTAACCGTGCCACGCTGGGCGGCATGATTAATACCGATGCGTCCGGCCAGGGCTCACTGGTCTATGGCAAAACCTCGGACCATGTGCTGGGCCTGCGCGCCGTGCTGCTGGGCGGCGATATCCTTGATACGCGTCCAATGGCTACCGCGCTGGCTGAAACCCTGGCGCAGACGGCGACTCCCGAAGGCCGGCTCTATCAGCAGGTGCTGACGCGCTGCCGCGAGCATCGTGCGCTGATTCTGGAAAAGTTTCCAAAGCTGAATCGGTTCCTGACCGGATATGACCTGCGCCATGTCTTCAGCGACGATATGCAAACCATTGACCTGACGCGCCTGCTGTGCGGCGCAGAGGGCACGCTGGCCTTTGTCACGGAAGCGCGGCTTGATATCACGCCGCTGCCTAAAGTGCGCCGACTGGTGAATATCAAATATGACTCCTTTGACTCCGCCCTGCGCAATGCGCCTTTTATGGTGGAAGCGCAGGCGCTCTCGGTAGAGACCGTTGACTCTAAGGTGCTGAACCTGGCGCGCGAAGACATTGTCTGGCACTCAGTTCGCGAATTGATCGCCGATGTACCCGACAAAGAGATGCTGGGCCTGAATATTGTTGAGTTTGCCGGCGACAACGCCGCGCTGATCGATCAGCAGATTGAACAGCTTTGTGGCCGCCTTGACGCATTGATGGCGCAGCAGCAGGGCGGCGTGATTGGCTATCAGTTCTGTAACGACCTGGATGGCATTGAACGCATCTATAACATGCGTAAAAAAGCGGTGGGTCTGTTGGGAAATGCCAAAGGCCGGGCTAAACCGATTCCCTTTGTGGAAGATACCGCGGTTCCACCGGAAAAGCTGGCGGACTACATCGTCGAGTTTCGCGCGCTGCTCGACAGCCACGGGCTGAGCTACGGCATGTTTGGCCATGTCGATGCAGGCGTACTGCATGTGCGTCCGGCGCTGGATATGTGCGATCCGCAGCAGGAGATGATGATGAAGCAGATCTCCGACGAAGTCGTAGCGCTGACAGCGCGCTACGGCGGCCTGCTGTGGGGTGAACATGGCAAAGGGTTTCGAGCCCAGTACAGTCCGGCATTCTTCGGTGAGACGCTGTTTAACGAATTGCGCCGCATCAAAGCGGCCTTTGATCCGCTCAATCGCCTGAATCCGGGCAAGATCTGTACGCCATTCAACAGTAATGATGAAATGATGCAGGTCGATGCGGTGAAGCGCGGAACCTATGATCGTCAGATCCCGTTAACGGTCCGGGATGAATGGCGTGGCGCGATGGAGTGTAACGGCAACGGGTTGTGTTTTAACTTTGATGCCCGCAGCCCGATGTGTCCCTCCATGAAGATCACCCGCAACCGCATTCACTCGCCCAAAGGGCGGGCAACACTGACGCGGGAGTGGCTGCGGCTGCTGGCCGGGCAGGGCGTCGATCCGCTCACCCTGGAAAAGCAGCTGCCTGAAAATCGGCTGTCGCTTCGCACCCTGATTGCCCGTACCCGCAATAGCTGGCACGCCAGCAAAGGGGAGTATGACTTCTCGCACGAGGTGAAAGAGGCGATGTCGGGCTGTCTGGCCTGCAAAGCCTGCTCTACCCAATGTCCGATTAAAATTGACGTGCCCGCTTTCCGCTCGCGCTTCTTACAGCTCTACCACACCCGTTATCTGCGTCCGGTCAGCGATCACCTGGTGGCTGCAGTGGAGGGCTATGCGCCGCTGATGGCAAAAGCACCGAAAGTATTTAACTTCTTCCTGCGCCAGCCGTGGCTGAAAGAGATAAGTAAAACCCATATTGGTATGGTCGATCTGCCGCTGCTTTCGGCCCCTAATCTGAAACAGCAACTCAGTGGTCATCCTGCCATGAACATGACGCTGGAGCAGCTGGAAGGGGTGTCAGCCGCTGAACGCGCAAACTGTGTGCTGGTGGTGCAGGATCCCTTTACCAGCTTCTATGAGGCGCAGCTGGTTAACGATTTTGTCAGGCTGATTGAGAAACTGGGCTACCGGCCCGTGCTCCTGCCATTCTCGCCAAATGGCAAAGCGCAACATGTGAAAGGTTTCCTGCAACGTTTCGCCCGCACGGCGTCCCGCACCGCCGATTTCCTGAATCGGGTGGCAAAACTGGGGTTGCCCATGGTCGGTGTCGATCCGGCCACGGTGCTCTGCTATCGCGATGAGTATCGTCAGACGCTGGGCGAATCACGCGGCGACTTTAACGTCCTGCTGGTACATGAGTGGTTAGAGCGTGCACTGGCAGAGCGTGACGTGCAGGCCACGGGCGGAGAATCCTGGTATCTGTTTGCACACTGCACCGAGGTGACCGCGCTGCCCTCCACCCCGAATCAGTGGCAGGCGATCTTCTCCCGTTTTGGCGCGAAGCTGGAGAACATCAATGTTGGCTGCTGCGGTATGGCAGGCACCTACGGTCACGAAAGTAAAAACCTCGAAAACTCGCTGGGGATCTACGCGCTCTCCTGGCATCCCCAGCTTCAGCGCCTGCCACGCCAGCGCTGCCTGGCCACTGGCTATTCGTGCCGCAGTCAGGTCAAGCGTGTAGAGGGCAACGGAATGCGTCATCCACTTCAGGCATTGTTAGAGCTAATGTAAAAAAATTGTGCGCGACGTCACGCCCTGGCTGGATTAGAATATCCAGCCTGCGTGACGCATGAAGTCACTTTGCAGCGCAGTGGCCTGGTTCCACTCCCCGACCATTGCCAGTTGATGGCAGAGGCGGGTCAGGGACAATCGCGCCAGTTGATAAGCCTGAAGGCGAAACAGGCGATCGCGATCGCTGTTTCCCATCTCCTGCACCAGTCGGTGATGCAGTTTACCCATGGCATGCAGGTAACTCTGGTCGTCACCGTTCAACTGGCAGATTTCTGCCATATCCTGACAGGCATCGTTAAACTGACGTAGCTGATGAATCGTGCAGTCGGCCCGGTCGAGCTTTGCCTGCGCCATATAAAAGTCGACGGTGATATCACGCACCGCAAACTGATATTCGTCGATTTTGTGCTGCAGCCAGGCTGAGACAGAAAGCGTCATAACGCCACCCTGAATGTGAATGATAATAATTATCATATTCAATTGGGCTGTGATTGCAATTGGCGGGCAGAAAAATTTATCGATTTATCCTGCCTGTCGGTATAATCGGAAATAACAATCTGTTTACATCGCAGAAAGGCGTAACCTATCAATAAGCATTTTTATCAAAAATGGTTATTTAAAAAAGAGTGATTTATTAATAGGTTAACACTGGCTTATTTATGCTGACGCGCTCACCACAAGGTGAGCTGAAGAGGCTATGCTTAATAATTAAGCAAATAAAACCGCACAAGATGATTATCCCTGCAAAACAAGAGGTTGAAGTGATTGGTCAGATCACTACCATAGGGGGATAGCCTGAAAAGGTCCGGACTCAAGAGGTATCAACATGGCATCCGTTAATACAGACTCTTTCTCACCCGACGATTTTGTCTGGAAAGGGCTGACGCTGACTGAAACCGCAGCGCAACAAATTCTCAATCTGGCGGCTCAGGACCCCGATGTCAAGGGTCTGCGGCTCGGCGTAAAACAATCCGGCTGCGCCGGTTTTGGTTACGTCATGGATCTGGTGAAAGAGCCAGTCGAGGATGATTTGCAGTTCTCATTCCATGGCGCAACGCTGTTTGTGCCGCTACAGGCGATGCCATTCGTTGATGGCACCGAACTGGACTACGTTCGTGAAGGCCTGAATCAGATTTTTAAATTCAATAACCCTAAAGCTCAGCACGCCTGCGGGTGCGGTGAGAGCTTTGGCGTCGAGTAAGTGAAATATGTCACGACACAGCGAAACATCTGACGATGTACAAATCTGGGAAGGCAAGCTCAACTACAAAGAGGGCTTCTTTACCCAACTGCAAACCGAAGAATTTGCCAACGGCATCAATGAAGATGTGGTGCGGGCGATCTCGGCCAAGCGTAACGAGCCAGAGTGGATGCTGGAGTTTCGTCTTAAAGCGTTTCGTGCCTGGCTTGAAATGGAAGAGCCACACTGGCTGAAAGCGCACTACGAAAAACTCGACTATCAGGATTACAGCTACTACTCCGCGCCTTCCTGCGGCAACTGTGATGACAGCTGCGCATCAGAACCCGGTGCACTGCAGGCTTCAGGCAGCGCGCCAGCCAGCGATTATCTGACACAGGAAGTGGAAAACGCCTTTAATCAGCTGGGTGTCCCGGTGCGTGAAGGCCGTGAAGTGGCGGTTGACGCCATTTTTGACTCCGTTTCGGTGGCGACCACCTATCGCGGCAAGCTGGCGGAGCAGGGGATTATCTTCTGTTCCTTTGGCGAAGCGATCCAGGAGCACCCGGAGCTGGTGAAGCAGTATCTCGGCACGGTTGTTCCGGCGAACGATAACTTCTTTGCGGCGCTGAACTCGGCAGTCGCCTCTGACGGCACCTTCGTTTATATCCCGAAAGGGGTGCGTTGCCCGATGGAGTTGTCGACCTATTTCCGCATCAACGCAGCGAAAACCGGTCAGTTCGAACGCACCATCCTGATTGCCGATGAAGACAGCTACGTCAGCTACATCGAAGGCTGTTCAGCGCCAGTGCGTGACACCTATCAGCTGCACGCGGCCGTGGTGGAAGTCATCATCCACAAAAATGCCGAAGTGAAATATTCGACGGTTCAGAACTGGTTCCCGGGCGGCGAAGGTGAGGGGGGTATCCTGAACTTCGTGACCAAGCGCGCGCTGTGTGAAGGTGACCACAGCAAGATGTCCTGGACACAGTCTGAAACCGGCTCTGCTATCACCTGGAAATACCCAAGCTGCATTCTGCGCGGGGACTATTCAGTGGGTGAATTCTACTCAGTGGCACTGACCAGCGGTCGTCAGCAGGCCGATACCGGCACCAAGATGATCCACATTGGTAAAAACACCAAATCGACCATCATCTCCAAAGGGATTTCGGCCGGTAAAAGTCAGAACACCTATCGCGGGCTGGTGAAAATCATGCCAACCGCGACCAATGCCCGTAACTTTACGCAGTGTGACTCGATGCTGATCGGTCCTGATTGCGGCGCACATACTTTCCCGTATGTGGAGACCCGCAACAATACCGCTCAGCTTGAGCATGAAGCCACGACATCACGTATCGGCGAAGATCAGATGTTCTACTGTCTGCAACGCGGTATCAGTGAAGAAGACGCCATCTCGATGATCGTGAACGGCTTCTGTAAAGACGTATTCTCGGAGTTGCCACTGGAATTTGCTGTGGAAGCCCAGAAATTGTTAGCCATCAGCCTTGAGCACAGTGTGGGCTGATGCCGTCACACGCGTTGCCGGAAGCAATGTGAAGGAATAAGTATGTTAAGCATTAAAGATTTGCAGGTCAGTGTTGAAGATAAAGCCATTCTGCGTGGCCTGAATCTCGAAATTAAACCCGGCGAAGTGCATGCCATCATGGGCCCGAACGGCTCAGGTAAAAGTACCCTGTCAGCGACGCTGGCAGGCCGTGAAGATTATGAAGTAACCGGCGGTTCGGTCAGCTTCAAAGGTAAAGATCTGCTGGAACTGGCCCCTGAAGAGCGCGCCGGTGAAGGCATCTTTATGGCATTCCAGTATCCGGTAGAAATTCCGGGCGTCAGCAACCAGTTCTTTTTGCAGACCTCGGTCAATGCGGTACGCAAATATCGTCAGCAGGAAGAGCTGGATCGCTTCGATTTCCAGGACTTTATTGAAGAGAAAATTGAGCTGCTGAAGATGCCCGCAGATCTGCTGACCCGCTCAGTCAACGTTGGCTTCTCCGGCGGTGAGAAGAAGCGTAACGACATCCTGCAGATGGCGGCGCTGGAGCCAGAACTCTGCATCCTGGATGAGACCGACTCAGGCCTGGATATCGATGCGCTGAAAATTGTTGCGAATGGCGTAAACAGCCTGCGCGACGAGAAGCGTGCCTTTATCATCGTGACCCACTACCAGCGTATTCTGGATTACATCAAGCCAGACTTCGTTCATGTTCTGTATCAGGGCAAAATCGTGAAATCTGGCGACTTCTCGCTGGTGAAACAGCTGGAGGAGCAAGGTTATGGCTGGCTTACCGACGAAGAGTGATTCTGCGCTGCAACAGTGGCATCACCTGTTTGAGTCGCGTGGCGACGTGCGTTCTCTGCAGGCACAGCAGCACTGGCAGCAACTGATGCGCGTTGGCCTGCCAACCCGCAAGCACGAAAACTGGAAGTACACGCCGCTGGACACCTTACTGTCACAGCAGTTTGTACTACCTGACGCGCCGCAGACCCTGAGCGCTGAACAGGTTGATGCACTGGCGCTGCCGCTGGATGCGATCCGTCTGGTCTATGTTGACGGTCAGTTCCAGCCAGCCTTCAGCAGTCGCGACTGCGAACTGTTTGAGGTTCAGCACAGCGTGGCCGCCGAGCGCCGTCCGCTGCCTGCTGCGGTTCAGCCTGAAGTCTTCCTGCATCTGACAGAGAGTCTGGCAGAAGAGGTGACGACCCTGCGTCTGGCACGCGGTAAATCCGCTGCGCGTCCGGTCTATCTGCTGCATATCACCAGCGGTCAGCAGACGGGTATGAACACGGTTCACTATCGTCATCACCTGCAGCTGGAAGAGAGTGCCGAAGCGGAAGTGATTGAGCACTACGTTTCACTGGATGAGCGCGCCCATTTCACCGGCACGCGCTTTACCTTTGCGGTAGGCGACAATGCAAAACTGACGCACACGAAGCTGGCCTTTGAAAGCAGCGCCAGCTATCACTTTGCGCATAACGATCTGGTCATTGGCAACGATGGCCAGGTCAGCAGCACCAGCTTCCTGCTGGGTGCCGGGCTGTCGCGTCACAACACCAGTACCCAGCTGAACGGCGAAAACACCACGCTGGCGATCAACAGCCTGGTGCTGCCAGTGAAACAGGAAGTGGCGGATACCCGTACTTACCTGGAGCACAACAAGGGCTACTGCGTCAGCCGCCAGATGCATAAAACCATCGTGCGTGACAAAGGCCGTGCGGTGTTTAACGGCCACATTAAAGTGGCACAGCATGCGCTGAAGACCGACGGGCAGATGACCAACAACAACCTGTTGCTGGGCAAGCTCTCAGAAGTCGATACCAAACCGCAGCTGGAAATTTATGCGGATGACGTCAAGTGCAGCCACGGTGCCACTATCGGTCGTATTGATGATGAGCAGATGTTCTACCTGCGTTCGCGCGGTATTGAGCAGGATGCTGCACAGACCATGATTATTCATGCGTTTGCCGCAGAACTGACCGAAACACTGGAAAATGAGGTGATGCGTCAGGCCGTGCTGCAGCGTATCGCGCAACGTTTTCCCGGAGGCGACATATGATGAACTTCGATCTCGAACGCGTCAGGGCTGATTTTCCTATCCTGAAGCGTGAGGTCAACGGTCATCCGCTGGCCTATCTTGACAGTGCGGCCAGCGCACAGCGCCCACTCTCGGTGATTAACGCCGAGAGTCATTTCTATCAGCACGGCTATGCGGCCGTGCATCGTGGTATCCATACGCTGAGCCAGCAGGCGACCAGCGACATGGAGAACGTGCGCGATCAGGCTGCCCGTTTTATCAATGCGCAGTCACAGGAAGAGATTGTCTTCGTCAAAGGCACCACCGAAGGCATCAATCTGGTGGCGAACACCTGGGGCAGCAGTAACCTCCAGGCTGGCGATAACCTGATCATCACTGAGATGGAGCATCACGCCAATATCGTTCCATGGCAGATGCTGGCCCAGCGCACCGGCGCAGAAGTGCGTGTCCTGCCATTAAATGACAACGGTGAGCTGGCGCTGGAGCAACTGGCGGGGCTGATCGACAGCCGTACGCGGTTGCTGGCGGTGACGCATGTTTCAAACGTGCTCGGCACGGTTAATCCGGTTAAGGCGATCGTTGCTCAGGCAAAAGCCGCTGGCGTGGTAACGCTGGTGGATGGTGCCCAGGCGGTGATGCATGACAAGGTTGATGTGCAGGATATCGGCTGCGACTTCTACGCCTTCTCCAGCCATAAACTCTATGGACCGAACGGCGTGGGTATTCTCTACGGCCGCAAAGCGCTGCTGGATGAGATGCCACCATGGGAAGGGGGCGGTTCAATGATTGAGCGCGTCATGCTGCCTACCGGCACCACCTGGAACAGTGCGCCGTGGCGCTTTGAAGCGGGTACGCCGAATACCGGCGGTATTATCGGCTTTGGTGCGGCGATGGCCTATGTGCAGGCGCTGGGACTGGATACGATTCATCAGCGCGAGACGGCACTGATGAACTATGCGCTCGATAAACTGGGCACCGTTCCGGATATCCAGATCTACGGTCCGCAGTCACGAGCTGGCGTTATCGCCTTCAATCTCGGTAAACACCACGCCTACGATGTCGGCAGCTTCCTGGATCAATATGGCATTGCCATCCGCACCGGACATCACTGCGCGATGCCGCTGATGCAGCATTACAATGTACCGGCGATGTGCCGTGCCTCCTTCACGTTCTATAACAGTGAAGAGGAAGTGGATCGTCTGGCTGCCGGTTTGACGCGCATTCATCGTCTGCTGGGCGGCTGAACAGTTTTAACGGAGTCACTGATGGCGAATTTGCCTGAAAAAGAGAAACTGGTTCGCAACTTCAACCGTTGCGCTAACTGGGAAGAGAAGTACCTCTACATTATTGAGCTGGGTTCAAAGCTTCCGGAATCTTCTGAAACCTTGCACCAGCCGGAGAACGTGATTTCGGGTTGTCAGAGTCAGGTGTGGATCAGAATGACCCCGCAGGCGGATGGTTCCATTGCGTTTGAAGGCGACAGCGATGCCGCTATTGTTAAAGGTTTGATTGCTATCGTATTTAGCCTCTATCAGAACCTGCCGCCCGCCGATATCCTGGCGCTGGATGTGCGCCACTGGTTTGGCGAACTGGCACTGATGCAGCACCTGACGCCCACCCGGTCGCAGGGGCTGGAGGCGATGATTCGGTCTATTCGCCATACCGCTCAGAACCTCAGCTAAGTTACACTCCACAGACGCCATCCGGCGTCTGTTTTTTTATCTGACGAGAAAATTGCATGAAACCTGCTTTACGTTTAGCCGGTGCATTGCTGCTGACCTGCTTTGGGCTCTCTGCACCCGCGTTCGCCACCGAATATCCGCTGCCACCACCTGACAGTCGCCTGATTGGCGAAAACGTCCTGACTCAGGTTCCTGACAATAAGCAACCTCTGGAAGCGATTGCGGCGCGCTACCAGGTCGGCCTGCTGAGCATGCTGGAGGCAAATCCCGGTACCGATCCCTGGCTGCCCAAAGCGGGCACCCAGCTGACGGTTCCACTGCAGATGATCCTGCCCGATACGCCGCGCGAAGGGATTGTGGTGAATCTGGCCGAGCTGCGTCTCTACTACTATCCCAAAGGGGAGGATAAGGTCATTGTCTATCCCATCGGTATTGGCCAGCTGGGTGCAGCCACGCCAGTGATGGTGACGCAGATCAGCCAGAAGATCCCTAATCCCACCTGGACGCCCACGGCGAACATCCGCAAACGCTACGCCAAAGAGGGCATTACGCTGCCTGGCGTGGTCCCCGCCGGACCGGATAACCCGATGGGGCAGTTTGCCATGCGTCTGGCGCGCGGCACCGGCCAGTATCTGATCCATGGCACTAATGCGAAATTCGGCATCGGCATGCGCGTCAGTTCAGGCTGTATACGTCTGCGTTCAGAAGATATCGAAGCGCTGTTTAACTCAGCCCCGAAAGGGACGCGGGTACAGATCATCAATCAGCCGGTGAAGTACGCTGTAGAGCCGGATGGGAAACGCTACGTGGAAGTGCATCAGCCGCTGTCACGCAACGATAAGGACGATCCACAGACCATGCCGATTGCACTCACTGCCGGAGTGAAGCAGTTTATGAAAAGTGAGAAGAGTGATAGTGCCCTGATTAAAGCCAGCTTAGCGCGACGCTCAGGCATGCCTGTGCTGGTCAGCAGTGGGGAGCCGGTGCAGAGTGATACCGTGCCGCCTGCGGGGCTTGAGAGCGCATCTGTGGGGGCTGATAGCCCGGTGACACAGGCTGAGGGCAACGCGGTTCAGCCCTGAACGGATAAGTGCCTGTGAAGGGCACTGAATTCGGAGCAAAAAAAATGGCGCCATAAAGGCGCCATTTTTAAACCAGAACTCTTACTTACGGTAAGAGTGAGCCTGGTTGTCCAGACGCTGGTTAGCGCGTGCTGCGTCATCTTTAGCAGCCTGAACGTCTGAACGCACTGCGTTCACGTCGTTGCTCAGCTGGTCAACTTTAGCGTTCAGAGTCTGAACGTCTGAAGACAGCTGGTCGATTTTAGCGTTGCTTGAGCAACCAGCCAGCATAGTTGAAGCCAGAACTACCGCGCCCAGTACCAGTTTAGTACGATTCATTATTTATACCCTCTAGATTGAGTTAATCTCCATGTAGCGTTACAAGTATTACACAAAGCTTTTTAAGTTGAGAATAAATTTTTGATGAGAAGATGCTTAAATTTGATCGTTCGCTCAAAGAAGCAGCGAATCACAGAATATGATAAAAAAATTTAGCGAAAACAGAGAGATTTAATCGGATTAACCTTAATATTAAGAGTATTTGAATAGTTATTTTCGATTGGAATTTTCTGACATTTGGTTTAAGTAGAAATAAAAAAAAGCGCCCGATAAAGGCGCTTCAAAATAATGGTCAGAGAGCGTTTTACAGAACGTGTACAGAAGCAGTGTTGGTAGTTCCGCTTGGTACTAATGCACCTGACACCAGCACCACGACATCGCCTTTCTGGCCGTAGCCACTTTCCAGCGCCGCTTCTTTACCCAGACGATAGAAATCGTCGGTTGAAGCGATCTCAGTCACCAGACGTGTCTCAATCCCTTTGCTCAGGATCAGCTGACGGGCAGTCATCGGATTGGTGGTCAGCGCCAGGATGGTCGCGTTCGGGAAGTATTTACGTACGGCTTTAGCAGATTTACCCCCTTCGGTAGCAACCACAATCAGTGGCGCTTCCAGCTTCTCAGCGGTCTCTACCGCACCACGGCAGACAGCTTCTGTGATACGCATTTTGCGGTTATCACTCTGGCTGTCGATGCGGGACTTCATCACGCGATCGGTACGCTCACAGATGGTCGCCATGATGGTGACCGACTCCAGCGGATAACGGCCTTTGGCGCTCTCACCTGACAGCATGACAGCATCGGTACCGTCAAGAATGGCGTTTGCCACGTCACCGGCTTCTGCGCGGGTAGGGCGCGGGTTCTTGATCATGGAATCGAGCATCTGGGTAGCCGTGATGACCACTTTGCGTGCTTTATTACATTTTTTGATCATCATCTTCTGCGCGAAGATCACTTCTTCAACCGGGATCTCAACGCCCAGATCGCCACGCGCAACCATGATGCCGTCTGAGGCTTCGAGGATTTCGTCGAAGTTGTTCAGGCCTTCCTGGTTTTCGATTTTGGAGATGATCTGGATATGCTCGCCGCCGTTCTGTTTCAGGTGCTCGCGAATTTCCAGCACGTCTGAACGTTTACGGATGAAAGAGGCGGCGACGAAGTCTACGCCCTGCTCACAACCAAAAATCAGGTCGCGCTTATCTTTTTCGGCCAGTGCTGGCAGCTGGATAGAGACGCCTGGCAGGTTAACGCCTTTGTTTTCGCCCAGATCGCCATTGTTCAGGACTTTACACACCACGGTATTTTCAGTGACTTCGGTCACTTCCATACCAATCAGGCCATCATCGACCAGCACCGTGTTGCCGATTTTCAGGTCAGCAGTGAAACCCGGGTAGGTCACCGCAACGCGCTCGCTGTTGCCAATCACGCTCTGGTCTGTAGTAAAGGTAAAGGTCTGACCCGCTTTCAGAGCCGCATCGTTGCCGCCTTCCAGTTTCATGGTGCGGATTTCAGGGCCTTTGGTATCCAGCAGAATAGCGGCCTGACGGCCGGTTTTTTGCATAACGGCACGCATGTTGGTGATGCGTTGGCCATGCTCAGCGTAGTCGCCGTGAGAGAAGTTAAGACGCATAACATTCATGCCAGCTTCAAGCAGCTGAGTCAGCATCTCTTCGGATTCGGTTTTCGGGCCGATTGTACAAACGATTTTAGTCTTTTTCATGACGGATTTTCTGTAAGTTGTGATGGATGAATAAGGGCGGAATCCGATGGCAGCGCATCGAAATGAAATTTCTGATTGAGACTGAAAAGGGCAGTACTGAGTAAGAATAGGTGACGAAGGCCAGGCGTGCAGGGAAGTTGTGCGGTTACGGTTGGTAACCACCACGCTGTTGTTGCGCAAATCATTTGAGTTATCGCAGTAAGCACGTGATCGCTGAAACCTTTCAAGTAAGCAACGCGGGACAGTATAGACGCTAAGTATGCGAAAACCAATCAAAAAGCAGAAGGGGGAAGCGATGCAGATCAATAAAAGTGGAGTTGCGCAAGCTGAAGGAATTCTGAAAGTGGTGCGCTCTAATGGACTCGAACCATCGACCCCCACCATGTCAAGGTGGTGCTCTAACCAACTGAGCTAAGAGCGCATACTGAATATTGGTGCGTCCGAGTGGACTCGAACCACCGACCCCCACCATGTCAAGGTGGTGCTCTAACCAACTGAGCTACGGACGCACTTGGTGCGCTCTAATGGACTCGAACCATCGACCCCCACCATGTCAAGGTGGTGCTCTAACCAACTGAGCTAAGAGCGCAACATGCTGTCAGGGCGACAGCGGGGACGAATATTAACGGCAGCGTGTGAGGCTGGCAAGGGGAAAATAGTTTTTTCGCCATGACTGCACAGCAACTGTGCTAACCGTCGTTTTTTTCGTCATTGCGGGCCATGAATGACCCGCCTCGAACGTTATCGCGCTGCACGCGTCAGGATAATCTCCGCCGGTGATTGCTGTAACCGTCTGATGCGCCAGATCATCATCACCGCAGCCGAGGTCAGGCCGATAATAAAGCCGCACCAGAAGCCCGCAGGTCCCATGCGCGGCACCACCCAGTCGGTCAGCGCCAGCAGATAACCGGCGGGCAGCCCCAGCAGCCAGTAAGCGATAAAGGTAATAAAGAAAATCGACCGCGTATCTTTATAGCCGCGCAGGATCCCGCTGCCAATCACCTGTATCGAGTCTGAGAACTGATAAATTGCCGCCAGCAGCATCAACTGTGCCGCCAGCGTCACCACTTCAGGGTTGTCGTTATAGAGCAGGGCAATCTGATGACGGAACGTCACGGTAAAAATGGCGGTTAGCGCCGCCATGCTGATGCCTACACCCTGTGCGGTCCAGGCCGCGACCCGTGCCTGCTCGGTGGAGCCCTGGCCCAGACGATAACCGACGCGGATGGTGGTCGCGACACCCAGCGACAGCGGCAATACGAACATCAGTGAACTGAAATTGAGCGCAATCTGGTGACCGGCCACGTTAACGATGCCCAGTGGCGAAACCAGCAGGGCGACAACGGCGAACAGCGTGACCTCAAAGAAGAGTGCCAGCGCCACCGGCAATCCCAGCGTCATCAGGCGGCTCAGAATCGGACGGGAAGGGGGTGACCAGCGGCTCTCCATACGGATATCGCGCATGCTACCCATCCGGCGCACCCAGAAGCGCATGCAGATAAACATCACCCAGTAGACCGAGGCGGTCGCCACGCCGCAGCCGACACCGCCCAGGGCTGGCATGCCGAAGTGGCCATAGATAAAGACATAGTTAAGCGGGATGTTGAACATCAGGCCTAAAAAGCCCAGCACCATGCCGGGTTTGGTTTTCGACAGCCCCTCGCACTGATTGCGGAGCACCTGGAAGAAGAGGTAGCCAGGCGCGCCGAACAGCAGGGCATGCAGATAGCCTTCTGCCTTCAGCGCCAGCACTGGATCAATGTCATGCATCGCCCGGATAAGATAACCGGCATGCCACAACAGCACCATAATCAGCAGGGAGACGAAAAAGGCGAGCCAGTATCCCTGGCGGATCTGTTCACCGATGCGTTCGCGGCGGCCAGAACCATTGAGTTGCGCAACGGTGGGCGTCAATGCAAGCAGAAGACCATGACCAAACAGGATGGCCGGTAGCCAGACAGAGGTGCCGACAGCAACGGCGGCCATATCCGTGGCGCTGACTGCGCCGGCCATAATGGTATCCACAAATCCCATTGCGGTTTGAGCCACCTGAGCAAGGATGACCGGAATCGCAAGGGCCAGCAATTGACGCGCTTCTGTTAAATACTTCTGCACGTTAACACCTGACTTATTGAATGAATTAAAAGGGGCAGGAAGCCCGGGGAATTTCGCGAGCTAGTGTAACTGGCGTAACAGAATTCGCCAATCTTTGTCACACAATGCGGTTTGCTCCGCTATAAAGCGGCGGTGCGGGCTGAAATCTAACAGCCGACCTGAGCTGTGATAAACTAGCGTAAACTTCGCAGAGGCAAAGACTATGTTTACCGGTATTGTGCAGGGCACCGCAGAAATCGTGTCCATTGAAGAGAAAGAACTGTTTCGTACCCATACTGTCCGCCTGCCGCAAGAGCTCTTACCGGGTCTGGCGCTGGGCGCATCCGTAGCCCATAACGGTTGCTGTTTAACCGTAACGGCAATTGAAGGCGACCGCGTCAGTTTTGATTTAATTAAAGAGACATTGCGGGTGACTAACCTTGGCGATTTACGTCAGGGCGATGTGGTCAATATTGAGCGTGCAGCGAAATTCAGCGATGAAATAGGCGGACACCTGATGTCTGGTCATATTATGACCACCGCTGAAATCTGCAAGATTATCCAGTCAGAACATAACCGCGAAGTCTGGTTTAAAATCCAGGATGCGGCGCAGATGAAATATATTCTGCATAAAGGGTTTGTCGGCATCGACGGTATCAGCCTGACGGTAGGCGATGTGACTAAGACTAAGTTCTGCGTCTATCTGATTCCGGAAACGCTGGAGCGTACCACGCTGGGGGCGAAGACCTTTGGCGACCGGGTGAATATTGAAATCGATCCGCACACGCAGGCAATCGTGGAGACTGTTGAGCGGGTGTTAGCACAGCGCGATGCCGCGGCGGCGATGAGCATGCTGACCGGCCAGTCAAAGACAGAGAGTTAATAAAAGGCGCGTAAGCACCGCAGACAGCCCAATCGGTTTTACTCTGTCAGCATTATAAAAGCGCAGGGCACCGGCTCAGAAGAGGAAAGCGTCCCGCCGCCCGGATAAAAACGCCGGGAGCGTTTTTGAACAACGCAAAGCGTTGGCCCGGCAACGGGCGTACCTCAGGGATGAGGTGCGTAATCGCGTGGGCCGGGCGTGTCAGGGATGACGGGTTTTGCGACTTTCCGATCTGACCCCGTTCCTTGCGCAACGCACCCTGTTAAAGCAAAACAGGCCCTTCTTTTCAAGTGTTCAGCCGGGGCAGCGCCTTCTTAATTGCCCGCTTTTTAACCCCTACCGCGCCACCCGTAATCCCCCCTCAACACCGCGACTGAACACGATCTGCCACAGCTGAATATCACGCGCCCGGAAGGCACCTGCACAGGCATTCAGATAATAGGAGAACATCCGTTTAAAGCGTTCGCCATATTTATCGGCCAGCTCTGGCCAGGCCTGCAAAAAGCGTTCATGCCAGGCCATCAGTGTTTTATCGTAGTCTGCGCCGAAGTTGTGCCAGTCTTCCAGAATAAAATGGGGTTCGCTGGCATCGGCCACATGGCGCACCGAAGGCAGGCAGCCGTTGGGGAAGATATATTTATCGATCCAGGGATCGACACTCATATCGGTTTTAATCGCGCCGATGGTGTGAAGCAGGAAAATACCGTCAGGCTTTAAATTACGATCGACCACGTCAAAATAGGTCGCGTAATTTTTCGGTCCGACATGTTCAAACATACCCACCGACACAATACGATCAAACTGCTCATTCAGATCGCGATAATCCTGCAACAGAATCGTGACGTCTAATCCGCTGCAGCGCTGCTGCGCCAGTTTCTGTTGTTCGGCGGAAATCGTCACGCCATGCACTTTAACGCCATAATAACGTGCGGCAAATTCCGCGAGTCCGCCCCAGCCACAGCCGATATCCAGCAGTGACATTCCGGGTTCCAGCGCTAATTTACGGCAGATCATATCCAGCTTGGCTTCCTGCGCCGTCGCCAGTGTCGTCGCCTCTTTCCAGTAGCCACAGGAGTATTGCATATAGGGATCGAGCATCAGTGAAAAGAGGTCGTTGCCCAGGTCGTAATGCTCTTTACCGACAATCCACGCCCGTTTTTTTGACTGCAGATTGGTTAAGCGTGCGGCGGCAATGCGCAGCGTATCTTTGAAGTGATGAGGCAGCTGCTGATCGAGTTTATGTTTAAGTACCTGGTGGAAGAAAATATCCAGCCGGTCACACTCCCACCATCCATCCATATAGCTCTCACCGAGCCCAAGAGAGCCCTCCTGCAGAACACGTTTAAAAAAACCAGGATGATTAATATGAATATCCCAGGGACGTGAACCATTAATTTCGATATCCGCTTTTTCCAGCAGTTCATGAACGATGCGATACCAATGGTTTTCTTCGAGGCTCACTTCTTCTGCATAAGATGAACTCATAGATATTCCACCACCTGTCCAATCTGAACCTGAACAAAGAGTAGCCAATTTATTCAGGCAATGAGAAACGATGCGGATGGCTCCGCAAACCGGTTATCTGTGTGATACAGAGGACTGGAACAGCCTGCAGCAGGTCGGGTAAGGTGAGAATAACGCGCGCGAATACCGTCCCGGCAGCAGGGTGCCAATCAGATTATTACGTTATTATATTGTTGATTTATTACAGATTTGTTGACCCGGATGAGTATATGCTCACGCGGGTCAATATTCAATAACTTATTGTTAGGGCGCTAACTAAAAAGTCAGTGTGTCACTGATTATCCTGGCAGGCAGTTTGCGCAGAGGCAACAACAGTTTGTGCGCTTGCGGCTCGCTGCATGGCGTAACCCATCAGCGCCAGCACAATTGTCACCGTCATCATCAGTGTGGTGGTAAATAGCGGCTGAGTTAAGCCGGCCGACACCGCCAGGCTGGCAGCGAAACAGAGTCCTAACTGCAGTGTGTTCTGCAACGCGGCGGCTTTACCGGTAGCGGTCGGAAAGGGCATCAGCGCACTGGACACCACAATCGGATAGATCGCGCCGTTAGCCAGCGCCATACCGCAGAACGGTACCATCAGACTCACCAGCGTGCTGCTGCCAGCAAGCGCAACAGCAAACAGCGCCAGAATGCTCAGGCTGTAGACGGCCAGCAGCCAGGGCAGCAACTGTGCGCCGTTAAAGCGGTTGAGCAGGGTGCGACAGCCGAAGCCACCAATTAAAAAGGCGAGCGTCTGGGGCACATAACTCAGACCGATATCGGCGGGCGACAGACCCAGATCCGCCAGAATAAAGGGCGATCCGGTCAGCCAGGCAAAGAAGCTGGCTGAGCAGGCGGAGTAGATCAGCACGTTGCCGCTGTAGACCCGTGATTTAAGCAGCGTGAAAAAGCCGGGCTGCGCACCTTTTTCTCCCGCGGCCTTGCGCACGGTGGGCAGACGCAGCGTGGTCAGAATCAACGCCACCGCAATCAGGGTCAGCACCAGGAAAATCGAACGCCAGTGGAAGTGGCCGATCAGCCAGGCACCCAGTAGCGGAGCCAGCGCCGGAGAGAGCGCAACCAGCGGCATAATGGTGGCAAAGACTTTGTTAGCGCGCGCTGCAGGGTAGCGATCCACCACCAGCGCCTGCCAGCTTACGGCAGCGGCACAGACGCCAATCGCCTGGACAAAACGCAGCGCCAGCATCAGATAGATATCATTCACCCACAGCATGCCTGCGCAGCCAGCGCCAAACATGGCCAGTCCGGACAGCAGCACCGGTTTACGACCGATGCGATCGGAAAGCGGTCCCCAGAAGAGCTGACCCACGGCGAAGCCGCCCAGGAAGAGACTCATACTGGCGCTGATCAGACCGGGTGAAGTGTTAAAGGTTTGCTGCATCGCACCAAAGGCGGGCAGGTACATATCAGTGGCTAAAAAGCCCAGCATGCTCAGCAGGGCAAGGTAGGGCATAAACCCTTTATTCGACAGCATCTGATTCTCATTTTTGCAGGATAAACGCGGCAGAGTGTAAAAGGTGCGTTTGCTGCTGTGAAACGGTAATATTTGCCGATTGCTGTTAAAATTTTTGAAGGCAGATTATGTGGTCAGAATATGCATTAGAAGTGGTTGACGCTGTCGCCCGTGGGGGGAGCTTCAGCGCCGCCGCGCAGGAGTTACATCGGGTGCCCTCTGCCATCAGCTATACGGTGCGTCAGCTGGAGAACTGGCTGGCGGTACCGCTGTTTGAACGGCAGCATCGCGAAGTGGTTCTGACCCCGGCGGGTGAGCATTTTGTCCGGGAAGGACGCAGCGTCATCAAAAAAATGCTTGCCACCCGGCGACAGTGTCAGCAGCTGGCTAACGGCTGGCGCGGCCAGCTAAGCATTGCCGTTGACCGTATCGCTAAACCTCAGCGCACCCGACAACTGGTCAAAGATTTCTATCGCCACTTTCCCGATATGGAGCTGATCATCAGCTATGAAGTCTTTAACGGCGTCTGGGATGCGCTGGCCGATGGCCGGGTGGAAGTGGCGATTGGTGCCACGCAGGCGATACCGGTGGGCGGACGCTTTGCTTTTCGGGATATGGGCACGCTTAACTGGCGCTGCGTGGTTGCGCCCGACCATCCTCTGACGCAGGCGAGCCAGATAGATGATGACACGCTGCGGAGCTGGCCATCCCTGGTGCTGGAAGATACTTCACGGGCACTGCCGCGTCGTATGACATGGACGCTGGATAACCAGCGCCGGCTGGTGGTGCCGGAGTGGCAAACCGGGCTGGATTGCGTGCAGGCGGGATTGTGTGTGGCGATGGTGCCGGGTCATCTGGCCAGGCCACTGCTCGACAGCGGCGAGCTGGTTGAACTGACGCTGCCGGTGGCGTTTCCGGACAGCCCATGCTGCGTCAGCTGGGCAGAGGATCGCGCATCACCGGCGACAGGCTGGTTGCTCAGCTATCTGGGTGATGCGCAAACGCTTAATCAGGAGTGGTTAAGCGAGCATTAACGGCGATAGTCGCGGAACGGGCCATCGGCCACGGAACGGCGCTCAATCAGCGTGGGATGGACCTCAATCGTTTGTGACACTTCGCGTTTACTGGTAATGCGGTCCAGCAGCATTTCCAGCGCTTTCTCACCCAGCTGGGCTTTAGGCTGATGCACTGTGGTCAGGGCCGGTGCAAAATAACGGGCGTTGCGCACATTGTCATAGCCGATCACCGAAATATCCTGGGGGACGCGTAAACCCATTTCGTCGGCGGCGCAAATCGCGCCCATCGCCATGATGTCACCGCCACAGAACACCGCCGTGGGACGCTGCTTCTGCGACAGGATCTGCTGCATCGCCTGATAGCCCGACTCCGGCTCAAAGTCACCCTGCACAATCCACTCGGCGCGTGGCTGAATACCCGCTTCTTCCATCGCCTTCAGGAAACCGGCATGACGTCCGCCACCGGTGTTACGCTCCATCTGGCCGGGGATTGCACCAATATCCCGGTGTCCGCGTTCAATCAGATAGCGTCCCGCCAGATAGCCGCCCTGAAAAGCATTATCCAGTACCGTGTCGGTGAAGTCGGCGCGCGATTCACCCCAGTCCATCACCACCATCGGGATATTGCGGTTCTCTTCCAGCATCTGCAGCAGATCGTCCGGATATTCAGAGCACATCACCAGCAGCCCATCGACGCGTTTCTGCGCCATCATGCTGAGATAGGCGCGCTGTTTTTGCAGATCGTTATGCGCATTACCCAGAATCAGCGTATAGCCTTTGTCAAAGCAGTGATTTTCGACCGCTTCGATAATTTCAGCGAAATAGGGCGCTTCGCTGGAGGTGGCAAGCAGGCCCAGCGTTTTGGTGTGGTTCACTTTCAGGCTGCGCGCCACGGCGCTCGGCGAGTAGTGCAGTTCTTTAATCGCCTGCCAGACCGCGTTGCGCGTCTCTTCAGCCACAAAGCGGGTTTTATTGATGACGTGCGAAACGGTGGTCGTTGAGACGCCAGCGCGTTTCGCCACATCTTTAATTGTTGCCATGAAAATCGGACTCCAGTGCTTATCTAACTCTATGATAAGCGTAGTGTTAAACGTTTGCGTCTGCTCAGGGTTTTTTCCGCAAAAATGCAGCTTTTAAGGCCAGTCAACAGGCCGCTGGCGGCGTAAAAACGCCTGAAAACGTGCGCAAACGGAATAAGGGTTGCGCGCGTTGCGCAACAAAGGCGGGATTCTAACAAGGCTGAACGGATAAAACGAGATTTTTACCGGGCCCTGTGGGAAAATGCGATACCCCTACTGATTGTGTGACTAAGGAGCAAGCAATGAGTACCGATCTTAAACTGGCTTTAATGACCACCGCGGGCTGTCTGCTGATGATTGTGGCCTTTAGTTTTACCGCTATTCTGCACTAATAAAAAAGCCGGGATTATCCCGGCTCTCTTCTGGTTGTTCTGCTGCTCAGCGTATGGTTTTCGGCGTCATCACCCGACGGGCACCAATATAGTGGCGCTGCCAGTAATCTTCTCCTAACGCGCTGATCTGAATATCTTTGCCGGTGCGTGGCGACTGGATAAACTTGCCATCACCCAGGTAAACGCCGACATGGTCCGCAGTACCGCGTCCATTGATACGGAAGAAGACCAGATCGCCTTTCTCCAGCGACTCACGCTTGATCGGGGCGGCGTCACGCAGGTGGTACATCTCGTTAGCGGTACGTGGGATCTTAAACTTCACCAGATCTTTATAGGCGTACCAGACCAGGCCGCTGCAATCGAAACCGGTATGGGGAGAGGTGCCGCCCCACTGATAGGGTTTACCCAACTGACCCATCAGCTTGGTCATCGCGGTTTCACGGGCCTTCTGGTAGCGCTGACGGTGAGATTTGCTCATCTTAATCGTGCCGGTCTCGCTGGTGGTGACCTCAGCGGTTTTCAGCAGGCGTTGATGACCATAACGTTTTTTCTCTTTGTTCTTACTGAGACGGGCGGTTTTTAGCGAGGTCTTTTTAGCAGGCGTCTGTTTCGCGGTGAGTTCGACTTTTTTCAGTTTTTTTGTTTTTAGTTTTTGAACCGGGCTGAGGCGAGTCTTTTTCGTCACCGTTTTGACCGGGCGACGCTTGCGACGCTCATCGTCGCGCGCACTCTTTTTCTCTGCTTTATGCGTACTGACGTTCACCGGCGCGTGAGGCGACGCAGCGGCGATGTTGAAAAACAGTTGCGCAAAGGCCAGCATGAAAAACGTAATGATTAAACGCATAGTCCGTTGATTAGTTAAGTTGTCAGGGCCACTACGCACCGCGACAAAGTTGAGATTAATCTGATCCAGGATCAGCGCCCAGGCCATTCTAGTCCAGTTCTTTTAAAAACTGTAATGCCTTTTAATATTAATCTTTGCAACCCACGCAATTGTGCTGAAAATGAACATTTTCAGCGTCTTATATCAACGAAATTATTACGAATTATTAATCTGTTACCTGCTGTTAATAATCAGGAATTCAGGTGGCCCGGAGCAGGACTTAACAATGATGGCGATTTAATCGGGCAGCGATCAAAATCTCGTTTTCAGTCACGCTGCGAAGTCGCTACAATAAACAAACACGATGTGACGAATTAAGGAAGGCAATTATGAGTACTGTAGAAAAAATTCAGCGCCAGATCGCAGAAAACCCGATCCTGCTGTACATGAAAGGTTCCCCGAAACTGCCAAGCTGCGGTTTCTCTGCACAGGCGGTGCAGGCGCTGTCAGCCTGCGGTGAGCGTTTTGCTTACGTGGATATTCTGCAGAACCCGGACATTCGTGCCGAGATGCCGAAATTCGCTAACTGGCCAACTTTCCCGCAGCTGTGGGTTGATGGCGAGCTGGTCGGTGGATGCGACATCATCGTTGAAATGTTACAACGTGGTGAACTGCAGACGCTGATCAAAGAGACCGCAGAAAAATTTAAAGAAGCAGAATAAAAAAAGGCCGACATCACGTCGGCCTTTTTCATTGCGGCATCCCTTATGCGGATGTCGTGGCTTCTGCATCGCCTTCCGCGAAGGGCAGTGGCCAGCCGCCTAACCGTTTCCAGCGGTTCACCAGCTCGCAGAACAGCGTTGCCGTCTGCTGAGTATCATAGAGCGCAGAATGCGCCTGCGTACTGTCAAACTCCATGCCCGCCGCAATACAGGCCTTCGCCAGCACCGTCTGCCCTAAAACCAGCCCGCTCAGGGCCGCGGTGTCAAAGGTGGCAAACGGGTGAAACGGATTGCGCTTCAGGCTGGCTCGTTCCGCCGCCGCTGACATAAAGTTCAGGTCGAAAGTAGCATTGTGCGCCACCATAATGGCGCGATTGCAGCCGCTGTCTTTAATGCCCTTGCGCACCATTTTGAAAATGGCGTGCAGCGCCTCATATTCACTGACCGCGCCGCGCAGCGGATTGCTGGGATCGATGCCAGTAAAGGCCAGGGCTTCGGGATGCAGCAGCGACCCGACAAAAGGTTCGACGTTGAAATGCAGCGTCTGGTCAATCTGAATCCATCCCTCTTCATCCATTTTCAGCGTGATAGCGGCAATCTCCAGTAACGCATCGGTTTGCGCATTGAAACCCGCGGTTTCAACGTCGATCACCACCGGATAGAAGCCACGGAAACGTTGATTGAGTGCATTAGGGGAATTCGATTCAGACATCAGGATCTCGTTGCAGAAAAAGGGCAGCGCGTATTATGGCAAAAAACGGGGCCGGGTGCAGCAGATGAAGCGCAGAGAAGGGGATTCAGCCCACCCGATCGGGCAGGCTGACAGGCAGGTTTAGTTGCCGAGGCCGTTACCGGCATCTTTGTTTTCGATCAGCTCGATTTTGTAACCATCGGGATCTTCAACAAAGGCAATAATGGTGGAGCCGCCTTTAACCGGGCCAGCTTCACGCGTCACGTTGCCGCCATCTTTGCGGATACGTTCGCAGGCCGCTGCTGCGTCATCAACGCCCAGCGCAATATGACCATAGGCATCACCGAGGTCATACTTATCGACGCCCCAGTTGTAGGTCAGTTCGATCACCGCACCTTCGCTCTCGTCGGTGTAGCCCACAAATGCCAGGGTATATTTGTATTCGGTGTTTTCGCTCTGACGTAACACGCGCATGCCCAGCACACGGGTGTAGAAATCGATTGAACGTTGCAGATCGCCAACGCGCAGCATGGTATGAAGTAAACGCATAACATCCTCTTTTAAATAAAACGCCATCGCCCGATGACTCAGGCGCTAAGTATAGCGATGAAAATCGCTATTGAATAATGGCTGCCGTCATCATCCCGGACGGCAGCCCGAACCGGTTACAGCGTTGGGTAGTCGATATAACCTTCCGCGCCGCCGCCGTAGAAGCTTTCCGGACGCTGTGGATTGAGTGGGGCGTCCTGCTGCAGACGCTCAACCAGATCCGGGTTAGCAATGTAATCGCGACCAAACGCAACCGCATCGATCAGACCGCGACCAATCAGGTCATCCGCTTTCTCAACGGTATAGGCACCGGCACCAATGATGGCACCCGGGAAGAGATCACGCACTTTCTGACGGAAAGCGTCGGTATAAGGCTGACCGCCGGCCCAGTCTGGCTCGGAGAGATGCAGATAGGCGATGTTGCGTTTTGCCAGCTCGCCGATATACCACAGCGCCGCTTCCTCTTCATC
This sequence comes from Pantoea sp. JV6, assembly GCF_025910055.1. Taxonomy (NCBI): domain Bacteria; kingdom Pseudomonadati; phylum Pseudomonadota; class Gammaproteobacteria; order Enterobacterales; family Erwiniaceae; genus Pantoea; species Pantoea sp. JV6. The sequence goes on along the minus strand of NZ_JAPCIM010000005.1, from coordinate 65,923 downwards.
CGGGCCGTTGTCCAGATTCTGGAAGCTGCCGATAGGTGAGACGCGAATACCAATGCGATCGGCTGACCAGTTAGCGATCACCGCATCAACCACTTCCAGCGCAAAGCGACCGCGTTTTTCGATGCTGCCGCCATATTCATCAGTACGCTGGTTTGAGCCAGGTGCCAGGAACTGGTGCATCAGGTAACCGTGCGCCGAGTGCAGCTCAAGCAGGTCAAAGTCCGCTTCACGCGCGTTGGCCGCAGCCTGGCCAAAATCTGCCACAATCTGCTTAATCTCTGGCACTGTCAGCTCACGCGGCGTTGAGGTATCTTCGCGATAGACGCTGCCATCTTCAGCACGCAGTGAGGTACGGGTGCCAGCGGCAATCGCCGATGGCGCAACCGGTGCTTTGCCTTCCGGCTGCACGCTGTTATGTGAGATACGACCGGTGTGCCATAACTGTACTGCGGTGTGACCGCCAGCCTGATGCACGCCTTCGTTAATCGCTTTCCACGCTGCAATCTGTGGCTGAGTATGTAAGCCTGGCGCACCGGCATAGCCTTTCGCCTGGAAAGAGATCTGGGTCGCTTCGGTGATGATCAAACCGGCGCTGGCGCGCTGGCGATAATATTCAGCCATCATCGGGGTAGGGATGTCGCCTGGCTCAATGCTGCGCAGACGGGTCAGCGGTGCCATAAATACGCGGTTTGGGACGGTAATTGCACCGACTTTTAGCGGACGAAACAGCTGGGTACTCGCCATAATAGCTCCTGATTAGTAGACCAGTCGTCTACAAACATGTTTTTTAAAAATCAGCGGCGTTCAAGCCACTGTTCGATGGTACTCAATGCCAGACGCAGTGGCTGCGCCTCGCGGGAAATTTTGCTCTGCAGGCTGGCACCCAGCCACAGCAGCGACAGCAATTCCGCCATCTGCGCGGGGGGCTGCGGCAGGCTCAGCGACTCCTGCTGCTCTGCGGCAATCAGGGTCCGGGCGTAGAGTGCCGTGATCTTTCCGGCACCCTGCTGCAGTGCATCACGCATCGGCTCTGAGAGATCGCACACCTCCGCGGAGACTTTGACGCCCAGACAGCCTACGATGTGGCCCTGCTGAACAAACAGATCAACGGCAGCACGAAAGTGGTTAAGCAGACGCTCCCGCGGCGTGCCTTCGGTCTGGTTAAGCTGCAACGCCACATCCTGCAGGAAACGCGCAAAATAGCGCTCCAGTAACGCCACGCCAAACGCCTCTTTAGAACGGAAGTAGTAGTAGAAGGAGCCTTTCGGCACCGCCGCCTGCGTCAGCAGTTCGCTGAGGCCCATTCCGGTAAAACCGCGTTGCAGACAGAGTTGCTCACCTGTCTGGAGCAGGTGTTCGCGGGTTTCGTTGCGTTGTAGCGTCTTATTCATGGCAGTGAGATTAGTAGACCAGTCGGTCTAATGCAACGCAACCCTCTCTATTTGGCACAGAGTGTTCACTCCTGAGTCAAAGAACAGGATAATTCTGGCCGGGTGGGGCTTACTTCCTGCGCAACCAGGCTACGCTTTTTACTGGACTGTTTATTCTGTGAATCCGGAGGCGTGGTGGCCGAGCAGCTTGAGTTTTTCCCGGTTCCCAGCCCCTGTCGCGGCATCTGCCAGACGGATGCGCGCGGCTACTGCCTGGGATGTTTACGCAGCCGCGATGAGCGGTTCAACTGGCTGCGCTTTAGCGATGCGCAAAAGCGTGAGGTCATTCGTCTCTGTCAGCAGCGGCGTCAGCGTCTGCAACGGCAACAGAAAGGTGAGGAGCCACACGCGCCCCAACAGCCGGAGTTATTCTGACGACTTTGCGCTTTCCGTTATACTCTCTGACACGCTAATTTCAGCCAACGCGCAACAGGGAGATCGTCATGTTAGAACCGCAAGCCATCGCTTCACAGGGGCCCGATTTTTCACCGCTGGTCATGGGGTACTGGCGTCTGATGGAGTGGGGGATGTCGCCACAGGAACGGGTCGCCTTTATTGAGCACCATGTGAGGCTCGGCATCACTACCGTTGACCATGCGGACATCTACGGTGACTACCAGTGTGAGGCGGCGTTTGGCGAGGCACTGAAACTGGCACCCGGCTTGCGCGACCAGCTACAGATTGTCACCAAGTGCGGCATCGCCACCCGCGCTCAGCCTGAGCATCAGATAGGCCACTACATTACCGACAAACGTCATATCCTGCAGAGTGCTGAAAACTCACTGCGCCATATCCACACCGATCGTCTCGACCTGTTGCTGATCCATCGTCCCGATCCGCTGATGGAGGCTGACGAGGTGGCCGAAGCCTTTATGGCGCTGCATCACAGCGGCAAGGTTCTGCATTTTGGCGTTTCCAACTTCTCACCATCACAGTTTTCCCTGCTGCAATCCCGTCTGCCGTTCTCGCTGGTGACAAATCAGCTGGAGATCTCACCCGTGCAGCAAAGTGTGCTGCTGGATGGATCGCTGGATCAGTGTCAGCAGCTGCGTATTCGTCCGATGGCCTGGTCCTGTCTGGGTGGCGGTCGCCTGTTTAACGATCCCCATTTCCAGCCGCTGCGTGACGAACTGGAAGCCGTGCGGCAGGAAACCGGTGCCACCAGCCTTGAGCAGGTGGTCTATGCCTGGATACTGATGCTGCCATCGCGCCCGCTGCCAATCATCGGCTCAGGTAAAACGGCGCGGGTCAGCGAAGCCGCCGGAGCACTGAACTTATCCCTGTCGCGTCAGCAGTGGTTCCGTATTCGCAAGGCGGCGCTGGGATTTGATGTGCCCTGAAGCGTAAAACTGCGTCAATCTCCGGCAAAATAGTGCAACAGCGACCAGACTTATCTCAAACCCTGGTATGCAAATGGAGTCACCATGAAAATGAAAGTAGTTGCCCTATTCGCACTGATCGCCTGCGGCTCAGCACTGGCTGCCAGCGAGCAGGTTACGATCCATCAGGTTACCGCTGAAGGGATTGGGAAATCGCTGGGCACCGTTAAGATTGACGAGACACAGTATGGTCTGCAGTTCACGCCGGATCTGCAGGGCCTTCAGCCGGGCATTCATGGTTTCCATGTTCATGCTAAAGGCAGCTGTGAACCGGGCGAGTCTGAAGGCAAAGTGGTCGCCGCCGGTGCGGCGGGTGGTCACCTTGATCCGGCCAACAGCGGCAAACATCTGGGGCCTTATGCAGAGGGGCACCTGGGCGACCTGCCCGCGGTCTATGTCGATGACAAAGGCAGCGCCACTTATCCGGTGCTGGCGCCGCGTCTGAAATCGTTAAAAGAGATCAAAGGCAAAGCGCTGATGGTGCACGTCGGCGGTGACAATCATGCCGACCATCCTAAACCGCTGGGCGGTGGCGGGGCACGCTACGCCTGCGGTGTAATCTGAGTTTCCGGGCGGCAGGCGATGGCCGCCCGCTTTTCTCCTGCCTGTTTATGAATTGTTGTACCATCCCTGACATTTCCCCCCTATGATATTGATTCAGGTAAGAAAGCGTGATGGGGAAAGGAGCAGGAAAATGAAATTCAAGGGCGCATTACTGCTGTGTCTGCTGCTGGTGGGATGCGATAAACCCAATGATACGCAACTGGTCACCGAAACCGGACGCGAACTGCAGCGCACCATCGATACCAACCCAATGCGTATCACCTGTGAAAAGATCGCGAAGGGTCGTGAATGGCTGAGCCGCAACATGGTGCGTAAGCTGAAAGCGCAGGGTTGCGATCAGGTCTTTCGCAGCGCCACCGAAACCAATTTCACGGATAGCACTATTTATCGCCGCACCATGACTATGGTGTGCGGTGGCATTCATGGTCAGAGTTTTACCGGTACCGAACTGACACGCCGGTTTATCTTCTCACCCGATGAGAAAGTGCTGGTGATTGAACCGATGACCGAAATGGATAAAACCCGCTTCGAAGGCCATAAAACGCTGCAACAGCTGCAGGATGATTTTAACCGGCAACAGCAGCAATATTGCCAGTGATCACTCCGGCACCGCCTGCTTCAGCTGTGCCAGTGAACAGCGTAACCGCCAGATAATCCCCGCCAGCTCGCTGGCCTCATTGCTTTCCAGTGCCAGTAACGCGGTGATGGTCTCCTCCAGTTCCGTCAGCATCCGATCCAGCGAGCTGTGGCGCACGCCGCGGCTGCTGATAATCTGCTGTAAGTCTTGCAGGCAGTGATCGCGAAACCCCATCAGTGCGGCTGAACCGGCGCGCCATTCACGCAGCTGCCAGACGATATGCGAGCAGTTGAGCAGCACCACGCCCCAGCGCAGTAGCCAGACGCGTGCCTGCTCGTCCCGGCTGTGACTGAGCTGGCTGATGCGGTGGTAAATCTGCGATTCGAAGCGGCTCTCGCTGAGCCGGGGCCGCTGCCGCAGCTGATCGAGAAACGCCAGCCGCAGCGCCCGGATATGCCGTCGGCTGCGCCGCGCATCGGAGCTGGGTCGCAGAATCTGGAACGCCAGCCAGGCGAGCAGCACCCCGCAGACTTTGGCGATGTTATCGTTAAAGAAGTCCTGATAATCCCATGTGGGCGGATTAGTCACCGCGATAAACGAGCCCATAAAGACGATGAACTGTCCCCACATCCCGGCGCGCTGTTTCTGTTGCAGCTTAAAGAGTTGCAGCGTCACCAGCAGCGGGAACAGAAACAGCAAAAACTGCCACAGCTGACTGATCTGCACCATCAGCCCAAACTTCATCACAAAACTAAACGCAAACAGCCACAGCAGGGTCTTCAGCAGCAGCGTGACGCTGCCGCCAGGTGAGGGTGATGAAGCGTAGAGCACACAGGCAATGGCGGTTAAGGTGAGCGCGGCGGCACCTGAAGACCATTGCGTATTGATCCAGAAGGCGCAGCCCAGCACGATAACGCAGAAGGTACGCAGGGCGCTCCAGCCCGCCTCGGCGCTGTCACTGTCGCGCGCCAGCGCCGGAACCGGCGGTGGCTGAAAACGGGTGTCGGCATCGGCGCGATCCAGCAGGCGGATCCAGCGCAGCACGTTGAGGTACATCCAGCAGAAGTAGCGCAGCCGCTGACAAAAAGCGCGCTGCCGGTAGTCGCCATCCGCTGCCGGGGTCACGCTGCGCAGGATTTGTGCCAGACGATATTTATCACACGCCGGTTTCGCCAGTTCCACCATCAGTTGTTGCAGCGCCTCAAACAGCGCCTCAGGCGCGTCGGGCCAGTTTAGCAGCATGCGTCGCAGGCTGGAGAGCACGCTGGTGAGTCGCAGCTGCTGGTGCAGCACATAGTTCAGCACGTTGTTCTGTCGGCGAAAGCGGTAGTGGCTCCAGAACGCCTGAATCCGCAGCAGATTCATGGTCAGAATCTGGCTGATGACATTTTCATGCGCGGTCCGGATGGTCTCGCTGGCTGAGGGCTGCAGCAGTAACACCGCATGTTCCAGCAACCGGGCATGCATCTGTTTCAGCGAGGTAATCAGCGTCTCACCATCGGAGGTACTCGGCAGTACCATCATCATCAATCCGGCGCAGAGAATGCCGGAGATCACCTCGCAGACCCGTGCCTGAGCGATGGTCCATAGCGAGGTGATATCGGTGATGTTAACGCTGCTAAAGGCGATGATGGCGGCGGTGTAGCCCGCCAGCGAAAAGGCGTAGGCAACGTTATTCTGGTAGTGATTCGCTATGCCGGTACAGAGCGCCAGCCAGCCGGCAATGGCAAAGGTAAACAGCCACGGCTCATTAAGCGTATGTCCGGCGATCAGCAGCGCGGCGCTGGCCCCCATCAGACTGCCAACAATGCGCCCCAGACTTTTACTGATCGCGCCGCCGACGGTGGGAAAGCTAATCACGGCGGCAGAGGTCATTGCCCAGTAGGGCTCATCCAGATCCAGTGCGTAGGCGATGCTCAGCGCCAGACACATCGCAATAGCGTTACGCAACGCATAGCGCCACTGGCCGGCGTTCGCCTTAATCCAGGGAAGTTGATCCCAGGCCAGCCACTGAAAATTCATGGCTGGATGGTGATGGTGCAGCTGGTTCCCGCCACCAGGTCTGCATCGGCAGGGAGCGGGTCGAGACGAATACGCACCGGCACTCGCTGCGCCAGCCGCACCCAGGGCACGTTAGGTTTGATATCGGGCACCAGGCCGCTGTCGGTCTCAATGCTTTGGTCATAGATGGCGCGGCCAATGCTATCCACCTGACCCTGCAGCCGCATGCCATTGCTGTAGAGCACCACCTGGGCCGCTGCGCCTGGGTGAATATGGCGCAGTTTGGTCTCTTCGAAGTAGCCCATTACGTAGTAAGAGTGGCTGTCGACCAGGGCAAACAGAGGCGAACCCGCGGTGGCATAGTTGCCGGGACGCAGCGTCAGATTGGTGATCCAGCCATCCGCCGGTGCGGTCAGCGTCGTCTGCTGCAGATTCCAGCGCGCCCGTTCCCACTCCGCCTGTGCCGCTTTGGTGCTGGCGGCCGCCGCGCCGGCGCTTAATCGCGCGGCATCAAGGTCCTCTGCAGAGATGATGTTGCGCGGCAGGCTGCTGCGACGATTAAATTCATGCTGCGCTTTCGCGAGATCCGCCTGCGCTTTGCTGAGCTGGGCGGCGGCATTGTCGAGCGCGATCTGCCACGGCACCGGGTCCAGCGTTAACAGCTGCTGGCCCTGATGCACAAACTGATTGTCTTTGACCTTCAGTTGCGTAATTCGTCCCGACACCTGAGGCGTGATATCCACCAGCTCTGCCCGTACTTTCCCGTCACGGGTCCAGGGCGACTGCATATAGTAGTTCCAGAGCCAGCCACCGGCCAGCAGCGCCAGGGCAAACACGATCAGCGTGGAGAAGTATTTTACCGCGTTAAATTTCATATCGATTATCCGTGACCGATGAGCCAGAGTGCGGCGGTAACGCACAGCACAAACAGGGAGAGATCAAACAGGGTGGGATGCCAGACATCGCCGGAGTAGATCCAGCCACGCACCAGAGGGTGGATCAGCAGCCAGAAAAAGAAGCCGAGGATCACCGCTTTGAATATCGGCGGGAAAAACAGTGAGGCGCCCACCACCAGATCGGTCAGCGGATTCGCACCTGAAAAAGCAGGAGTGAGCACGTGATAACATCCTTCGTTAACCCAAACAGCAGAGTGAAAGCGCTGCCACGTTATGGTGGCCTGGTCCGGGATTTGTAATTTGTCCTGTAAACTCGCAGAATAGTGTAAAATCTGGCTTGATAGCTAGCAAGCTAATTATAAGGAGATGAAATGGATACGCCCCTCGGAACGGATTTATCTCGCCTGGTGCGCATCTGGCGCGCGTTGATTGATCAGCGGCTGAAGCCGCTTGAGCTGACTCAGACTCACTGGGTGACGTTGCACAATATTCATCAACTGCCGCCCGAACAGTCGCAGATTCAGTTAGCCAAGGCGATTGGTATTGAACAGCCTTCGCTGGTGCGCACGCTGGATCAGCTGGAAGAGAAAGGATTAATCACCCGTTCGACCTGCGCCAACGATCGTCGTGCCAAGCGCATTAAGCTGACGCAGCAGGCCGAGCCGATAATCGAACAGGTTGAGAGTGTGATTGATGAGACGCGGGATGACATTTTGTCCGGCATCAGTCGGGAAGAGATCAGTCAGATGGTGACGCTGATCGCCCGGCTTGAGAAAAACATTCTCGAACTTCAGCATAAAGAGAAATAAAAAAACCGACGCCCAGGCGTCGGTTTTTTGTTTAGCTTCATTAGCGAGGTGAAACCGTCACCTGGCTGCCGTTGGATGCCATCACAACGCGCTGGCCAACAGAGTAACGCGTGGCGGCCTGTTTCTGAACCACCATGATGGTGTTGCCATCATCCTTACGGATTTCCAGCTCAACGCCATCGGTTTTATTGACTGCGCCCTGTACGCCCTGGCCTGCTACGCCACCCAGAACCGCACCACCGGCTGTCGCCAGGCTACGTCCGCTGCCGCCACCAATGGTGTTACCCAGGAAGCCACCCAGCACCGCACCACCGATAGCACCGATGACATTGCTCTCATCGCCGCCCTGGATTTTCACCGGACGTACTGAGACTAAGGTACCGTACGAAACGCTCTGCACCTGCTTAGCTTCACTGGCACTGTAGGTATCACCCGACAGCGTACTGGTATTGCTACAACCTGCCAGCATCACACCGGCCAGAGCGACCACAATTACACGCTTGATCATTTGAAACTCCTTTAGTCGAGAAGGTGCCACGTTTACCGCTGTATCCTGCTCACAGTATAAGACACAAACCTGGCAAATTAATCCCTGTCCGAATAAAACACGGCTGGACGAAGCATAGACTATGCAGGATCAACAATAATTCAATCGTGGACTAAAAATAGTCCCATTACGTTATCAGTCAGCACGATTGGATAAAAAGAATTTAATCATAGAATTAGCGATCATTATTTGTCAGGCTAACCGCAGATGAATTGCACTTCCGGCCGGAAGTAAGGAATGGCTATGAAATCAGGACGCTATATTGGGGTAATGTCAGGCACCAGCCTGGATGGAGTGGATGTGGTGCTGGCTGCCATTGATGAAAATATGGTGGCGCAGCAGGCCAGCTACTGCCATCCGATGCCACCAGAACTGCGTCAGGCGATTCTGGCGATATGTCAGGGACAGTCCCTGACGCTGTCGCAGCTCGGCCAGCTTGATACCCGCCTCGGCCAGCTGTTTGCTGAAGCGGTAGTGACATTAATGAAGCGCGAATCGCTTGAAGCCAGCGATATCACGGCGATTGGCTGTCATGGTCAGACCGTCTGGCATGAGCCGCAGAGTGACGCACCCAATACGCTGCAGATTGGCGATCATAATCAGATCGTGGCGGCCACCGGCGTCACCGTGGTAGGGGATTTCCGCCGCCGTGATATGGCGCTGGGCGGGCAGGGCGCGCCGCTGGTGCCTGCCTTTCATCAGGCGCTGCTGATGGATGCTTCTGAACGCCGCATGGTGCTGAATATTGGCGGCATTGCCAATCTCTCGCTGCTGATCCCAGGTCAGCCGGTGCGCGGCTTCGATACCGGCCCCGGCAATATGCTGCTGGACGCCTGGATCTGGCGTAATCAGGCTCAGCCGTATGACAAAGATGCGCAGTGGGCGCGCAGCGGGTCGGTGATTCCGGCACTGCTGGAGGCGCTGCTACGTGAGCCCTGGTTTGCGTTGCCGCCGCCGAAAAGCACCGGGCGCGAACACTTCAACCTCAGCTGGCTGGAGCAGCATCTGCGCTATTTCCCGGGTCTGGCTGCGCAGGACGTGCAGGCTACGCTGGTCGAGCTGACCGCCATCACCATCACGCAGCAGGTGTTACTCAATGATGGCTGCGACCGTCTGCTGGTGTGTGGCGGCGGCAGCCGCAATCCGCTGCTGATGGCACGACTGGCAGCGCATCTTCCGGGAACGGAAGTAACGACTACCGATGCGGCGGGTGTCAGTGGTGACGATATGGAAGCGCTGGCGTTTGCCTGGCTGGCTTTCCGCACGCTCTCCGGCCTGCCGGGCAATCTGCCTGCGGTAACGGGCGCACGGGAAAAAAGCGTGATTGGCGCAATCTTTCCGGCGAATTCACTCTACCGACGCTAAGCGGGGAGTCGGGGGCAATCTGCCCCCGCAGGATGACAGGTGGCCGTCAGGCGGCGCCGGAGAGATGCGTCAGGTTGCGAACGCCAGTAATCACCGAGGCAACCATGGTTTCACGTCGGGTAATCACCTCAACCTGATAAAACCGGCTGCGGTAGGCGATGGAATAGATAACGGGATGGTACTTATTACCTTCTCCGTAGCGGGAGTAGTGCGCTTCAAGCGCACGGGTCGCTGCGAGAATATGGGAGGGTTCTTTATCACCGCGGATGATTTGCTTCATTCAGTTCCTCAAATGCTGTCCCTGGAGTCACGTCGCACGCATGGCGCGTAGCGCTGGCCTAAACACTGAACATCTGACTGCTAAACATTTAATCACTGACTGGGTAATGACTGACTCTGCCGCGGGAAGATGACAGAAAGATGATCCCCCGGGGCTGTTAATTATTTAGCAGCCGCCGGGTGATCCAGCAAGGCAGGAAATCGCAAATTCATCCAAATCGCAGAGGCGGTCAGATCAGCTCCGGCCAGGCTACGGCCGCAACGCCATTGAGTACAGGTTTTGAGAACAGAAAGCCCTGAAACTGGGTCACGCCTGCCGCTTCAAGCCACATCCACTCTTCCGGCTGTTCAATGCCCTCGGCGATAACACCGATCTCCAGCGAGGAGCAGCATTTCAGAATGGCATGAATGATCGCCTGCTTCGGCCCACTTTTATGCACATCAGCGATGATGGTTCGGTCGATTTTAATCTTGTCAGGCTGAATGCGCGTCAGCAGCGACAGGCCGGCAAAACCGGCACCGAAATCATCCAGCGCCAGGCTGATGCCGGCCGCCTTCAGCTGCCTGATGGCGGCTTCAAAGGCCTCAGGCTGCGAGATAATTTCATTCTCGGTGAATTCAACCATGATCTGCTCTGGCACCAGTCCCTGCGCAGCTATCTCATCCAGCAAAAACGGGACGGCGTCGGGCACTTCCACCAGCGTCATCGGCAGCAGATTGATCGACAGAGTCATGCCCTCAATCCCCAGCTGCTTCGCCTGGGCGAAGGCGATCTTTTTCGACCTCAGATCGAGCTGATAGAGCTGCTCACGTGACAGTCGGGCAAAATAGTCGAGCGGCGGTTCACCCTGCGGGCCGCGCAGCAGCGCTTCCAGCGAGACGATTTCGCAGGCGAAGGGGTCAACGATCGGCTGAAAAGCAAAGCTGACCTCATCCGCAGCCACCAGCGATGCGTTGCCTTCACGCTGTTCTGACTCGTCACGGATAAACGTCCAGCCGCTGGCGGCCGGGATCTCAAAATAGTTCTCTTTTTCCCGCGCTTCGACAAAAGTGCGCAGGAACTGCAGTGCGCGATCGGCATAGGTCAGCTGATACTTTGTGGTGCATTTTGCCAGCACCGCCTCCAGTACCGTCTCTTTATCATGCAGCCGCAGATCGAACAGCTCCATACCGACGTGGCCAAAACGGCGTGCCGGGGCGTAATCGCGCAGCAGTTCGACCAGATTATGGTGGCGTGGATCCTGGCAAATCCGGCTGTAAACTGCATTGACCGCCGCCTCCGGACCTTCCAGCAGCTGGAAAAAATGCGTGCCATTGAATAATAAAATTCCGGTGACGCTGGAGGATTTATTGATTTTATTCGCTTTCCGCGCCAAACCATTCAGGATCTCAAGCGGCACATGTTCAGTAATGTGGCTGCGATAGATGATTGTCGACAACATAAAGGTTTCCGGAATTTTTTATTTTTTGTTATGGCACCTTACCAGAAGCTTCTTCCGGGGAAAACGAGGGCCAGTACGTCTTTCTCACTCTGACTCTGTTTTAATCAACCGGCAGCGTGGTATCGCCCGTTCCCAGAGAGCGCTGCATAAAAACAGTATCCAGCCAGCGACCCTGTTTGAAATCCACCGAGCGCAGGATACCTGTCATCTCAAAGCCTGCGGCGCGATGTACGGCAATCGAGCCCTGGTTCTCGCTGTCGCCGACGTTGGCGATCAGCTGGCGGAACCCTGCCTGCTCAGCCCAGCGGATTGCATGGTTTAACAGGCGCGAACCGGCTCCGCGCTTCTGAAATCCGGGATCGATATAAATTGAGTCCTCCAGCGTATGCCGGTAGGCATGGCGCGGGCGATAAGGCGTCAGATAGCAGAACCCACGTACTTCTCCGTCGCTGACAGCGATAAACCACGGCAGGCCCGCCTGCTGAATCTTCCGCATCCGCTCGCCAATCTCTGCCGCGTCGGGCGGCACTGTCTCAAATGAGCCTGTGCCGTTAAGGACATGCCAGGCGTAGATCTGCTGAATCGCCATGATGTGGCGTTCATCTGCCTCAAAAATTTCCATTATGCGGTTTTGCCCCGAAAGTCTGCACCTGGTGGAAAAACAACGGTATAGCGGGCGATGTGAGGGCGCAATATAAATATTACGCGCTCATGAAATTTTATGAGTGCGTCATTCGCCAGGATTATTCCTGGCAGGAAACGGATAAAAATCATCCCTGTTTAGTGCCACTACTGAATGGTAATTAAGCCTATTCTGAAAACAGCGTCAGCCGGATGATCCGGGCCGGCATTAAGGCTATTATCTTCGCGGTTCTGATGGGGTTGATTTATTAACTGGAGGCGCAGCGTGATGCGATTTGTTGATTTTCTGAATAGTAAGCAGGGGCTGCGTGCAGCAAGAAATCACTGCTTTGAATTAAATGGTGTGGTACTGGGCCATTTTACTGCGTTATTCCTGCATGATAACCAGATTATTTTTACCAAAGATGGTAAGCAGTGTGCTGTGCCTTATTATCTGGGTCCCGAAGAAGATTTGCTTCAGCAGAAAATAAATCCACGCATTAAAAATATCCGCGCGATCTGAATGGCATCCGCGATGAGCTTATCGCTTCAGCCATAACACCTGCGTAATATTTCCTCATTCCCCGGGCGATAATATTGGCACTGTCTGGTAAATAGCATCGACGCTATTTTACCTTCCCTGTTTTCTGCCAACCCATTCGTTTACGCCTGCTTATTTACCCGACTCGCTGCTGTTCTGCGCGGGCGCAATAAACAGCAACAGCAGGGCGCTGACCGCAAACAGCGTCAATGCCGTACTGGCTCCCAAAGAGGCGTAGAGCTGACCAAACAGCAGCGATCCCGCTACCTGGCCCACCGCCAGCATAAAAAACAGGATGCCGACGCCGGTCGCCGGATCTTCAGCAGTGGCGCGTGCGCCCCACACCAGCAGCACGCCCGATAGCGTGACGTAACCTGCGCCACAGCAGGCAACCGCGATCGCTAAGCCGGTGGATTCGCCCCGACTCCAGGCCAGCACCAGCAGTGGCACTGCCATCCCGCACAGTGAGAGCCGGTATACACCCTTCAGCCCGATACGGGCAGCGACCGGCCCGGTTGCCGCACCCACGATGCCTGCGCCTCCGGCAATCAGCCAGAGTAAGCGGGCGGTCTCCTCATCAACACCGACATGCTGTCGCAGCAGCGCTGACCCAAAGCTCCACCAGGCTGCACTGACCAGACCCGAAATCAAGGCAATACTCATCAGCCGATGCATGGAGCGGCGATACAGCCGCTGGTGCCAGTGACGCACTCTGGTGGGGCGACTGGCGGCGTGACCCGATAACACGCGCATCACCGGCAGCACACAGGCCAGCGACAGCAGAGCGAACAGCAGACAGGCGGCACGCCAGCCGCCGGGCAGAACGCTCAGGATGACCACCGTCAGGATAATGCCCGCGCTGGTGCCGGCATTGATCAGGGTATTGATGCGCGGCTGACCCGCAGCAGGGATTCGATCGCTGACCGCCGCCGCCAGGGCAGGTGAAGCCAGACCGGCACTCAATCCGGCAATAAAGAGTCCGGCCGCCAGCAGCAGCGTTGATGAGGCACAGGCGAGCAGCAGCAGACCCGCCGTCGCACTGAGTGAGGCCAGCAGCGCCGTCAGCCGGGTGCCATAGCGATCCGCCAGCGCGGCTGCGGTAAGAATGGTGAGGCAATATGCCACAAAGCTGCAGGCTGACAGCATACCCGCCTGCTGCGGGTTGAAGGGGATCTCCGCTGAGATAGCGGGCAGCATCAATCCCCATGAGAAGCGCGCCATGCCATAGGTCACGGCGATCAGGCTGAAGCCGGTCAGCGCCAGCGCGATGGGCGATCTCATCCTGTCGCCCTGTTCTGAAGCAACTGACTGACGACCTGCGCCGCCTGTTGAGCAGCGGCGGGACCGGTAATCAGTGCCGTGGTAATGGCACCCTCAAAGAGTATCCAGATAGCATCGCTCAGCGACTTGTCTTCAGCACCGCGCAGATGCGTCACACAATGGGTGATATAAGCCCGCATCGTGGTCCGGAAGGCCAGCGCCTGAGCGGCCAGTTCGCTGTCCCGCTCGGCATACTCTCCCCAGGCTTTAAGAAAGAAGCAGCCACGGGCACCGTTCGCTGCCGTCCACTCGCCCAGCACCCTGAACAGATGCGCTATCGCATCAGGCTGTTGCGGTGGCAGCAGATCGGCCATAAAGCGCTGCTCGCGCGCGTCGAGTACCGCTGCGGTCAGCGCTTCGCGTGAGGCGAAGTGATGATAAAGCGTGCGGGTAGAGACGCCCGCTTCGCGACAGATATTGTCGGTGCTGGTGGCGTGGAAACCGTGGGTGTAGAAGAGCCGCTCGGCGGCCTGGATGATATCGTTTCTCTTTTTCATGCTTTAAAAGTAAACCGATCGTTTTACTTTTTCAAGCCGGTCGCTGTTAATTACGCCCGCTGGTATTGATAAATCCCTGATGCCAGGGGAGCTGGCGTTCCGCTTAAAGGCACGCTGTGCACCGCTTTCACTCTTATTCAGGTTCAGTTTATCAATACTCATAAATACCCCTGCGGGGGTGATATTTTTCAGCTTCTGCTCTAATCATATCTGAGTAGCGCGTCACCCCTGGTGCGCGGGTTTATTTTATAATCTGTTGTTTTTTAAGTTTTATTTTGTTTTTTGCTTTTTTAATGATGCATTAGCAGTATAAATGTAAGCGGGGCGACAGAGAGGGTGAGGGCGTTACAGCGCGTGGAATGCCTGAAGCGACATAAGCAATGAAAAAGGGCATATTCTCAAAGTCAGCCAGACTCACGCAATAAAGTGGTTTTAGGGATAATTCTCAGTTAGTTTAATAAAGCTTCAGATTACAAAAAAAACCTCTTACGAATTTTGGTTCGTTTTTTAAGATACATACAGCAACTATCAGGATGACTACCATGCTCAAAGCCAGCTACTATTATCTGTGCCCGCGTCCCATGGGTGGATGGATTTTACACAAAGAAGGTTGCGTTAATCTGTCAAAGAACGATAAACGCGTTTTTATTGGTTCGCTTTATACCCGCCAGCAGGCGCTGGCCGTGGCGAAAGTCCATCACGCTAATGCCATACTCTGTAATGCCTGCCTCAGCACTTTTATTTGCCCGACCAGCAGCAGCACGGCAATTAAACCGGCACGCGCGGCAACGCCAACCCGCCATACGCCAAAACATTAATTTGTATGCAGGCAGTTATTGTTCTGCTGTGGCAGAAGGATAATAAAGGGAATTAATGCTGCGGGCCGGTTAGAATAAAAAAAGGCAGCGTAAAGACGCTGCCCTGTTCTTTATTTAAGCCTGTTTAGGCTGGCCATTTGAAGCGGTAATTCCGCCATCGACCGGCAGATTAACGCCGGTAATATAACTGGCTTCATCGCTGGCAATAAAGAGAATGGCACGGGCGATATCATCCGCTTCACCGGCCCGGCGCAGTGGAATACGGTCGTAAAAGCGATCCAGCAGCGCCTGATCCTGTTTGGCATCTTCGGTCAGATCGGTAAAGGTAAAGCCGGGACAGATTGCATTGACCCGTACGCCATCTGCGCCGTAGTCCATCGCCAGCGCACGGGTGAAGTTGGTAATCGCCCCTTTAGCCGCGTTGTAGATGCTCATACCCCAGTCGCCGCCTAAGCCGGAAACGGAAGAGATGTTAACCACGTTGCCTTTGCTCTTTAACAGGGCAGGCATGAAATAGTGTACGCCGTGGAAGACCCCATCAAGGTCAGTTTTCATCAGGGTTTTCCATGCGTCGAGATCGACTTCATGAATGCGGCCCTGCACGATGACGCCGGCATTATTTACCAGCACGTCAACACGGCCATACTTCTTCAGCACGGTTTCTGACAGCTGTTTAACCTGTGCGGCTTCTGAGACGTCGCAGGCAGCCACCAGGTGATCGCCTGGCGTCATGTCGGCCAGCGTCTCTTCCAGTTTCTGCGCGGTACGGCCCACCAGCACCACTGATGCACCCTCTTCAGCGAAGCGTTTTGCGCTGGCTTCGCCAATGCCGGATCCGGCACCTGTCACAACCACAACTTTCTGCGTAAATCTGGACATTATGCCTCCTTTTCAGCATCAATTCTCACTGTTAACAACCGGTTAAGCCTGGCAGCGATCGCCAGAAACACAAGCGCAGCGCGAAATGCGCTGCGCCAGATGACTGCTTTTTAACCGGGTGAGCGGCTATGGACGTCTGAACAGGGCGAAGCTGCGTCCTTCCAGTTCAAAATCCTTCTCTTTGGTGATCACCAGACCGCGCTTCGCGGTGTCGCTGGTGGTCAGTTCCAGCACCCAGCCGCCTTCACCAAACTGCGGGATCTGGAACGGTACATTGCCTTCAAACGGATTGAACAGCATCAGGACGTCGTGCCAGATGCCTTCCTCGGTCTGGAGGTCCGGTCGGCCGATATAAACCCCCAGCGTTGAGCCTTCGTCCCACTGCTCAGCCTGCTGGAAGCCGCCACCGGCGTTAAACCATTTGATATCCATGCCATCACGCCAGTTTTCACGACGCAGCAACGGCTGCTGAGCACGTAACGTCAGGATCTGGCGGGTGAACTCGCGCAGCGCCTCGGCAGATTCCGGCAGGTTATCCCAATGTACCCAGGAGATTTCGCTGTCCTGGCAGTAGCCATTGTTGTTGCCCATCTGGCTGCGGCCAAACTCGTCGCCCGCCAGCAGCATTGGCGTACCGTGTGAGAAGATCAGCGTGGCGAGGAAGTTGCGCTTCTGACGCTCACGCACCGCGTTGATGCCTTCATCATCGGTCGGGCCTTCAACCCCGTAGTTGTAAGAGCGGTTGTCGTTGTGGCCGTCGTTGTTGTCTTCGCCATTCTCCTCGTTATGTTTGTCGTTGTACGACACCAGATCGTTGAGGGTGAAGCCATCGTGCGCGGTGATAAAGTTGACGCTGGCCCATGGACGACGACCGTGCTGATCGTAGAGATCGCCGGAACCCAGCAGGCGGGCAGCAAAGTCTGTGGAGACGTTGTTGCCTTTCCAGTAGTCACGCACCGTATCGCGATACTGATCGTTCCATTCTGCCCAGCCTGGCGGGAAGCTGCCCACCTGATAGCCGCCCGGACCGATATCCCAGGGTTCACCAATCAGCTTTTTCTGCGACAGGACCGGGTCCTGCATGATGGCATCGAAGAAGCCGCCGCGCGGGTCAAAACCATCAGGCTCGCGACCGAGAATGGTACCCAGATCGAAACGGAAGCCGTCGATATGCATTGATTCTGACCAGTAACGCAGCGAATCGAGCACCATCTGCAGCACACGCGGATGCGAGGTGTTGACGGTATTACCGGTACCAGTGTCGTTGATGTAATAGCGATGCTGGTCTGGCAACGTACGGTAATAGGAGAAGTTATCGATGCCTTTAAACGACAGCGTTGGCCCCAGCTCATTCCCCTCGGCAGTGTGGTTGTAGACCACGTCGAGGATCACCTCAATACCGGCATCATGGAAGGCTCGCACCATGTCACGG
Organism: Pantoea sp. JV6; assembly: GCF_025910055.1. NCBI lineage: Bacteria > Pseudomonadati > Pseudomonadota > Gammaproteobacteria > Enterobacterales > Erwiniaceae > Pantoea > Pantoea sp. JV6. Next base: position 48,526 of record NZ_JAPCIM010000005.1, on the reverse strand, counting down.
AAGCCCTGAATGCCGCGCGGCCCGAAGTAGCGGGTGGCGGGGGCAAAGAAGTTCAGCGTGTTATATCCCCAGAAGTTTTTCAGCCCTTTATCCAGCAGGTGCTGGTCATCCGGGAACCAGTGTACCGGCAGCAGTTCGACCGAGGTAATGCCCAGGCTTTTGATGTAGTCGACAGTCGATTTGTGGCTCATGCCGTCAAAGGTGCCACGCATTTCAGGTGGCAGGGCGGTGTTGAGCTGCGTGAAGCCCTTAACGTGGGTTTCATAGATGACGGTTTTCGGCCACGGCACATTCGGGCGGTTTTTATCCTGCCAGTCGAATTCGTTGGGATCGATCACCCGGCACTTTGGCGTAAACGGCGCGCTGTCGCGGCTGTCGAAGGTCAGATCTTTATCGTCATGATAGAGATCGTAAGCGAAGTGCGCCTCGTTCCACGCGATGTCTCCCGCCAGTTCACGGGCGTAGGGATCGAGCAGCAGCTTGTTCGGGTTAAAGCGATGACCATTTTCCGGGTCATAAGGGCCATAAACGCGATAGCCATAAAGCGCGCCGGGCTGCAGGCCCGGAATATAGCCGTGCCATACTTCATGGGTATATTCCGGTAGCTCGAGACGGGCAATTTCCGTTTTACCGCTGGGATCGTACAGACAGAGTTCAACCCGCTCGGCGTGGGCGCTGAACAGAGCGAAGTTCACGCCCTGACCATCAAAGTTGGCCCCCAGTAAATGGCTGTATCCCGCCGTAATTTCAAAACGCTGACTGTTTGACATTTATGCCTCGTTATTCAATGAACAGATTGACGCGTAATAAAAAAAGTTCTTTCCGGAATTCACTCTGCCACCAGCACGGCACACCACTGCGATGCCAGCCCGGTAAGCGGCAGATGGTCGCCCGCAGCCACCGTTTTACCGGTCAGCACATCCTGGTAGCGGCGCTGGCCCAGTGCGGTGGGCAGCGCAATGACCGTGTCAGCCCAGCGTGCAGCGGGCGGCTGGTCGAGATTCTCCGGCAGCTGGTTAAAGACCCGGCGTGACACAACCACTATCACCGCCTGATCCTGTCCGGTGCGGGCAAAGGCCAGCACATTATTCTGCTGCTCGCCCTCTGCCGACAGTGCCAGATAGTCACCGTGGCGGAACAGGGCAGGCTGCTGCTGACGCAGTGTCAGCAGCTTCACAATCGCCTGCTGATTGACCTGACCGCGCAGCCAGTGCGCCTCACTGCCGTCGTGCTGTGGCGCGTTAAGCATCGCCGCCAGCGCGTCGAAATCGGGTTCGCGGCGGTTATCCGGATCGACCAGGCTGAAGTCCAGCGCCTCGCTGCCCTGATAAATATCGGGTACGCCAGGCGCCGTAAGCTTCACCACAGTCTGGGTCAGACTGTTGACCAGACCGGCACGCATAAAGGGTTGCAGCGACTGGCAGAAGTCACTGAGGAAGGTGCTGCTGGCGGGCGCAAGCAGGTGACGGGCATAGCCCAGCACTGCCTCCTCATAGGCGTCGTTATTGTCGGCCCAGTCGGTACGCAGCTTGGCTTCACGCAGCGCTTTTTCCACATAAACCACAAAGCGTGCTTCCAGCGCCGCCAGACCTTCCGCATCCTGCGGCTGCAGGGTGGTTGGCCAGACGCCCGCCAGCGCTTCATACAGCATCCACTCCACGGCCGGTTCGGGTGCCGGACCATCTTTCAGACGTACGACCTGATCGTGGTTCATCTCCCGCCAGCGGTTGACGCATTCCGCCCAGCGTTGCGGCGCTTCGGTAAGGGTATAGAGTCGCGCACGCGCATCTTCACCGCGCTTGGTGTCGTGCGTAGAGGTGCCCGACAGCGCATCGGGCTGATGTTCGCGCCGCGCCTGCATTTCAGCGTGAAACTGATCCAGCGAGAAGTGGCGCGCCAGCGGTTCAGCGCCGACTTCATTCAGCGCCAGCGCCATGTGCTGACGGAAGAAGAGGGTATCTTCCACCGATTTCGCCATCAGCGGTCCGGTCAGCTGCTGGAAGCGGGTGCGGAATTGCGTGGCATCGTCGCGAGCGGAGTCGGCAACCTCTGCGCGCAGAATATGGGTCAGGAAATCAAGCGCCTGACTGTCGGGCGCATGGGCACTGGCTTTCACCTCGCTGACCACCTGTTGCAACAGCGCGGTGTCGGCTGGGGTCAGGCCCTGCGGCGTACCGTAGGTGCGATAGACCGGGAACGCCACCAGCAGTTCACGCAGCGCATTCTTCAGTTCCGCTTCCGGCTGTGGCGTGCCTTCTGCGTCGGCAATCTTCAGTGCCAGCTGCAGTAACCGGTTAAATTCACCGGCAAAATTGCGGTTTGCCATCAGCAGTTTGGCGGCGCGCAGCTCCGCTTTCATATCAACGGTTTTACCGATGACGGCCTGATACGCTTTGCGCAGTCCGCTCAGCTGATCGCTGTCGACCAGCAGATTGGCGAGTGCGGCCATAAATTCATATCCGGTGGTGCCGGAAACCGGCCATGCATCAGGCAGCTGTTCATTGTCACCCAGGATTTTCTCCACGGTGAGATAGCAGTCGGGACCGGCAGCCTGGCGTAACTGTTCCAGATAGCCGTGCGGATCGGCCAGGCCATCCACGTGGTCGACGCGTAAGCCCTGCACCGCACCGCTGTGAACCAGTTCCAGGATCAGCTGATGCGCGGCATCAAAGACCGTTTTGTCTTCCACGCGCACGCCTACCAGACCGGTCACTTCAAAGAAGCGGCGGTAGGAGAGATCGTTGGGCGCATCGCGCCACGACATCAGCCGCCACGGCTGCTGGTCATGCAGTTCAGCAATCTCTGCCGCGTCGCGCAAGGCGAGCACCGCTTCTTCCCGATCCTGCCAGGTATCAGGTGCCAGCGGATAGACATTGTCGAAGTAGGCCAGCGCCGGTTTGCCGGTCTGCGGATCGCGCTTCACGCTGATCTCGCCGTTGGCCAGCACCGCCTCAAAGGTGTCACCGAGGAACGGCAGCGTCAGGCGGCGTGACCAGTCGATATCGAAGTAATGCGCATAGCGGCTCTGTTCGCCATGCTCAATGACGTCGCGCCACCACGGGTTCTCCAGCGAGGCGGCCATATGGTTAGGCACGATGTCGAGGATCAGCCCCAGCCCGGCCGCTTTCAGCGCGGCAGCCATACGATCAAATCCTTCACGGCCGCCAATCGACGGCTCGATCTGGTTAACGTCGGTCACGTCGTAGCCGTGGGTCGATTCAGCGGTAGCGCTGAAGATCGGCGACGCGTAAAGATGGCTGATACCCAGCTGTTTCAGGTAGGGCACCAGCGCCGCCGCACGGTCAAACGTCATGCCATTGCGGAACTGGATGCGGTACGTTGCGGTTGGAATATTCATTCTGCTTCTCTCTTAGCCAGGCGCACCACGATAGCGTTGGGAATCAGTTCGCTGGCGGCCTGCGGCCAGGCAAACAGCGTTTCGCCTGGCAGATCGGGGATCGGCTGTGTGCTGTCACCGACGTTCAGCGCCAGTGACAGCGTGCCCTGCGGGAAGTCCCAGCGCACCGCGAGGAAACCTTCCGCCGTTTTCACCACCTGACCGGCATCGCCACCGGCAGTCTGCAGCAGCGGCACGATATGTTGCTGACGCAGGGCCAGCAGCTGACGCGTCAGCGCCAGCCACTGCTGACCTTCCGGCGTTTCTGTTCGCTGCCAGTTAAGCTTCGACTGTTCAAAGGTGGTGACATCGTTGGGATCCGGCACAGTTTCGCCGTGACCGGCATGGCCTTCAAACTCTCTGGCGCGACCTTCACGCACCGCTTTAGCCAGATCGCCGTGGAAATCGGTGAAGAACAGGAACGGCCGGGTTTCGCCATACTCTTCACCCATAAACAGCAGCGGAATATGAGGCGAGACCAGTAACATCGCCAGCAGCACCTGGGTGCGCTCTGCGCCGGCCAGGCTGATGAGCCTTTCGCCCTGCGCACGGTTGCCCGTCTGGTCATGGTTCTGGATGAAGTCGACAAAGGCGACCGGCGGCTGGCTGCTGCTTTTCACGCCGCGTGGCTCACCCGACTGCGGCGAGACTTCACCCTGATAGACAAAGCCTTCTGCCAGCGCCCGCGCTACCCGCTGTTCCGGCTGGTCGGCGAAATCCTGGTAATAGGCGTGGCTTTCACCGGTTGCCAGCACATGCACGGCGTTGTGGAAGTCATCGTTCCATTCGCCGGTAAACAGCGGAGCGTCCCCGTTTTCGTCACGCGGATGCAGGAAGGTAACGTTACGGCAATCTTCGGTGGTCAGATGAATAGGGCGGTCGGTAATCGAGGCGCGGATGCGCTCAGCAATGTCAATCAGCACATGCTTGTCGCTGGGATCGTCAATCTGATCGATGGCGTCAAAGCGCAGGCCATCCAGATTAAACTCCTGCAGCCAGTAGAGCGGCGCTTCCACGATATAGCGGCGCACCGCATCAACGTCATAGGCGATACCGGCGCCCCACGGCGTCTGGCGCGCTTTGTGGAAGAAGTCTGGTGAGAGCAGCGGCAGATAGTTGCCCTCCGGGCCGAAGTGGTTCAGCACGATATCCAGCACTACCGACAGACCGTGGCCGTGTGCTGCGTCAATAAAGGCTTTAAAATCATCGGGTGTACCGTAGGCGGCATGCGGTGCATAGAGCAGCACGCCATCGTAGCCCCAGCCGCGATTCCCGCCGAATTGCGACACCGGCAGCACTTCAATCATGGTAATGCCGGTTTCAGCCAGCGTTGGCAGCTTCTCAATCGCCGCCCGGAAGGTGCCCTCAGGCGTAAAGGTGCCGATGTGCAGTTCATAGACCACCGACTCCTGCCATGGACGACCCTTCCAGCTCGTGTTCTGCCACTGATAAGCGTCAGGATCGATCACCAGCGACGGGCCATTGACCTCTGCTTTCTGAGCGCGGGCGGCGGGATCGGGCACCGCTGTACCATCGGCCAGCACATAATCATATTCGGCATTGGCTGCCACACCAGCGACCTGAGTTTCAAACCAGCCGTCAGCCTGCGGCGTCATCTCAATGTCTTTACCGGAGAGCCGCAGCGTCACGCGTTGCTGACCGGTTGCCCAGAGGCGGAAACGCACCTCGTCGCTGGCAACCCGTTCAGCGCCCCAACTTTTAAAAAAAGATTTGGATTCCATTCAGTTGCCTCATTTAGCCTGGAAATGCGCGATGGTGGCCACCGCACGAAAAGGATGTCGATGACGCAAGCGTCAAAAAATCTTAAAGCTATCAGCGAGACCAGGAGGCCAGGTGGGCTGGCGCGTCTCTTCAGTCAGAAAGCCGGACTGGTATTCAGCGTGGTGTGGCGGAAAACGGGCCGTGAGACCGCTTCCACGCGGCATACAGAGAGTAATCATAGACTAAGATGTTGCAATCGCAGGGCGGCGGGAGGTGGAGAGGCATTAATTTGCGTTAATTGCTGTGAATCTGCATCCGGCGGGGCGAAAGCAGGAACCAGGCGCAGAAAAGCCTGCCGGATGGCGCCGATTCGCTATAAGCTTATGCGCGATGGCGCAGGTCGCTCCGGATGACCTGCGGCGCTGAACACTTCAGAAGGATGTTACGTGAGGAAAAGAGTTCTGTTAGCCGCGTTGTTGTTGCTGGTCTCCGCCTGTTCTAACCGGGTCGGACACAGGCTGGACAGCAGTAATCTGCAGCAAATTCATGCCGGTCAGACGACCAAAGCCCAGTTGATCGCGCTGTTTGGTCAGCCTGACAGTGAAACGCCTTACCCGGACGGGCAACGGTTGCTGAAGTGGACCTACAGCGAGGCGCGCACCCTGAATACCACCGAAGGGCAGACGCTGACCGTGCAGATGAAAAATGACAAAGTGCTGAACTATGCGCTGAGTAAAAGTTAATGCGCTGAGCAAACGTGAATCACGGCGGCGGCAGATCGCCACCGCGTATTCTGGTTACTGCCCGCCGCTCTGCTGTGCATCCCGGCTGTCGGGGCGCGGCTGAGCCAGACGGGCAAAATCGGATCCTGCCGGATGCTGATAAATCTGCAGCTCAAAGTGGCGGGCCATCGCGTAGATATACTCAAAGATCGCTGCCTGAGTATTTTCATAATCGGCCCAGAAAATAGAGGAGGTGAAGCAGTAGATCTCCACCGGCAATCCATCCGGCGACGGTTTCAGCGGTCGCACCACGATATACATCTCTTTCTGAATGTCGTCACGCTGCGCCAGCCAGGCGGTCAGGTATTTACGGAACACCATCAGATTGGTGATGCCGTTCTCCATAAACCAGCGGTCGCCCACGGCATTGATATCACGCCCATCCAGCAGCTCAGTGATCGATTCGCCAGCGAGGCGGATCTGGCTCATCGCCTGCAGCATCTCCTGATTCACAAAGGTGATCGACTTCTGGTCAAGATAAAAGCTGCGCATGATGCGGCGTGCGCCCGAGGAGAACATCGCCTGCCAGTTGGTGTAGGTCTCGGTCAGGAAGTTCTTGGTCGGGATGCGCGAAATGGTGTTGTCCCAGTTGCGGATGGTGATGGTATGCAGAGCAATATCGATCACTTCACCACTGATATTTCTGTCCGGCATCTCAATCCAGTCGCCCAGTTGCAGCACATCGTTAGAGGAGAGCTGAATATTCGCCACCAGCGACAGCAGCGTATGCTGGAAGATCAGCATCAGCACCGCGGCGACCGCACCCAGCGAGGAGATGATAATCGCCGGCGACTTGTTGGACATAATCGCCAGAATCATGATCGCGGCAATAATATGCACCAGAATTTTGCCGATCTGGATATAGCCTTTGATCGAGTGATTCTTGCGTTTTGATTTGCGCGAATAGGAGTTGTTAACAATCTCCAGCACTTCGTTGAAGAAGATCGACAGATAGACAAAAAACAGGATGCCGCAGATGGTCTGAATCGCCACTTTCAGATTTTCAGGCAGGCCCGGCATAAACTGCAGGAAATTGTAGACCACAATCACCGGCACAAAATTTGACAGCTTCTGAGAGAGGCGGACATCTTTATCCAGCGGCACGCCCTTTTTGTGGCTGCTGAAAAAGACCTTCCTGATCACTTTGACGATGAAAAATTTGCAGATCAGGTGAGTGACCATCCCGGCCATAATCAGCAGCAACAGGCTGAAGCTGATCGACAGTATCCTGTTTCCCTCAATAAAACTCATCAGACTCTGAATGTAATGCATGATAACCACGTGCAAAAAAGATAAGGGGCGAATTCAACCACAGCACGGGGACGGTTGTTAAGCGCCGAATGCGTTCAGGCTGAGCCGCACCGCTTTTTTTGCGTAATAGCGCGCTGACAGCACCCTCCATCCTGCGGATTGTTACCTTCTCTGGTGCAACACTCAGATAAACGCCGCGCTGGCCGATAACAGCTTTATCTCCTCTGATATGAGCCTGCGGACATGCTTAAAAATCTTAAAATCACTCACGGTATCGCTGCTGTTCTGGTGGTCTTTGTGGCGTTACTGACCCTGACCGGATTTCTGTTCTATAACGGCGTCTCAAAAGCCGACAAAAACTTCGTGGCGGCAGAGCAGCTTACGCTGCAGCAGCAGCACCTGAGTGACGCGGTAAAAACCCTGATCAAAACCCGCGTCACCATCAACCGAGTGGCAATCCGTTTCCTGAAAAATCAGCAGGATCCAAAATCACTGGCAGCCATGGCTGCGCTGCTGGAGCAGGCTGGAAAGTCTGCTGCTGCTGCCGATGCGGACTTCAAAGCCTGGCAGGCGCTGCCGCGCAAAGAGGGCCAGGGTGAAGCCCAGGCGACGCAGGTGCAGACCGCCTACCAGCAGATGCGTGACACCATGCTGGCCTCGATTACCTTTCTGAAGCAGGGCAACTATGCGGGCTATGGCAACCTTGAAGCGCAGGCGGCGCAGGACCAGCTCGACAGTGCTTATGAGGCCTGGCGGGCGGTGAATATCCAGCTGATGAAAGCGTCCTCGGAGCATAACCAGCGTAGCCTGACGGATGCGCTCTGGGCGCTGCTGACTATTGGCCTGATTACCGGTGTGATTGGGGTCGCGGTCTGGATTGGGCTGCAGAAATTGCTGATTGGCCCACTGGGCAGGCTGACCGGCCATATGCGCGCCATTTCGGGCGGTGATCTGACCTCCGATATTCAGCATGAAGGCCACAATGAGATGGGCCTGCTGATTCAGGAGCTGCAACAGATGCGCGATGCGCTGGTGGTGACCATTACCTCGGTCGATGACGCCACCCGCTCTATCTTTACCGGTGCAGCGGAAATCTCAGCGGGCAGCACCGATCTCTCTTCCCGTACCGAACAGCAGGCTGCCGCGCTGGAACAGACCGCAGCCAGTATGGAGCAGCTCACCTCAACGGTGAAACTCAATGCAGACAATGCGCAGCAGGCGACCACGGTAGCGAAAGAGGCTTCAGCCACGGCCATGCAGGGCGGTGAGACTGTCGCCCGGGTCATCGCCAATATGGATCAGATCAGCGAAAGCTCGAATCAGATCGCCGGTATCATCGCCATTATCGACAGTATTGCCTTCCAGACCAATATTCTGGCGCTGAACGCCGCCGTTGAAGCCGCGCGTGCCGGTGAACAGGGTCGTGGATTTGCAGTGGTAGCGGGTGAAGTGCGCTCGCTGGCCGGACGCAGCGCCAGCGCCGCGCAGGAGATCCGGGGACTGATCGACCGCTCAGTTGAGCGAATTAAAACCGGTGCCGGTCATGCTTCTCAGGCGGGCGTCGCGATGGAGAGCATCGTGACGTCGGTGAGTCGTGTCACCCAACTGATCGAAGAGATTGCGGCCTCCTCCACTGAACAGACCCGCGGCATTGAGCAGGTCTGCAAAGCGGTCTCGGAAATGGATGGTGTGACGCAGCAGAACGCCGCGCTGGTGGAGGAGTCCGCGACTGCCGCCGCCTCACTGGAAGAGCAGGCGAGCTACCTGCGTAAAACGGTATCGGTATTCAAAACCGGTACTCTGAAGGCGGCGTTCTCTGCTGCGCCGGTGGCGAAAGCCCTTGCCGTGCCAAAACTTCAGCCTGCCCGCCTGGCGGACAATGATAACTGGCAGACCTTCTGATAAAAAAAACCGCCCCGAAGGGCGGTTTTTTATTTTGTGACGCGGCATCATGCCGCTGACATCAGGCCGGGACGGACTGTGCCTTCTGGCTGCGTGACCAGACGCGGTGCGCTTTCATCGCCTGAGTGAACTCAGACATCAGCGCGCTTTCCGCCGAGTCGCCCTGCACAATACCTTCTTCCTGATCCGCATCTTCCAGACCAAACTGCGCTTTAAAGCGGCGCGCTTCGCCCACCAGACCAATCACCTTGAGGTGCTTGTAGGCTTCCAGCAGGAAGTAACGGGCATCGCCGCTCAGCAGCAGGGCATCGATATTGCCATCCGGCACCATCACCGCATCAAAGGTCAGAGAGGGCAGACCGGCGAACGTCGCATCGACCAGCAGCACTGAACCATCATCGGCGCGCACCTGGCCCATATGCGGAGCCAGCAGTTTGGCGTGAACACCCACCGCTTTCAGCGCCTGCAAAATCGCCAGCACATCAGCCGCCTTCACACCATCGCTGAGCAGCAGTGCGACCTGGCGACCTTTGATCTCGCCATCCGGAATGGCGTAGAGGCTCAGGCTGTCATCTTTAGTCAGGCCATTCACCGGCGCAGGCGGCTGAATGTTGAGCTGCTCATCCGTCAGAGCGAGTCCCAGGTTATCCGCCACGCCCTGCGCCAGTTTAGTATCGATGCGTGCCAGATGATCCACCACACGCTCACGGATATAAGCACGCGCCACTTTACTCAGTTCAAACGAGTAGGCGCCAATGATGTGCTGCTGCTCGACTTCAGTCTGGCTCAGCCAGAACAGGCGCGGCTGCGCATAGTACTCACCAAATGAGGGGCTGCGCTCGCGCACTTTATGGCCCTCAATCCGCTCCTGATAGCTCTCGAAGCCGCCGCCTTCTGCAGCAGGTGGGGTTTCACGCGGCCAGTTATCGTTGATCGAGTTCGGCTCGTAGTTCGCCGGATTGGTGTCGATATCCTGACGATGCATGCCCTGACGCTGGAAGTTATGGTACGGGCAGGTCGGACGGTTGATCGGGATCTCATGGAAGTTCGGTCCGCCCAGACGACTGATCTGCGTATCGGTATAGGAGAACAGACGACCCTGTAGCAGCGGATCGTTGGAGAAATCGAGGCCCGGCACGATATGGCCTGGGTGGAACGCCACCTGCTCGGTTTCAGCAAAGAAGTTGTCCGGGTTACGGTTAAGTACCATCTTGCCGACAATCTCAACCGGCACCAGCGCTTCCGGGATCAGCTTGGTGGCATCCAGAATATCGAAGTCAAATTTGAACTCATCCTCTTCCGGGATCAGCTGCAGGCCCAGTTCATATTCCGGGAAATCACCCGCTTCAATGGCTTCCCACAGATCGCGGCGATGGAAATCGGGATCGCGACCGGTCAGTTTCTGTGACTCGTCCCACAGCAGCGACGCTTTACCGGCCACCGGCTTCCAGTGGAAACGGACAAAGGTCGCTTTACCTTCTGCGTTAATCAGGCGGAAGGTGTGAATACCAAAGCCTTCCATGGTGCGATAGCTGCGCGGAATACCCCGGTCAGACATCGCCCAGATGACGTTGTGCATGGTTTCCGGCTGCAGAGAGACGTAATCCCAGAAGGTGTCATGGGCGCTCTGGCCCTGCGGGATTTCGTTATGCGGTTCCGGCTTAACGGCATGCACAAAGTCAGGGAATTTATGCGCATCCTGAATAAAGAACACCGGCGTGTTGTTGCCCACCAGGTCAAAGACACCCTCTTCGGTGTAGAACTTGGCGGCGAAACCGCGAATGTCACGCACGGTATCAGCCGATCCGGCACCGCCCTGAACTGTAGAGAAACGCACGAAAACCGGCGTGGTCTGCTCGGGATCGCTGAGGAACTGCGCTTTGGTCAGATCTTTCAGGGAGCGGTAAGGCTGAAAATAGCCGTGTGCGGCTGAGCCACGGGCATGAACAATACGTTCCGGGATACGCTCATGGTCAAAGTGCGTGATTTTCTCACGCATAATAAAGTCTTCCAGCAGCGTCGGACCGCGCGAACCGGCACGCAGTGAGTTTTGATCGTTGGCGATGCGTGTGCCCTGGTTGGTGGTGAGGGCGCGGTCGGTGCCGTTTTTGCGGCTGGCTTCAAGCTGGTCAAGTTTGGCGTTGTGCGTCTGAGGCGCTTTCAGGCTGCCTGGGGCGGTGGGCTGCTTGCCTGGCGGAGTCGGTTCGGCTGGGGGCTGATGCGAACCATCTTTTGGTGCCAGTGAACCCAGACCCGGCTCTGAGGATTCCGGACCGGTGGTGGGGGCGCGCTCGCTCAGGGGTTTCTTCTCTGTTTCTTTCGACATTAATTCATGCTCCAGCTGTTATTTTACTTTCGACGACACTAAATATAGAACAACCTGAACAATACTGAGGTTAAATCGGGCATTTAACTGTGACGACTGTGCCTTTTTTGTCCGCCAGAAAAGCGCACTTATCTCTCAATCCGGATTATCGCTTCGCTTATTCATGCCTTGTGCCGTCTGGCTTAACGGCGTTCCAGCCCGCGCCTGCTATACGGAAAGTGAGCTTTCAGAGGATGCAGAATCTGCCGCCGCAGGAGGCGCTCATTGCCTGATGCAGGGCATTAACCGATTAATAAAATTAATGCTGGCGTTTGCTGCTTTTGGTTGAAGTTAGAAATGTTATATCATAACATTTCATTTTGTAACGTTGACCGGGGTATCAGACTTTGATGAATCATGCAGGTAAATGGATTGGGCTACTGGGCGCACTGTTAGTCAGCCAGCCGTCGCTGGCACACGGCACGCATGCACATGGAAAACCGCTGTCAGCCCTGGAGCAGAAAGCGGCAGAAGGGGTTTTTGCTGACAGCGATGTGAAAGATCGTCCGCTCGCTGACTGGGATGGCCTGTGGCAGTCGGTTTATCCGCTGCTGCAAAACGGCGAACTGGACCCGGTCTGGCAGAAGAAAGCGCAGCAGGATCACAGCAAAACGGCAGAGGAGTATAAAGCGTATTACCGCAAAGGCTATGCCACCGACGTCGATACCATCGGTATTGAAAATGGCGTGATGGAGTTTCACATCGGCGACCAGGTCAGCGCCTGCCACTACCGGTATGCGGGCCACAAAATCCTGACCTATGCCTCAGGTAAAAAAGGGGTGCGCTACCTGTTTGAATGCCAGGACGCGGGCAGCAAAGCGCCGAAATATGTGCAGTTCAGCGACCACACCATCGGGCCGCGTAAATCTGCCCATTTCCATATCTTTATGGGCAACGATTCTCAGCAAGCCCTGCTGGCAGAGATGGATAACTGGCCGACCTATTATCCTTACCAGATGATGAACTCACAGGTCGTGGATGAGATGCTGCACCACTGAGTGCCGGGCCGGTGTCAGATGCCCCGCAGATCAGAGCTGTTTCGCAAGGATAGCGACTGGATTCATTTCCCCCGTTTGAGGAAATATAGATCCTTGAGTTAAGTTAACTCATGAGTTAACTTAACTCCAACGGAGGATCTATGTTTGAGATAACGATACACAAGGACGCGCTCACTGAAATTAAGGCAATGCCAGAGATGCTCCGGGCTAAGCTGGCCCGGCAAATAGATAAACTGGCTGCCCGTGGAACTGATTTGAGAGAGCCGGATACCAAACCGTTAGGGTCGGGTTTTTTTGAGCTCAGGGCGAAGGCCAATGAGATTGGGCGAGCGGTGTATGTTTACCAGAAAGGCAGACGTATTTTTATCCTGAAAGCTTTTGTGAAAGAGACAAAGAAAACGCCAGCAGCAGTCATGACGGCAGCGGCGCACCGTTTAGAGGAGATGTTAAACGATGAGTAAGAAATCAGTTGCGTGGACGACGGCCCGCAAAGAAATTTTATCTGATCCGGCTGTTCGCGAACATTACGAGGCAGAAGTTCGGGCAGAGCACCTGCGCGAGCAGTTAGCCAAATGGCGGGAAAGCGCCGGAATGACCAGCGCTCAGGTCGCGGAGGCGCTCGGTGTCAGCCCGTCGGCAGTGTCACGCACCGAGCGTCGCGCAGATAAAGCCACAGTTGAAACACTCGCCCGCTATGCCCGTGCCTGTGGCGTTGAAAATCCCCAGATCTCTCTTTGATTGAGAGATGACGGCAGGTGCCAGAATAATGCTGGCCCTGCTATTTATCTTGCCTGCTATCAAGCAAACTTTCTTTCCGATGCACACGTATCCCCTCCACGGGTTTTATCCCACCCAGGCCGGGCGGCGCGAGGCGGGTATACCCTTAACCACACGCTGATAGGAATCCTCTACCAGCTGCTGAATCAAGCCAGGCGAGAGGTCGTCACCGGGATAGACCGTGATCCAGTGACGTTTATTCATATGATAACCGGCGGTGATCGAGGGATAGATCACCCGGTGCAGCTCCGCCTGCTGCGGTTCGCATTTCAGGGTGATAATCGGCACACCCCGCAGTTCGGTCAGCAGTAAAAACACTTTTCCACACACTTTATAGACCTGATGTTCCGGCCCGAATGGATAGCTGCATTCAGCGGCGGGCAGCCGCTCAGCCGCTTCAATGGCGATGCGCTGGATCTCATGGCCCTGCATAGTGAGTCTCCCTGTAATTATTCAGCCTGAGTCTGCGGCCCGCGACTGGCTGGTCGCCAGGGGCCTGTTACACTTCTGATAAGCATAAATCAGGAGCAGACATGAAATTAGGCTTTGCATGTAAGTATCTCAACAGCGATGGCAAACAGTTTTTCCCGTTTCGCGCCACCACCCGTAAACGGTTTCTGAGTTTATCGCACGATGAACGCAATCAGCTGATCTATGAGATTACCGTCACCAACCTCAACAATCTCTACCTGACGCTTGAGCATCTGGCCACCTTACCTGAGCCACTCAGGATGATGCGTATTGGCAGCGATCTGTTACCGCTCTATACGGTTCCCGAGGCCACGCCACTGTTCACCGAATTTCTGCCCGAACTCTATCCGCTCTTTGCCCGCTGTGGCGAGCTGGCGCGGGCGCATCACATCCGTCTCTCATTCCATCCAGGACAATATACCGTGCTCGCCTCCGATAATCCCGATGTGGTGGTGCGCGCGCTGGAGGATGTGGAGTATCACACGCTCTGCGCCTGTCTGATGGGATATGGCAAGACCTTCCAGGATTTTAAAATCAACATTCATATGAACGGCAAGGCGGGATTCGACGGCTTCAAACGGTCGTTTAATCAGCTCAGCCCGGAAGCGCGGCGGATGCTGACGGTGGAGAATGATGAGATCTCCTGCTCGCTGGATGACGTGCTGCAGGCAGCACCGCTCTGTCCGGTGGTGCTGGATATTCACCATCACTGGGTAAAAGAGAGTGAGTTTATTCAGCCGGATGACGCGCGTGTTGCCAGAGTGATCGATTCGTGGCGCGGCGTGCGGCCGGTGCTGCACTATTCGATTTCGCAGGAGGGGATGATTCCGCAGGAGGGCTGGCCCGATCAGCAGCAGCTGGGCGTGAGCAAAAGCAAGCTGCGGGCGCACTCTGACTACTTCTTTAACCCGACGCTGAATGCATGGGCACTGTCGTTTCAGGATTTCGATATCATGTGCGAAGTGAAAATGAAGAATCTGGCGCGGGAACAACTCTACCAGTGGGGGATAACACAGAAGCTAATAGCTAATCCCCTGGCCGAAGCGACCAGGGAATCGGCGAACGTTAAATAATGGCCACACCGCCCGTCACGGCGATGGTCGCACCTGAAATGTAGCTGGCTTCGTCACTGGCCAGCATCACATAGGTTGGTGCCAGTTCAGCAGGCTGACCGGCACGCTGCAGCGGCACTTCGCTGCCAAAGTTCTTCACCTGTTCAACCGGCATGGTCGACGGGATCAGTGGCGTCCAGATAGGGCCGGGCGCGACCGCATTGGCACGGATACCTTTTTCAGCCAGTAAGGCTGCCAGGCCGCCAGAGAAATTAATAATGGCGGCTTTGGTGGCGGAGTAGGCGAGCAGCTTCGGTTTCGGCTGGTCAGCATTGATCGAGGCCGTATTAATGATCGATCCACCAGCAGGCATATGCCGTGTTGCCGCTTTAGTGATGTAAAACATCGCGTAAAGGTTGGTCTTCATGGTCCGGTCAAACTCTTCGTCGCTGATCTCATCCAGCGATTCGCGCGTCATCTGATACGCCGCGTTGTTCACCAGAATATTAATCTCACCAAAGGCTTCGACGGCTTTATCGACCAGGGCGTTGCAGTGTGACGCCTCAGTAATATCGCCAGGCACCAGAACCGCTTTCTGTCCCGCTTCTTCAACCAGCCGGGCGGTATCCTGCGCATCCTCATGTTCATCAAGATAGGAGATCAGGACATCGGCCCCTTCCCGGGCAAAGGCAATGGCGACAGCCCGGCCAATGCCGGAATCGCCACCGGTAATAATGGCTTTTTTCCCCGTGAGGCGGCCGGAGCCCTGATAACTCTGCTCGCCGTGATCGGGCTGAGGCTGCATCGCCGCGGTTTTACCCGGTGGCGTTTGTTGCTGTTCGGCAAAAGGGGGTTGCGGGCGTTGAGTCGATGACATGAATATTCCTCCATAAAAATCCGTTAGCGTAAAACAACCGGTCCGGGTCACACCGCGCGGTGTGGCCCGGACCGGCACGCCTGTGTCAGTTAAGGCTTCGGTAACGTAATGCCGTCAATCTGCTCTGACTGCGCACCAGAACCGGGACGCGCATTGCCGAGCAGCGGCTCATCACCCAGAATCTCTGGCTGCTGTTTCGCGCTGAACTGACCATGGCCATCGTAAGCCGGGCCACTGCTCCAGCGACCTTCCGGCAGCGGTTTATCCAGCGAAGTATTCAGACAGTAGTAAGAGTGCTCCTGCGCCTCATGCTCCTGCGGGAAGCTGTTCGGGATCGGCAGCGACGCGTTCAGTCCGCCCATCTCTTCGATCACCGCCAGCCACTGCTGCTGGTGCATAGTGTCACGGGCGATCAGGAAGGAGAGGAAGTCCTTCATGCCCTTGTCTTCCGTCATGTTATAGAGGCGGGTAGCCAGTACGCGGCCCGTGGCTTCTGCGGTGACGTTAGCCAGCATATCGGCCGCCACGTTGCCGGACGCATAGATATGACTCATATCAAAAGGCATGCCGTTGGCGTTAACCGGCATCGCTGCCAGACCGGAAGAGAGGATATGGCGCGGGTTCATTCCACCCAGAATTGCATTAACTACCGGATCTTTCGCTGACGCTTCCTGGTAAGAGAGCGGGGCGCCTTCAAGGTTAAGCGCCACGGCGTAGCCCAGCATTTCGATATGGCTCAGCTCTTCGGTAGCGGTCGAGATCAGCAGATCACGAATCCGCACATCACCGCGCGCGCCCATCGCCTGGAAAAAGTATTGCATCGCTACACGAATCTCACCTTCGACGCCGCCGATGGCCTGCTGGAGCAGCATGGCAAATTCTGGATCGGGTTTCTCTACACGAACCGGGAATTGAAGTTTTGATGAATGATGAAACATGATTATTTTCCTCGTCTGTGTTTGCAGTGGATGCAGAAAAAGCCTGGACACAGATATCGGATAAATAAAGCGAAACGACAGCAATTAACCGGAATTTCAGGTTGAATAAATGGCGAAAACGGTGTTTTCCGGAGCTATATCTGGTCCGGCGGGGCAGGCAATCTTAGCGGTGAGAAGGGGACAAGTGATTCAGAGCAGAAGAAATAAAAAAAGCCCCATAACAGGGGCTGATTCCGGACGGGAAAAGCATCCATGCTAATTCGCGTTCCCTCATAACAGACACAGGTTTTTAGCTGTCGCTGGTCGCCGAAGCGCGCTGCAGAACATGTTCAAGCGCCTGACGGTAAATATCCTGCTTAACCACGTCACGCTCACTCTCCAGGCGGTGAATCAGGCCCAGCACAATGTCTTTATCGGAGACATGGGTTTTCGCATGGGCAAGTTCGGCATGGACTGCGGCGATAACCTGTTTTTCAGTGGTCAGCGCTGTGCCAGAGTTCATGAAGTAATCAGAAATCTGAGACTCTGTATTCATCGTTGTTTGCATGTCAGGCCTCATAAGAAATGGGGGGAAGAACGCGTCGATTCAGATCCGGTCACCGGCTGACGCAAAAAAAAATGCATCTGAAGGTGGAAATCCACAACACCTTCAGATGCGGTGCAAAGCACCTTTCGTTACAAGTGATTTAACATCACGAGACAAAGTTATACAAGAATCGCAAAGTTGTACAATGAAATTTGACAAAATTTAACTGGTCGGTGGTGTATGTAAAAAGCATGTTTAAAGTGAAAAAAGAGGCTTTCGATGGTTAATTGAATAAATACAGTGAGTTGGTGAGGTTTTCAGAGGGGTGGCGATTTTCAGACCAGGAGGCTGGGGATTGTGCTGACGACACATCAATGCGTTAAAACCGCTTTTTTCCGCCGATTTCAGCCAAAGTTGTACAGGTTTCAGCGCTGGAAAAGTGGCGGGTGCGATTGTGCTGCTGCAATCCTGGCCGTCTGACAGGCCATGCCGCATAATTCACTTCCCACGCCTGATGCAGAAGGCTAAGGTTGACCCCTTATTTATCACAAGGAAATGATCATGGTTCACGACTATTTCGCAATTCCGCCTGCGGGCATGACTCAGGAACAACATAAACGTTCGGTCGCCGTGGCTGCTGCTCTGTCAGTGGCAAAGGAGTCCGTCAGCGCCTCCACCTCTGCAACCGGCTCAAAAACCGCCTGGGATCTGCAGGCCGTGGCGAATGAAGTTGCTAATCTGGCCGACGCGATTCAGGATGCGCTGGAGAGTGACAGCGAGGTGTAAATACTAACCGGTATCGTCTGAGGCTGCTGCGGAGGCGGTGCAGGACAGGGCGGTGGCAGCGTTCAGGAGCCGGTAAAGTCCGGCAATCGGACGCTGCCGGAAAATCCGCTTATTCCATTGCGGGTGGCTCATATTTAATATACTGACGCAGGGCATCATGGATAGCCTGATTATTGCCCTCTTCCAGACCGCGTTCGGCATACTCTTTCGCCAGCGCCGCCAGTACATCGTCAAACTTCCCTTTGTAATTGAGATTATTCAGCGCAATTTGCTGACCGAGTATCGCTTTTAATACCGTAGTCTCAACCCTTAACTGCGCAACTGCCTCTTCAAGATGTTTGATTCGATCGTCGTCTGCCATAATCCCTCCATGCTTAAAAAAGCAGAATAACCAGCCCGCCCGTAATATTCAAACCTCTCCGAATGCCAGAGAAGCGTTGTCAGATTTTCCTTAAGTAAAAATAATCAGCCGGTGAATTTATAAGATTCTTTACTGTAAGAAGAAATCGACGCTATTCCGGCGGTGCGGCGAAAGTAACCCGTTTCTGCTTACTCTGACGGCAATGCGAAAAAACGTTTAAAAAAAAGTGCATTACCATCAACCCTTTCGCTTAAAGATGTTCCATGTCACTTGATTAAAAGGGGGATTAGCTATTACTGTGTTTATATACAGTAATCTGAAAAAGGAGCGAAATTATGGAATTCATTAAACCTGCGGACATTCGTGCCGTTATGCCTTTACCGCTATATATCGAACGTGTGCCGTGCGGGTTTCCATCCCCGGCGCAGGATTATGTCGAACAACGTATTGATCTCAATGCGCTGATGGTTCAGCACCCCAGCGCCACCTATTTTGTCCGTGTCAGCGGCGAGTCAATGATTGAGGCGGGCATCAATGATGGTGACATGCTGGTGGTCGACAGTTCACTCACCGCCTCACACGGCGATATTGTGGTCGCCGCGGTGGAAGGTGAATTCACCGTTAAACGTCTCCAGCTTCATCCCTGCCTGCAACTGATGCCGATGAATACCAAATTTAAACCGATCGCTATCCAGACCGAAGATGCGCTGGAAGTGTTTGGCGTTGTGACCTTTGTTATTAAAGCGACCCACTGACCATGTTCGCGCTGGTCGATGTGAACTGCTTTTACGCGTCGTGTGAAACCGTTTTCCGGCCTGACCTTAAAGGTAAACCGGTAGTAGTGCTGTCGAACAACGACGGCTGCGTGATTGCGCGCAGCGCCGAGGCAAAGAAAGCCGGCATCAAAATGGGCGCGCCCTATTTTAAAATGCGTGAAGAACTAACGCGTCACGCGGTGCAGGTTTTCAGCTCAAATTATGCGCTCTACGCTGACATGAGCCATCGGGTGATGACCATACTGGAAGAGATGGCGCCGTCGGTGGAGATCTACTCGATCGACGAGGCCTTTATGGATCTCACCGGCGTGCAGAACTGTATGGCGCTGGAGACCTTTGGTCGCCAGGTCAGAGAACGAATAGGCAAAGAGACCCATCTGACCGTGGGCGTCGGCATTGCACAGACCAAAACGCTGGCCAAGCTGGCGAATTTTGCGGCCAAAAAGTGGAGCAAAACCGGCGGCATTGTCGACCTGTCGGACCCTGAACGACAAAAAAAGCTGCTGGCGCTGATTGATGTGGCGGAAGTCTGGGGCGTGGGTCATCGGATCGGCAAACGGCTCAACGCCATGGGCGTTATGACGGCAAAAGATCTGGCCGATCAAAGCACCGAGGCCATCCGCAAACAGTTCAGCGTCGTGCTGGAGCGCACTGTCAGAGAGCTGCGTGGCGAATCCTGTCTGGAGCTGGAGTCAGTGACGCCGGTAAAACAGCAAATCATGTGTTCGCGTTCGTTTGGCAGCCGTATCTCCGACTACGATCAGATGCGCGAGGCTGTCTGCGCGTATGCCGAGCGCGCGGCGGAGAAGCTGCGCCGTGAGAATCAATATTGCCGTCAGGTAGGGGTATTTGTGCGCACCAGTCCGCATGCGACTGACGAACCCTTTTATGGCAATCAGTCGATGGAGCAACTGCTGATTCCGACGCAGGACACACGCGACATCATCAGAGTTGCAATGGCGTGCCTGGATAACATCTGGATTGAGGGACATCGCTATATGAAGGCCGGCATCGTGCTGGGGGATTTTTTCAGCCAGGGCGTGGCTCAGTTTGATCTGTTTGACGAACATCAGCCACGCCGCAATAGCGAAGAGCTGATGAAGCTGATCGACACAGTCAACAAGCTCGGCAGCGGGAAGTTGTGGTTTGCCGGGCAGGGGATCAACAAAGCCTGGTCGATGAAACGCGAGATGCTGTCGCCTGCCTATACCACCCGGATAACCGATCTGCCTGTGGTTGCGCTTAAGTGAAGGCTGACCCGATGTTCCTCTGCTGCTGAAGCCGCGGCCTCTGCTAAAAGCTTTTTTTATCACGCGATTAAAGTGGCAGGAAGTTATGCTTTGCCTGACCCGGTGAGTAGTTTTTCATCGGGTAATTTAAGCAAATTACCAGGTAAATATAATGGATTTCAGGCAGTTTGAAGCCAGAGTGATGCTCTGGCCCGCAATACATTTCACAGCAATCATAAAATCCCGCCATCATGACGAATATGAGATTTATGCGATCGACGATAACAGCAATATAAAAAACCGACTCTTTGTATGTTTTGCTGACAATGAAAACCACGCCAGCCTGCTTATTAAGCAATTTACGTTATGGCTGATAAAAATAAACGCGCTGAAGCGCAGCCAGCAGCGGGAAAAAGGCCGCACAGAGACAACATCCTTATCTGAATGAACCGCGTCCGGCTTGCACCGCAGACCAGACGGCGGCTGGTCAGACAGCGGCGAATCATATTAATGCGTCCGGGAAATAACGGGCCGTCTGCGCGTGACGGGTGACGGGCGGCCTGGCTTGTTACCCGCGCCTGGGATAGAATCGCCATTGATTTTGACAGCAACACACCCCCAGGCCGGTAACAATGACCACGACAGCCACAACGTATAAAAACAAAGAGCGGGGACGCCCCAGAGAGTTCGGGATCGAACAGGCTCTGGATCACGCCATGATCGTTTTCCGGCAGAAAGGGTATCACGCGGCCTCAATGAACGATCTGGGTGAGGCGATGCATCTCTCCGCAGGCAGCATCTATAAGGCGTTTAAAGATAAGCGCTCGCTCTTCCTGCTGGTATTCGAACGCTATCTGTTGCTAAGAAATAGTGAGTTGCACCGTCGTCTGGCACCCTGTGCCAGCGGGCGGGGGAAAATAACCGAGCTACTGCAATTCTACCTGGATTCGGCGCGTGCCACAGAGGGGCGTTGCGGCTGTCTGGTCGTCTCCAGCGCGATTGCGCTGCAGACGATGGATCAGCCACTCGCGCAGCGCATTGATGAGGTCGTTCAGCGTAATCAGCGCTTCCTGGTCTCGCTGCTGGAGCTGGGGCAACAGGATGGATCTATTGATAACACGCTGGACAGCGAGGCGGCAGCCGGTTTAATTCTCTGTATTGCTTTTGGATTGCGGGTGGCAGGTAAGGTCAGCGATGTGACTAACGAAGAAAAGACGCTGGCGCTGGCATTGAAAGTACTGGGGTAACCAGGCAAGGCCGCTCAATCAGTAAACAGACTTCCCGGACCGACGCTTCCAGACAGAGAAATTCTGCACTTTCCTTTCCCCTCATCTGATTATGTGCCAGGCTTTCACGCTTTATCCTGTAGCGAAGAAAATTAAGGCGCGTTTCGTGAAAACCTCAATCTTACTGACACTTGTGGCAGCCATTGGCTGTTCTGTTTTTGCTGCCCGTGGTGGGTTTGAAACCCCTACAGCGAAACATCCAAAAACGCTGCAGGTGACTGAAAACGGGGAGCCGCTGACGCGCTGAGCGTGACGGCAGGTGGGGAGAAGCCGACGAAGGCCGGTTAACGACCAGATGGCCGGCCGATGAGTGCAGAGCAATAGCACTCATCAATCTGCGTGGAAGCCGTTTCAGGCCGACACGGGAGCCGGGTGCAGAGCGTTGCAATTCACGTTCTGGTCACGTTCTGGCCGACATGCACTATTCCACTGCCACGCTGTCCCTGCTTCTATGGCTGAGAGGCCAGGCGCGCGCCCGGCACCCAAAATAAACAGTAATGACCCGCACATGACTAACGATAATCTTTAAGATTAACCGGCGCCTGTCCGGTCTCGACCAGCCAGTTTAATTCGGCACGGTCGCGCGTTGAAGATTCGATAAAACCTTTGAGCCAGTTGCGCGCATCGGCAATCTGCGTGACCCGCTCATCGTTGCGCTCCTGTTCGGCCATTTCGCTCAGCTGGCGAATCAGTGCTACCAGCGTAATCTCCTGTTCGTCAAAAGCCAGATTAATTGCAGCTTCACCAAGAATCATATGACCCGTTGTTTTGTCGTGATAAACCATCTGCACCCTCCTGATTAAGTAGCGATATAAAGAGTCTAGTTAAAGGCGCTCTGGACTAAAAGGTGGGAAACAGCAGGGCGCTATGATTAAAATTTACCGAAAATAAAGTGAACCTTTAATCGAGGCGGTAAACCACTCATATCAAAGCATAAAAACAGGCTGAGGTTTTTTGTGAGAAATAAGCTGAGCTATTATGCTGGTTAAAAAAGCTGGGAGTTGCCGGAAATTCAGATAAGGGCGGAACGGCGCATTTCGTTATCAGATTATTATCTGCACCACTATCCGCACGGTTGCCTGCCATATTATGGCCACGCCGCAGCGGATATTTCTGATTTATAAACCACCGGGGAATAAAACCAGGACTGTGCACCACTTCGTGCCAGGCGCAGGCAAAAATAAAGCCGCCCATGGGCGGCTTTATTCATCGGGCAACAGCGATCGGATTATTTCTTCGGTACTTCAGAGACCGCTTTAACGTCCGCTTTATTAATCTGCTGCTTCACGCCATTTGCATCGGTATAAGCCAGCAGGCCGGCATCCGATTCAGAAGGCTTGCCATCACTAATAATGGTGCGTCCATCGTTAGTCTGAATCGCATAACTGGTACGGGTGCAGCCGGTTAATACGGTCATACCAATCAATGCGGCGAGAGGTAAAATCAGCGCTTTTTTCATCTTATTCACCTTATATTAGTTGTCGAGTTCACTCATATTACTGATCTCATTACGATTGATCTGCTCAGTTTTTCCTGTCTGAGCATCGCGGTAAGAAACCAGACCAGTATCTGAATCAATCTGCGGTTTGCCATCGGTGACAATCGTGCGGCCATCGGTGGTCTTAATCGACTGGTTTGAGGCACAACCTGCCAGCGTACCTAAAGAGAGAGCCAGCAACGCAATGGCTGACAGGGATTTCATTTTCATTTTTTCTGCTCCATGAAGTATATCCGAACGTTTACAGCATAGTCGGCTTTATCAGGTTTGCTGGCCCTGTCGCGTCTCGCTGCCTGTTTTTTAAACAAAACCGGAGTGTGTGGTGCTGATTAGGGGGTATGACGACGTGAAATAGCATTTATTGCAAATGTACCCAGCCGTTCTGTGCCATTTCAGCAGAGGATGCGCTGTACCGAAATAAGATCGATGCTGATGCGGGAAATAAGCACGGCAGCCAGAGCGGATATTTCCGTAAAAGCCAGAATAGCGGTGCGGAAATAGTGAGCATGTGGGGGAATGTCTGGCGGGATTCACGGGTCCGATACCCTGAAGGCTATCGGACCCGTGGAGAAGGGGATCAGAGGATGGAGTCTTCGCCCGCTTTGGCGGCCGCTTTTTCTGCTTTCATGGCGCTGACCGGGTCTGATGCGCTCAGCCAGCGGTCAAATTTCTGGTAGGTGTCGATAAAGGTTTTAAAGTAGCTGCTGGCGATGGTGGCATTCTCTTTGTGGTTCATAAACGCCACTGCCAGCTTAAATGCATCTTCGTTATCAAATTTCATGTTTGTCTTCCTCGCTTAAGATCTATAGAGCGTAGCCTGAGAACGCGGCCTGTGCATTCAGACAACCGTCTGAAAAGGCGCAATAATTCAGCCTGACTGACAGCATCTGCCAGATTGGCGTGGATTCCCACTTACTTCGCGCGCAATCCTTCTTATAATGCCAGCTTCACTCGTGAAGGAGACCCGCTTATGTTGAAAGGATTAACCGTTGCCGCCGTGCTACTGCTATCAGGCTGTAGCCTGATGCATAAACAGCCGCCGTCGCCGCAGACCCTGCACTATCGCTGCGGAACCATGCCCCTGACCGTGACGCTGGACGAGGCGCAGCAGCAGGTCAGTTTCATCATGGATGGGCAGCCTCTGACGCTGAAGCAGACGGTATCCGCGTCCGGCGCACGCTACAGCGATAACACCTATGTGTTCTGGTCCAAAGGAAACGGCGCATTTATCGAACGTAACGATAAAATTGTCGTGAATGATTGTGAGCTGCAACCTGCCAGCTGACTTGTTATCTGAATAGGCGAGCATTATGAGCGACAGCGAAACGCTACACACCATTGCCCATCTGCGGCGTGAATATACCCGCGGTGGATTGCGTCGTAAGGATCTGCCGGACGATCCGATCGCGCTATTTGAACAGTGGCTAAGCCAGGCCTGTGAGGCAAAACTGCCCGATCCTACCGCCATGACCGTGGCAACCGTGGATGAGCAGGGCCAGCCATGGCAGCGTATCGTGCTGCTGAAGCACTACGATGCGCAGGGCATGGTGTTTTACACCAACCTCGGCAGCCGTAAGGCGCTGCAGCTGGCGCACAATCCGCGCATCTCTCTGCACTTCCCGTGGCACTATCTGGAGCGTCAGGTGATGGTGCTGGGTGAAGTGGAAAAACTGTCGCCCCTCGAGGTGCTGAAATATTTCCACAGTCGTCCGCGCGACAGTCAGATTGGTGCCTGGGTGTCGAAGCAGTCAAGCCGTATTTCGGCACGCGGTATTCTGGAAGGAAAGTTCCTGGAGCTTAAACAGAAGTTCCAGCAGGGCGAAGTGCCGCTGCCCAGCTTCTGGGGTGGCTACCGGGTGAAATTTCACACGATGGAGTTCTGGCAGGGTGGCGAACATCGTCTGCACGATCGTTTCATCTATCAGCGCGATCACGACGGCTGGAAAATCGACCGTCTGGCACCCTGAATCTGCGCGATTCGCCCCTATCAGCGCTGGCACAGAAAGCGTCAGCGCTTTATGCTATAGCCCTGATTTTTTTCGATTCCGCAACTCAGCGGAAAGCTGTGTACCAGCATAGGTGCAGTCTGATCAATTTGGAGTCAGTAATGACCAGCAGTAACCTGATACAACAATTGCAGGAGAGGGGCCTAATCGCCCAGGTGACGGATGAAGACGCGTTAACAGAGAAACTGGCGCAGGGGCCAATTTCGCTCTATTGCGGCTTTGACCCCACTGCTGACAGCTTGCATTTGGGCCATCTGGTACCGCTGCTCTGCCTGAAGCGTTTTCAGGATGCCGGCCACAAGCCGGTGGCGCTGGTCGGTGGTGCAACCGGCCTGATTGGTGACCCGAGCTTCAAAGCCGCAGAGCGTAAACTTAATACCAGTGAAACCGTCAACGAATGGGTTGAAAAGATCCGCCAGCAGGTGGCGCCATTCCTCGACTTCGATTGCGGCAGCAACAGCGCCATCGCCGCCAACAACTACGACTGGTTTGGCGGCATGAACGTGCTGACCTTCCTGCGTGATATCGGCAAGCACTTCTCCGTTAACCAGATGATCAACAAAGAAGCGGTGAAGCAGCGTCTGAACCGTGACGATCAGGGCATCTCCTTTACCGAGTTCTCCTATAATCTGCTGCAGGGCTATGACTTCGCCTGTCTGAACGAGCTGCATGGTGTGTCCCTGCAGATTGGTGGTTCTGATCAGTGGGGCAACATCACCTCCGGTATCGATCTGACCCGTCGTCTGCATCAGAACCAGGTCTTTGGCCTGACCGTTCCGCTGATCACCAAGTCTGACGGCACCAAATTCGGTAAAACCGAAGGCGGCGCAGTCTGGCTGGATGCGAAGAAAACCAGCCCGTACAAGTTCTATCAGTTCTGGATCAACACCGCGGATGCTGACGTCTATCGCTTCCTGAAGTTCTTCACCTTCCTGAGCATGGAAGAGATCAACGCGCTGGAAGAAGAAGATAAAAACAGCGGCACCGCGCCACGTGCGCAGTACGTGCTGGCTGAGCAGGTGACGCGTCTGGTGCATGGCGAAGCCGGTCTGTCGGCGGCGAAACGCATTACTGCCAGCCTCTTCTCCGGATCCGTCAGCGAAATGACCGAAGCCGATTTTGAACAGCTGGCGCAGGATGGTATGCCAACTATCGTGCTGGGCGCTGACGATGATCTGCAGCAGGCGCTGGTGAAAGCAGAGCTGGTGCCGTCCCGTGGCCAGGCGCGCACTATGATCGGCTCCAATGCCGTTTCACTGAACGGTGAAAAGCAGTCCGATGCGGAGTACCGCTTCAGCGACAGTGACAAACTGTTTAACCGCTATACGCTGCTGCGTCGCGGCAAGAAACATTACTGCCTGATTAACTGGCAGTAAGATTTCAGGGCCGGTTTCCGGCCCTTTTTTATGGCAAGGCAGGACAGGGTAAACAAGTGAAAAATATTTTAGCGATTCAGTCGCACGTTGTTTTTGGTCACGCCGGTAACGCGGCGGCTGAGTTTCCGATGCGCCGTATGGGCGCAAACGTCTGGCCGCTGAATACCGTGCAGTTTTCCAACCATACACAATATGGCCACTGGACCGGCACGGTGATGCCTGCAACGCATTTAACCGACATTGTTAAAGGCATTGCTGACATCGACCGCCTGAAGACCTGTGACGCGGTCCTGAGCGGTTATCTGGGCTCGGCAGAGCAGGGCGAGCAGATTCTGCAGATTGTCCGTCAGGTCAAAGCGGCCAACCCGAATGCCTGGTACTTCTGCGATCCGGTCATGGGCCATCCGGAGAAAGGCTGCATCGTGGCGCCGGGTGTGGCGGAGTTTCACTGTAAAATGGCGATGCCTGCCAGCGACATTATCGCTCCGAACCTGCTTGAACTGGAGATGCTGAGCGAGCGCACCGTCACAGACGTCGACGCGGCGGTAGACGCTGCGCGGGCACTGATTGCCCAGGGACCACGCGTGGTGCTGGTGAAGCATCTGGCGCGTGCGGGTCGTCGCAGCGATCGCTTTGAAATGCTGCTGGTGACGGCTGAAGATGCCTGGCACATCAGCCGTCCGCTGGTCGATTTCGGTGTCCGTCAGCCGGTCGGCGTGGGCGATCTCACCAGCGGTCTGCTGCTGGTGAATCTGCTACACGGCAAATCATTGCAGGATGCGCTGGAGCATGTCACCGCAGCGGTATACGAGGTGATGCTGAAAACCCATCAGATGGGCGAATATGAACTGCAGCTGGTGGCGGCACAGGATGCCATCGCCACGCCGACGCAGCACTTCGCGGCAGAAAAACTGTAACGCATCAGGGCCGGATAACCGGCCCTGTTGACTCAGGCTAAGCCTTCCGCTTTAAGCGCCGCCTGCACCGCAGGACGTTCCGCGACACGATCAAACCACGCGCCCAGCGCCGTAAAGCCGGATAAATCCAGTCCCAGCGCTTTTGCCCAGCGCGTCACCACAAACAGATAGGCATCCGCCACGCTGAAATGCAGCCCCATCAGCCACTGTTTGTCGCGCAGTGACTCATCGACATAGCGGAATTTTGCTTCCAGCTGGCTGCGGGTCTGCGCTTTCACCTCATCGGAGTAACCGGGGCGAAACAGTGGCCCAAAGCTTTTATGCAGCTCACTGCCGATGTAGCTGAGCCACTCCACGGTGTGATAACGCGTCAGGCTGCCAACCGGTGCCAGCAGATGGCGATCGGGCTTCAGATCCGCCAGATACTGCACAATGGCGACGCCTTCCGTCAGCACAGAACCGTCGCTGAGCTGCAGCGCGGGCACCTGGCCTTTAGGATTGATTTGGCGGAAATCATCGCCCCGTTCAGTGATTTTTGTGGCCAGATCAACACTCACCTGAGTGAAGTCGAGTCCGCATTCACGCATAACAATATGGGGTGAGAGAGAGCAGGCACCCGCTTTGCAAAACAGTTTCATGACCAGGTACTCCTTGTTGCAATGGGATCCTTGCATAGTAAAGAGTCAAAGCGGGATTACCAGTGACAAAGATCAGGGATCTGCGAAGGGCGTTGCGGCAAGCCATAAAAAAAGCCGGGCAGAGCCCGGCTTAGCTGAAGTGCAGCGTGAATTACGCCTGCACGTTATTTTTTTTCGCGTCAGGATCCTGCGCCATGCGGTTCAGCATCGGCGCCGTAATCAGCATCAGCAGGGCGATCACCGCCGTCACGATACCAATCTGCTGGAATACGCGGCTGTAGGTCGCCAGCGAAATCAGTGGGTCGGTGACGTTTTCCGGCACGGCCATCAGGTTTGCCACTTTACCGGCAATCACCGCCGCGCCAGCGGTAGTCAGGAACCAGGAACCCATGATAAAGCCCATCAGACGCTGAGGCACCAGCTGTGCCACCATCGCCAGGCCGAGGCCAGAGATCATCAGCTCACCGATACTCTGCAGCGCATAGCTCAGGATCAGCCAGTTAACGGAAACGATACCGGCATCGCTGGCGAACTTCGCACCCACCGGCAGCACCAGGAACGCAGCGGAGCAGAGCACCATACCAAAGGCAAACTTGTGCGGCATCGGCAGTTTATCGCCCAGCTTGTTATAGAGCGCCGCCAGCAGCGGACTGGCCAGCATAATCCAGAACGGGTTCAGCGCCTGGAACTGCTCGGGGGCAAAAGTAATGCCGAGAATGGTGTGCTCAACGTTGCGGATAGCAAAGAAGTTGAGTGACGTTGGCATCTGCATATAAAGCACGAAGAACAGAATCGCTTCGACCATCAGCAGGAAGGCAACAATCATCTTACGACGTGCCGCTCCCTGCAGTGCAAAGGCCTCTTTGGCAAACACCAGCACGATACCCAGGGCAATCACGGCCAGCACCAGTCGTGCGATAGACTGGTGATGCAGCATCCAGTTGGCCAGTGCGATCAGTACGACGATGCCGACCAGCGTCATCAGCAGTTTTCCGATCTGCAACGGAGCGAAATCGGGTTTAGAACCGTAATCCTTAACCATGCGTTTGCAGAACAGGAAGTTAAACAGGGTGATGATCAGACCGATAACGCACAGTGAGAAGGCTACGCTATAACCATATTTCGCCGCTAACCACGGTGTCAGCATCATTGAGAAGAGTGAACCGATGTTGATCGACATATAGAACATGGTGAAAGCGCCGTCGAGACGCGGATCATCTTTGTCATAGCAGGTAGAGAGCAGCGAAGAGGGGTTTGCCTTAAACAGGCCGCTACCCACCGCGATGGTCGCCATACCGATGTAGACAATGCTGACGTTATGACCGGAGAACGCCACCAGCGCATAGCCCAGCGCCAGCACCAGGACACCCAGCACGATGACGCGTTTGGTACCCAGCACCTTATCACCGAGCCAGCCGCCAATCGCGACCAGACCATACACCAGCGCACTGAATGAAGAGAACAGGGTAATGGAGTCTGATTCAGACAACCCCAGTTGCTTCACCAGGTAAACCGCCATAATGGCCTGCAGGCCATAGAAGCCAAAACGTTCCCATAACTCAATCGAGAAGATTAAGTAGAACGCCTTCGGCTGTTTAAACGCATTGAGACTGACAGCCTCATCAGTGTGTTTGTTTGCAGTTGACACATGTACCTCAGTTTTTTCATACCCTGTTTCGGGACAGGAATTAAGTCCGCGTCATGTGAGTTTTCCATGCGCAAGATTGTTATTAGAAGGGAAAAGCGGCGACTAATTTGGCTGATTACGGGCGGCAGGGCAAGAATTTTCTGACAACCCGCCCGACCCTGGAATGTTGGGTTAAAAAACTTATAGCAAACTGTTAATTGGTTTTTAATTTTGAGTGTAGTGAAAATAGCAGCGCATAAACGCTGGATAAGCGCCTCGCACTGGAGAGTATTAACATTAACTGCTAATGCGCGGTTAACCAGATAAATAGTTTGCTGAATGATAATCAGGCAGCACTAACGGCAGGTTGCTGATTAATTCACAGTCAATCTGCCGAATTATCGGACATTACACGCCTGGCATTGCCGCAAAAACCGTCAAATGATGATCCTGTGCACAAACAGATGATTTATTTCAGAAAGGAAAAAAAGAAACCGGTTGCGTCGTCTCGTCTGACGCGGGAGCTGAGGGGGCTCGCAGGCGCAGGCAAGATAAAAATCAGCTCAGCCTGCCGGTGAAAAGCCGCCCGTGCGTGTTAAAAAACGTATCGCGATAATCCGCTTTCAGCTCGCCCTCGACAGAAAATTAACATTACTGTAACCTCTCAATTTCCCCGAGAAGGATCTGTTTATGTCGTCCCCCCTGCGTTTATCTCTGGTTGGTGACTACCGCGCCGATGCGGTTGCCCATCAGGCTATCCCCCTTGCTATTGAACGTGCTGCCCGCTGGCTGAATATCACCGCTGAAGCGGAGTGGATCGCCACTGACCGACTGGATGAGTCAGAACTGCAACTCAGCGACGCCGTCTGGGTGGTGCCCGGTAGCCCCTATCGAAATGATGCCGGCGTGTTTGAAACACTCCGCTGGGTGCGTGAAACCGGAAAGCCTTTTCTTGGCTCCTGCGGTGGATTTCAGTATGCGCTGATCGAGTATGCGCGCAACGTACTGGGCTGGCAGGATGCCAGTCATGCCGAGACAGACACCGAGGGGAGGATGGTGATTGCCCCGCTGAGCTGTTCGCTGGTGGAACAGCGCGGCGCGGTGAGGTTCGGACCCGGGTCACGCATTGCCAGAGCCTATGGCGCGCTGGAGAGTGATGAAGGTTATCACTGTAACTTTGGTGTTAACCCGGAATTCAGTGCAGCGCTGGGCGATAATACGCTGCGCATTACTGCCTGGGACAACGCGGGCGATGTGCGTGGCGTGGAGCTTCCGGATCACCCATTCTATGTCGCGACGCTGTTTCAGTCGGAACGCGCCGCACTGCAGGACAAAGATTCTCCGCTGGTGATTGCCTGGATGCAGGCGGCGCTGGCGCAACGCTAAACGCGATCGCCCTGTGACACTGTCACAGGGCGATGCTCGTCAGCGCAGCATGGCCGGGCGTTTTGCGTTAAAGGACCAGTTATCGATCAGAAACTGCATGCCCAGCGCATCGTTTCGGTTTTTATCCGGTAGCGAGTTGTAGAGTGCATGTGCCGCTTCAACCCGTTCCATATTCAGGGTAATCCCCAGCCCTGACCCCTCTGGCAGTTCCAGATAGCCATCCCGAATCTGCGGCGCATGCTGCGTCAGCTGCTGCCCATCCTGCCAGATCCAGTGGGTATCAAAGGCGGTCAGGCGATCACCGGGTGCGGCTGCCCCCAGATGCGCCACCATCGCCAGCGACACGTCAAAGTGGTTGTTTGAGTGGCAGCCGGTGGTCAGGCCCCACTCATGGCAGAGCTGCGCCACGGTGTGTGCGTTACGCATCGTCCAGAAGTGTGGGTCGGCCAGGGGAATGTCGATGGCATTGAGCTGCAGCGCATGCTGCAACTGTCGCCAGTCATTGGCGATCATATTCGTGGCAACCGGAATGCCGGTGGCCCGCCTGAATTCTGCCAGCGTTTCCCGACCGGAATAGCCATGCTCCGCGCCGCAGGGATCTTCCAGATAGGGAATGCGGCCCGCCAGCTGTTTGCCATAATAAATGGCCTCATCCAGCGACCAGCTGGCGTTAGGATCAACCGTTACCCGCGCCTGCGGGAAGCGCGCCAGCAGGGCATTGACCGTCTCCACTTCCACTTCGCCGTGATGGACTCCGCCCTTGAGTTTGAAATCGCGGAAACCATAGCGATCCGCTGCCGCCTCCGCCAGCCGCACCACGCCTTCCGCGTCCATCGCTTTCTCATGACGCAGTTGCAGCCAGGCATCACCACCCGCGTGGCCCGCCTGATAGTTCATGCTGGTCAGGTTACGGTCGGCGATATAGAACAGATAGCCGAGGACCGGCACCCGATCGCGCTGCTTGCCGCTGGCAAGTAACTCGGCCACCGGCAGATTCAGGTGCTGACCCAGCAGATCAAGCAGCGCCGCTTCAATCGCCGCGGTGGCGTTGTAAAACTTCTCCGGGTTCATCTGCGGAATATGAATGTCGTCGGTATGCGCGGTCTGCTGGTGTCGTGCGTCGCTGGCAAACAGCGTGGCGATAGTGGCATTCAGCCGCAGGAGTTCGCTGCCCTCAATCTGCGGACGAAAGCGCTCAAGCAGCGCCAGCGTTGAAGCGTGACAGGGACTTTCGCCGACGCCGGTACGGCCAGCCGAGTCAGTCAGGATCACCAGGATACGGGTAAAGTAGCAGTTGTGTGCGCCGCCAATGTTCAGCAGCATGCTGTCATATCCGGCGACCGGCACTACCCGCATTGTTTTAATGACTGGACTGTCTGACATGTTGATTCTCCATAGGATCAAGGGAAGGCGGGGATGGCTTGCGGCGCAGCAGCAGCCACAGCCCGGTCAGCAGCGAGACGCTGGTCAGGGCATAGAGACCGCCGGTAGTGGAGCCGGTCTTCATCTCCAGATAGCCAAACACCGTCGGTGCGAAGAAGCCGCCAAGGTTGCCAACGGAATTCACGAGCGCAATGCCCGGCGCGACAATCGAGGCGGGCAGCTCTCCCTGTGGCATCGGCCAGAAAAAGGTCGCGCTGACTTTCGAGCCGATACAGGCCACGATCATCGCCAGGAAGCCAAACCACGGGGAACCCAGCGTGGCCATAAAGGTACCGCAGGCCGCGACCAGCATGGCGACACCCAGCGCTTTATCGAGCTTGTCGCGGTGGCGGTCTGAAAAACGGCTCAGCAGATTAATGGCAATAATGGCGCACAGCCAGGGCACGGCGGTGAGAATGCCGATGCCAAAACTGCTGAAGCCCTGAATGCGCTGAATAATCTGCGGCAGCCAGAACACCAGCGTATAGCCGGTCATGGTCATAGTGAAAAAGATCGCGCAGAAGAACAGCAGGCTGCGATTACGTAGCAGCGACATTTTGCCTGGCTCGCGGTTAAGCTCGTCACGCTGCGCCTCTTCATTCTGCAGCTGCTGCACCAGCGCCTGTTTCTCCGCAGCACTCAGCCAGCGCGCCTCGCCAGGTCGTGACACCAGCACCCAGGCGGCGAGAATGCCGACCAGCACCGACGCACCGCCTTCGAGAAACATCACCCACTTCCAGCCTGCAATCCCCATGAAATTGTGCATCATCAGGATCGCGCCGGTGATGGGGCCGGAGAAGAGAAAGGCGCCA
The DNA here is from genome assembly GCF_025910055.1 of Pantoea sp. JV6. Lineage (NCBI taxonomy): Bacteria > Pseudomonadati > Pseudomonadota > Gammaproteobacteria > Enterobacterales > Erwiniaceae > Pantoea > Pantoea sp. JV6. The sequence goes on along the minus strand of NZ_JAPCIM010000005.1, from coordinate 15,348 downwards.
GCGGTGGCACTCAGCACCATCGCGGTGGCGCGGCCGCGCCAGGCATTGGGCACCCACTGACGAAAATAGAACAGCACGCCAGGAAAGAAGCCTGCTTCCGCTACGCCAAGTAAAAAACGCAGCAGGTAAAACTGGATCGGTGAGGTGACGAAACCGGTCAGGACCACCACCAGTCCCCAGGTTATCATGATGCGCGTCAGCCAGACGCGGGCGCCGAAGCGCTTCATCATCAGGTTGCTCGGCACCTCAAACAGCGCATAGCCGATAAAAAAGAGGCCCGCGCCCAGCCCAAAGGCCGCCGCGCTGATCCCGGCATCGGTTCGCAACTCCGCTTTGATAAAGCCAATATTGGCGCGGTCTATCTGGTTAATAATCAGCATCACCACCAGCATCGGGATGATATGGGTGAAGAACTTTTTGATGGCGGAGGCGATCAGCTCATCGTGCTGCGGGGACAAGGCGCTATCCATCGGTCTTCCTCGTGAGAAACGTAAAGAAGAGCAAAGTGTAGGGCGCTGAAAAGGCCAGCTCTATGGGCATCCGCCCAGGAGCCGATGGGCGTACGGCCTGGACGGTTGTGTTATCAGTATGTTACGGAGTGGCGTGGGCGAAGCGGCAGAGTAAAACTGTGGCAGCGATCAACTTCTCAGGACCAGGGTTCAGGGGAGACCTGAATGCCAGAAGTCGCGCCGACAGTGAAAGATGTAACAGTGCGGGCAGACAGGTTTCAGCCACTGAACTGACGGCGCTGGGCAATCTCTTCAGCACGCAGCAGCAGCGCCTGCAAATCATCCTCGTCAATATCCAGCAGTTCACCGTCCTGCAAAGCCTGATGCAGATCGGCGCGCGTCAGCGGCACCGGCATGGCTACCGGATCGGGTTTAACTTCTTCCGGGGCCAGCGGATGCGGATAGCGACGACCGGCCAGATTATTAAACAGCAGAGCCAGCAGGGCGAGGGTCAGTGAATTGAGCAGGATCGGCGTCAGGACAAAGTGATATCCAAGCTGCTGCACCGAAGGGCCGCCCAGAATAGCGGTCAGCGCAACGGCACCGCCGGGCGGATGCAGACAGCGCAGCTGGAACATTAACAGGATCGCCACACAGGCTGCGACGCCGCAGGCAAGGGCAGGATCAGGGATTAGCTGGCTGACGGTAACGCCCGCCAGCGCTGACAGGCTGTTGCCGCCGACGATTGCCCACGGCTGAGCCAGCGGACTGGCGGGCAGACCAAAGAGTAAAACCGCCGAGGCACCGACCGGCGCGACAAACCACAGGTTCAGCTCGCCCAGCACCCAGTGGCTCAGCAGGCTGGTCAGGATTAAACCGATACCGGCACCCAGTCCGGCGATCACCACATGCTTTTTACTCACTGCCAGCGGATGTGGCCAGAGGCGCGCCAGAAACAGGCGCAGAGGATGGCTTCCGGCAGAAGCGCTTTTGTTCATTACTTTACTCACTGTGTCATAACATTTTCTTATCGTCAGGGGCGGCGATTCTCCATCATCAACATCAATGTAACAACCCGACAAACTGTACCGTTATTCGTAGGAACAGGGAGAGCAGCAAAAGGGGGATCGGGCAGGAGACGCGTTAGCAGAGGTGATCGCCGGATAATAAAAAACCCGCCGCAGCGGGTCTTTCATCAGTGCAATCACTCGACTTTGTCGGGATACTCACAGAGATCTTCAATCAGGCAGGAGCCACAGCGGGGTTTACGCGCCACGCAGGTGTAGCGGCCGTGCAGAATCAGCCAGTGATGGCAATCAACCTTATACGCCGCCGGAACCACCTTCAGCAGCTTCTGCTCCACCTCTTCCACATTCTTACCCGGCGCAAATTTCGTCCGGTTGCTGACGCGAAAGATATGGGTATCGACGGCTATCGTCGGCCAGCCAAAGGCGGTGTTGAGCACCACATTGGCGGTTTTACGGCCGACACCGGGCAGGGCTTCCAGTGCCGCACGATCTTCCGGCACTTCGCCGTTGTGCTGCTCAAGCAGAATGCGGCAGGTTTTAATCACATTTTCCGCTTTGCTGTTAAACAGGCCGATGGTTTTAATGTACTCCTTCACGCCATCCACACCCAGCGCCAGCATCGCGGCAGGCGTGTTGGCCACCGGATAGAGCTTTGCGGTGGCTTTGTTCACGCTGACATCGGTCGCCTGCGCCGAGAGCAGCACCGCAATCAGCAACTCAAATGGCGTGCTGAAGTTGAGTTCGGTGGTCGGATGCGGATTATTCTGCTGCAGCCGACGGAGAATTTCGGTGCGTTTGGTCTGATTCACACCGGTTTCCCGACAGCGTCCTGAGGCGGCGCGGTTTCAGCCGCCTGAGCACGCAGTGCTGCCCGCTGTTTCATCTTCTGATCGATCAGATATTTACCCGCCAGCATCATGCCCAGGCCGATAAAGGCGCCTGGCGGCAGCATCGCCAGCAGCATTGGCGAGTCGAAATGGACCACTTCGATACGCAGCGACTTCGCCCAGGGACCGAGCAGCTGGTCGGCACCGTTAAACAGCGTGCCGCTGCCGATAATTTCGCGCAGCGATCCCAGCACCACCATAGCGCAGGTCGCGCCCATGCCGATGGCGAAGCCATCCAGCGCGGCAAGCGGAATGCTGCTTTTAGAGGCGACGGCTTCAGCACGACCGACCACGATGCAGTTGGTCACGATCAGCGGGATAAAAATCCCCAGCGACTGATAAAGACCATAGGCATAGGCGTTGATCAGCATCTGTACACAGCTCACTACCGAGGCGATGATCATCACATATATCGGGATACGAATTTCCGATGGCACCCAGCGGCGCGAGGCGGAAATAAAACTGTTAGTCAGGGTCAGCACCAGCGTGGTCGCCAGACCTAAACCCAGCGCGTTGGTGGCGGTTGCCGTGACCGCCAGCAGCGGACAGAGGCCCAGCAGCTGCACCAGCGCTGAGTTGTTCTTCCATAATCCACCGACCAGCAGGCTTTTAGCTTCACTCATTTGCGTCTCCACATACCGGTAACGAAGAGAGTCTCTCCGGAAGCGTTTTCATTAACAGCGCGGTGCGTTTGGTTGCATTGACCACCGCGCGTGGGGTAATGGTGGCACCGGTGAACTGATCGAATTCACCGCCATCTTTCTTAACCGCAAAAGCTTTATCCGCCGGACCATGAACCACTTTGCCATTAAAGCTGTTGATCCAGTCAGAGATACGCAGTTCGATCTTATCCCCCAGACCGGGCGTTTCGTGGTGTTCAATCACCCGCACGCCCAATACTTTACCCTGGAAATCGGCACCGACCAGCATCTGTATCGCACCAGAATAGCCGTCAGGTGCAGTCGTCTCCAGCGCAGCCGCGACCGGCTGGCCGCCTTTACGCGCCAGGAAGAGATGATGCGGCGCACTGTTGCCCAGCGCTGCATCCGTGACAACGTAACAGTCCTGCTGGATGTTGTTGTCATAAAGCTCAACAGGCACCACCTGGTCCAGCAGGTTTTTCTGCTGCAACAGGGTCTGATGTTCCACCGTCGGCTTGGTTACCGTATTTACCACTGCCGTGGCGGCGGTAGTGATCGCAGCAAAAATCGCCAGCGTAACCCCGTTTTTGCGAATCGTCTCCAGCATCGCTTAATCCTTCTGATGGCCGTAAACGCGCGGCTGGGTGTAGTAATCGATGAGCGGCACACAGATGTTCGCCAGCAGCACAGCAAACGCTACGCCATCGGGATAACCGCCAAAACTGCGGATCAGCCAGACCAGCAGTCCAATCAGCGCGCCATACACCAGGCGGCCACGGTTGGTGGTTGAAGCGGTCACCGGATCGGTGGCAATGAAGAACGCACCCAGCATGGTGGCACCGGAGAAAAGATGAATCAGCGGGCTGTTCAGCGATTCTGGTGAGAAGAACCAGCCCAGCGTCGCGCAGAAGGCCAGTGACAGCAGCATGGCGGCAGGGACATGCCAGCGGATAGCATTTTTCCAAAGCAGGAACAGGCCGCCGGCCAGATAACCCACGTTAACCCACTGCCAGCCGAGGCCCGCCAGCACGCCGCTGTAAATCGGCTGCGCCAGCAGATGTTCAGCACTGTGCCCCGCGCGTAAACCGGTTTTAAACGTATCAAGCGGCGTCGCCTGGCTGATGCCATCAACACCCATCTGTAACTGCTGCATGGTTTCACCCGCCAGCGTGTGGCCCTGGAACACCATGCTCAGGCTGTCCATCAGCCCGGGTTTGATCGCCTGAAGCGTATCGGGCGGCAACCAGCTGGTCATCTGCACCGGGAAGGAGATGAGCAGGACCACATAGCCGACCATCGCCGGGTTAAACGGATTCTGGCCCAGTCCGCCATAGAGCTGCTTCGCAATGACGACAGCAAACAGGGTACCGATCACCACCAGCCACCACGGCGCCAGCGGCGGCAGGCTGATACCGATCAGGACGGCGGTCAGCAGCGCCGAGTTATCTGCCAGCGTGCTGGCAACGGGCGCTTTGCGCAGTCGCAGAATCGCTGCCTCTGTCAGCCAGGCGGTCAGCGTCGCCAGTAAGACCTGTAAAAAGGTGCCGTAGCCAAAGAAATAACACTGTGCAGCAAAACCTGGCACCGCGGCCAGCACCACCAGCAGCATGATATTGCCGGTGCTGCGGCGATTATGGGTGTAAGGAGAACTTGCGATACGAAAAGCCATTTAATCCTCAAGCGTCGTAGACGACTGCGCTTTACGCGCTTTGGCACGGGCGATGGCGGCAGCAATAGCGGCCTTGCGCGCATCATCGGGTTGATTCAGTTCAGGTGCCTGTTCAGGTTCTGCATTGGCGTTGTTTGCCTGCTCCTGGGCCTGCTCCGCTTTATCCACCGCAAAATGCGCGGCGGTAGCCAGTGCTGCGGCATCACGTGAAGCGGCATCCGCCTCACTTTCCGCCTGAGCGGCTTTCTTCGCTTTGGCGCGGGCGATGGCGGCCTGAACTGCGGCTTTACGCGGATCGCTTTCAGCGGCGGCGTCTGCAGCGCTGTCGGTTGCGGCCTGCGGTGCCTCGGCAGCTTCAGCCTGTGCGGCTTTCTTCGCTTTGGCGCGGGCGATAGCGGCCTGAACCGCGGCTTTACGCGGATCGGTATCAGCGGCGGCGTCCGGCGCGGCGCCTGCAGCGCTGTCGGTTGCGGCCTGCGGTGCCTCGGCATTTTCAGCCTGTGCGGCTTTCTTCGCTTTGGCACGGGCGATGGCGGCCTGAACCGCGGCTTTACGCGGATCGCTTTCAGCGGCGGCGTCATGTGCGGCGTCTGCAGCGCTGTCGGTTGCGGCCTGTGGTGCCTCGGCGTTTTCCGCCTGAGCGGCTTTCTTCGCTTTGGCGCGGGCGATGGCGGCTTCTACTGCCGATTTACGCGGATCGACACTGGCCTCAGCCTGGTTATCCGCCGCCTCAACCGGCACTGTTTTCTTCGCTTTCGCCCGGGCAATAGCCGCTTCAACTGCCGCTTTACGCGGATCGACGGTCTGACGCGTCACCGGCTGGGTTTCAGCCTGCGCCTCGGCCTGACGCAGACGCGCCTGCGCATGGCGGGCTTCACGCTGGGCTTCAAGCGTTGCCTCATCCGGTTCGGCCGCCTGGCGGGCTTTCACCCGCGCTTTGGCCGCAGCCAGTTCGCTGGTATCGGTGCGGGCAACGCGTTGCTTCGCCTCTTCATGACGCGCTTCACGAGCCTGCTTTTCACGCTCCAGTCGCGCCTGACGGGCTTCGAAGCGTGCTTTGGCTTCCAGCGTGCGTTTCGCTTCCAGATCGATGGCGCGCAGTTCCGCTTTTTCCTGACGGTAATATTGCACCAGCGGAATGTTGCTCGGGCAGACATAGGCGCAGGCACCACATTCGATGCAGTCATCAATATGGTGAGCGCGCGCTTTATCGTGATCGCCGCCCTGGCTGTACCAGTAAAGCTGTTGCGGCAGCAGTTTGGCCGGACAGGCATCGGCACAGGCTGAACAGCGAATGCAGGACTGCTCTTCGTCGTTGTTGCCCATTTCACTGGCAGATGGAGCCAGAATACAGTTGGTGATCTTCACCACTGGCACATCCAGCGATGGCAGAGTAAAGCCCATCAGCGGACCGCCCATGATCACCATCTGACGCGGCGCAGGCGTGAACCCGACCTGGTGTAACAGATGGCTGATCGGGGTGCCGAGACGACTCCAGACGTTACGCGGCTGGGCAATCGCCTCGCCGGTCAGCGTCACAACGCGTTCGGTGATCGGTTCACCATTGATAATGGCCCGCTTAACCGCCCAGGCGGTGCCGACGTTCTGCATCAGCACGCCGATATCGGAGGAACGCCCGCCGTGCGGCACTTCCTTCCCGGTCAGGATGCGGGTCAACTGCTTGGCACCGCCGGAGGGATATTTGGTCGGGATGACCCGGATGTGCAGATCACGCTCGCTACCCAGCGCCTGCTTCAGTGCGGCAATGGCTTCAGGCTTGTTATCTTCAATGCCAATCAGCAGCTGTTCAGCCTGTAACACCCAGGCGAGAATACGGCTGCCTTCCAGGACTTCGGCAGCGTAGTCCTGCATCAGACGATCGTCAGCGGTGATATAAGGTTCACACTCCGCCGCGTTAATAATCAGGGTTTTAACCCCGCGCAGGCCGCCCTTCAGTTTGGTGGCGGTGGGGAAACCCGCGCCGCCGAGACCGGCGATGCCGGCGTCGTGAATGCGCTGAACAATGTCGGCGCGCGGATGCTGACGGTAGTCAGGCAGCGGATCCAGCGGCATCCAGCGGTCGTCGCCATCTGGCGTCAGGAAAATGCAAAGCTCAGAGAGACCTGAAGGGTGCGCGGTCATATGCTGACCGATATCTTCAATCACGCCGGAGGTGGGCGCGTGGACTGGCAGCATGCGGCCAGTGCCAAATGTCAGAGGCTGACCGCGCAGCACTTTGTCGCCAGGCGCAACGCAGATCTCACCTTCATGTCCGATATGCTGTTTCAGCGGGATAATAAAACGGTGCGGCAACGGCAGTTCGCTGAGCGGCGTGCCGTTGGACTGGGTTTTCATTTCAGGCGGATGAATACCGCCCTGAAAATCCCAGACCTTCTCTTTTTTCAGGAAGTTAAACAGATTAAGCATGAGTTTCTACCGGGATCACCCGTACAGGAATGGTATTTAAATCCCACTTCCAGTTAGCTGGCGTGGTGGCAACCGGACGCATTTCAATACAGTCAGTCGGGCAGGGCGCGACACAGAGATCGCAGCCGGTGCAGACATCGCTCAGCACGGTGTGCATGGCGCGGGTTGCCCCGACAATCGCATCCACCGGACAGGCCTGAATACATTTGGTGCAGCCAATGCAGTTGGCTTCATCAATAAACGCCACGGTGCGCACCGGCTCTTTCGCCGTTTCATCGCCATCAATTGGCTGCGGTTCAACGTTAAGCAGGGCTGCCAGCTTGAGCATGGTCTGCTCACCACCTGGCGCGCATTTATTGATCGCTTCACCATTGTTACCGACCGCATCCGCATAGGGACGACAACCCGGATAGCCACACTGACCGCACTGGCTCTGCGGCAGGATGGCATCAATCTGCTCAACGATAGGATCTTCTTCGACCTCAAAGCGGCGCGAGGCGTAACCCAGCAGCGCGCCGAACACCAGGCTCAGCGCACTTAATACGGCAACAGCAATCCAGATCGCGGTCATCAGAATTTCACCAGACCGCTGAAGCCCATAAACGCCAGCGCCATCAGGCCCGCGGTAATCAGGGCGATGGAGTTGCCTTTAAACGGGGCAGGAACATTAGCCAGCACCAGCCGCTCGCGCATACCGGCGAACAGCACCATCACCAGCGAGAAGCCGATAGAGGCACTGAAACCATACAGCGCGGCCTGCATAAAGGTGTGGTTAAGGTTGACGCTCAGCAGAGGTACGCCCAGCACCGCACAGTTGGTGGTGATCAGCGGCAGAAAGATACCCAGCAGACGATAGAGCGACGGGCTGGTTTTACGCACCACCATTTCGGTGAACTGCACCACGACGGCGATCACCAGGATATAGGCCATGGTACGCAGATAGACCAGATCCAGCGGCAGCAGGATCAGATGGTTGACCAGCCATGCGCAGATCGAGGCCAGGGTAATGACGAATGTCGTGGCGAGGCCCATGCCAATCGCCGTTTCCAGTTTTTTGGAAACGCCCATAAAAGGACACAGGCCGAGAAACTTCACTAATACGAAGTTATTCACCAGCACGGTGCCAACAAAGAGAAGCAGATAATCGGTCATTTTTTCGCCTGGGAGCCAGAAAGCGGCTTATTATCATTGATAGCGCGGCGTATCTCAACACCTGCGCCATCTGCTGAGCGGCAGACCGCACTCAGAATTAAATTCCTGACATAACTCACAGCGTTATGGCGCGATAAAGGTCGTTTTTACCCGTTTTGAGCGTTTGAAGTAGGGCGCAAACACCGCAGCGGCCAGCAGCGACAGCAGTAATGTCTGGAGGGCACGGCTATCGGTAACCGGCGTAAAGGCAAAGGTTTTCAGCGCCAGCAGCACGGTAATCAGCAGCCAGAGCAGGTAGTGACGCGGCAGGCGGCGGGAGCGCTTAAAGAACAGCCAGCTGATCCAGAGACTATAGGCCCAGACCGCCACGGCGGTGAGCAGGGAAATAGCCCAGTAAGAGAAGAGTGTGCTGCCGTGAGAAAACAGCGCCACACGCCATTCCGGATTAAACAGTGGTGTCAGATACATCGCCAGCACCAGAACGGTGGTTAACAGGGTCATTATCAGCCAGGCCAGCGGCAGCAAAAGCCAGCCACCAATACGCGGCGCAGCAACCTGTTCATTCATCGTGGTTATTCCTGTCTCGGGGAGTCGAAGCGCAGCAGAATAACATGTCCAGAGGGGCACGCCCATCCGGACAAGATCAGCGGGATAAACAGCGATAAATCAGCCGGAAATCAGACCACGTAGCGCCACACCGTTTTAGGGACACAGCCGAGATCATATAACCGTCCGCCAGAGACCAGTTCAGCACGTCGGTGATCGGCAGCCCGGTACATATTGATGATTTCCAGATCATTCGTCAGGGAGTAATTAAGATGATCGAAAAGCTTTTCCAGACTGTCTGAATTATTTACTTTGCGGAATTTAAGCAGGTAATCGTGCGCAGTCATCATTGCCATAACAGATAGAAGTAACAAAGGAGTGCTCAGTATAGGGGGCAAGCTTATGCTGTCCAGATCATGCGGCTTAAAAAAGGCGAAAATCAGATAAAAGCACCTTATTAGTCACTAAAACTCCATATCTGGCTTTTTTACTATTGTCTGAGCCAGCAACTCAGCGTCTCTATCTTAAACACCTCACTAACTTATTACGGACAGAGCCGGCATAAAGCGTTTAAAAGCAGAGGTTAAATATTATTTTTTTTCTTATTCAGCGCTGACAATGCATTAGTGGCTTCTTTCTCACCCTTTTAGCTCAGGAAAATTAACCATTCTGCACTTAGTGCCAGAGAAACGTTTCGCGCCTGACTCAGGCCAGCGATCTACTGTGCGGACTATCACAAATCCCATTTTTTGTTCATCGCAGGCCGGATAACCCGTTTTGTACGCCTGGCTGTAATCGTTTCCAGTGGAAGTAAGCATAAGCGATTCTGTTTATTACAATTATTTAACGAGCAGATTTTTTCTACTCAGCCGTTTTATCCATAACTCCCTCGTCAGCCAAACCGTGTGACTACACGTAACCCCTTTAAATTGCTCTGTTTTGTGAAGTGTGTCGCCATTATGCACGCTTTTTTAGTCCAGTCTAAGCAGGCTCTCTACCCTAAACAGCAAACGCCTTTCAGAGGATTAAAAACTATGTGGAAACGTTTACTTCTGACCACGCTGGTCAGCGCCGCGTTAACCGGCCCGGTACTCGCTGCAGATATGACGGTCGGCTTCTCGCAGGTAGGTTCGGAATCTGGCTGGCGTTCGGCGGAAACCAACGTAGCGAAAAGCGAAGCCAAAAAACGCGGAATCACCCTGAAAATCGCCGACGGACAGCAGAAACAAGAGAATCAGATCAAGGCAGTACGTTCGTTTATCGCTCAGGGCGTTGATGCCATCTTCATCGCACCGGTGGTGCAGACCGGCTGGGAGCCGGTACTGGAAGAAGCCAAAGATGCCAAAATCCCGGTTTACCTGCTGGACCGCGCCATTGTGGTAAAAGACAAATCGCTCTATCAGGCGGTGGTGACGGCTGACAACGTGCTGGAAGGCAAGCTGATTGGCGACTGGCTGGTGAAAACCGTGGGCGACAAGCAGTGTAACGTGGTGGAACTGCAGGGCACGGTGGGTGCCAGCGTGGCAATCGATCGTAAGAAAGGCTTTGCTGAAGCGATCAGCAACCATCCAAACATTAAAGTGATCCGCTCGCAGTCGGGTGACTTTACCCGCAGTAAGGGTAAAGAGGTGATGGAGAGCTTTATCAAGGCAGAGAACAACGGCAAAAACATCTGCATGGTTTACGCGCATAACGATGATATGGCGATCGGTGCCATTCAGGCGATTAAAGAAGCTGGCCTGAAACCGGGCAAAGATATTCTGTCCGGCTCGATTGATGGTGTACCGGATATCTATAAAGCGATGCTGGCGGGTGAGGCTAACGCCAACGTGGAGCTGACGCCAAACATGGCTGGCCCGGCGTTTGATGCGCTGGAAAAATTCAAGAAAGATGGCACGCTGCCGCCAAAAGTGATCAAGACCGAATCTAAGCTGTTCCTGCCTGCCGACGCGCAGAAGGAGCTGGATACCAAAAAAGGCATGGGTTACTGATTCACCGATCAGCCGCAGACCAGCCGCAGACCGCCCTACGGGGCGGTTTTTCATGACGTGAGGCGGAGTGAGCAGAATGACCACGCAAAATGAAACACCGCTGTTATCCATCAGCGGCGTCAGCAAAGGTTTTCCCGGCGTCAAAGCGCTGAATAATGTTTCCTTTGATATCCGTAAAGGGGAGATCATGGCGCTGCTGGGAGAGAACGGTGCCGGCAAGTCCACCCTGATTAAAGTGCTGACCGGTGTTTACAGCCGTGATGCAGGGACCATCACCCTGAATGGTGAGCCGATTACGCCGCATAATACGGCGCAGGCGCAGGAGATGGGCATCGGCACCGTTTATCAGGAAGTGAATATGCTGCCGAACATGTCGGTGGCAGATAACCTCTATATTGGCCGTGAACCGCGCCGCTTTGGCATGATCGACCGTCGCCGGATGGTGCGGGAGGCCGATGCGCTGATGCGGAATTATGGTTTTTCCCTCGATGTGACACGTCCGCTGGGCCACTACTCGGTGGCGATGCAGCAGATTATCGCCATCTGCCGCGCGGTCGATCTTTCCGCCCAGGTTTTGATCCTGGATGAGCCGACAGCCAGTCTGGATGCCAGCGAGGTTGAGATGCTGTTTACCCTGATGGCGCAGTTAAAAGCCAAAGGGATGAGCCTGATTTTTGTGACGCACTTTCTCGACCAGGTGTACCGCATTACTGACCGGATTACCGTGCTGCGTAACGGGCAGTTTATCGCCACCCGCGATACCGCCACGCTGCCGCAGATTGAGCTGATTAAGCTGATGCTGGGTCGCGAACTGCTGGAGACGGCGCTGCAGCGGCAGGGCAGCACGCTGCGCAGCAATCAGCCGGTGGTGTCGTTTGAGGATTACGGCAGGAAAGGCACCATCGAGCCCTTTAACCTGGAAGTTCGTCCAGGCGAAGTCGTGGGACTGGCGGGGCTGCTGGGTTCGGGCCGCACCGAAACCGCCGAGGTGTTGTTTGGTATTCGTCGTGCCGACCGAGGAACAGCGAAGATCAAAGGCAAGGTGCAGCGCATTACTAATCCGGCGAAAGCCTCGCAGCTGGGCATGGGTTTTTGCCCGGAAGACCGTAAGACAGACGGGATTATCGGCGCGGCCTCGGTGCGTGAAAATATTATTCTGGCGTTGCAGGCGCAGCGCGGCTGGCTACGGCCGATTAAGAAGCGCGAGCAGCAGGCGATTGCCGATCGTTTTATCAAGAGTCTGGGTATTCGTACGCCGCATGCAGAGCAGCCTGTGGAGCTGTTATCGGGCGGCAACCAGCAGAAGGTGCTGCTGTCGCGCTGGCTGGTGACCAAACCGCAGTTTTTAATCCTCGACGAACCGACGCGCGGCATTGATGTGGGCGCGCACGCCGAGATTATCCGTTTAATTGAATCCCTGTGCGCCGACGGTCTGGCGCTGCTGGTGATCTCCTCTGAACTCGAAGAGCTGGTCGGTTATGCCGATCGGGTGTTGATTATGCGCGATCTGAAGCAGGTGGCAGAAATTCCGCTGGAGCAGCTTTCGGTAGCGTCGATCGTCAATGCTATCGCGGACGGAGGGGTAAAACATGCTTGAGTCCCCTATGACATCTGAAAAAACGCCACGTCGTAAGCTGAAACTCCCGCCAGGGATGCCGCAAATCGCCGCGCTGCTGTTGGTGCTGTTGATTGACAGTCTGGTGGCCAATAACTTTTTTGCCGTGCATCTGCAGGATGGGCGTCTGTTCGGCAGTCCGATCGATATTCTTAACCGTGCGGCACCGGTTGCCCTGCTGGCGATCGGGATGACGCTGGTGATCGCCACCGGCGGCATCGATCTTTCCGTGGGTGCGGTGATGGCGATCGCAGGCGCGACGGCTGCGACATTGACCGTAGCCGGACACGGTATGCCATTTATTATTCTCTGCACGCTGGGAACCGGTTTAGCCTGTGGCGTATGGAATGGCGTGCTGGTGGCGTTGCTGCGTATTCAGCCATTTGTTGCCACGCTGATTCTGATGGTCGCCGGGCGCGGAATCGCTCAGCTGATTACGCAGGGGCAGATTGTGACGTTCGACAGTGACAGTCTTGGCTGGTTTGGTAACGGCTCGCTGTGGATGTTGCCGGTCCCGGTCTGGATCACACTGGTGGTAGCGCTGGCGGTCTGGTTGCTGACGCGCAAAACCGCGCTGGGTCTGTTTATCGAAGCCGTGGGGATTAACCTGCGCGCGGCCCGTAATGCGGGGGTGACAGGCTGGCTGGTGGTAATGTCAACCTACGCCATAAGTGGCGTTTGTGCCGCTGTTGCGGGACTGATCGTCGCGGCGGATATTCGCGGTGCGGATGCTAATAACGCCGGATTATGGCTGGAGCTGGATGCGATTCTCGCCGTGGTGATTGGCGGTGCGTCGCTGATGGGTGGCCGCTTTAATCTGGTGTTGTCGCTGATCGGCGCGCTGATTATTCAGTCGATGAATACCGGGATTTTGCTCTCCGGCTTCCCGCCTGAGCTGAATCAGGTGGTGAAAGCGGTGGTGGTGATGTGCGTGCTGTTGCTGCAGTCACCACGGTTTATTGCGATGTTGAAACGGAGACGCCCGACATGATTAAACGTCATCTTCCGCTGATGATCACCTTGCTGGTGTTTGTGGCGGGTTACCTGTTTTGTCTGAGTCAGTTTCCGGGCTTTGCCTCCACCCGTGTAATCTGCAATATCCTGACCGATAATGCTTTCCTCGGGATTATCGCCGTCGGCATGACCTTCGTGATTTTATCGGGCGGTATCGATCTGTCGGTGGGTGCGGTGATCGCCTTTACCGGCGTGTTTCTTGCCCGGGCGATCGGTGATTTTCATATCGATCCGTTGCTGGCATTTGCGCTGATTCTGTCGCTGGGCGCGCTGTTCGGGGCCATGATGGGCTGGCTGATCGATGCGCTGAAGATTCCGGCATTTATCATTACGCTGGCGGGGATGTTTTTCCTGCGCGGATGCAGTTATCTGGTGTCGGAGAACTCAATTCCTATCGATCATCCGTTCTACAGCATGCTTTCCAGTCTGGCGTGGAAAGTGCCGGGCGGTGGGCGTCTCAGCCTGCTGGCGGTGATTATGCTGGTGGTGGTGTTTGGCGGGATTATTCTGGCGCACCGCACGCGTTTTGGTAACCGGGTTTACGCCATCGGTGGCAATATGACATCCGCCCAGCTGATGGGCGTTTCGACCCGTGCGACCACCATTAAGATTTATATGCTTTCCACCACGCTGGCGACGCTGGCCGGGATCGTGTTCTCGATTTATACCTCGGCAGGTTATGCGCTGGCAGGGCTGGGTGTGGAGCTGGATGCGATCGCGTCAGTGGTGATTGGCGGCACGCTGCTGTCGGGTGGTGTCGGTACAGTTTTGGGCACGCTGTTCGGTGTGTTGATTCAGGGGCTGATTCAGACCTGGATTAACTTCGACGGTACGCTGAGTTCCTGGTGGACCAAGATCGCCATCGGAATTCTGCTGTTTGCGTTTATCGCCCTGCAGCGGTTACTGACGGTCATCTGGGATCGTCAGCAGAACGCGCCCGTTAAGCGATTACCTTCCTGAGTTCTTCAGTACTCCGATCAATGGCGGCTCGCAGGAGCCGCCTTTTACTGCGCCAGAGGCAGCACCATTACCGTGACCTCTTCACCCGCGATTTGCCGCTGTTCCACCGCCTGCCATCCTGAACGCTGATAGTACGCCTGTTGATCGGGTGTATAGAGCCACAGTTCACCCATCTGCTGTTGTCTGGCTCGCGCAATCGCCTGCTGTATTAACGCTTTTGCCACGCCCTGACCCCGGAATGCCTTGTCCGTCACCACCTCACCAATCCAGAATTCTCGTGCCGGAATGTCATCCAGTTCATAGCGAATGACGCTACAGGTCGCGACCACCGTTTCGCCATCCGGTGTGGCAATAAGAGTAAATTCTGCCGAAGGTTTCTGATTGCGCTGTTTTAAACGCTCAAGGATGGCAGGCGGGTGAGACCATGCAGGAAGGTGTGACCATTCAGTGTGCAACAGTTGTGCGGTTTGTCCGGCGAAGCCGGGATGTTGGTTTAGCTCGGCAATTTGCATGGCGCTGGCGACCTTTGTTTTGTCAGGCTACAAGCAATACAGGCTGGTGGGGGAAAGTGCAAGTTCATGAAAGGGTTAATTTATAGCAAAGACTTAGGTTCTCTTTTGTATGACAGGAAAAACAATCGCTTTAGATTAAGGAGCAGGGTCAGGAAAGGTATGCCTGATCGCAAAGGATTCCCGCATCCATGCGGATCGGCCGCGCCATCCCTGGCGCGGACGCTTTGCTCTTCAGGCATACCATTCCTTCCCGGTTGGGCTGATGCATCGCTTTAAGAAGCAGGACAGTGGATATTTCTATTGATGGTGGATTAATACAAATTGCTTTTGGCTGATGAGAAAGGTCAGGAAAGGTATGCCTGATCGCAAAGGATTCCCGCATCCATGCGGATCGGCCGCGCCATTCCTGGCACGGACGCTTTGCTCTTCAGGCATACCTTTCCTTCCCGGTTGGGCT
>NZ_JAPCIM010000004.1:0-442645 GCF_025910055.1 Pantoea sp. JV6 | reverse complement strand
TGATCATTGCTTTTAAAAACATGCGAGAAAGTATTAATAAGGGGTAGATAACGAGCAGTGAATTAAGGTGTTCGCCGCATGGGATTTTCAATTCCCGACTGAATAGCACAGTATTTATCAAAAACTGATGCCGCATAATCCTGCGTCGGCCGTTTCATTAACTTACTTAAGAGCGCTGTTAATTAAAAAATTGAACAGCGCCCTTTAGTTATTAACGTTTCAAACGGTAATACGCTTCGTTCCAGCGCAGTGCGTCTTTAAACGCAGGTAAACGCGTGTGCTCATCAATCACCAGCACTTCAATGTCGTTCATCTCACCGTACAGATACATATCATCCAGCGTCAGCGCCTGGCTGAACACCGTATGGTGCGCGCCGCCGCCCAGAATCCACGCTTCGGATGCCGTTGCCAGTGACGGCTGGGCTTTCCACAGTGCGCGCGCAACCGGCAACTTCGGCAGCGGTTTCGGCTGTTCGATAGCATCCACCACGTTAACCAGCAGACGGAAACGATCACCCATATCAATTACGCTGGCGTTAATCGCGCGACCCGCTGGCGTTGAGAAAATCATGCGCGCCGGATCGGCTTTATCACCAATGCCCAGGAACTGCACATCGATCAATGGCTTCTCTTCAATGGCAATCGACGGGCAGACCTCCAGCATATGCGAGCCGAGAACCAGATCGTTACCGGGTGAGAAGTGATAGGTGTAATCCTCCATAAAGGAGGTGCCACCTTTGCGATCGCCTGCCAGCACTTTGAAAATGCGCAGCAGCGCAGCGGTCTTCCAGTCACCTTCACCTGCGAAGCCATAGCCCTGACCCATCAGACGCTGAACCGCCAGACCTGGCAACTGCGTCATGCCATGCAGCGTCTGGAAGTTGGTGGTGAAAGCGTGGCAGCCTTCTGCTTCCAGGAAACGCTTCAGACCCAGCTCGATGCGCGCGGCATCCAGCACGTTCTGACGCTTTTCGCCGCCGGAAGCGGCAACATCGGTAAAGCGATAAAGGCTTTCATATTCATCGACCAGCGCATTCACGTCGCCATCGCTGACGCCATTGATCACCTCAACCAGATCGCCGACGCCCCAGCCATTCACCGAATAACCGAACTGAATCTGCGCGGCGACTTTATCGCCTTCGGTCACGGCCACTTCACGCATGTTGTCGCCAAAACGCGCAACTTTCAGCTGCTGACTGGCCTGTTTTGTCAGTGCTGCACGCATCCAGTTGCCGAGGCGCTGCTGGCTGGCGCTATCCTGCCAGTGACCGGTCACCACGCTGTGCTGCAGGCCCATACGGGCGCCGATGAAACCGAACTCGCGGCCGCCGTGTGCGGTCTGGTTCAGGTTCATAAAGTCCATGTCCATGCTGTCCCACGGAATCTCCGCATTGAACTGGGTATGGAATTGCAGCAGCGGCTTATTCAGCACGCTCAGACCACCGATCCACATTTTGGCCGGGGAGAAGGTGTGCAGCCAGGTAATAATACCGACGCACTCCTTGTCATAATTGGCGTCGCGACACAGAGCCAGCGCTTCATCCGGTGACTTAACCAGCGGTTTCAGCTCCAGACGCAGCGGTAAACCGGCCTGATTTAAACCCTCTACCACCTGACGTGCATTCTGTTCAACCTGGCGTAACGTCTCCGCCCCGTAGAGGTGCTGCGTGCCGATGACAAACCACACGCTGTAGCTGTTTGACTGTTCCATAAAATCACTCCTTTACTTTGAGCCTACCTCAATAGGCTATTTTATTTGTCAGTCTGAACCTGGGCAGTGCTCACACAGGCTGCTTTAGCAACCTGAACGCCCGTCAGGGCGGCCCTGAAAGGGCGAGCGTAGCGAGTAATCCTCACGTACTCCGTGTACTACGGATTGTTCCGCGCTGTCCGTGTCCAGACTGCCTGCAACATTACGCCTGCTGAGATAGGCTCTTAGCGGAAGCGGGGCGTGCGGCGTATTGCGGTTCAGCCGCCACGCACCATTGTTGATAGCGTTGATAAAGTTGTTGATAGCGGGCGACGCGCGCCGGATCGGGCTGCAGCGTCACGGCAATCGGGCTGGCCATCACCTGCTGGGCGTCGGGAACGCTGGCGTGCACACCGGCGGCGACGGCGGCGAAAATGGCCGCACCCAGCGCACAGCACTCGTCAGAGGCGACGATATCCAGTGGGCGGTTCATCACATCGCAGCAGGCCTGCATAATCGCCGGGGATTTCCGCGCGATGCCGCCCAGGGTCAGAATGCTCTCGACCGGGATCTGCTGCTGTTCGAAGCACTCCATAATTGCGCGTGCGCCAAATGCGGTGGCGGCGACCAGACCACCAAACAGCGCGGGGGCATCGGTGCCCAGATTGAGGTCGGTAATCACCCCTTTCAGCCGCTGATTGGCATTTGGCGTGCGGCGACCGTTAAACCAGTCCAGCACCACCGGCAGATGGTCGAGCTGCGGGTTTGCGGCCCAGGCCTCGGTCAGATCTTTAATCAGACTTTTTTGCATCTCAGCCAGCTGAGGCTTCAGCTCCGGATGCTGCTGCGCCGCCAGCTGCAGTGGCCAGCCCAGTAAACGGCTGAACCAGGCGTAGATATCACCAAAGGCAGACTGACCCGCCTCCAGCCCGATAGCGCCTGGCATTACGCTGCCATCGACCTGACCACAGATGCCTTTGATGTCGCGATCGCCGACCTTTTCAGTATCCGCAATCAGGATGTCGCAGGTCGAGGTGCCGATCACTTTCACCAGGGTATAGGGTTTGGCACCGCCACCGACCGCGCCCATATGACAGTCAAATGCGCCACCCGAAAGCGTCACGGTTTGTGTCAGGCCAAGACGCTGCGCCCATTCAGGGCTAAGCGTGCCGACAGGCAGATCAGCGGTCCAGGTATCGGTAAACAGGGGAGAGTCGAGCTGTTGCGTTAACAGCGGGTCCAGCGCATTGAGAAAATCCACATCGGGCAGGCCGTTCCAGTCGCCGTGCCACAGCGCCTTGTGCCCGGCCGCACAGCGGCCGCGGCGCAATTTGTCAGGTGCGGTGGTGCCGCTTAACAGGGCTGGCACCCAGTCGCACAGTTCGACCCAGGAGACAGCGGCGTCACGCACGGCCGCATCTTCACGCGACGCGTGCAGAATCTTCGCCCAGAACCACTCCGAGGAGTAAATCCCGCCAATATAGCGGCTGTAATCCAGGAAGCGGCCGCTGTGGCACAGCTGATTGATCTCTTCCGCTTCTTCTATAGCGGTGTGATCTTTCCACAACACAAACATCGCGTTGGGGTTGTCGGCGAACTCCGGACGCAGCGCCAGCACGTTGCCGTCGCGGTCAATAGGGGCAGGGGTCGAACCGGTGCTGTCAACACCAATGCCGACCACGGCGTTGCGCTGATCTTCACTCAGTGCATTCAGCACGCCGAGCAGCGCCTGCTCCATGGCGTCGATGTAATCCTGTGGATGGTGACGAAAACGGTTAGTGTGCGGATCGCTGTATAAGCCCTGTTGCCAGCGCGGATAGCTGAACACCGCACTCTGCAGCTCTTTGCCGCTATGACAATCCACGGCCAGCGCACGCACCGAATCACTACCAAAGTCCAGCCCAAGGGTGATGGCTCCAGCACGCATCGGAATCTCCTGTAGTTAGTTAACTCCTGTATCCTGGGTTCGGCGCGCCAAATCAGTTAGTCATCGCTGGCTGACAATATGCACTTTTCTGTCATCGGCAGTGATTTTGTGATCCATTGCAAAAGTTAAGGTCCGGTTAAATTTGCTGAATATATGGATCATTTTGTCGTGATTTTAAGATGTGATACCGCTCTACATTTTTCTTCGCTAATACCGCTAAAACTAGCCCAGCGTCTGGACAGTCTGTCAGCACATGCCAGCCTAACGCACTGATTTATGGCTGTACCCACAAAACAAAACAAACTGGTAGCGTTTACACCGATTCGTTATTAGCAGCGAAAAATAACCTGGTACCGGAGAGCATCATGCATAAATTCACTAAAGCGTTCGCGGCCATCGGCCTGGCAGCGGTTATGTCACAATCCGCTATCGCCGAGACCATGAAGCTGGGATTCTTAGTCAAGCAACCAGAAGAACCCTGGTTCCAGACTGAATGGAAATTCGCCGACAAAGCGGGCAAAGATCTTGGCTTTGATGTCATTAAAATTGCCGTGCCGGATGGTGAAAAAACCCTGAATGCCATCGACAGCCTGGCGGCTAACGGCGCGAAAGGTTTTGTTATCTGTACGCCCGATCCGAAACTCGGCTCTGCCATCATGGCAAAAGCGCGTGGCTACGGTCTGAAAGTCATCGCGGTCGATGACCAGTTCGTCACCGCCAAAGGCAAACCAATGGATACCGTGCCGCTGGTGATGATGGCTGCGACCAAAATTGGTGAGCGTCAGGGTCAGGAACTCTATAAAGAGATGCAGAAACGCGGCTGGGATGTGAAAACCACCGGCGTGATGGCGATTACCGCTAACGAACTCGACACCGCTCGTCGTCGTACCGGCGGCTCCATGGACGCGATCAAAGCCGCTGGCTTCCCGGCAGCGCAGATCTACCAGGTCCCCACCAAATCTAACGACATCCCTGGCGCGTTTGACGCCGGTAACTCTCTGCTGGTTCAGCATCCTGAAGTCAAACACTGGCTGATTGTCGGCATGAACGACAACACTGTGCTGGGCGGCGTGCGTGCGACCGAAGGTCAGGGCTTTAAAGCCGCTGACGTCATCGGTATCGGCATCAACGGCGTGGATGCCATCAGTGAACTGTCGAAAGAGAAGGCAACCGGCTTCTACGGATCGCTGCTGCCAAGCCCGGATATCCACGGCTACAAAAGCAGCCAGATGCTCTACAACTGGGTCAGCAAAGGTGAAGAGCCACCGAAATTCACCGAAGTTACCGATGTGGTGCTGATCACCCGTGACAACTTCAAAACTGAACTGGCGAAAAAAGGACTGATGTAACCCTGAGCCTGCCAGGCAGTTTGTCGCCTGGCATCCTTAATAGCCAATTTCGCGCCGCCCGCCATAACCGGCCGGTGGCGCGAAAGAGTGAGGAAAAACATGAACACTGATTCAGCATTTCTGTCGTTTCATGGCATCAGTAAAACCTTCCCTGGCGTCAAAGCGTTGCAGGATATCTCCTTCGACTGCCGTGGCGGTGAAGTCCATGCTCTGATGGGCGAGAACGGCGCAGGCAAATCGACGCTGTTAAAAATACTCAGCGGCAGTTATCAGCCGAGCGGCGGTGAGATTCGTATTAAAGGCCAGCCGATGAGCTTTCAGCGCACCACCGATGCGCTGGACGCGGGCGTCGCCATTATTTACCAGGAACTGCATCTGGTGCCGGAAATGAGCGTGGCAGAGAACATCTATCTCGGTCAGATCCCGCACAAACATGGGCTGGTCAACCGTAAGCTGATGCGTTTTGAGGCGGGCCTGCAACTGAAAAATCTCGGCATGGATATCGATCCCGATATGCCGCTGAAATATCTGTCGCTGGGGCAGTGGCAGATGGTGGAGATTGCCAAAGCGCTGGCGCGTAACGCGCGTATTATCGCCTTTGATGAGCCAACCAGCTCCCTGTCGGCGCGTGAAATCGACAACCTGTTCCGCGTCATCCGTCAGCTCCGTGAGGAGGGCCGGGTGGTGCTCTACGTTTCACACCGCATGGAGGAGATCTTCGCCCTCAGCGATGCCATCACCGTCTTTAAAGATGGCCGCTACGTGCGGACGTTTACCGATATGGCTAACACCCATCACGACGATCTGGTGCAGGCGATGGTGGGACGAAACCTTGGTGATATCTATGGCTATTCACCGCGTGCCAAAGGCGCGGTGCGGCTGGAGCTGGACAAGGTCGAAGCGAAGGGCGTGCGGACGCCGATTTCGCTGAAAGTCCATGCCGGTGAAATCGTCGGCCTGTTTGGCCTGGTCGGTGCCGGTCGCAGTGAACTGCTGAAAGGGCTGTTTGGCGGCACGCGTCTGCGCGGCGGTCAGGTGATTCTGGACGGCAAACCGCTGCCGCTGCGGGAGCCGATCGATGCCATCCGTGCGGGCATCATGCTCTGCCCGGAAGATCGCAAAGCCGAGGGCATTATTCCGGTGCATTCGGTGCGCGACAACATCAACATCAGCGCCCGTCGTCATAACCTTACTGCGGGCTGCCTGATTAAAAACGGCTGGGAAAATAAAAATGCCGACAGCCATATCCGCTCGCTGAACATCAAAACGCCCAGCGCCGATCAGCTGATCATGAACCTTTCCGGCGGCAACCAGCAGAAGGCGATTCTGGGACGCTGGCTGTCAGAGGATATGAAAGTGATCCTGCTGGATGAGCCAACGCGCGGTATCGATGTCGGTGCCAAACATGAAATCTATAACCTGATTTATCAGCTGGCGAACCGGGGCATTGCAGTGCTGTTCGCCTCCAGCGATTTACCGGAAGTGATGGGCCTGGCCGATCGCATCGTGGTGATGCGCGAAGGTGCCATTGCCGGTGAACTGCTACACGACGACGCCACGGAGCAGCAGACGCTGAGCCTGGCGATGCCCAAAACCACTCAAGCGGCCGCCGTGGCCTGACAGGAGATCATCATGGCTTCATCCACGACCTCAAATACGCCGCAGCCCGCTTCACGCGGCGGCCTGCAGTTAGGTCGCATCTGGGACAACTTCGGCATGCTGGTGGTATTTGCACTGCTGTTTATTGTCTGTGCGATCTTTGTGCCGAACTTCGGCTCGTTTATCAATATGAAAGGCTTAGGGCTGGCAATGTCGATGTCCGGCATGGTCGCCTGCGGCATGCTGTTCTGTCTGGCTTCCGGTGATTTTGACCTGTCGGTCGCTTCCGTCATCGCCTGTGCGGGTGTGGTTACCGCCGTGGTGATTAACATGACCGAAAGCCTGTGGATTGGCGTGGGTGCCGGCCTGGTTCTCGGTATGATCACCGGCTTTATCAACGGCTTTGTCATTGCCCGACTCAAGATCAATGCGCTGATCACCACGCTGGCGACCATGCAGATTGTCCGCGGCCTGGCCTATATCTTCTCTGACGGTAAAGCGGTCGGTATCGAAGATGAGCGTTTCTTCGAACTGGGCTTTGCCAACTGGCTTGGCGTGCCCGCTCCCATCTGGCTGACTCTGGCCACCATGCTGATCTTCGGCTTCCTGCTCAACAAAACCACCTTTGGCCGTAACACCCTGGCAATTGGCGGCAATGAAGAAGCCGCACGTCTGGCCGGTGTGCCGGTGGTGCGCACCCGCATCATCATCTTTATCCTCTCCGGTCTGGTTTCAGCGGCGGCGGGCATCATTCTGGCGTCACGTATGACCAGCGGCCAGCCAATGACCTCCATCGGCTATGAGCTGGTGGTGATTTCTGCCTGCGTGCTGGGTGGCGTTTCGCTGAAGGGCGGCATCGGTAAAATCTCCTATGTGGTGGCAGGGGTGCTGATCCTCGGCACGGTAGAGAATGCGATGAATTTATTGAATATCTCGCCATTCTCACAGTATGTGGTACGCGGTCTGATACTGTTAGCTGCGGTGATTTTTGACCGTTACAAACAGAAAAAAGCCTGATTGAGCGAGCCGTTGGTCCGCAGAGGCAGAAGCCTCTGCGGGCTATCCGAACAATAACAGACTGAGTGAGGACGCTATGTATCACCGCGAATTACCGGCCGAGCAGCAAAACCCCTTGTTGCCGGGCTATTCATTCAATGCCTGGCTGGTGGCGGGGCTGACGCCGATCACCGCCGATGGTCCGCTCGATTTCTTTATCGATCGCCCGCACGGCATGAAAGGTTACATTCTGAATCTCACTATCAAAGGTAAAGGGCGGGTATTTGACGGCGAGCGGGCATTTGACTGCGAACCTGGCGAAATGCTGCTGTTTCAGCCGAAAACGGCTCACTATTATGGTCGCGCGCCGGACAGCCCGCAGTGGTTTCACCGCTGGGTCTATTTCCGTCCGCGCGCCTACTGGCACGACTGGCTACGCTGGCAGGATGAGCAGGAGGGCGTGGGACGACTGCTGCTGCCTGAATCGCTGCGCGGCGAATTTGATCGCCTGTTTGCCAGTATCGAACAGACCCACAATTCGGGCCGTCGCTTTGCAGAAGAGCTGGCGATGAACCTGCTGGAGCGGCTGCTGCTGCGCGCCGTTGAAGAAGATCCACGCAGCCATCAGTTAATTCGCGATCCACGCGTGATTGAAGCCTGCCAGTACGTCACCAACCATCTCGCCAGTGAGGTTAAGATTGAAGAGGTGGCGCGCCACGTCTGTCTGTCACCGTCGCGGCTGGCGCACCTGTTCCGCGAGCAGATGGGCGTGAACCTGCTGCGCTGGCGTGAAGATCAGCGTGTAATCCGCGCGAAACTGCTGCTGCAGACCACCCAGGAGCCGATCGCCTCGGTAGGACGTGAAGTGGGCTATGACGATCAGCTCTACTTCTCGCGGGTGTTCCGCAAGCGGGTCGGCGTCAGTCCCAGCGACTTCCGCCGCCGTAATCAGGATGCGCACGACAGCCTGGCTGCTCAGACCGCCTGGCCGCTGGCGCGAAGTGCTATCTCTTAGTTTTTTCGGGGAATTCCGGCTTGTCGTCATTTGGTTAATAGTCTTAAATCAATCAGGTTATCAACTAAGAGCCTGGTCAATCAGGCTCTGAGAGGAATCCAAATGAGCGATAAATTACGTGTTGGTCTGATCGGCTACGGTTTTGCCAGTAAAACGTTTCACGCCCCGCTGATTGCGGGGACGCCAGACGTCGAACTGGCAGCCATTTCCAGTAGCGACGCCAGCAAAGTCCACGCCGACTGGCCTGCCGTTAAGGTGGTGGCCGACCCTCAGGCGCTGCTGGACGACCCGACGCTGCAACTGATTGTTATTCCTACCCCGAACGACACGCACTTCCCGCTGGCAAAAGCAGCGCTGAACGCCGGTAAACATGTGGTGGTCGATAAGCCTTTCACCGTGACGTTGTCACAGGCACGTGAACTGGATGCGCTGGCAAAAGCCAAAGGGCTGCTGCTGTCGGTGTTCCACAACCGCCGCTGGGACAGTGACTTCCTGACGCTGAAATCGCTGATTGAGGCCGGTACGCTGGGTGAAGTGCGCTACTTCGAATCGCACTTTGACCGCTTCCGTCTGGAAGTGCGTAATCGCTGGCGTGAAATGAAAGGCGCAGGCAGCGGAATCTGGTATGACCTGGGGCCGCATCTGCTGGACCAGGCGCTGCAGCTGTTTGGCCCGCCGGTCGCTATCACGGTTGATCTGGCCGAGATGCGTCCGGGCGCGCAGACTACCGACTACTTCCACGCGACGCTGACTTATCCGCAGCGCCGTGTCGTGCTGCACGCCAGCATGCTGGTCGCGGCAGAATCTGCCCGTTATACCGTCCACGGCACGCGCGGCAGTTACGTCAAATATGGTCTTGATCCACAGGAAGATCGCCTGAAGTCAGGTGATTTCCCGCCGCAGGAAGACTGGGGCTATGACATGCGTGATGGCACTCTGACGCTGGTTGACGGAGATTCCCTGACCGAAACGACCCAGCTGACCCAGCCAGGCAACTATCCCGCTTACTATGCGGGCATCCGCGATGCGATTGCCGGACGTGGTAACAATCCGGTGACAGCGGAAGAGGCGATTCATGTGATGGAGCTGATCGAGTTAGGTCTGCAATCCGCCGAGAAACGCCAGACGATGTCGCTGAAGCGCGTTTAATCGGTCGGTGCTTAAAACGCAATAAGTAAAAAAGCGAAACGGGCCGGATATCCGGCCCGTCACTCTGCTGCCACAACCCACTCAGAACGATTCTGGCCGCAACTAACTAACTTAACGTGCAGGGAACAGGGTCAGAAGAGGAAAGCGTCCCACGCCATGGACAAAAACGCCGGGAGCGTTTTTGAACAACGCAACGCGTTGGCCCGGTACGGGCGCACCTCAGGGATGAGGTGCGTAATTGCGTGGGCCGAGCGTGCCATGGATGGCGGCTTTTGCGTCTTTCCGATCTGACCCTGTTCCCTGTGCAAGCTCGGTCTTAAAGCCACCTGTCCCTTGAGCTCCTCACTATAAAAACGGGCCGGTTATCCGGCCCGTTTTTTGTCGCTACGCTTCAGGATTACTGCACCCGTGCGCAAAGAGCCGCTTTCTCTGCTTCGCTAAGGAACGCAATCGTCAGACCATTTTCCTGCGCCTGACGAATCTGCGCCGCGCTCAGACCGGCAGCCGGAGCGGCGTGATGATACTCATGCGCCAGTTCAATGCCCTGAACCGCCGGATCATCCGTGTTAATCGTCGCCAGAATGCCATGCTCCAGGAAGGTCTTCAGCGGATGCTGCGCCAGTGATGGCACGGTGCTGGTCTGGATATTGGAGGTCAGGCAGGATTCAATACCAATACGGTGCTCCGCCAGGAAATCCATCAGCGCGCGATCTTCAATCGCTTTCACGCCGTGACCGATACGTTCTGCACCCAGCTCCCGAATCGCCTGCCAGATGCTCTCGGGTCCGGCCGCTTCGCCCGCATGGACGGTCACGCGGAAACCGGCATCGCGCGCCTGGGTAAAGTGGCTCAGGAACTCGCTGCCCGGGAAGCCCAGCTCATCACCCGCCAGATCGACCGCGGTGATGTGATCACGATGGGCAAGCAAACCTTCCAGTTCGCTGAGGCAGGCATCTTCGCCAAAGGTACGGCTCATAATACCGATCAGACGCACGTCGATATCGTGCTGCTGACGGCCTGCGCGCACACCCTCAATTACCGCTTCAACCACACCGGCAATCGGCAGGTTGTGGGTCATCGCCATATAACCAGGGGAAAAACGCAGTTCAGCATAGTGAATGCCCGCGCGGGCGGCATCTTCGACATTCTCCTGCGCGATCCGGCGGCAGGCATCCAGATCACCCAGCACTTTTACACCCCAGTCGAGCTTCTGCAGGAAACTCACCAGGTCAGGCTCATTCTGGCCGACCTGCACATGCGGACGCAGCGTCTCCAGCGTGGAAGCAGGCAGGGCGAGGTTAAACTGGCGACCTAAATCGAGAATGGTTTGTGCACGGATGTTGCCATCAAGGTGGCGGTGAATATCAGTCAGAGGAATTTTAGAATCGATCATGGCGCACTCGCTCAGTTGTCGGTGAAGTGCAGAGCATTATAAAAATATCTTGCGCAACAGCGCCAGCTATTTGCGCAACAGCCGCGCCGGATGCTGCTTAATTACGCATAACCGGCGAGCAATGGTTGCCTCGCCGGTTAATGTCAGCCCTGCAACTGATGGATCGCCGCAATCAGGCGTGAAACGCCCTCATCAACTTTGCTGCGCGGACAGCCAACGTTAAGACGCAAAAACCCTTTGCCTGCATCACCGTAGGTCGATCCGGGCATAATTGCGACCCGTTGCTGGATCAGCGCCTGTTGCAGGGCCTCTTCTGGAATGCCCAGCGGATTGATATCGAGCCAGGCGAGATAGGTCGCCTCGGGAATGTGCCAGTTCAGTGCGGGAAACTCAGCGTTAAGCCGATTGGCAACCAGTATGAAATTACCATAAAGATAGCTGCGCAGGGCATCCAGCCAGGGTGCGCCTTGTCGGTAGGCGGCAACGTGTGCCGTGACGGCCAGAACGGCCGGCGACGAAAGGCCGTCAGCATTTTTCAGCGCCTGAAACCAGGCGGCTCTGTCTGCCGCATCCGGGATAATTCCCCACGCACCGGTCAGTCCCGGCACGTTGAAGCTTTTCGACGCCGAGGTAAACAGCGCCCAGTCACTGCGCGCCACGCTGGCCCACGGAGTATGGGGCTGATTACCCATTATCATATCCATATGAATTTCATCGCTGATCACCCGCACGCCGTGACGATCGCAGAGCGCCGCCATCTGGTGCAGCTCAGCTGCTGTCCACACTTTGCCGGTGGGATTGTGCGGGCTGCAGAGCAACAGGATTTTGCAGCGCGGGCGCGCCAGGCGCGTCTCCAGCGCGGCTATATCACATCGCCAGCTACCATTATCCCGCTGCAGCGGCATCTCCAGCACCTGTCGCTGATTGCCGCGTACCGTTTTATAAAAAGCATCGTAGGCGGGGGTGTGGAGCACCACTTCATCATCCGGGTTGCTCCAGCGGCGCAGCATCTGCGCCACCATATAGATCACCGATGGGCCATAAACCAGGCTGTCAGCATCGGGCTGGTAGCCGAAACGGCTGGACATCCAGTGGCAGCAGGCGGAAAGAAAATCATCATGCTGCCAGCGACTGTAACCCAACACGCCGTGTGCTACGCGCTGCGTCAGCGCCTGCTGAACCGCTGGCGCAGTTCTGAAGTCCATATCCGAAATGGTAAACGGCAGCAGATCGGGGACGCCAAAGCGGTCAGCCACGAAATCCCACTGGGTCGACCAGCTGCCGCGGCGATCGATGACTTCGTCAAAGTTAAACATTATCGACTCCGGCACATCAGGCAGGGACATTCATCAGGTGTGACAGTTCATCTTTCACCGACTGCACCTGTGGACCGATAACCACCTGCAGGCTGGTCTGATTAAGATGGACCACACCTATCGCGCCGTTGGCTTTCAGCGCCGCATCATCTACTTTACTCATATCCGCCAGGGTCAGACGCAGACGCGTCAGACAATTATCCAGCGAGGTAATATTCTCCACGCCGCCAAGTGCCGCCAGAATAGCCGGTGAGTTATAGCCAGATTTACCTTTACCGGCATTGCTGACCTGCTGCGCAACCGCACTGGCACTTTCCACTTCGCGGCCCGGTGTTTTGATATTGAAGTGCAGAATGGCGAATCGGAAAATCAGGTAGTAACCAACAAACCATATCGCTGCGACAACGGGTACCCAGTACCATTTGGTCGACAGCCCGTGCAGCACACCAAACACTACAAAGTCGATGATATTGCCGTCTGTATTGCCGATAGTGACGCCCAGTATCGCCATGATGCTGAAGCCAACGCCGGTCAGCAGGGCGTGGATCAGATAGAGGAACGGGGCGACAAACAGAAACAGGAATTCGATAGGTTCGGTGGTGCCGCCGACCACGCAGGCCACCACACCGGAGATCAACAGGCCTTTGATCTTATGACGATTCTCCGGGCGAGCGCAGTGATAGATGGCCAGGGCAGCACCTGGCAGACCACCCAGGAAGGCAGGCATTTTACCCTGTGACAGGAAGCGGGTCGCGCTTTCAGCAAAACCGTGGGTTTCCGGGCAGGCGAGCTGCGCCTGGAAAATGGTTAAGGCACCACTCACGCTCTTGCCACACACATCCAGTGTGCCGCCTGCATCGGTAAAGCGCATGATGGCGACCAGAATATGCTGCAGGCCAAACGGCAGCAGCAGACGTTCGCCGGTACCAAAAATCATCGGGCCGAAATCACCCGCGCTGTTAATCATCCAGCCTAATCCGGTGATGCCCCGTGCGAAAAAAGGCCAGATCAGCGGGACGACCAGTCCCAGTAAACCAATCACCAGCGTGGTGATAATTGGCACAAACCGGGTGCCGCCAAAGAAAGCCAGCGCATCGGGCAGTCGGATATTATGAAAGCGCTCATGCAGCCAGAACACCACAATACCCACAATGACCGCGCCCAGAATGCCGGTATCGATCGACGGGATCCCCAGGATCGGCTGAACGTTGTTAGCTTTCAGCAGGGCGGCATCGGTGGTTGGCAGAATGCCGTGGATATTGAGCCAGAAGTTGATGCTGAGGTTTAGCACGGCATACCCCACAAAGCCGGCAAACGCTGCCACGCCCTTGTTCTCGCGCGCCATACCCAGCGGAATCGCAATGGCGAACATCACCGGCAGATAGCTAAAGGCGAACGATCCCAGTTTGGCCATCCAGAGAAACAGATATTGCAGCCAGGGGTGATCCAGCACAGGTAACAGGGTCAGGACATCACGACTGCTCAGCGAACTGCCAATCCCGAGCATGATGCCGCAGAAGGAAAGCAGGGCAACCGGCAGCATAAAGGTTTTGCCCAGACTCTGGAAAAATTCCCAGACGGACATTTTTTGGTGAGAGGGTGACATGAACGCTCCTGGATAAACGGACCACTGAGTGAAGTGGCGGGATGATAAAACGTTTTACCTGGATCTTATGCGCGCTGAATCACACTCTTCAGGTCATGGACGATATAATTCTGACGTCATAAGGTGTAACGTTTTACCTTGTTTTCTAATGCTGTAGTTCAGTTGAGTAATCTGATGAGTAAAATCACCATCAATGATGTTGCGGCGGCGGCGGGCGTGTCGGTGACCACGGTATCGCTGGTGTTATCCGGCAAAGGACGGATCTCTGCGGCCACCATGGCGCGCGTGAACGAGGCCATTGAGCAACTCGGTTTCGTACGTAACCGTTCGGCAACCATGCTGCGCGGGGGTGAGAGTGGCGTGATTGGCTTGATCGTCCGCGATCTCAGCCAGCCATTTTATGCCGAAATGACGGCAGGTCTGAGTGAAGCGCTGGAGAAGCAGGGCAAATTGCTGTTCCTGACGCAGAGCGGCGCCCAGGGACAGCATCTGCATCGCTGCTTTGAGTCACTGGTCGCTCAGGGAGTGGATGGCGTGGTGCTGGGAGGCGGTGCCGATAAGGCCAGCCAGATTGTGACACGGGCCAGAGAGGTGAATATGGCCTTAGTCTGTGCCGCGCGCGCCAGTAGCCTGGAGGAGGTGGACGCTATCCGCCCCGATAATGCTCAGGCTGCGCGTCTGGCCACAGAATACCTGATTCGTCAGGGGCATCAGCGCATTGCCTGGCTGGGCGGCCATAGCGCATCACTGACCCGGGCAGAACGTCTTGGCGGCTACTGCGCCACCCTGCTGCAATATGGGCTGCCGTTCCGGCCGGAGTGGATTATTGAATGCGGTAACACGCAAAAAGAGGCGGCTGACGCGGCGGTACAGCTGTTTCAGCACCATCCGCGGCTGACTGCCGTGCTGGCCTATAACGCCACTACCGCGCTGGGATGCTATTTTGGGTTGTTGCGCACCGGGCGAACATTCGCCCGGGGTGCAGTCGACAGCTATTACGATCAGCAGCTGGCTCTGATGGGCTTTGGCGATGAACCGCAGGCGGAACTGACCGATCCGCCGCTGACGTTTGTCACCAGTTCAGCCCGGGAGATTGGCCGTGTGGCAGCTGAGCGTATCCTGCAACGGATAGCGCAACCGGATGCCGCCCGGCAGAACGTGATTATGCCGCCGCAGCTGGTTATTCGCGGCTCGGCATAAAAAAGGCGACCCGGAGGTCGCCTTTAAAGGAAGAGTAGAGAATTACTGCGGCATCCCTTCGCTGGTCGGCATACCCAGCATATAGCGGGAGAGGAACTGCTCCAGCGTCATTTTGTCGCCGTTCATGTTCACCTGACCGTTGGTATACTGCAGGCTGGTGACGATATTGTTATCCTGCTGCTGGGTCAGGCGGAACATCTGACCCATCGCCGCCAGTCCTTTCACCTGCTGATCTGCCAGCTTCTGTGCGTCATCGGCCTGATATCCTTCAGCCAGTCCCACTTTATGCATGGTTTCGGTCGCCATTGGCATATTGATGACCAGCTTGCTGTCCAGGCTCTTCAGTACCCGATCAACCATGGCGCTGAGTGTCTGGGCTTCGCCGGTCACCGCAGAGGGATCGTTGAAATTAGCGTTCAGGTTAAAGGTGCTTTCACCTTTATCATTTTTCCAGCTCAGCGGGGCGATACTGATCGCAGGTGAGCCCTTCAGCAGCATCGGCAGGTTGCTCATCAGAATCTGATGCACACCCGCCTGGTAGCGGATAGGATCTTCCGCGACGCCAGGCTGGCTCAGCAGTTCCTGCATCTGCGCGTTGTAACGATCGGAGAAGGCTTTTACCGCCTGCGCATCAAACTGTGACAGTTTCATCTTCAGCGCTGCCTGACCAAAATCCTGCTTCTGCAGCTGAATGCCTTCAACCTTGTAGTCGATATTGCCGCCAATCTTACCGGCGCTGTTATCGAAAGAGGAGGTGCCTTTCATTTTGTGCAGCGTCAGGGCGTCCTGACCATTGATGCTGGCGTTGACCTTCTCAATATCCACTGACTGGTCACCAATACGCACGCCTTCCGGGCTGAGATGGGTGTTACCGCTCAGCTTCAGACCATTAATGGTGAACAGCACCGGCTGGCCCATCTCATTTTTACTGGTCAGCGCGAGGCTATCAACGTCACTGTCCAGCGACACTTTGTCGCCTTTGTTATCCGCGCTGACGTTGAAGGTGCCCCCATTGGTGGCCAGACGCTCGCCGCTTTGCGCATTCTGATAATCAACCGGCAGAACGCGCAGCGCCGTATCGGTGGCACCGCTGTAGCCGATACGGGTATCGGCGTTAATCAGCGACTTGTTGCCGGTCAGCTCAAACAGCTTTTTCACCGCATCGGTGTTAGCCAGTTCGGTATGAACCGACGCCATGCTCGGGATCAGATTGAAATGCTTCAGCTGAGCAAACGGGAAAGGGCCATGATCGATGGTTTCGTTCAGGATGATGCTCTGGCCTGGTTTCAGCAGAGGATTATCTTCCGTCTGCGAGTTGGCCTGAATCACCAGATTCACTTTGCTGCTGAACACGCCGCGCTGATAGTCCTGATAGCTGATCTTCAGTCGGCTGTTAGGGGCATAAGCATTCAGCTGGGCATTGGCGTTCTGCACCAGCTCATCCCTGTGGCTTTCAATCTGCTTGCCGGTGAACCATGCCGCGCCAGTCCAGACTACGCCCAGTGCGATGATGACACCTACGGCAACATTGGTCTTTTTCATTGCTGATTCGTCCTTATCCTTGAGTCCGCTTATGCCGCAGGTTTACCCCAGCGACTGAAGAAAAACGCCCGCAGGCGTTTAAAAGCTAATAGGTTGAAATAATAGCAGTTAACAGGCACTCCGTCAGCCGCTTCACCCTAAGTCGTTAAATACCCGCGCCAGTCGGCCCGTGCCTGCGACCGTTACGGGGGATTCGCTGGCGGCAATGAAGCAGGATTCACCTGGTTTCAGCGTTATCTGCTGCTCGCCTTTGGCGATCACCGTCTGGCCTTCGATGCAGAAAAGCAGTGCGGCGCTCTGCTGCGCCAGCGGCTGTGGCTCTGCGTTCAGGGTATGAATGGCAAAGGCAAAATCCTCCACCGGAATCGGGAAGCGCAGCGCGTTGCCCTGTTGCTCTGGCTCGGTCAGCAGGGTGCTGGCTGGCTTCTCTTCAAACTTCAGGTTCGCCATCAGCTCCGCGATATCGATATATTTCGGGGTTAAACCGGCCCGCAACACGTTATCAGAGTTTGCCATCACCTCCAGCGCCACGCCTTTCAGATAAGCGTGCGGGGTCTCCGCGTAGAGGAACATCGCCTCGCCCGGTTGCAGCGTGATTACGTTCAGCAGCAGCGGCGAAAACAGGCCGCTGTCGTCAGGATACTCTGCCGCAATCATGCGAATGGTCTGCCACGGCTCACCCTGTTGTGCATCAACCGCGGATTTCAGGATGCCCAGCGCCAGCGATTTCGCCTCACCCTCCAGTGACAGCAGGGTAGAGAAGAGCGCGGCCAGCGTATCCTGATCGGGATGCTGCAGAAAATGGGCTATCTGTGGATGTGCGCCCGCAACCGGCTCCAGCAGTGAGACCATCTCCGTCAGGGTGCGAAAGCCATTCATCGCCTGGAAGGGCGTCAGCGCGTAGACCAGCTCCGGCTTGTGGTTGGCATCTTTATAATTACGCTCAGCAGCTGTCAGCGGAATACCCGCCGCATTCTCACGGGCAAAGCCCACTTCGGCCGCGCGTTTGCTGGGATGGACCTGAATCGACAGCGGCTGATCGGCAGACAACACTTTGAACAGGAAGGGCAGTTCACCAAAACGCTGCGCCACCGCTTCGCCCAGCATGGCGGCAGGCGCGGCATCAATCACGTCACGCAGCGAACGCTCGCTGCCCTGGTCAATCACGGTGGAGGGGCTTTTCGGATGTGCGCCCATCCAGAGTTCCGCCATCGGCAGTCCCTGTGGATTGGCGATTCCGTAAAGCTCAGTCAACGCAGTTTTGCTGCCCCATGCGTAGTTTTGCAGCGTATTGTTCATTTTTTGCATTGTATAACCCTTTATCACGGGAAATTATTGCCAGTATTAAAGCAGAAACTGCCGGTAAAAATACATCTCCAGCGCAAAAGGACGCTAAGCTCTGATAATGTTAAATTATTGTGTATTACTATCCTGACCGCCCGGCAGTCGATCGTAATGACGTACCGGGCGGTCATTCTTTTAAAAACCAGATGAAGGAGACGTATTCATGGCAGCCAATCGCATTGAGAAAGATTCAATGGGCCCCATCGACGTACCGGCAGACAAACTGTGGGGCGCGCAGACACAGCGCTCACTGGAACACTTCCGCATCTCAACCGAAAAAATGCCGACCGCGCTGGTGCATGCGCTGGCACTGACCAAGCGCGCCGCGGCCAGCGTTAACCGCGATCTGGGACTGCTGCCCGCTGACCGCGCCGAGGCGATTGTCAGCGCGGCCGATGAGGTGCTGGCTGACAAGCATGCGGATGAATTCCCGCTGGCGATCTGGCAGACCGGTTCCGGCACCCAGACCAATATGAACATGAATGAAGTGCTGGCGAACCGCGCCAGTGAAATCCTCGGCGGCGAGCGTGGTATGGCGCGGCTGGTTCATCCCAATGATGATGTGAACAAGAGCCAGAGCTCCAACGATGTCTTCCCGACGGCGATGCACGTTGCCGCCGTTATCGCCTTGCGCGAACAGCTGATCCCTCAGATTCAGGTACTGAAAAAGACGTTGAGCCAGAAGTCCGACGCCTTCAAAGATATCGTCAAGATTGGCCGTACTCACCTGCAGGATGCCACGCCGCTGACCCTGGGCCAGGAGATTTCCGGCTGGGTGGCGATGCTGGAGCATAACCTGAAGCATATTGAGCAGAGCATTCCGCACGTGGCGGAACTGGCGCTGGGCGGCACGGCAGTAGGTACGGGCCTGAACACCCATCCGGAATATGCGGTGCGCGTGGCGAAGGCGCTGGCCGATCTCACGCAGCAGCCGTTTGTCACTGCGCCAAACAAGTTTGAGGCGCTGGCAACCTGTGATGCGCTGGTGCATGCGCATGGCGCGCTGAAAGGGCTGGCCGCCTCGCTGATGAAAATCGCGAACGACGTGCGCTGGCTCTCTTCCGGCCCGCGCTGCGGCATCGGCGAAATCGCCATCCCGGAAAATGAGCCAGGCAGCTCCATCATGCCGGGTAAAGTTAACCCGACCCAGTGCGAAGCGATGACCATGCTCTGCTGTCAGGTGATGGGTAACGATGTGGCGATCAATATGGGCGGCGCATCCGGTAACTTTGAGCTTAACGTGTTCCGTCCGATGGTAATCCATAACTTCCTGCAATCAATTCGCCTGCTGGCGGATGGCATGGACAGCTTTAATCATCACTGCGCGGTCGGCATTGAGCCGGTGCGTGAGCGCATCGATCAACTGCTTAACGAATCGCTGATGCTGGTGACGGCGCTGAATACCCATATTGGCTATGACAAAGCGGCAGAAATTGCCAAGAAGGCGCACAAAGAGGGGCTGACGCTGAAAGGCTCGGCGCTGAAGCTGGGTTATCTTACCGAAGAGGAGTTTGATGCCTGGGTTCGTCCGGAAGAGATGGTCGGCAGCATGAAGTCGTAGGGTTTGAGTGAATCAGAGGCCAGCGAATGCTGGCCTTTTTCATTTATATCGGACAATCGACCCACAGATGCAGTCTGGGGATTAAAAGATTCAGCGGTTCTGCAGCAGGTTTATAACGATGGTTAATGTTATCGGCATCGTAGTTAAGCAATTCACCCAGAACCGGAACCTGGGTGCGATCGCGACAGATAACCAGAATCGGTGAAGGACAGGCCAGCTGAGTCTGTTTTTGTTCATCCGCGCGCCAGACGCGTGCAACCGGCTGGACTTTCACCGGGCGCTTGATTTTCAATCGTGCCGAGGCGGGCAGGGCACGCACGCTTGCCAGCTCCTCCTGCACTTTTTCCGCCCACTGTTCACGTGACCACGGCGCTTTTGCACGTCCCGACTTCAGGCTTTTTTCCAGCTGGGCGATCACCTCTTCACGCTTGAGATTCTTGATAATGTGCTTGTTAGCCCAGCCGAAACGCAGACTGTCCGGTGCGCTCAGCAGGGTGATAGTGCGATAGGCATTCAGGGTAATCAGCCCGCGCAAATGCTGGTGGACGAACTCAAAACGCGCTTCACTCGGCAGGCCAGAGTCCACCGTAATCAGCTGCTCCAGCCGTGCTTTCAGCTGATTGATGACGTCGACCAGTGCGCCGATCTCCGCCTCCTGCTGCGCGTCGCATTCGATACAGAGTGCGCCAGGCAAGCGCACGGCAGCCTTGGTGCTCAGCTGTTCTGACTGATGCTGCATAAACAGGCGGCAGTAGTGGTCAAGCGCCATCTTTAACGCGCTCTCCCCGAGATGCTGCTCGACGGCAATCCGGGTGATCGCTTCATGTTCGCGACCTTTAACTACCGGCGGCAGGCTGAAGACGCGGGCGATCAGCAGAGGCTGCGCTTCAATCTGCTGACGCAATTCACCCAGCGCCAGTTCCAGGTCATTTACACATTGATGCATATCAGCCACTAAGTCGTAGCGCGTCATGTTGTGCCTCCATAGTTACAACGTCCACAATGTGGCAGAAGCCTGGCGAGGATGCAAGCGTCATATAGTTACAACATACTATAAGTAGTTTACTCAAAACCGTGCGGCCTGCATAGCTATCCAGTCAAAAGGGCATCACGCATTTTGGCTTATCGCAGAACATGTTATAAAAACGGTTCGCCTGCTAACCAGGAGATTGCCTGTGAATCAGAACAATAAACCCGGCATCGCCGCCATTATTACCCTGGGCTGGGTGCAGATCCTGTCATGGGGCGGGTCGTTCTACCTGATGGCGGTGATGGCGAATCCGATTGCGGCTGAGACAGGCTGGTCACAGCAGTGGATTTATGGCGCACTCTCGACCGGGATTCTGGTATCGGGCCTGCTGTCACCGCTGGCAGGCAGGATTATCGCCCGCACCGGTGGCCGCCTGTTGCTGGCACTGAGTGGCATGGTGATGGCGGTGGGGCTGATGATCATGGCTTATAGCCACTCTCTGCCGCTGTTTCTGTTTGCCTGGGTAATTATTGGCATCGGTATGGCGATGGGCCTTTATGACGCACTGTTTGCCACGCTCGGCACCTGCTATGGCGGTCAGGCGCGTGCAGCGATCACCGGTATCACCCTGATATCTGGCTTCTGCACCACGCTGGTCTGGCCGGGAACGGCGTTGTTAATCCACGGATTCGGCTGGCGAAACGCGTCGCTGATAATTGCGGCACTGATGGTCGTCTGCGTGCTGCCTGCCTATCTGTTTGCCTTACCCGACAGTCACGCTAAGCGGCCGGAGAAACGACTGAGTCCGCAGCCTGGCACGGCGGAGATTGCGCCTGCGCTGTTCTGGCTGCTGTGTGCCATTTTCACTCTGGCGTCCGTGATCATGACAGCTATTTCCGTGCAGCTTATCGCCTTGTTGCAGGCGAGTGGTCATACGCTGACCTCGGCGCTGGCGATCAGCGCCGTACTTGGCCCGTGTCAGGTGGGATCCCGACTCGTCGATATCGCCTTTAAACGCAGTCATCCCATCCGTACCACCTTTTTTTCCGTCGGGCTGGTGGCACTGGGCTTGCTGTTGCTGGCACTGTTTCCGCAGATGGCGTTGCTGAGCATGGTGTTGTATGGCGCAGGAAATGGCTTACGTGCCATCGTGCGGGGAACTTTACCGCTGGCGATGGTCAAACCAGAGTCCTATGCGATTGTGGTGGGTAAAATGGCCCGCCCGGCGTTGATGGGGCAGGCACTGACGCCGCTGATAGGTGGATATGTGTTTGAAAAGATGGGTGCATCGGCGACGCTGTGGTTGCTTTGCGCCCTGGCAATCTTTAACGTGGTACTGGTTATGGCGCTGAAGCAGCGATTACCGGCGGCATCGGCCACCACGGCATAACGGAACGGTTCTTCCTGCTCCGCAGGAAGAGGGCAGTTAGCAGGCTAAGCACCTTGTGCTATCGGGCCTCAGCCTTTGGTGAATACGTGCCTTGTCACCGCCGGTTTGCTTCAAAAAAGCAACAGTGTTTGTTATATTTATTGCTCATTGATTGTTCACTTATGCGGCAATAAAACAATAAGATGCACCGCAACTCAGGATAAAGAAATGCTTGATTACCGCTTCCCGACAGCTTTGCAAATGGTTCTGAGCGTAGCGATGGCGGAGCAAATGGGAAAACGCTCTACCAGCGCGATTCTGGCCTACGGGCTGGAAGCGAATCCCAGTTTCATACGAAAATTAATGGTCCCGCTGACCCGTGACGGCATTATCGTCTCCACGCTGGGCCGTACCGGTTCGATTCATCTGGGCCGTCCTGCTGCAGAAATTACTCTGCGGGATATCTATGTCTCAGTGATCGAAGACAAAAAAATCTGGGCCGCGCGTCCTGACGTCGCGCCGCGCTGTCTGGTCAGTGCCAACCTCTGCTGGTACTTCAAGTCGATAGCCGATGAAGCCGAGCAGGCGTCGCTGGATGTGCTGGCAAAACGCACCGTGGCAGACGCACTGAACGAACTGAAGAAACGCGACACCAGCAACTGCACCGCCGTGCCGGAACCTGAACCCGAAGAGATTGATGATCTCTGCAAAAAGAGCCGCTGATTAGCGGCTTTTTTTATGCATGCTGGTCAGTAACTTCCTGCCTCAAATCTGCCATAAGCCAATAACTCACTTTCCTGGGGTCGGTTATCACGCTGAACCTGATAAACATTTGAAAATTCAGCATCCTTAACAACATTAATGTTTTTTTCGTTTTCTGAAATGACAGGTGAACACATTCATGTAAAATCTATTTTCTGGTTTTTAGTGGATCTAAAATCTGAAAAGAAGAGACTATTTAGCCACGTATCTACTGCTCACATGAGGCTTCATTATGGATGATGATATAAAAATCATGATGTCCCCGGTTCAGCTCACTGCTGCTCTCTCGGATGAAACGGTTACTGAAGGTGAATCACTCAGTAACCGCTTATACGGTGGGTTGAATCTTGCATTAGGGACACTTGAATTAACCGGAGCAACCGCGCTGTGCATAGCGCCAGATCCATCCGGACTGACAAAAGCGGCATGCGTTGTCGTTGGCGTACATAGTCTGGATAGCATTCATGCTGCGGCTAATCAGGTACTGACAGGAAGAAATACGCGTACAGCAACTTTCCAGTTGGCCACAGCGACGGCTAAAAAGCTTGGCGCCGATAATAAGAGCGCAATGAATATAGGTTTAATGGTCGATATTTCTGTTCCGACGGCCTTTGCCTTTGCTGCCGGAGCGGCACGTGTCGCCTCTGTACGCTTCGGTAGGTTAAAGCTGGCTGAGCATGAAGCCGTTAAAGGTATTAAGGCTGGCGGACATACTATTGCTAAGCATGTAAATATTTCCGAAGCGGATTTGCTCGCGCGTCTTGCGCGAAGTCCTAAAACGCCGCTTGCAAGTTCATTTGTTAATATTGAGCAGGCAGAGCGATTCATAAGCGCCGGTTTGAAAGCGAACCGCTGGAAGATCATCTATTGGGCTGCCGCCAAAAGCGAAAGCATACTGGAATTAAGCTGGCAGTCCCGAACCGTAGTCGGTTATGGTTTCAGGCAAGGCAGTACAACTCGTCTGGAAGCGTATGCTGTCAGGATTGTTTTGCACCGTAAAGTGTTTAACGGCAAACCCTATTATCTTCTGACTTCATATCCTTCTTTCTGAGGCTATCAATGAATAAAAGTTATAAAAATACTGGAACGCTTATTCGGGTTTTTTTTGGTCAGGATTATGATCTTTTTGGGGAAACGGTAGAAGAAGTACTGGACAGTTATTTAGAAACTGAGAACCCAAAAACAGCAGCAAAGGTCTGTCAGGAAGCAGAGTATTTACTGTCCTTAAATGATCAAGCACTTACAGAGGCGTTTGAATCCATCAGTCAGGGAGAGTTCTATCCTGAACCCTGGGGAGAAACAGTACGGACTTTTTTGGAAAAGATAAAAAGTCATTTAAGTGCCAGACTTTAACTTAAAGGATTAACGGGTCATACGGTTAATGACTGTGAGTGGAGTTTTGGCTTAGTGAATAGCAGATGAAGAGAGGGAGCGTAAGACGTGTCAGGGCCAGCTTCGCTTTCACTGAAGAGTACCGATGTATGTGGTATGAATTTTAAATTTTATATTATTAATCAATTTATTATTTGGAAAATTCATTCCTGATATCCAGATAAGCAGATAAGCAGATAAGCAGATAAGCAGATAAGCAGAACGCTGAAGATCAAAGATGAATAATGATTCAGAGAAACGCTGAATGAAAGATTGAAGCGGCGCTAACCTGCGAGGCGGGGTCTGCTGAAATCAGTGAATCACAGGCAAAGAAAGGGGCGACCGCATGATCGCCCCTTTTAACTTTTACGGTTTACGCCGTCACGGACGATGCACTACCTGACCGGCGCGTCACCAGCTTGCGCAGGGCGACGTAGAACACCGGCGTCAGGAACAGGCCGAACAGCGTCACGCCGAGCATGCCGGAGAAGACCGTAATACCGGTAACGCCACGGACCTCTGCACCCGCGCCTTCACCCAGAATCAACGGTATTGTACCGGCGATAAAGGCGATGGAGGTCATCACAATCGGACGCAGACGCAGGCGACACGCTTCCAGCGCCGCTTCCACAATCCCTTTGCCCTGAATCTCCAGCTCCCGCGCAAACTCGACGATCAGAATCGCGTTCTTACAGGCCAGCCCCATCAGCACCACCAGTCCGACCTGCACGAAGACGTTGTTGTCACCGCCAGTCAGCCAGACGCCAAACAGCGCAGAGAGCATGGTCATCGGCACAATCAGGATCACCGCCAGCGGCAGCGTCCAGCTCTCATACAGCGCGGCCAGCACCAGGAACGCCAGCAACACGGCCATCGGGAAGACAATCAGCGCGGTATTGCCCTGCGTTGACTGCTGATAACTCAGATCGGTCCACTCGATGTTCATGCCGTTTGGCAATAGCTGACCGGACATCGCTTCGAGCTGACTCATTGCCTGCGCCGAGGAGAGCACGCGTGGGTCGGCATCACCAATCAAATCCGCCGCCGGATAGCCGTTATAGCGGATCACCGGGTCGGGACCGTAGGTGGTGGTAATGTTGACCATGCTGCCAATCGGCACCATCTCACCGCGATCGTTTCGGGTCCGCAGGTTAGCTATATCTTCGATGCTGTCGCGGAAATCCCCGTCAGCCTGCGCCATCACCCGCCAGGTGCGGCCAAAGCGGTTAAAGTCATTCACATAAGACGAGCCAAGATAGGTCTGGAGCGTGCTGAACAGCGCGGTCAGCGATACTCCCTGCGCTTTGGCTTTATCCCGGTCTACCTTCACATCAAGCTGCGGAACGTTGGCCTGATAAGAGGAGATGGGGAAGTGCATCCCTGGTGTCTGCATGATGCTGCCTGACAGCGTATTAATCGCCGTCTGCAGTGCGCCATAACCCAGACCCGCCCGGTCCTGCACATAGAGCGAATAGCCCGAGCCCTGGCCCAGCCCCAGAATCGGCGGTGGCATAATCGAGAAGCCAAAGCCCTGCTGGATTTGAGCGATCTTCGCATTGATCTCAGCGTTGATCTCCGCCGCCGTATGTTTGCGCTCATTAAACGGCTTCAGACCGAAGAACACCGTGCCGCTGTTCGGTGTATTGGTGAACTGCAATGCATTCAGGCCGGGGAACGCTACCGCATAGGCGACGCCTTCGGTCTGCATACCGATTTCGCTCATCTTACGAATCACTGCATCCGTGCGCGCCAGAGATGAACCTTCCGGCATCTTCACGCCACCAATCAGGTAGAGCTTATCCTGCGTCGGAATAAATCCACCTGGAACGGTGTGGAACATAAATCCGGCACCCGCCAGCAGCAGAATATAGACGCCAAACACGGCGCCACGGCGACGCAGCGTACGGCCCACCAGCGATTCATAACCATGGGCACTGCGCTGGAAGAAGCGGTTAAACGGCCGGAACAGCCAGCCAAACAGCGCATCAATGATCCGCGTCAGCCGGTCTTTCGGCGCGTGATGATCTTTCAGCAGCATCGCCGCCAGCGCAGGCGAGAGCGTCAGCGAGTTAATGGCAGAGATCACTGTAGAGATGGCGATGGTAGTGGCGAACTGCTTGTAGAACTGCCCGGTGACGCCAGAGAGAAACGCCATCGGCACAAACACCGCGCACAGCACCAGAGCAATGGCGATGATCGGCCCGGAGACCTCACGCATCGCCTGATGTGCAGCGGCGCGCGGCGACAGCCCCATCTCAATGTTACGTTCGACGTTCTCCACCACCACAATGGCGTCATCCACCACGATACCAATCGCCAGCACCAGCCCGAACAGGCTCAGCGTATTCAGCGAGAAGCCAAGCAGATAGAGCACGCTAAAGGTACCGACTATCGAAACCGGCACCGCCAGCAGGGGAATGATCGAGGCACGCCAGGTCTGCAGGAACAGAATCACCACCAGCACGACCAGAATGACCGCTTCCAGCAGGGTCTGCACCACGGCTTTAATGGAGTCGCGGACAAACACCGTCGGATCGTAAGGCGCGGCCCATTTCACGTCATTGGGGAAGCGGGTCGCCAGCTCATCCATTTTGGCGCGAACCGCATTGGAGAGGTCGATGGCGTTGGCGCCAGGTGCCTGGAAGATGCCGATACCGACCGCATCTTTGTTATTCAGCTGCGAGCGCAGGGCATAGCTGCCCGAGCCCATCTCGATCCGCGCCACATCGCGCAGCCGCACCAGCGAACCATCTTCCGAGGTTTTCAGGATGATATCGCCAAACTGCTGCTCGCTCTCCAGTCGTCCCTGGGTGTTGATTGACAGCAGAAAATCGCTCTGTTTTTTCAGCGGCTCGGCACCCAGCTGACCGGCAGAGACCTGCACGTTCTGCTCCTGCATCGCCGTTACCACGTCAGAGGCGGTCAGACCACGCGCCGCCACTTTATTAGGATCAAGCCAGACGCGCATCGCATACTCGCCTGCGCCGAAAATCTGAATCTGACCGACACCCGGCAGCCGGGCCAGCTCATCTTTCACCTTGAGGGTGGCGTAGTTACGCAGGTAGAGCGAATCGTAGGTATTGTTCGGTGAGAACATGTGGACGACCAGCGTCAGGGTCGGCGACATCTTCTGGGTGGTGATCCCCAGCCGACGCACATCTTCCGGCAGTCGGGCTTCCGCCTGCGCTACGCGGTTCTGCACCTGCACCTGCGCCTGATCAGGATCGGTGCCTGGACGGAAGGTGACGGTGGTCACCAGCACGCCGTCAGAACCGGCTACTGACTTCATGTACATCATGTTTTCGACGCCGTTGATTGCCTCTTCCAGCGGCGTCGCCACGGAATCCGCAATCACTTTAGGGTTAGCGCCTGGATACTCGGCGCGCACCTGTACGCTGGGTGGCACCACGTCGGGATATTCACTGACTGGCAGCAGCGGAATAGCAATCACCCCGGTCACAAAAATCAGGATCGACAGCACCGCAGCAAAAATGGGCCGGTCGATAAAAAAGCGGGAAAAGTCCATAGCGGCCTCGGGTTATTGAGCGGCTGCCGCACGCATGGCGACCGGCTGAGCAGTGACCGGCATGCCGGGCATAAATACTTTTTGCAGACCGGCGGTGATGACTTTGTCGCCGGATTGCAGACCCGATTTAACGATGCGCAAACCATCCACCATCGCGCCAGGCTGGATATCGCGCCGCTGCGCTTTACCTTCGCCATCCACCACGTAGACATATTTGCGATCCTGGTCGGTCAATACCGCTTTATCATCGATCAGCACCGCCTCGAACTGCGCGCTGCCGGGCAGACGCACGCGGGCAAACAGGCCAGGCGTAAACTGCCGCTGTTGATTGTCGAGCAGGGCGCGCATACGAATGGTGCCGGTGCTGGCGGTCAGCTGGTTATCCAGAAAGTCAATTTTGCCCTGGTGCGGGAAACCCTGTTCGCCGACCAGCGCAATCTCAACCGGCAGCGCATGGCGCTGCTGGCCCTGACGCGCCATCGCCTGATAGTTCAGGAAGGTGTTCTCATCGACATCGAAATAGACATACATCTGCTGCTGCGACACCAGCGTGGTTAACACACTGGCGCTGTCGCCGGCGGTCACCAGGTTACCGGCGGTGATCATCGCCCGGCTGGCGCGGCCATCAATCGGCGCGGTGACGCGGGTGAAGTCGAGGTTCAGCTGCGCCATATCGACCGCGGCCTCTGCGGCCAGCACATCCGCCTGCGCCTGACTGGCGGCAGAACGACGCTGCTCCCACGCTTCGCGGGAAATCGCCTGCGTGCCGATCAGCTTCTCGCTGCGGCCCGATTCGCTGCGGGCCAGACTCGCCTGACTGCGCGCCCGGGCCAGTTCCGCTTTGGCCTGCTCCAGCGCCGCGCGGTAACTCCGGTCATCAATGGTAAACAGTACCTGACCTTTTCTGACCTCATCGCCTTCACGATAGTTAACGGCATCAATGTAGCCAGAGACGCGCGGACGCAACTGCACGCTCTGCACCGCTTCAACCCGGCCATTGAAATTGTCCCATTGACTGACCGGTTTGATCAGCACGGGTGCGGCACTCACTTCAGGCGGCGGGGGAGCGGCGTTTTGCGCCACACCCTTATCGCAGCCGCTCAGTTGCGTGATGAGCAGTACCATCCCTAAGAGGGTTAAACCCTGACGAACCCGGTTCGTAATCATTGTTGTTATTCCGCGATAGATATAAACAGGCGGCCTGCAGGCCAATATTTGCAACTTTTAAGATTGCAATTAATCGCGGTGAGTGTAGGCTTGCGTGGCTGGCAACTGCAAGAATA
Source organism: Pantoea sp. JV6 (assembly GCF_025910055.1). Lineage (NCBI taxonomy): Bacteria > Pseudomonadati > Pseudomonadota > Gammaproteobacteria > Enterobacterales > Erwiniaceae > Pantoea > Pantoea sp. JV6. Next base: position 413,677 of record NZ_JAPCIM010000004.1, on the reverse strand, counting down.
ACAGATACACTTTATGTGCGGTTTAGGGCAGGGCGATGAAAGCCTGAACAACTTAGCTAAAACCCCACAAATAGTGCGGCATTTAATGTACTAATAAAACTTGCATTAAATGGCATAGTCAGCCACCCTTAAGTGTAACTGCAACTGATACTAATACTTTTCGCCACGGCGACAGGAGAGACTGGAATGATGAGTGATGCTTTTATTCACGATTTAATCGACTGGATTGATAACAACATCGAAGCACGTCTGGATCTGGATACCGTTTCAGAGCGCGCGGGCTACTCCAAATGGCACCTGCAGCGCATGTTTAAAGAGCACACCGGTTATCCACTGGGTGAATACATCCGGGTTAAGAAGCTGAAGAAATCAGCCGACCGCCTGACCAGCACTGATGAACCGATTCTCAATGTGGCTATCTCGTTAGGTTTCGACTCCCAGCAATCCTTTAACCGCAGCTTCAAACGCCAGTATGGCGTCGCGCCGGGTGCATGGCGTCGGCACAGCGGGGATTCGCACGCAGCATAACCTCGCCAGGGCCAGCTTGTCTGGCCCGCGCTTTTCTCTGCGCGCAAAACTGGTATCATCTGCGTCCTGTCGTCACGGATGCCATCATGTCAAAAAAACTCTGGATTGGACTTTTTCTCGTCCTCGCGGCCTGTTTCTACGGCCTTAAACCCTATCTGAATTCCGTTTCAGCCCCTGCCCAGGCGGATATCGCCACCCTGACTGACGCCCATACCGTGGCGCGCTGGGTGCTGCAGCATCAGCAACTGCCGGACTACTACCTCACCAAAAACGACGCGCGCAAGCGTGGCTGGAATCCGGCTAAAGGCAACCTGTGTGACGTGTTGCCAGGCAGAGCCATCGGCGGCGATCGCTTTACGAACCGTGAAAAGCGTCTGCCCGCGCGTGCGGGCCGTCAGTGGTATGAAGCGGATGTGAATTATCGCTGCGGGCATCGCGACGCCGATCGCCTGGTTTACTCCTCTGACGGGCTGGTGTTTCTCTCCACCGATCACTACCGCAGTTTCAGGCAGGTGCCCTGATCATGCTTAATCTGACCTTTGACCTGCGTCAGCTCACCACGCGCGCGGCGTTTTATCAGCAGTTTGCTGAGCAGAGCGGCTGTCCGCAGACCTTCGGACATAATCTGGATGCGTTATGGGACTGGCTGACGGGCGGGATGGCGCTGCCTGCGACAATGTGGTTGCAGCACTATGCCGCGCATCAGGCCGATTTAGCGCCGGTGCTGGCGCTGCTGGAAGAGGCGGCGCAGTCGCTGGAGGGCGAACTGCGCCTGATCATTGATTAAGCGCGTAGCGGCTTGAGCAGCGCAACCAGCGCTTCGCGGGCTGCCAGTGGCAGATCGCCGCCGCCAGTGTAACCATTGTTCTCAATGATGACCTGGTTCAGCCCCACCAGCCAGTCGTAGATATAGTAGGCCGTGTGGTTGGCCGGGGCGGCAGAGAGTCTGGTCAGACGCTGGCCGGAACTGAAGCTGACGCTGGGAGCCGGAGGCCGCGAGAAAATCACCTGACCCCGGTTAACGCGGCTGGCAGGGCGTTCATTTTCAGGACGCTGTAAAAAGCCGAGCCAGGCCACAAAATCCCCCAGCACCGTCATCGCCCGCGTCACCTGACGATCCGCGCGTGATTCATGGCTGACGCTCTGCGTATCGGGCTCATGCAGCGCCTGCTGCAGCTTTTGCGCGATATCGGTGCGGAACCCGGCCGTGATCAGCTCTTCAACCAGCCACTCCATCGTTGGCTTATCCACGTTCAGCAACGCCAGCAGGCTGCGGTTTTCCGGCAGCTGACGCAGATGATCCAGCCACAGCAGCAGCACCTGACGCGGATACTGCTGCGCGCTCTGCAGACTCTGACGCGGCTGAACCGGCGCTTCAGCCGGGCTCTCACTGAACAGGTCAAATTCAAACCCGATACCGAACTGATTTTCCGGGGCCTGAATACTGGTCGGTTTGCTGCCTTGTAAGGCGGACTGATTGAGCCACAGCTGACGCAGCGCCTCACGCGGCGGCTGCAGGCGTTCCAGCAGCTCGCCATGCAGGCCGGTCCGATGCTGTAAACACTTCAGTAGCGTATCGGCGATATTCTGTTTGCGTGCCGCCTGTTCCGGGCTGGCACCCGCTTCGGTCCAGGGCAGCAGACGCCGCTCCACCACGGTATGCTGAATCTGCGCCAGTTGAGCCAGCAGCATGTCGCGGCGCGCTTCCGGCTGCATCTCATCCTGCAACCAGCTCGCCATGCGGTCGACGCCCGCGCGATCCAGTGCCAGCATCGACCCCCAGTGCTGACCGGGCTGTCCCATCTGACGCTGCACCGCTTCATCCACATTGACCTGCTGATGGCGGGCATCGAAAGGGGTAATCGCCCAGATCAGGCGCGGTTTCTCTGCAGATTCCTGTGCGGGCTGCTGACGCTGCCATTCGCGCAGCGTTTCGCTGGCGAGGTCGGCATCCTGACGCTGGCTGGCTGCGGTACAGACCAGCAGCAGATCAATTGCCTGACGCGCGGCGTAAAAACCGGGCAGCAGGGCACGTTTCTGCTCCAGCAGTTGGGCACGCAGCGGATCCTGCTGCTGCAGGCGCTGACGATCTTCCTGGGTTGCCGCGTCACCGGACTGGCCTGGCGCGGGCAGTTCCAGCATATCAGCATCATCATAGAGCGCGGTTCGCGGTGTGGAACTTAGCGGGACCAGCACTTCCAGCGTCAGCAGCGCCAGTAATCCCAGCGGCACGTTCTGCGCCTTACCGATGCGGTTACCATTCAGCGGGCAGACTTCCACCAGCTGCTGCTGATCCTGCTCACTGGCCGGAACAATCAGCTGCTCGGCCGGCAGCAGTGATGTGTCGGTCAGCAGGCTCAGCGGGGCGAGCACCCGGCTGCTGTTACGCAGCTGGTGACGCAGATGCAGCAGGGTGCGCAGCATCTCATTCAGTTCAGGCTGACCAGGCCACAGCAGTGAAAAAAGCTGTACCCGGTCGTCAACGCTGAGCCAGGGCGCCAGCTCAACCGCCTGCGGCCAGAAATGACGATCAAGCCGCGCATCGTGGTGCGCACGGCGACGGCACCAGGACCAGAGTGTTACCAGCGCATCGCCTTCCAGACCCGCCAGCGGCGTGGCGAGACGATGACGCTGCAGGCGCTGCAGTGCGCTGTCGATCTGTGCGGTATCGGGCGTTGTCGCGCCGGCACAGGCGACCATCAGCCGTACGATCTCCGCTTCACTCAGCAGCATCAGTTCAACCGGCCACTCGTTTGAGAGCGGCTCGCGCTGATGGCTGAAACGGGTGGCGGTAGCAAAATCGAGGTTGCCGGGATTGATATGCTGAAACCAGTTCAGTAGTTTATCACCCATGCGGGTCACTAACTGGCCCTGTGCATCGGCCACCATTTCGTTCAGCAGCCAGGCCTTACCCGCCTGCGACTGGCCAAACAGCGCCAGCGTCACCGGACGCGCCACCTGCTGCGCCAGCGCCTGAGTCTGCACGCGCGCCTGGCGCAGTTGCAGCGTCAGGGTTTCTGCTTCCAGCGCCAGACGCGGCGACTGCTCACGGCTGCTCTCAATCCAGGCCAGACTGTTATTCAGGGCGTCCTGCAACAGGCCAAGACGTTTTGCCAGCGTTTGCGGCTGACGGGGTTTCAGGGCTTTCATCGTTTACACACGCTCCCGCTGTCAATCCAGTATTGCGCATTGGCATTGCCGGTCGCCGACAGGGTATTCAGCTTAAGACTCAACTGCTCCAGCGGCACGCGGGTGCCATCATCCAGACGGGCATCGCTCAGCACCAGACTTTCCGGGCCGGACGCGTCGGGTCCGGCTTTTACCGCCAGCCGGATGCGCAGCACGCTCTCACCGGCCACTTTACGCGCCAGGGTGGCGTCGTTCAGCGTCAGGCTATAGAGCGGCGAGGCGGGCCAGCGATCGTTATCAAGCTGGCGGAAGCCGAGACAGACGTTGCCGCGAATACGGAAACTGCGCTTTTTATCCAGCACATAGCCGGGATCGTCGAGGTCAATTTCGCTGTAGCAGAGGTTCTCGTCCGTCAGCGCCTGGTTTTCGTCGAGCATGCCAAGATAGCGAATCGTCGAGTAGGGTTCAAAATCGCCTGCGCGGAACCAGAAGCTGCTGAGGCGCAGATCCAGCGCCAGCAGGCAGAGCATCGCGCCGACCGCCGCGGTCGATTTCGGGTTGTCGATGCGGCCATGTTTGTTAAACGGATACCAGTCGCTGGTGTGATAGCCTTCCAGCGACAGTATACGGCTGCCCGGCAGCGGTTGCAGATGACGCACCAGCGCCTGAATGCCCGGGAAGCGCGACGGGCGACCGGTCAGCAGCAGCACGTCACACTGATAGAGCGACACCACTTCACACATTGAACGCAGCGCCGGGATAATCGCCATCCGGTGCTGCATAAATTCACCGTGCAGCTGTGACAGGCTCACCACCAGCGGTACCTGCAGCAGGTCAAAGCGGCTGTTACCGCCCAGCTCGCGCTGAATCTCGCCGTTGACGAAGGCCAGTACCGCTTCGCCCGGCGGCTGATCGACCAGCTCGCCAAACAGTGCGTTGATCTCCGCGTGGCTCTCCAGCGGATCCCAGTTTTCGTAGCGTTCCAGTACCGCCTGCGCCAGCGGAATAAACAGTTGTAAGGTGATCTGCTGACGCAGCGTGGCCTGACCGTCCATGCGGCTGTCGTGACCAAACAGCTTGTTCATCAGCGGTTCCGCCAGCGTCAGGCCCGCTTTCTGCAGATGCTGCTGCAGCGCCGGTAAAATCCACAGCTGAATCACGTCCAGCAGGATATCGTCGCCCGCGACTTTAAAGCCTTCGCGGAACAGCAGTCGCGGCGTGATTTTGACGTTGTTGCCCTGACCATCATCCAGACGATACTGGGTGATGGCGAGGTCAGTAGTGCCGCCGCCGATATCAATCGAGGCGATGCGCAGGCTCTTGCCTGGCAGTTCGTCAGCATCGCGCGGGCGATCCGGACGGGCCATGCTGCTGAAAAAGTCTTCGGCGCGACCAGCGAAATTGACCTGGGTTTCATTAAACAGCCAGACCATCTGACCACAGGTCGCTTCATCCCACTCCATCTGCACATCCGGCAGCGGTTTCGGGTTCTGACGTGGCAGTGCTGGTGAAAGGTCATCTTCGTCAGCCAGCCAGCCTTCCGCTTTCCAGACCAGCGCCAGCGCTTCCTGCATCCGGCGGCGGAAAATTTCACGCTCCGGCTTCGGCATCGCTGACGGCAGCGTCAGGATCACATGGCGCAGCTGACGTGGCGCGTGGCTCTGTGGCATCCGCTGACGCTGTGCCGCGCTGTTCATCTGCATCAGCGCCTGAGCCAGCAGCTCACACAGCATAAAGGTCATCAGCGAACTGCGGCTGTAGTGCGGAGAAAAGACCGGCAGACGATCGTCGGGTGCCAGCGTCGAGAGCGGCTGACCTTCGTCGTTGAGCAGGGTGGTAAAGGGCGCGGCATAGGCCAGCGGTTCAGTCTGTTCGCCGGGCGTGTTAAAACGCCAGCCTGGCTGATAGCGCGCCTCATCCCACAGATAACGACGCGGGCTGGAGAGGCCGGTGCTGCCTTCCAGTCCCACACGCTGCAGGGCCAGACGGCTCGCTTCACGGCCGACGCGGGTCAGAGAAGGCCACATAAAGGCCTGCTCACGACCGCTCTCCAGCGAGAAGTTCGCTTTGCCAAAACGGGTCTCGGCAAACTCCAGACGGCTATCAAACAGCTCGTTGTAAACCTGATGCGGCTGCGACAGATCGCGCAGCTGCAGCTCATAGGTCTGCTTCAGGCCGTTGCTCTCTTCCGGGTGATCTTCCACCAGAATGCCGCAGGTATGGGAGTTACCGACATCCAGAATGATATCCACATTGACCGCCGGGGTCTGCAGCGTGGCAGCCTGAATATGGATCTCGCTGAGGTCGAGCTGTTCGCCCAGCAGCTCCAGCAGATTGAGGTAGTGCGCCTGATACTCAAACTCGCGCAGCGCCTGATTAATCGCCTGTTCGCGGCGATCGGAGACGCGGTCGGTAAAGGATTCGCGCAGCCAGCCGTCAACCCAGGTCAGGTCAAGAAAATCACCCAGCTCGTAGTTGTGCCAGGCGAGCGCAAAGGTCACACCGTTCTGTGCATCAGCCGTGCTGAGGCCGAGCTGTTCACCGCCATCCTGTTCCGCCACGCAGCGGGTATCAAAGGCCAGGCTGACGCGATGGGTATTGCCCGCTGCATCGGGCGCGGGCAGCGCAACCAGACGCATCCGCGCCCAGTTTTCAGGACCGCCGATAAAACGACGTCCGCTGGCACAGCGCAGCATCGGCAGCGGCAGCCAGCAGGCTGACAGCAGAGAGAGCGAGTCCGCCAGCGCGATATCAGACTCCGGGCGCACCACTTCCGCAGCGCCGCCATCTTCCGGATAGAGCAGGAACTTACCGCTGTTGCCATCGACGTTCAGGCGCAGCAGCGGGCCGTTGGCGGTCTGGCGCACAAACTGGCGGCGCGCCGGGGTATCTGAGAGTTGCAGGCCGAAATCCAGAAACTGCACGCCGCTGTTTTCAATCAGCGAAATTTTTTGTTTGTCATCGATCAGGGGAGCCAGCATCGTTATTTACTCTCACGCTTAATCGTCATCGGGAAGACCCGGTCATCAGCATACTGCGCTTCACACACTGCGGCACCGATACTCGCATGGCAGACCAGCAGCGGCATACGGTAGCGCGAATTGTTCTGGCACTTCGCCGTGTAGCGGCTCTCAATCACCAGGTTACCGGCGCTGGTCATGGCCGCGCTGACATCCGCTTTACAGGTGGTATTGCCCTGGGCGATCTGCACGCTGCCTTTGCCGTTTTTAAACTGGAAGCGCATCACTGGAGGCTTACCGGTTGGCGTCGGCATCTGGTCGATAGTGACACGCCAGCGGCCATCAATCACCCTAACCTGGCCATCGCGCACCGCATCCGGCGTCACGATCAGGTCATCGGGTTTGGCCGGAACCGGCGCCGTCACCGTTGTGGCAAGGGTAGCAGATGCGTCTGCCGGTGCGGTATCGGTGGTGGTGTTGGCCGGTTTCTGCGGCTGCGATTCAGGGAGTTTTTCCGGTGCTGCCTGCTCGGCAGGTGGCGTGACAGACGGTGTCGCCGCAACCGGTGCCGGAGTCGCAGCAGGGGCCAGAGTGGATACCGTCGCCGGGGCTGACGCTGGCTTCGCGGTGGCAACCGGTGTTTTTACGGGTTCTGAACGATGCAGCAACACGGCCACCATCACGGCGGCAGCAATCGCCACCGGCGGTAACAGATACCAGACGCGGAAACGGCGGCGAGCCGCTACAGGCGTCACCGGCTGAGCTTCAACGGGTGCAGCAACCGGCAGCGGTTCAGCCATAGCTTCGGGTTCAGGTTCGGGCTCAGTGATCATCACTGGTTCAGCGATGACCGGTGCAGCAGGCAGCTCAGGCAGCGGTTCAACCAGCGCCACCGGCAGGTTCTCTTCCAGCGTGTCACGCAGGCAGGCCAGCGCGTCATCGCGGCTGCGCGCCTGGGCATCGACAAAGCCCCAGAAGGTGATGACCGGTTTGCCATCAACCAGATAGACATACTGCTGGTCGGGGAATTGCAGGGTTTTGCTCAGCAGCGCACCAAACAGCCGCATTGATGGATTCTCTGCCGCGCGCGCGCGCGTACTGAGATCCTGCATATCCTGCTGACAGGCGGTGAGCTGTTGCAGCGCCGCGCGACGTTCATGATCGCTGGCACCCAGCCAGGATTTCACCCGGCCGCTAAAAGGGGCATACCAGTCGAGGCGATCGCCCCGTTCATTGGCCTGAGGAATGGCCAGGCAATCTGCCAGTGCGCTCTGACGGCGCAGGCGCAGGGTTTCACGAATTTGCAGTGCTGAAGCGTAGACCGGCTGGCCATTTTCACCTAACGCCAGAACTGCATCTAAATTACCGCTGCGCAGAAAAGTTTTTGCCACCTGTTGGGCCCTTATCGGTCGTTGTCTGAGGCAGAAAATCGCGTGTTATCGACGATTAGGTTGATTTTACGCGGGGCAATGACAAATCAAACGGCAGAAAAAGGGGGTAAATCCACTGTTTTTTTCACCGGCTGACGGAAAAACCACCGCTATTTCAGAGAGTATGACGCAATCAGCCGGATTTGCGCACCAGCAGCAGGTGGGCGATGACGCCGCCCGCCAGTCCCCAGAAGGCCGGACCAATGCCCAGTAGCGAAACGCCGGATGCGGTGATCAGAAAGGTGATCAGCGCGCTGTCGCGTTCGGCAGGCAGATCCAGTGCGCGGTGGAGGCTGCCACCCAGCGTGGCAAGGAGTGCCAGACCCGCCAGCGCCTCAATCAGCACCACAGGCAGGGCACTGAACAGCACGGCGATCAGCGCACCGGACGCGCCCGCCAGCAGATAGAAGATCCCCGCCAGCGCCGCCGCGCGCCAGCGTTGCTGAGGATTAGGGTCGACCTCATCGCTCATGCAGATGGCCGCCGTAATCGCCGCCACGCAGACCGAAAAACCCCCTAATGGCGACAGCAGCAGCGCAATTAATCCGGTCCAGCTCATCAGTGAAGAGACGGGCGGACGGTAGCCGTGCGCCTGTAGCGTGGCGATGCCGGGGGCGTTCTGCGACGCCATCGTGACCAGGAAATAGGGCACGCCGATCCCCAGCAGCGTGGTGAGCGTAAAGTGCGGCATCACCACTTCCGGCATCGCCAGCCTAATCGGCTGCGGCGGAAAATGGATGGCGTGCTGTGCCAGCGCGACGGCAACACCTACCAGCAGCGTGACCAGAATTGCATAGCGGGCCAGCCAGCGGCGGGCCAGCAGCCAGGCCAGGCACATGCTGCCGCATAGTACAAAGTTACTTTGCAAATCGGCAAAGGTCTGCAGCCCGAAGCGCAGCAGAATACCTGCCAGCATCGCCGCTGCCAGCGAGGCAGGAATGTAGTTCATCAGCCGGGCAAACAGACCGGTGACGCCGCACAATACGATCAGCAGGTTGGCGAAAACAAAGACGCCTACCGCCTCATTCAGCGAAATGCCGTGAAAACTGGTCGCCAGCAGCGCAGCGCCGGGCGTTGACCAGGCAGCCAGCACCGGCATGCGGTAGCGCAGTGACAGGACCAGCGAAGCGATCCCCAGCGCGATGCCCAGCACCGACAGCCAGCCGCCAATCTGCGCGGGCGTGGCGCCCGCCGCCTGAAACATCTGATAGATAATTGCGCCGCTGCTGCTGTATCCCACCAGCACAGCCACGAAGCCGGAGACCAGCATCGGCAGGGTAAAACGGGGAGGTTCCGCTCTCGTCATGGTCAGACTCTTTATGAGGTTGTGCGTTATAGCGCACATGGTCGCATGATGCGCTATAACGCACAAGTGTTACACTATTACCATAACGTCACTCACCAGGATGACGAGAAAGCAGGAGAAAAAATGGCGGATTTTCAGCAACACCTGAGCAGCGCGCTCAGACAGTTGCGGCAGGCCAATGGCTGGAGCCTGACGCTGACGGCGGAGCGAACCGGCGTCAGTAAAGCGATGCTGGGCCAGATTGAGCGCGGCGAATCGAGTCCCACCGTGGCGACGCTGTGGAAGATTGCCACCGGTTTCAACGTTCCTTTTTCCTTTTTTATCGACGGCAGCGTACTGCCTTCAGGCGCCGCGCCTGGATTCAGTCAGCCCAATGCCGACATGTCGGTACGGTCGCTGCTGCCTTACGATCCGCAACTGCGTTTTGATCTGCTGGCGGTGGAGCTGGCAGCGGGCGCGCAGAGTCATTCTTCGCCCCATGAAGCGGGCTGTGTGGAGCAGGTGGTGGTCATCGAGGGCGAACTATTGCTGGGCGTCGGTGACCTCTGGCGACGTCTGCTCGCCGGGGAGGCGTTCCAGTTCAGGGCCGACGTGCTGCACAGCTACCGGAACCCGCTCAGCACGCCGCTGCGCTTCCACAGTCTGATCCACTATCTGCAGCGCCCGGACGTTACAAATTGATACCTGAGCAAACTACACAGGTTACCTTCGTATCTTTATACTTTCGCTTATCGATGGAGACGGGTAATGAGCGATCTGACTGAATCCGCTGCAATGCTGCGCATGCTGGTGGGCAAGCTGGGCCGCCGGTTGCGCGAGTCAGCACCGCCTGGCGAATTAACCTGGTCGCAGGTCGCGGTGCTGGGTCATCTGGTTCGCGATGGGGCGATGACGGTAACGCAACTGGCGGCGGCCGAGGGCGTACGCACCCAGTCAATGGGCGCGACCGTCGCCGGGTTACTGGCGGCGGAACTGGTGACGGGCGAGCCGGATCCCCATGATGGCCGTAAAACCCGCTATCTTCCCACGACGTCCAGCCTGGCGGTGATTACGTCGAGTCGCGCGATGCGCGATGACTGGCTGGTCCGGACGCTGGAAGCGCGACTGAGTCCGGCAGAACAGCAGCAACTGACCGACGTTCTCCCTCTGCTGCAACGACTCACTGACTATTAAATCTGAGGATTCAACATGGCTGTAACCACACTTGATGCAAAAACTGCGCTGATTGTTATCGACCTGCAACATGGCATTGTGGCGCTGCCGCTGGTTCATGAACCGCAGCCGGTGATCGAACGCTGTGCCGGACTGGCTGAGGCGTTTCGCGCGCACGATCTGCCGGTTGTGCTGGTTAACGTGGCTGGTGGGGCGCCGGGCCGCAATGAGCAGGCACGTCACAGCGGCGAATTGCCCGCCGACTGGGCGACGCTGGTTCCGGCGATGACCCCACAGCAGAATGACCTTACGGTCACCAAGAAAACCTGGGGTGCGTTTCACGCCACGGCGTTGCACGATGAGCTGCAAAAGCGCGGCATTACTCAGGTAGTGATTTGTGGTATCGCGACCAGCATCGGCGTGGAATCCACCGCACGACAGGCGTATGAGCTGGGTTACAACGTCACGCTGGCGACCGATGCGATGACCGATCTCAACCTGGATACGCACAACAATAGCGTGAACCTGATCTTCCCACGCCTGGGTGAAACCGGCAGCTGTGAGGATATTAAGGCGCAGCTGAATTCGCGCGCCTGATTGGCGTGTGACGTTAAGCGTCGGGCCACCGCGACGGTGGCCCGTTGAGGGCAGCCACAGCTCTTATCAAAAAACTGCGCCACGTTTCTCCCCAGGGGGCCGGACGAAACTCTTCACCAGCAATCGCTGACATAATGACATTCAAATCATCATCCTCATTCTGAAGCAGGATGTTTATTTCATTCCGCGCTTCGATAACAGGCATGTCATGATCAATATAGCTCTGAAGCATTTCTTCGAGGGTATTGCCAAAGTCGTCATGGTGGCAGCTTAAAAATACTCTTAACATGCCGGTTAGCGCCGGGTATTGTTTCTCGGGTTTATCACCCCATCCACGGATAAGACGTGAGAACATAGTAAGGTTTCCCGTTATAAGTTTGCTTAAGCAGCACCACTCGCACAGCGTAACAGGTTTCTTTTGCCGCTTTACCCTGCCTGAATCCATAACCCACAGCAGCCCTGCTACGATATACCAGTTCCAGAGGACTGGCGTTATTCCCCCAGTTCGCCCAATGAATGATCCGTAGTCGGTTAGCTTTCAGGGCTGAGCTGATCGCTTTTTCTGCAATCTGAACTGAATAATATGATGATACTGAGTGCATATTTGGGCTGAGGGCCAGCCTGGCGAGTAAATCATTATCAGAAATTGCGACGTGCTTAGCAATGGTGTGGCCGCCAGCCCTTACTGAGCTGACAGCCTCATGCTCAGCAATTTTAAACGTACCCGCCCGGACGTATACAACACGGGCTGCACTAACAGTAAGTCCAAAGGCAGCTGGAACACCCACATCTATGGCCAGACCGATATTCCATGCTGCTGTGTCGTCAGCGCCAAATTTCTTTGCGAGAGCAACAGCCGTCTGGTAGGTGGCAGTTCGGGTATTCTGGCCGGTCAGCACCCGGTTAGCTGCAGCATTAATGCTATCCATACTGTGAGCACCAACGACAATACATGCTGCCTTGGTTATCCCGGTGGGTTCGGGAGCCATACACAATGCGGTTGCACCAGCCAACTCCAGACTACCCATGAGCAGGTCAAGACCACCCATAAGACGGTTGCTCATTCCCTCGGATTCAGTAACTGACTTATCGGAAAGCACCGCAGCAAGATGTACCGGAGACATTGCAATTTGTAGCTCGTTGTCCATAACAATCAATCCTTAAAAGAAATTCAATTCGCGCGCCTGATTCGCGTGTGAAGGTAATATCCGGGCCACCACAGCCGTGGCCCGAATTGTTTTAGCGGAAGGCGTAACCCAGCGTTAAACCGACGCTGTAATTGCGGCCCGGCGCGGATTCGAAATAGCGACCATTACTCTCATTCACAATCACTGAACCCACATAGTGCCGGTCAAACAGGTTATCGACCCGGCCAAACAGATCCAGTGTCCAGTTCTCAACCAGCCACTTATAGCCACTGTTAACCGCTGCCACGGTGTAGGACGGGGTGTTCACGCTGTTCTGATCTTCAGCGGCGATCTGGCTCAGATAACGCACCTCACTGCCTGCATAAAAGCCCTGTTCCGGCAGGTAACCGAGTCCGGCGTAAGCCATGTTACGGGCAATACCAGGAATGCGGTTGCCGTCACAGCTGTCGCTGCCGCAGGCGTTAGTGCGATAGCGCGCATCCAGCAGGGTGTAGGCCATCTTCAGACGCCAGTCCCAGGCAAACTGCTGATCCAGGCTTAACTCCAGACCGCGACGGCGGGTCTGACCGGCATTTTTATAGGTAGTGCGTCCGCCACTGCTGGCATCCGCCACAATCTCATCCTGGGTATCGGTCTGGAACAACGCCGCGCTGATCAGGCCATTGCCGATGCGTTTCTTGCTGCCAATTTCCAGCGTATCGCTGGTGGCCGGTTTCAGCCCCAGATTCAGACCGGTCGCGCCATCCGAACGGTAAGAGAGCTCATTGATGGTCGGGGTTTCAAAGCCGCGACCGGCGGAGATCCACGCGTTCCAGCCTGGATCAAAGGCATACTTCAGTGCCGCAGCGGGCAGCCATTTGTGATAGCGCGCATCACCGCTGTCGTCGCCGTTACCGGGCTGAATATAGAAGTCATTTGAGTCAAAGTTAACGGTGCTGAACCGCACACCCGCATCCAGCGACAGCTTATCGGTCAGTTGCCAGGCGGTCTGCAGATAGGGATCGAGCGTCCACATCAGGTTGCGTTCGTTGCGACGCAGATTGCCCTGTTCGCCCAGCTGCGTCACCCCGTTGCTGACCGTGAAATTTTCATAGCCCTTGCGGCGCTCGGTCATGGTTTCGTAGTCGAGTCCGCCGGTCAGCGCCACCGGAATCGACAGTAGCGTGTCGCGATGGGTCCAGCGGGTATCGACGCCCTGATAGTGGCGGGTCAGGGCGATCACGCCACCGGGATGAGACGGGTTGCGCTGCACGGCTGCAGGGATCGACTGGAACTGGGTAGTTTCGCGCATGCCCGCGTAGAGCATCACGCTGAGGTCGTCATTTTCACTCATCTGGCGCTGATAACGCAGGCCGCCCTGAGTCTGATCGACAGTCTTACGGGTGTTATAAAGCGGGACGTTGCTGACCACCTGACGTGGATTCTCACGCCACTGCGTCTCGGTTAAGCCGCCGGGATCCTGCGCGTCAATGTGAACGCTGTTAAACAGCAGCGTCAGGGTGCTGACATCATCAATACGCACGCCCAGTCGGGCGTTGCCGAGGTTCTTCTGCGCAGCGCTGTGATCACGATAGCCGTGAGTGGTGAAGCGTGAGGCGGAGACGGTGTAGTTAACATCCCCGGCATGGCTGCCGTCACCGGTCGCACCGCTGGCTTTCACGCTGTTGCGCCAGCTGCCGTAACTGCCATACCAGCTGCTGGCTTCAAGCGTGGTCGGCTGTTGTCCTTGCTGGGTAGTGACATTGATTACGCCACCCGAAGCGTTGCCATACAGCGCAGAAAACGGGCCGCGCAGTACCTCAACATGATCAATCGAGCCGATATCGATATTGGAGGTCTGCGCCTGACCATCCGGCATGGTGGCCGGGATGCCATCCACATAGATGCGCAGCCCGCGTACGCCGTAGGTTGAGCGGGAGCCAAAGCCACGCATCGACAGCTGCAGGTCCTGTGCGTAATTTTGCCTCTTATGTTTAGAGTTCTGGCGTTTCCGAATCTAATGTTCATCTAAAAACAGCAGCGTTTAATAATCACCAATTAAGCTCATATATATTTGATTTTAAATATATTATTTTCTCATTTAATTGCACTTGCCATCACTTCTGTACACCTATAAACATCTGTGTACAATGCCATTTAAGTACAAATTGAGTCATGAAATTTTATGGTGAGTACACAATGGCTATTAGCGATACCAAACTGCGCGGGTTACATGGCAAACCTTACAGCGGTCCAGCGGAAATAACCGATGCTGACGGATTAGGGATAAGGATAACCCCTAAAGGGATAGTCAGCTTTCAATACCGGTACAGAATAAATGGCAGCCAACACAGACTTGGGATAGGCCGTTACCCCGCGGTATCTCTACGTGATGCTCGTATAAAAGTCGGTGAGTATAAATCTCTCATTGCTGAAGGGATCGATCCTAAGCATCAACTTCTAGTTAAAAAGAAGAAGCCTACCGTACATGAGTGCATCAAGTATTGGTATGACAACTATGTGCTTCAGTCACTGAGAAAAAGCACCGCTGAAGTGTACGAGCGCATAGTGCTTAATGAGATGGAAAAGTATTTTGCGGATATACCAATAGAGCACATCCCGGTCAGTGCCTGGGTAGACTTTTTCACGGAGCAAGAACAGGCAAATCCATTAAAAGCCCGTAAGCTATTGGTGCATTTGCGCGGCGCAATAGCTTGGTGCTCACGAAGACAGTTTATTGAAGACTCATCGCTTCTAAGATTGAATCCCAAAGAATTTGGCAGGAACCCTAAAACCGGCGACACGGTTCTTACCTATCGGCAGTTGGCAAAGATATGGGTTGAGAACGAAAAATCTACCGCAACGTTTTCGAGCAAAATGCTCATTAAGTCCCTCATTTTGTATGGATCACGCAATAGCGAATTGAGAGAGTCACGAAAGGAGGATTTTGATTTTGAAGAGGGTATCTGGACATTACCCTCAGACCGTAGCAAAACAAATAAAATCATCAGGAGGCCGATCTTCAAACAAATCGAGCCACTACTCAAACAGTCAATCGATAATGGCAATGGCCTGCTGTTTCACGGTGCTTTCGAAAGGAATGTTCCGCTGAGCATTGGTTCTTCAACCAGGTATGTCCGACTTCTGCGCGATCAGGTTAATTTTGGTGAATTTACCGCTCATGACTTCCGCAGAACGATGGCTACTCGTTTGGCAGAGGAAGGGATTGCGCCCCATGTCATTGAGAAAATGCTGGGGCATGATCTTGGAGGAGTGCTTGCAGTTTATAACAAGCACGATTGGTTAGCGGAACAAAAGGTTGCTTATGAACTTTACGCTGACAAGATTTTTGAGCAGATCAAGCTGATCTCTGATTAACGCCGCCGTTTAAAATCCACTGCTCTACCTCAGCCAGTAAGTATTTTTTTGGGCGATTTCTTACTGGCTTGGGGAAGGAATGATGCATCACATAAGTCCTCATTGTTGTCCGCGAGGTAACCCCAATTTTTTGCATCGCTTCGCTTTCAAAGATCATTTCAATATTAGCCATTCTTCTTCTCCACACATTCCTGCTGCATCAGGATTTTAATCAATGTGACATGTCACACGTTAAGTTTTGTTTCGTGCCAGCCCAGCCGAACCCAGCAGGCTGACTCTTCTTTTAATCGGCAATCCTGCACAGGAAGATTGTCACCACACTTACCGCACTTGCGCTTACTCATCGCCCTGAACCGGCTACGGACCCGTGCATTGTCCTGGCGGATTAACAGCGCTATGTACTCGTTCAGCTCATACGGTTCACGACCGGGGCGGCGTGCGGCGCAGTTCTGCGCCAGCATCTCCAGTTCCTGACTATCCAGAGCCAGCTCCAGCTTTTTACCACCGGCAGCGGCCTGCCTGGCACGCTGCGATGCTTTGCGTTCGGCGGGGGATTTAGGCATTAACCCGCCTCCTTAAAGTTTTCTTTCCAGCCCTGATTCAGCATCCAGCTATAACGGTCGTTACATTTTCGGGAGTAGCCGGAGCTGTCAGAAAAACGACGACGGTCTTTGTTTGGAAACCAGCGAGACCAGCCATAACGATCAAATTGATACTCGGTGCCGTCCGCCAGAATTATCCGGCGGTGCTGTACTTCGTTCTTTCGGGTGCCATCCGGCAATACGTTGCAGCTGCTGCCGTTCAGGTCGAACTTCGCGCCGGTAAAATCGATCATGGTCTTTGCCATCACTCACCCTCCACGCGCTTAGTGGTCCATGAAACTGAATGTTCGGCAGTTAATGAAAACGAATGCCCGCACTCATCACATTCATGAGACTCATCATCAGCATCGTAACTTTCATCTGTGCAAATCTCTGCACTGCACCAAGGGCACTTGGCTGAGTCAGCATGATAGAAGTCCCATTCGTCGTAATCTTCATCAGGAACTATTCTTGCCAGCGCCTCAGAAAGCTTGTCAGCCTCTTTGGCTTCGTGGCATGCATGGCACATCCATCCCCATACACCGTTGTCATCACGCGAACCCCATACCGCACCACCTCTATCCCACTCACTACGAGGAGGAGTTGTAGTTGCCTCTCCACGCTTAACTTTGCAACACTGACAACGGTCGTGTTCCTCGCAAACCACATAAGACATTTTTTCGCCATTCTGATTGCAGTGACCGCAGCCATTAACCCACATCCATTGACCTTCAATCTCAAGTGCGTAGTGGTTTCTTTCGCTTGGTTTAATAGAGAAGTCACATGCCTGAATTTCTTTTCCGCCCTTAACGATGCGAGGACCGAACTGTTGAATGCTTCCATTACGTGTGCGCTCAATGCCTGGTTTTAAGCGCAAATCCATAATTGGCCCGATGATGATTTCACCTTTATTTGTTCTTTCCATCACTCACCATCCTTACCGGCACTAGCGCGCTCAGCAAAAATTTCAGCCTTCTGCTCATCCGTTAGCAGGTCATCAGAGATGATCGCTGCAAACTTTCCACCTGACCATGAGATTGGAGAGCTTTCTCGAATGGCTTTATTCAGCGCCTCTGCTGCCTGCCATATCGCTTCGGTAATATCATGGTGATCGCCGCCATCAGGAATGATCTCTTCACAATGATCATTCATATCGATTTCGCGGGGGTAATTCGACTCGCAAATAAGTAACTGGAGCTCACTCGGCAACAAGCAATTCTCCCAGCAGTAATCTGCGAGAGACTCAGAGTCAAAAAAGTAGTTATCGTTGTCGAAGATAACGAGTGGTTCTCCTGCCCAGGCCTTTCTTTCAAGAGAAGCAAAATATTTTTGACGGCTTTCTGAATAGCACTTCTCACAATAGCCATTTGTTGCATGGGAGCCATGGTCATGGTTTTTTTGACAGATACGGTGCGTGCTGCCCGCGTAACGAGCCATGTGTTCGTCTTTACCCCAGAAACGACCAGTGCGATCGACCCAGCCAGTAACAGTCTGAATGCTGGCCGCTTCATCAGATTCGTACATCACAACGTTTTGTTCTTTCATCGTCTTCCCCTTAACCCATGCATTCCAGATACAGCCCGCTGGCAATCAGACGAGCACGGCGTGCAGCTGCTTCACGATGGCGCTTAATAGCCTCTTCAGAACGGTCGTTGCTGTAGTTGATAACCATTGGCTTACATGGCGGGGGCGCAACCCGGCGAGGATTTCTGACCAGGGTGTAAGTGCGGTCAATTGATCCGCCACCGAGACAGACCTGATTGGATGCCTCAACCTGAAGGGTTTCACCACCGCGCCGCATGATGTGAAGGACCAAACGGTTGAACTCACTGAGGGTCATACCGAGTTGCTGCGCCAGCTCCCGACCCGTTGCCGGGCCTTTGGATAACTGCCAGGCCAGCTTTTCACTGAAACCAGCATTTGGGCCATTACTGCGGCGAAATTGGGCGACCTTTTTCATGACACCACCTTCAGCGTTACGGTACGTGAGCGCAGCAAATCCATTTCCATTTGGGAAATGATGTTGATCGCTTGTGAAGTACCTGGCATCTGTTGATTACCCATAGTTGCTACAGCCCGGCGCGCCTCACCGAGTGCTTCACCGCGCAGTGTTCGAATCCACTGGTCGCAGGCTGGCGTAGCAAGTGCTGCATTCAGGTCATCAATCAGCGTCAGGTCTGTGCCTGCTGCCTGTAGGGCTGAAATAGTGTCAGGAAGCACGCTGTTGATACGCAGCACTTCTGAAGCCATCAGATTGGCACGAACGGTGGCAACGTCGAGACGCGACGATAGCTCAGTCACCATCTTTGCCATTTCGATCAGAGGAGTATCCATCCCGATGTTCTTAGCGAACTGGTGGCCGGCAGCGACGACTTCTTTATTCGATTTGAAATGATGCATGTCATCGCCCTCAGTGAATGGTGATGGTGCTGTTAAGGCGCTCAGCTTCGTTCTGCGCCTTAATTGGATTGGTGACTACAGAGCCGTCAGGCAATATCCAGCCGTTCAGGATATGGCTATAGGGCAGGGTGATAATGCCTACGGTTATATGGTCGTTCGGCTTTTCCATGAAATTCTCCACACACGATTTTTTGTTACATGAATCCCTTGCCAGTGACGGCAATAAAAACTTTTGGAATTCGTTTAAGTTGGCTGGTGGGTTACTGCAATAACCCACAGCCCGATTACTCCACACACTTGAAAGGTTGCTGCGGTGCCGGGTGCCTCCCGGTGCTCTGGTCAGACTGACAAACACCAGAGCGGAAACTCTTAGACTGTGTGCAATCTTTGTCAGTCTTCCGCGCGCGCTGGCCGCATTCACCACAACGGATAGAGCATTCATCAACGGCTTAATACTGCGCCTCCAAATACTCTTTCCTGTTGTGTGCCGGTCTTTCCCGGCTGTCTGTTCTTTATTGCCATCTGAACTCATCGGCCTAACGAGTTTTAACGACCTTTACCGCTTGCATAGTCTTGTCGCCGCTAATATCGGTAGCAGTACCGCTACTTGGTGGACATTTATTGAGACCGTCTTGAAGTAGTAAGCCATCCAGTCTCGTTCAAAGAACTTTCAAAAATTCTTTCAGCGAGGCTTGCTCTAATCTTTTTAAAAAAGGGCGGTTAAACAAACCCTCATGAGTAACCGCCAACACAGCAATTCCTTACTCTTAAAACGCTAAACCGTAAGCCAGGCTTTCATTGCCGCAATGCATAGTTACCACCCCAGTATCTCCATCACAGATAAGGTCTGCGTCTGGGAATAGGTATAGGAAAGTAATTAGGTCCCAAAGCTTACTGTTAGCCATTTGTTTGGAGAAATTCATCTGCTATCCCACCTAAGTAACCGCTGTTGAGATAAACAATAAAACCGATATGCATATAACGCAAGTAATAAAATGCGTTAATTGCAAAATTTGAATGCTGCAGGCGCAAAAAAACCCGGTCAGGCCGGGTTTTATTGGACTCAGTTGAGGGCTAGCCGTGTCGCTTAAACGATTGCGACTGACTGATCATGACTTTGCCAAAGATGTAAAAGCGGTGCTCATTAGTTTCATCAATGAACCAGTCCCGATAACGAGTATTATCAGAAATGACGACGATTTTGTCAGGAACTATCTGCAGGCGCTTGATGTGTATCTTCCCATCAAAGCCAAAGACATAAATCCCATCACCATCGAACTGAGTCACTGAAACATCTACAAAAATCAGATCTCCAGGCTCAATGGTTCCTGACATGCTGTCGCCGCGTACGTTGACCATCTTAACAGTGGATTGAGGCTTACCACCGAAGAAGTTCTTGGCATGCTCTGTGTTGTACTCAATAGAGCGTATGACATCAATAATGTCACTTCCTACATACGCCCCTGGGCCAGCACTCACATTTACATCAAGCAATTCCACACGATACACATCCCCCCCTTGTATGCCTTTAACGATATCCTTACTGTCATTATATACAGTATTTTCTGGACCGGAGGGAATAAATAATTCGCCGAGACTCACATTTAAAGCATTTGCGATTTTATTAAGCGATTGCTCAGTAAAGGATTTTTGTTTTCCTGTCTCAAGGCGTGAAATATTTGCCTGATCGACGCCAACGGCATCAGCCAGATCATTGATTCTCATTCCTCGCGCAAGGCGAAGTTCTCTGATTCGATTTCCTATGTTCATGTGCCTATTTAATGGCTGGTTTGCATGAAACGCAAATTAACTTGCGCAATCTGATTGCGTGAAATAATATGCATGTTACGCAATTAAGGGGGCAAAAATGCATTCACCATTAAGAATATTGCGCAAGTCGCAAGGAAAAACCCTAAGTGAAGTTGCTGTAGCTATTCACTTGGATGTCGGAAACCTAAGCCGCATTGAGCGAGGTCTTCAGGTTGCATCACTGGATGTTGCTGAGCGCTTAGCCGTGTTTTTTCACGGCGAAATCACTGAACTGGAGATTCTTTATCCCCAGCGCTTTCAGACCGACTCCAAAACTTTATCAGCTACTCCAACAGTAGCGAAACCACAGTAGAGAGGGTTTAGCCGTGGATCAAAAGCACTGGCAAGTAGAAAAGCAACCAGCCTGGCTGGTGGCATCAATTAAAAAGACCATCTCAAGTCTTCCGGGTGGGTATGCAGAAGCTGCCGAATGGCTGGGTGTTACTGAGGATGCTCTATTTAACCGCCTGCGCACTAATGGCGATCAGATTTTCCCAATGGGTTGGGCGATGGTCCTGCAACAGGCAAGCGGCACCAAGCACATCGCTAATGCGGTGTCCCGTCAGTCAAACAGCGTCAACGTTCCGCTGGTGGATATTGAGGATGTTGATAACGCAGATATCAATCAGCGACTGATGGAGTCAGTTGAGTGGATTGGCAAGCACTCTGCCTATATTCGCAAAGCAACAGCTGACGGCCTAATTGATGCGGCGGAGCGTGAGCAGATTGAAGAGAACAGCTATCAGGTTATGGCTAAGTGGCAGGAGCATCTGACGCTGCTGTACCGCGTGTTTTGCCCCCCAGAAAAGGTGAACGCCGCAGGATTGCAGCCCGCGGCGTTCGATGCGACTAAATCAACGTGTGTGGAGAACTAATCGCGTGATCAATTTAACCAGATTACCAGGGTTACCGCAATTCCGTTGCCTCCCTTCAGCTGGTGGCCGCTTCAGCAGTGAGCCGCTGCGGTATGTGCTTAATGTACCAGGCGGCGCAGAGGAAGTTAACCACAGCTTTGTTGACTGGGCTGTGGGCGATGCTAACCAGCGAATGAAGGCGACCAAATGCGAGAGCTTGACCGAATCTTCCGCGATAAGCGCGGCGTCCCTGTACGGGTCATACGCTGGGAGCCAGAGAACGACCGGGTTATCTACCTGCGTGACGACTATGAACATGGTGAGTGCTTCAGCTCTCTCGAACGGTTTAAGCAATATTTTAGAGAGGTCGAGGTAGCCAATGAGTTTACTTCTGAAGGTTAAGCCTCTCGTGATTAGCCCGATGCTTGCCCAGCGGATTGGTTTGAATGAAGCCATCGTGCTGCAGCAGATTTGTTACTGGCTGGAGGACACCACATCTGGCGTTGAGCATGAAGGCCGGCGCTGGGTTTATAACACCATTGAAGACTGGAATGAACAATTCCCCTGGTGGTCGTCAGATACGGTTAAACGTGCTCTGACCTCGCTTAAGAAAAGCGGGCTCATCTATGTTGAGCAGCTGAAAAAGACTCAACATGATCGCACGAATTTCTACGCAATTAACCACGCAAACCCACTGTTGGCCGATGAGGGCAAATTGCCCTCATCGAAGGATGCAAGTTGCACTCATCGAAAAGGACAAGCTGCACCTATCGATAAGGGCATTTTAACCCCATCGATGGGGGCAAATTGCCCTCGTCTTACAGAGAATACAACAGAGAATACAACAGAGAATACTACAGAGATTACAACAACCCCTTCTTGTCAGGTTGCGGGGCAACCCGACCATGCCCCTGATGCAAATCAAGCTGCTTTTAGCGTTCTGGAGCACCTGAACCGCGCAGCAGGCATGCGCTTTCAGAAATCAAAATCCTCACTGGCACCAATTCGCGGTCGGCTTGCTGAAGATTTCACTGCTGATGAACTGATCCTCACTGTGGATTACTCAATCGCGAAGTGGGCTGAAGACCCAAAAATGTGTGAGTACGTCCGACCGGAAACAATTTTCCGTCCGGGTAAGTTCCCCGGCTATCTGAGTTCCGCTCAGAAGTGGGATAAAGCGGGGCGGCCTAAGTGCATCAACGGTAAGTGGCAGCGTGATGTGATGGCTATCTCATCAATGGACTATGAAATTCCTAACGGCTTTCGCGGCGCATAAGGGGATAGAGCGATGATTAACCACGAATCAAAAATTCTTGAACTGATTACCCGCAATGGCCCGCTGAAGGTGCGCGAACTCTGCAAGCTTACCGGCCTGCATGAGACTTCAGTGAAGCGCTTTATCAAACCACTTTTCACCAGAGGGACTCTCAAGCGTGCCAGCGACTGGAGTTATTCGATCAACACCGCGCCGGTGCCAGAAGAGAGCGAAAAGCATCGCCAGCTGGCGATGCAGGCTACCGAACTGGAGACCAAAGGGTTCTGGCTGCGTGCTGCACAGGTCTGGCGTGAAGCGATGCTGGTGGCCCGGTTCGATGCATCCCGCAATGAAGCCAAAGAGAACTGCGACCGCTGTGCCGCAAGAGGCTCGCTTAACTGTGGCAGCTATGGCGGGCTTGATACAGGCCGTATTGGCGAAAGCTTCCTGAGTGAGGATCGCCAATGAAAGCGCACCTGAAGAGCCACTACCAACGCAATGAGATTTTCTACCAGGCCATCCGCACCGCAGCGGTGATGATTGCCGCCCTGATTTTTGTCCTGACATGGGAGCTGACCACAGCATGAGCACATTAGCGCGCATTTACGACGACAAAAAAAATAGCGATACCGACATCACTACCCGTAAAACCTACCTGCTGGGCGTTGATGAGCTGTATGTCGAAACCAATTACAACATTCGTGATATCGATCAGACCCATGTCGAGGAGTTCCGCGACGCCTTTATCGCTGGTGAACACGTGCCTCCGCTGGCTGTCAAGGTCACCGAAAAGGGCATTAAGATCATCGATGGCCATCACCGCTATTACGGTGCGAAGCTGGCACAGGAAGCAGGCTATACGCTGCGCCTTGAGTGCAAAGACTTCGTGGGCAGTGAAGCAGACAGTGTGGCATTCATGGTCACCAGCAGCCAGGGACGCGCCCTGTTGCCGCTGGAGCGGGCAGCAGCCTATCTGCGTCTCGTTAACCAGGGTTTAGAGCCAGCCGAAATCGCCGCCAAGGTGAAACGTTCGATCACCGACGTTGAACAGCACCTGCAGCTACTGACCGTTGGCGAACCTCTGATTGAGATGGTGAAGTCTGGCGAAGTGGCCGCAACCACAGCAGTAGCCCTGCAGCGTGAGCATGGCGTGAAAGCATCATCAGTAGCACAGGAGCAGATGCAGAAGGCGAAAGCGGCAGGGAAGAAGAAGCTGACTAAGACCGATGCTATGCCGCAGTTCAGTGCTGCCCAGGCACGTAAGCTTGCAGAACTGATTGCTAAACATTCTCAGACAGAGCAGAGCGATGAAGGCGCACGCATTACGCTGACGTTTGAAACTGACCTGCAGGCCGCTGAGCTCATGGATATTATCCTGATCGCCAAAGAGCACTACGGTGTGACTCAATCAGTAAGCAAACAACCGGCAGCAGTTAAGGCAGAGGACGGTGATGACCTGCCATTGCTGAAGCACGAAATCCTTGAGCAAAGCGGTGTTGAAGCGTGGGCGTGCGTTATTGCCGCATTCAAAATGAAAGCTGAGTACACCTACAGCGAATCAAAGTACGCGCATACTTGGGCGGCGGACTCCGTTGAGAACCCTACCTGTGTGACAGTTCCGGCAGAGACCATTGCTAAAGCGGTGCGCCTCATCAAAGAGCATCATGACGATCTTGAACTGAAGCTGTGGGTGTCAGAGCAGTACGATGATCCAGAGCTGGCAAAGGAACAGTTGCAGCGTTTTTCAGCGGTGCTGATTGACGTTCGCCAGGACAGGCCGTGCACAGTTCAGGAGTTTATCGCGCTGGTGAAGCAGACTAACCGTGATTGCTGGACAAACATCCGCATGCTGCGTCAGGCAATTAAAGAACTGCCCGCTTTGGCTGGGAGGGTTGCATGATCCATTACCATGGTGGACCTATAACACCTGATACATGTGCCATTCGGGCATGGAAAGGGCGGCACGCCTGCATTTCATTTGCAAACCCAGGGCAAATTAATCTGGCTGCAGAGTACTGCCAATCGTTCTTTCTTGATAACGGTGCATATCCCGAATGGAAGCGCGCTGAAAAGGGAAAGAGCACTTTTAAGGGCTGGGGGCCGTACTATGAATGGGCGAAAAAATGGTTGAATCACCCTGGTTGTGATTTCGCCATTATTCCTGACGTAATCAACGGTGATGAGTCTGAGAACGATGCACTTATTGATGAGTGGCCTCACGGAATTTGCTCTGGCGTACCGGTATGGCACATGAACGAGAGCGATGATCGATTCATCCGGCTTTGCAATGAGTATCCGCGCGTAGCGATCGGTAGTTGCGGAGAGTACGACGTTAAGCGTCCCAACCTTGCTGTAGCGCGTATGAAAGACCTTATTCGTCACGTTACAGATGAGTTCGGTCAGCCCATCGCCAAGCTTCACGGCCTTCGCATGCTCAATCCTCTAATTTTCACCAAACTACCGCTGGCGAGCGCTGACAGCACTAACGTTGCCAGAAATATTGGTATCGATAAGGCATGGTCAGGAGCGTATGCCCCGGCATCAAAAGAAACCCGCGCTGCATTGATGGTCGAACGTATCGAGTCACACAACAGCCCTGGCTCACTGAATTACTGCGAGCAACGGGACAGGTTCAACATGCAGTTTCAGCTGGCGGTGTAGAGAGAAATATGAAACTTACATTGCCCTTCCCACCAAGCGTTAACACGTACTGGCGTAATACCAGAAAGGGAGTATTGATCAGCGCCTCCGGGCGCTGTTTCCGCTCCAATGCGCTTGCCGCCGTCATGGAGCAACTTAAACGCCGACCTCAGCCGATTACAGGGAATGTTGAGGTTAGCGTGCTGCTGTTCCCCCCAGACAAGCGCCAGCGTGATCTTGATAACTATCTCAAAGCATTATTCGACAGCCTTACACATGCGGGTGTATGGGGCGATGATAAGCAGATTAAGCGATTCACTGTGGAATGGGGAGTCCAGGTTAAGAAAGGCAAAGCAGACATTACGATTAAGCCTTTTAGGGGGGGTATAGCGCACTAACGTACACAATGAGCGTGAGCTGTGTGTTTTAAAAATTTTTGTAAGCCACTTGAGGCGCAATGAAGATCATGCTGTATTCATAAAACATAAAACAAATTATGGAAGCTCATCATTTATGATAATATTTTATTGTTACTATTAGTTCATTCAACATGGCATCCGACAGGTTGTACATGCTTGGCCTTTACAAGAGAACGAAATTTTAAGGATAAAAAATGTCAAATATAAGTGAAGATGAATGGCCCCGTCCTAAGTGGTCTAAAGATTACAAGGCGCTTACAGTAAAACTGGTTCTTATATTTTTAGGTATGGTCGGGTTGTTTGCTACACTTTACCCTTTAGTGGACCATAGTAAGATAACACCTTGGATTGCTGCAGCTATAGCTACGGTAATTATAGTTTTGCTTATGTTATACAGTTTTTTGGTCTACTATGAAATCTCTAATCTTGATGGAAAGCATATCTTTAAACAATCGGACTCAGCTTCAATAAAGAAATATATGCTTAGCTGGATTGCCCATGGGGGGCGAGTAGCAATATGGACTCGGGACATGAGTTGGGCTAGTGATGAGCGATCAAAGTTTCTTCTGACAAAAAAAGCAAAAAGTGGCGAATTAATTATCTGTTTACCAACTCATACTACTTTATCAAAGGAGTTACAAAAAGAAGGTGCTGAAATTTATGTTTACGGTGTGGAGTTACTTATTAATCCAAGTGCTCGATTTACTATTGCTTACTACGGTAGAGATGGTAGCCAAGTGGCAATTGGTAGAGCCAAATCAGATAAACATATAATTGAAGAGTTCGACACTGGTTCTCATCCCGCCTTTAACTTGGCTAATGAGCTTGTTCAAATCGCAAAAAATGCCTCAGAAAAAATTAATGGAAACGAGTTATGATTCCAAGATTCTCACACATCAAAAATATATCCTCTCTTGAGTTAGCTAGTGAGTGGGACAACTTGGCTGATGAGAGACATCGTCAGATAAGCGCAGGTTTAGACATCACATTCACTCATGTGATGGTACCTTTAGTTGAGTCACTTTTAGCCCATGATACTCACGCAACTCTGATAGATATAGGATCAGGTACAGGAGAACTTACTTCATGCCTTGCT
This sequence comes from Pantoea sp. JV6, assembly GCF_025910055.1. Lineage (NCBI taxonomy): Bacteria > Pseudomonadati > Pseudomonadota > Gammaproteobacteria > Enterobacterales > Erwiniaceae > Pantoea > Pantoea sp. JV6. Next base: position 387,016 of record NZ_JAPCIM010000004.1, on the reverse strand, counting down.
AGACGGTTTAAGGAGATTATATGTGTAGAGCCATCAGCCCGAAGTTTGGAAGTAGCAAAGTCAATTCTTTCCAAATTTACTAATATATCTTTTGTTCATTCAGATTTTGAAGATTGTGTAGAAGAGTTATTTAATGCTTCATACGAGAAAAAAGTTTTCTTGGCTGCTATGATGCTTTCGGCAGATCCTCATCTTGACAAGTTTGCTAGTAAATTATCAAAGGTTTCAAAGTCAGGTGATGAGTTTGTTGCAACTATTCCTCACCCATGCTTCTGGCCAAGGTACTGGGGTTACGAAAAAGAGTCGTGGTTTTCTTATAAAGAAGAGATAATGATTAAATCTCCTTTTAAGATATCTTTATCTGGCTCGGAATTTAAAACCACACACATTCATAGGCCGTTGGAGAAATATATTTCAATCTTTTCTAAATATGGTTTTCAGTTGCTTAATATTTCGGAGCCGATGCCTAAAAATGAGATTCAGTCGTTATATCCAAATTCGTGGGATTTTCCTCGGTTTTTAGCATTTAAATGGGTTAGAAGCTAAAGAAGTTATAGCATGATGACCAGGCATATTGCAGATGCCTGAGATAAAGGTCGGCCTCTTTCACATGCAGGTGATGTGGCGTGGCCGGTTAAAAACAGTGTGTGGAGAAGAAAGCATGAATCAGCTTTTAGTGATTGATGGGGTTTCCGTTCGTCAGGACAGCTCCGGCCGTTATTGCCTTAACGATCTTCATCGTGCAGCAGGCGGAGAACGCAGACATGAACCTACCTTGTGGCGTAATCTTCAACAGACCAATGAACTCGTTCAGCTTCTGAGCGATACAGGAATTCCTGTATCGGTAATTAAGGGCGGAATGAACCAGGGTACGTTCGTATGCAAAGAACTGGTCTATTCATACGCGATGTGGATCAGCGCCGAATTCAGTTTAAAAGTAATTCGCACGTACGATTCTCTGGTATCAAAACCCCCAGTAGTTTCAATGCCAGAAGAAGTGCAGGCCAGTATCATCCTGCTTGAATCAGCCTCCCGAATGCTGAACTTTTCAAACTCCTCAAAGCTTGGCGCATATCACAAGATTCAACAGCATTACGGCATCCCTAATATGATGCCTGCATATGCTATCGACGCACCAGTTGATGCAAAAGACGGATCAAGCCGTCCTACTCTGTCTTTGAGCGCACTGCTGAAGGCAAATAATATTCGGATGAATGCGAGCCAGGCCTATCGTCAGCTTGAGAAGCTGGGGATCGTTGAACATAAAAGTAGAGCCAGCCGGTCAGGCACCGATGGTGTAAAGCTATTTTGGTCACTGACGGCTAAAGGCTGCATGTACGGTAAAAACATCACCAGTCCGGCTAATCCGCGTGAAACCCAGCCTCATTTCTTCGAATCAAAATTTGCCGAGCTTCTCCGCCTGCTCGACACCGTACATTGAGGTGATTGTGAGAGCATTACTTACTCCAGAGGTAGCACCTCGCACCGGGATTGTATTGCTGAAGCCAGGACCAGACCTGTTGAAGCTGTTTAAGGGCAGGGTGGTGGTCAGCACACCGACAATGGATATGGCAGACCTGCCATCAGGGCGGCTGAATGACGGTACACAGCCGTTACTTGATGAACCCTCACTGATTCCCTTCTTCAGTCACGAACGCGTGATAAAGGCTGCTGGTGGACCGAATGCGCTGGCATCCTTCGTCCAGTCTTTCAACTGCTGCCAATGGGAGCGGGAGAAGCTGGACGTTTGGCATCATCATGAATTTACTGTGTCAGAAACTGAAAACGGCCTGGTGTCTCTTTGCTACAGCCACGATAATGAGTTCAGGGAAAATGGTGTTCCCGGCAAGGTTGAGAGCATCGCAAAAGGTAACACCGCTCTCTGGATAATCAGCGCCGCCTGTAACCAGATGGCGTTACTAGGTGACCACCAGCTTACCCTTCCTGAACTGTGCTGGTGGGCAACCCTGAATGATGTGATTGACCTTATACCAGAGGCACCGGCCAGGCGCGTTCTGCGCATGCCGAAAGAGACTATCCAGAGCGGCGAGCTGAAAGAGGCTCGCATTGTTCCGGTGCGACCGGCGCGGGAAGTTATTCAGGATGCAGCGCAGATCGTCAAAAAGATAATCAGCCTCCATGCAGACCCGGAATCACCAGAATCATTCATGAAGCGCCCCAAGCGTAAGCGCTGGGAAAGTGAGAAATACACACGATGGGTAAAGTCGCAGACTTGCGCATGTTGCGGCATACAGGCTGACGATCCTCATCACATCATTGGACACGGACAGGGGGGAATGGGAACGAAGGCGCATGATTTATTTGTGATACCGCTATGCAGAGCGCATCACGATGAACTGCACCGGGATATGAAAGCGTTTGAAGCGAAGTACGGCAGCCAGGTTGAGCTGCTGTTCAGGTTCCTCGATTTCGCGATTGCAGTCGGCGTGATCGGGGCGGACAAAAAATAAAGTGTGTGGAGAGGATTAAACATGCGTGACATGTCACAGGTATTAGAGCGCTGGGCCGGATGGGCTAAGTCAGACAGCAGCGGTGTTGATTACTCAGCAATCGCAGCGGGGTTTAAAGGGCTGCTGCCGCAGGATTCAAAGTTAACGCTTACCTGCAGCGATGGAGACGGTTTGATTATTGAAGGTTGCCTGTCCCGGCTTAAAGCCAAGCGCCCTGATGAGCACGCGATCATTGTGCTGCATTACTTTTTCAATATCTCAAAGCGCACCCTTGCGAAGCAGGCCAGGCGCGATGAAAAGATAGTGAGAATTGAAATCCAGATGGCTGAGGGGTTCATTGAAGGCTGCCTGGCAATGCTGGATGTGCGGCTGGATATGGACGACGAACTGACGCCGAAAAAAATATTGAAAAAACCTCTCACGCGGTCCGCATTTTCCTTAGTAATCTGATAAGGTCGATTACCAAGCAGTGCAGCTTATCTGCTAAAAGTCAGTTCCAAATGTGGATGTCAAAGCGCCTCGGGCCTTACCAGCCTGGAGGCGTTTTTTATTTTAAATATCCCCTAAAGGGGATAGCGATCTGTCTATCCCTTGCAGGGGATAAGAAATTCACCCTGTTGCCGACGGGCAAGGCACTTACCGCTTTTGCGTCAGGGTTATTTTTCAAAAATATCGGCCTCCGGTAAACAAAAATGTTGACCAGGTAAGCATAAATGTTTACTATAGCTTCATGTTCAACAGACAGGAGGAGTAGTGAAGCAAAGCGAGTTCAGGCGGTGGCTTGAATCTCAGGGAGTCGAAGTTTCAAACGGTACTAACCATCTGAAGCTGAGATACAACGGGAAGCGAAGTGTAATGCCAAGGCATCCCGGTGCTGAGTTAAAAGAACCACTGCGAAAGGCCATAATGAAGCAGTTAGGCCTGAAATAATTAACCAGCCCTCCGGGGCTGGTTCTCGCGGAGTTTCACTAAGACGATATGCGATACCCGATAAATCTTGAGCCGTGCGACGGCGGATATGTGGTTTCGTTCCCGGATATACCGGAGGCGCTTACTCAGGGCGATACGCGCGAGGAGGCGTTAGCGATGGGGCTGGATGCGCTGGTTACTTCATTTGATTTCTACTTTGAAGATAACCAGCCTGTTCCGGCACCTGGACCGGTGACAGGGGATTTTGTAGAGGTTCCGGCGAGTGTGTCGGCGAAGGTGCTATTGCTAAATGCTTTCCTTGCTTCCGGCTTAACCCAGGTTGAGCTGGCTTCACGCATGGGAGTTAAAAAGCAGGAGGTAACGCGCATCTTCGATCTGCATCACTCGACCAAAATAGATACTGTTCAAAAGGCGCTCTCAGCGCTGGGCAAGCGGCTTGAATTAGTCGCTGCCTGACAGGCATCAAATAATAAATTCAAAGGCTCACTTCGGTGGGCCTTTTTCGTTTTTGCGCACGCCAATCAGTCTCCACACACACTTTTGACGCCGTGGTGCTGCGCAACTCATTTAACGACAGTCAGCCGCCATCATCCCGGTGGCGGGAATCAGAGCATGCCTCCAGAAAAAGACCCGGGCTTTTGGGCCACAGTGCTGCTGTGGCTGTATGCCCACAAAACAGAATGGGGATATGCCGGGGTAGCAGGCATGTTTTCACTATTACGCAGTGCCTATGCAAAAAGCCCGTGGAGTAAGCGGGTTCTCGACGCTGTCTCCTGCAGCGCGCTGGCGTTCTTTGCTGGCCCGACGCTGCAGGTGATGGGCGCTTTATTTAATTGGAGCATCCCTGACGCTGCCGCACAGGTATTCGCGGTTTACATCGGGTATGTAGGCAATGACTACATCAGCGAAAGGCTTCGCAGGCTGATAGAAAGAAAGGCAGGGTATACAAATGACGGGCAGCAATAAATCACGCGGCATCCGGAATAATAATCCTGGCAACATCCGCTGGGGCGATGAGTGGAAAGGGCTGGTGCCGCAGCCGCAGCACAATGATAAATCTTTCTGTCAGTTCATTAGTCCGGAGTATGGCATTCGGGCAATGATCATCATTCTGCGCAATTACCAGAGCAAATACGGTCTGAAAACCATTACGGGCATTGTGAAGCGCTGGGCTCCACCGAACGAGAACGATACACAGGCCTACATCCGCAGCGTGGCTCAGGCGACCGGCACTGACGCGGATAAGCCAATTGATCTGAATGACAGCCGCAAGCTGATTCCTCTCCTGCAGGCGATCATCAAGCATGAGAATGGCAATCAGCCCTACGAATTTGACGTTTTTATCCGGGCGCTCGACCTTGTCTGAAACAGGAGGCCGCATGGCTGCTATCCAGTTCATCAAAAACTATTCACACCTGTTGGTTATCGCAATTATCTGCGTGTGCCTGTGGATGCTAAATGCTCGCAGCTCACAGCTTGAAGCAACCAACCAGCGGTTGGAGAAGTTAGCCAACAGCAAAGATGATCAAATTAAGGACCTGCGGTCAAAGAACGATGGCCTGGCATCAAGCGTCACTGAGCTGGTAACAGCCGTTAAGCAACAGAACGTTGTGATGAGTCAGGTCACAGAGCAGCGTGCCGTAACAGCCCAGCAGAACCGGAAACTACAGAATGAAATTAAGCGTTACCTTGCGGCGGACAAGTGTGCTGTTGCTCCTGTTCCCCCTGATGCTGCTGACAGGCTGCGCGACGCAGCAAAAGCCGCTGGTGGAGTACCGGACAGTAAAGCAGCCTCAGCTAAGCCTTCCGGCTGAATTGACCAGTCAGATTGACGTGCCAGCGCCATCACAGGATATGACGTTCGGTGACAGCGTAAGCCTGAACGCTGAGTTATATAGTGCTCTGGGTCAGTGCAATTTCGACCGCGCCGCCATCCGTAAAATAGAGTCAAACCGATAGGTAAACACATGAGCGAAGCAAAACCGCAGGACGGCAGTACCGTTAAGGGGTACCGGACGTTAACCCCAGGCGATATTGAAGTGATGAACCGGCTGAAAGATGTTAGCCGCCACTTCCTGAATCTGCTGGACACATCAAAAGAAACTGGTGCAGACCCGCGCTGGATTGCGATGGCAAAAACGGAGATGCAGAAAGCCTGTATGTTTGCCTGTCGTGCAATTGCTCAGCCGGATGACGACTGCTGAGTTCATCACAAGGCGCATTTGCGAGTGTGCCTGATGATGAAAATACTTGGAGATCATTAAGGAAGGTTATAAGTTAAGCAATCCTACATCATGCGGGACTAGCTATGACTTACGTAAAGAAGGGATACCTTAAAGAGACTATCCAATACATCAGTGACAGTGGAATCAATTACAAATATGAGGTATTTCAGCGAAGTGATGGTTCAAGCTTCTATGCAATGGTTTCCAGGCTAGACGAAGCCGTTCCAGGAACAGGGCATCACATATGGGTTTACGACGGTCTAGAAATAAACTTTCCAGACGAAACGACACATGTGCAGTTTGCCGTCGATGAAGTCACTGATCACTTCAAGCATAACTTTCAAAAATCATAACCGCCTTATGGCGGTTTTTTTGAATCCTCCGACAAGGGATAACCTTTAGCGACGCTGTGAAGCGTTGAGACACCGTTTTTTACAATGAGCGATGCCACTAATGTAATGCTAATATCCTCCATAAATCATTCAAGGGAGGTGTGGCATGTGTAAAGACGTATTGGACGGTTTAAAAGCGATTCCACCGGAAGTTATAGAAGATGCTTACAAAGATGGTGTGAAGGGGCCATTAGTTCAACTTGGTTTGTTTGGTGAGCAGATACTCAAAACTTTGCGGTACTTAACATACCCTATACAAGCAGCCGCTTTGCGTCAGGATCTAATTGACAGAAGGATCGCTGAAGCGCTTTCTGACGTACCCGAATCGCAAAGAATTACTCCCCGAGATAGCTTAATACTTGAGGTTGCTGACAAGCTAAAATATCAAGTAACTGATAATTTGGTTTCAGATATGTATGTTGATTTGTTATCTGCTTCAATGGATTCAGAAAGGGTGAAATTGGCTCATCCATCCTTCATTCATTTGATTTCTCAGCTCTCATCTGATGAAGCATTTATGCTCCTTAAAATATCAGGTTTCGAGGTGTGCGCATATATGAGGAGAGTGTCTGATTGGGACGTGGTAAGCAAAGAGGAACGTGAGAATTTTTATTCAACTGCAACCTATACGCTTGGACAAGAACAATCAAATCTGATTGATATCTTACTCAAACCTGAAGACTTACATTTCCCCGATAACTTTTATATCTATATTGATCACTTGAGGGCGCTTGAATTAATTGAGTACAGTAATGATTATGACGTTTCTGAGCCATGTAAGAACCGCAGAGATTCATTCTACAATTGTTGGTTCATCAGAGTTAGTAAATTTGGCAAACTGTTTTTCGAGTGCTGCAGTAAGAGCTTAAGCAAAGTAAGCTGATTTACATGAACGCCTTAGGGCGTTTTTACTTTATGCTTAAAAGTGAGTTCCTTAAACTCAATTTTAAGCATAAACACAATGAATCATCGGCTGGTGGCCTCAGCAGTAACTAGCATTTTTCACGCGCGCCAGTCAGGAATCTCAGCATGGATATTATTCGACATCTTTATCGAAGCCAGCACCTTTCATGAAGGTTATAGCTAACACATAGCCAATGCAGCAACCAGCTCCGGTGATCATCACTAAGGGGAAGGTGCCGCCAGAAAAATATTCTTCAGAAACATACATACCTGCCTTCATAAAGACATAGGCAGTTAAGCCAAAAATAAAATATGAAGCAATAAAGGCCAAGACCCTTTTCATCGGGGAGGACTCCGTGCGCGTAATGATTGATGGTATTGAGTATAAACCAGTGGCAACCAATTCATGCATTGGCATTGCCATTAGCACCCATAACCGCCATGACGTTTTATCCCGCGCATTGGATCACCATCTGAAGTTTCTGCCAGCCTGTGCGCTGGTGGTTGTTATTGATGACGGTTCAGCAAGGCCGGTAACAGCGCCTGAAGGCGTCAGGGTCATACGGCATGAAGCGTCACGTGGCATTGTGGCCGCTAAAAACGCCAGCCTTGAAACCCTAATCGACGCCGGTTGCGAGCACCTGTTCCTGTGGGATGACGATGCCTGGCCGATTGCTGGTGGTTGGGAGCATCCCTACATCGAATCACCCGAGCCGCATCTGGCTTACCAGTTTCAGGACTTTGCCACCGGGCAGAAGCTTAACGATATAGCGGTACTCTACCGGGATGAACAGCACGTCGCATACACCGGCCAGCGCGGCGTGATGCTTTATTACCATCGCAGCACGATTGAGAAGGTTGGCGGTTTCGATCCCATCTATCAGCGTGGAATGTATGAACACTCTGATTTGGCGCTGCGTATCCACAATGCCGGGTTAACGAGCTGGGCGTTCGCTGATGTCGTCGGGTCTGAAAAGCTTATTTATTCGCTTGATGAGCATCAGGCTGTTGAGCGGTCAGTGCCTAAGCCTGACCGTGAAGCACAGGTTAAGCGCAACGTGACCATTCACAACGAGCGCCGCAACAGCGGCTATACCGGATACGCAGAGTACCGACAGCAGCGCAAAGTGGTGATTACCACGCTGTTGACCAGTCAGCATGACCCACAGCGAAACACCAGAATGACAGCATCGCCTGACCTGCTGGCTAAGTGGGCTGCATCGGTCAAAGGCGCGACGCCAGTAATACTGGCTGATGAGCTTGAACAGCCACCGGCCAGCGCTGAGCTATGGCGTGTTCCAGACGTGAAAATGAATGTCTACTTCCGCCGGTGGCTGCATATCTGGCAGCACCTTCGCGATCATCCTGAATATCACTTCGTCTGGTGCACTGATGGAACTGACGTTGAGATGCTGCGCGAACCGTGGGATGAGATGGAGCCGGGCAAAATCTACGTTGGCTCTGAGCCAAAGACATATACCGATCCCTGGGCTAAGCAGTCTCACCCTGAAGCTATCTATCAGGCATTCATCAGTGAGTATCGTAATGATGTGATGCTCAACGCTGGCCTGCTCGGTGGCTCCCGCGCTGACGTGATGGCGATAGCGCATGGCATCGTCCGGCTCTACTACCACATTGAATCGCTGCGCTTCTGGGGGCAGGAATCATCGGCCTCCGCTGTCGGTGACATGATGACATTCGGTATCGTCGCCCACCGTTACAGCGACAGGCTGGTGACCGGTCCCAGCGTGCATACAGTGTTCAAGTCAGATGGAATCGGTAAGGAGTTTGCCTGGTGGAAACACAAATAAAGTTTGTGGTGGTCGGTCATCACTCACGCAGGCATCAGGCAGAACAGTTGGCAGAGTCGATTAACGCACACCTGCTTATTGACGAGTGTGAGCATGGCGCGAACTGGAATCATCGCCGTGCTCTTGAGTGGGCCAGCCAGCAGCACTGCCGTGTCGTCATATTGGAAGACGATGCACTGCCGGTGCCCGGCTTCGCGCAGAAGGTCGAAACTTGGCTGTCACGCTTCCCTAATGAACTGCTGAGCTTTTACCTTGGTACCGGCAGGCCGCCTCAGTATCAGCTTGAGATAGCGACAAAGCTGATTGATGCAGACCGGCGTCAGGCAGAACACATCACTATCAGCCGACTTATTCATGGCGTCTGCTATAGCGTCCCGACTCACAGGTTAGAGCAGGTGCTGTCGCGCTGGAATCATCGATCACCTGCTGACTATGCAGTCGGTGATGCCTACGGTGGCACGATAGTTTATCCGTGTTACTCGCTGGTGGACCACCTAGATAGCGATACTGTCGAAAGACACCCTGATAACACACCACGCACAGAGCGCCGCAGAGCATGGCGGCTGGATTCAAAGGATCATCATGGCACGTCTCGCAACGCTTAAGCCCCGGCTCTCAGTTGACAGAACGCAACGTGTGAGGACTGCAACCGTAGCTGAAACTCGCATCACTGGCTGGAAGCTGCAGTCAAGACGCAAGCGACTATGGTCTGCCAATCCATGCTGCGCGATGTGTGGTCGCCTGACTGAGTATCCTCACGGCTTCGAGCTGGATCACAAGGTTGCTCTGCATCAGGGTGGTGAAGACACCGATGCCAATTGCCAAATCCTTTGCTGTGGCGAGGAAGGTTGCCATCGGAAGAAGACCAATGCAGACATGAAAGTTAACTGATAACAGTTATCATTCAACCTAATTTATAATTGCATTTGCAATTATTTCAATGAGAATGATATCAATTATCATTTGAGGGTGGGGGGGGCCAAAAGATTCAGGCCGATCCTCTACGAAACCTCGCCCCCTCTCACGCACAGAAAATATCCCCTTTTGGAGGGTGTAAACATGTTAACAGCCCAGAAGCGAAAATTCGCGCTGGCGCTGATTTCCGGTATGTCGAAAAAAGATGCGGCTATAAAGGCTGGGTATTCCGCAAACTCCGCACGCTCCAAGGGTTCGCAGCTTGCTAAAGACCCGGAAGTCATCGCTTTTATGAGCCGCAAAAAGAATGAAAAAGTTGAAGTTGACGACGTGCCAACGCATGGAAAAAAAGTTAATACCCCAGCGATAAACACGCCACTGAATCCTGATCCCGAGCCAGTGCCGGAAATTGTCCGGGCGGCTGGTGAGTATGATGACCCGCTTGAGTTTCTGAAGTCGGTTATGAATGACCGTGCTGAGGATATTGATACCCGCAAAGATGCCGCAAAGGCGATGCTCCCCTACCTACATAGCAAAAAAGGTGAGGGCGGCAAGAAGGATGCGAAGCAGGCTGCTGCTAAGGCGGTTGCCAGCAAGTTCATGGGCATGGCTCCGCCACAGCTGATTGTGAATAACGGGAGATAAAGATGCCTGAGTGGTCCACCGCATGCGCTGACTGGGCCAGCAGGCTCATTAACCGTGAGTCAATAATTCCGCCGCCTATTTTCAGAGATTCTGGTGAGCACGCACTGTCTATCTTTAAAGAACTCAGGGTAACTGACCTGCCTGGAAAGCCGACATTTGGCGAGTGTTCAGAACAGTGGGTGTTTGATTTTGTGCTGGCAATATTCGGCGGCTATGACCAACAAACCGGCAATCAGATGATCCGGGAGTATGGTCTTCTCATCAGCAAGAAGAACACGAAATCAACTATTGCTGCCGGGATTATGCTGACCGCGCTGATTATCTGCTGGCGTGCTGATGAAGAGCATCTGATTCTGGCACCGACAAAAGAGGTTGCCGACAACTGCTTTAAACCAGCTGCCAGCATGGTCCGTGAAGATGAAGAGCTCTCAGCACTTTTTCACGTTCAGGATCACATTCGCACCATTACCCATCGGGTTAATCGCAACAGCCTGAAGGTCGTGGCTGCTGACAGCGATACGGTGTCGGGCAAAAAGGCCGGTCGAATTCTGGTGGAGGAATTGTGGCTGTTTGGCAAAAATGCCAAAGCGGATGCGATGTTTATTGAGGCGCTGGGCGGGCAGGTGTCGCGTAATGAAGGCTGGGTGATTTACCTGACCACGCAGAGCGATGAGCCGCCTGCAGGTGTCTTCAAAAAGAAACTGGATTACTGGCGTAACGTCCGTGACGGGATCATCAAGGATGGCAAAACGCTCGGCATCCTTTATGAGTTCCCGCCTGAAATGGTGGAAAATGAAGGTTTCCGCAACCCGGATAACTTTTATATCACCAACCCGAACATGGGCCGCTCTGTCAGTAAAGAGTGGCTTGATGATGAGTATCTTAAGCGGTCGCAGGAAGATGAAGGCAGCCTGAGAAAGTTTCTCGCCAAACATCTGAACGTTGAAATCGGCATGAATCTCCGTAACGACCGCTGGGCCGGTGCGGAGTTCTGGGAAACGCAGTCTGATCCGTCTGTGACATTCAAACAGATTTTAACCCGGTGCGAAGTTATCACTGTCGGCATTGACGGGGGCGGGCTGGATGATCTTCTGGGGCTTTCTGTGGCCGGTCGCGATAAGAAAACCCGCGACTGGCTCACCTGGTCTCATGCCTGGTGCCATGAAAAGATGCTGGAGCGCCGCAAAAGCGAAGAAAGCAAACTGCGTGACTTTGAAAAGCAGGGCGATCTTACCATCGTGAAAAGAGTTGGTGATGATGCGGATGAAGTTGCGATGTATGTATCGCAGATTTACGAAGCAGGCCTGCTGGATAAGGTAGGTATGGACCCGGCAGGGATCGGGGTGCTGTTGGATACGCTGATTGATGCAGGAATACCGCAGGATTCAGTTGTGGGTGTCAGTCAGGGCTGGCGGCTGGGCGGCGCATGTAAGACTACTGAGCGCAAACTGGCAGAGGGTGCTCTGAAGCATGCACCTCAGCCCTTGATGAACTGGTGCGTTGGTAACGCCAAAGTTGTCATCAGCGGCAATGCACCACTGGTAACCAAGGGTGCCAGCGGCGTCGGTAAAATCGACCCGCTGATGGCTCTCTTTAATGCCATGTATCTGATGGCGCTGAATCCGGCTGCTACCAAAAAAGAATACAGCGTGTTTTTCATTTAGAAATTCCGCTTTCAACGACCCGCTCCGGCGGGTTTTTTCGTTTCTGGAGAAAGGGAAATGAAGAATCAGCACGCCGTCAGCCTTCTGAAGGTAAAGGCGGTCAATGAGGATACGCGGGAAATCACCGGCATCGCGACAACGCCGTCACCGGATCGGTATGGCGACATTGTGATGCCCGAGGGCGCAAAGTTTCAGTTACCCATCCCGCTGCTCTGGCAGCATGACCATCAGTCTCCCATCGGCCAGGTGACCAGCGCCAAGGTTACCGCTGAGGGTATCGAAATCAAAGCCACACTGGCGCAGGCAGATGCACCCAGTCAGCTCGCGGCACGACTTGAAGAAGCATGGCAGAGCATCCGGCTTGGCCTTGTAAAAGGATTGTCGATCGGCTTCCGGCCTATTGAATACGCCTACATCGACGAAGGCGGCATCCGGTTCACGAAGTGGGAGTGGTACGAACTCTCTGTCGTAACGGTGCCGGCCAATGCCGAAGGCACGATCCAGACCGTTAAATCCATCGATGAGAAGCTGCGGGCCGCGTCAGGCGTAGTGCAGAACGACTCGAAAAAAATAAAACCCGCTGGCGCTACAGCAGTTAAAAATTCTCAGACTAAAGGAACCAAGATGAACATTGCCGAGATGATTAAAACTTTCGAAACCAAGCGCGCTACGCTCGATGCTGAGCGTCAAAATGTTATGTCAAAAGCCTTCGATGAAGGCCGCACGCTTGATGCGGAAGAAGAAGATAAGTATGACGAAGTGAGTACGGAAATTAAATCCGTTGATGCGCACCTGGCTCGCCTTCGTGACATGGAATCGACTAAAGCCGCGACCGCTCAACCGGTTCAGAAAGCAGCAGGTGGTACGGTGGTAAACACTGTTGATAACCGCGCTCCTGCGGTGATCCATGTTGAGAAGCCGCTGGAAAAAGGGATCGCTTTTGCGCGTTTCGCCAAGTCACTGGCCGCTGCAAATGGCAGCCGTACCGAAGCGCTGGAGATCGCAAAGCGTCAGTATCCGCGAGATGCCAAGCTTCACCACGTTCTGAAAGCTGCTGTAGGTGCAGGTACCACAACTGATCCGCAGTGGGCTGGCAGCCTGGTGGAGTATCAGGAGTACGCTCAGGACTTCGTCGAATTCCTGCGGCCACAGACCATTATCGGCCGCTTTGGTCAGGGGGATATTCCTGCACTGCGTCAGGTTCCGTTCAACATCCGCATTCCGGCTCAGACTTCTGGCGGCTCTGCGAACTGGGTTGGTCAGGGTAAAGCTAAGCCCCTGACTAAATTCGATTTTGAATCAATCACCTTTGGCTTCTCCAAAGTCGCTGCCATTGCTGTGCTGACTGATGAGCTGATCCGCTTCTCTAATCCTGCCGCTGATGCACTGGTGCGCAACAGCCTGGCTGAAGCGGTAATCGCCCGACTGGATGCTGACTTTGTCAATCCGGCAAAAGCAGAAGTCGCTAACGTGTCTCCGGCCTCTATCACCAATGGCGCGCAGCAAATTCCAAGTGCAGGCAACCCTGACACCGACAGCACTAACGCATTTCAGGTGTTTATCGATGCGGGTCTGCAACCGACTGGTGGCGTATGGCTGATGTCCAGCACTACAGCGCTGGCGCTGTCAAAACGTAAAAATGCGCTGGGCCAGAGAGAGTATCCGGACATGACCATGTTTGGCGGTACTTTCGAAGGTCTGCCGGCCATCGTCTCTCAGTATGTAGGTAATCTTCTGGTGCTGGTTAACGCGCCGGATATCTACCTGGCAGATGATGGTGGCGTTGCGGTTGATATGTCCCGTGAGGCATCTCTTGAAATGGAGAGCGAACCTACCGGCGACAGCATCACGCCGAATCCGACTGAAATGGTTTCCATGTTCCAGACCAACAGCGTGGCAATCCGCGCCGAACGCTGGATCAACTGGAAGCGTCGCCGTACTGCGGCGGTGGCGGTGATTACCGGTGTTAATTACAGCGCTAACGCTGGCAGCTAAGGAGATGCGGGGAGAAATCCCCGCTCTTTTCTCTATGAAACAGGTTCGTTATCTCAAAAACACCCATGATGCACATGCGGGTGAGAAACGCTTTCTGCGTGACGATCACGCTGAGGTTCTCCGCTTAACCGGCCATGTTGAATTTATCGATATTGTCGAGAAAAAGGCAAAGAGCCAGAAAAAGAATTAACGCTCAGGAGAAGCAGCCAATGTTCGGTTTCCGCAAAAAACCAAAGGAAGAAAAGGCGCTTCAGGCTGCTAATGGTGGCTGGTGGCGAAGGATTTTTGAGTCATTTTCCGGCGCATGGCAGCGAAATATAGAAGTAGACAGTACAACAGTGCTGGCTTACCACGCGGTCTTCACCTGCATTTCTCTAATTGCCGCAGATATCGCGAAAATGCCGATATTGCTTAAAAAGAAACTGAGCAGCGGTATCTGGACGGATCACAGCGATGCGAAGATTTCCCCGTTGCTGAGAAAGCCAAACAGCTTTCAGACACGTATGCAGTTCTTCGAGTGCTGGATGAATTCAAAGCTTTCTGATGGCAACACCTATGTGCTGAAGTTGCGTGATGTCAGCGGGAACGTTAAGCAACTGCGCGTGCTGGACCCAAACAAAGTTACGCCTTACGTGACCGATGATGGAGAAATTTTCTATCAGGTCAGGCCGGATAATATTCACGGGCTGGAGCAGCAGGTAATGGTGCCGGCACGGGAAATTATTCACGATCGGTTCAACTGCTTTTTCCATCCTCTTTGCGGACTGTCACCCATTTATGCCTGTGGGCTGACAGCAATGCAGGGCGATGCGATCCTGACAAACTCCGCAAATCATTTTAAAAACGGCGGAAAACCCGGAGGCGTTATTAAAGTTCCGGGGGCGGTCGATGCAGATAAAGCACGGGAAATAAAACAGAACTGGGACGAGGGTTATTCCGGCGAAAATACCGGAAGAACAGCATTGCTGGCTGATAATGCATCATTTGAAGTTATTGCTATGACAGCCGTAGATGCTCAGATGGTGGAGCAGTTAAAACTGACTGCTGAAATCATCTGCTCAACATTCCACGTCCCGATTTATAAGGTCAACACCGCATCAACACCGTCCTATAACAATATTGAAGCTCTCGACCAGGGGTATTACTCGCAGTGTCTCCAGACACACATTGAAGGTATTGAACTTCTTCTGGATGAGGCATTAGAACTGGACGCGCAGACCGGGGTGGAATTCGACCTGAATACACTTATCCGCATGGACACTGAAGGGCGTTACAAAACCTACAGCGAAGGCATCGGTGCTGGTTTCCTCACCCCCAATCAGGCACGCAAAAGCGAAAATATGCCGCCTGTTGAAGGTGGCGATACACCATATCTGCAGCAGCAGAACTATGCGCTGTCAGCTTTAGCCAGAAGGGACGCCAGTGACGATCCGTTTGGCACTCAATCCAAATCTGAAGCGGCCACCACGCCGACACCACCTGTTGACGATGAAAGGAGCAAAGCTCTTACTGAGCATGAGCATTTCATGGTCAAGGCAATGCTGAAAGGACTGCTTACCCATGAATAAACGTGACATGTCACTGCTTAAGGCTGTCAGCGAAGCAGTAAAAGAGCAGCTGTTTGCAGTGCAAAAACGCTATGAAACCGCGCTGACGGAACAGGCAGAAGTAATTAACAGGCTTAAATCTCAGGTCGAAGAGTATCAACAGTCAGTACCGGATGAGCAGGCTATTGCCGATTTAGTATTGGCGAAGATTTATGTTCCTGCCGCGCCGGCGCTGCCGGATATCGCGCAGATGGTGAAAGATGAGGTGGCTGAGATTCCGGTGCCGGAATCGCCAGTTCTGCCGGATATTGACGGCATGATACAACGGGCCGTTTCTGCCATTGTGGTGCCGCAACCCGAGCCGCTGCCGGATATCATGCAGATGGTGAAAGATGCGGTGTCTGAGATTCCGGTGCCGGAATCGCCAGTTCTGCCGGATATTGACGGCATGATACAACGGGCCGTTTCTGCCATTGAAATGCCGCAACCCGAGCCGCTGCCGGATATCGCGCAGATGGTGAAAGATGCGGTGGCTAAAATACCTAAGCCGGAAGATGGTGAGCCTGGCGAAGATGGAAAAGACGCGCTTCAGATTGAAATTATGCCGCATATCGATGCTGAGAAATCATACCCGCGTGGCACCTATGCTATTCATCATGGCGGCCTGTGGCGTTCATTCCAGAAAACAACGGGTATGAATGGCTGGGAGTGCCTGGTAGACGGTATCAGCGACATTGATATCACTCAGGCCGAAGATCGTCAGTTTACTGTCACCGCGGTTAAATCAAGCGGTGAAAAAACAGAGAAAACGTTCAGCATGCCGGTAATGATCTACCGCGACATTTTCAAAGACGGCGTGAAGTATTACCCGGGTGACAGCGTTACGTGGGGCGGTTCGGTCTGGTACTGCCATCAGGAAACAGGCGATAAGCCTGGTGAAGATGGCTCTAAAGGCTGGAAACTTGCTGTTAAGCGCGGTCGTGATGCGAGGGCTAAGTGATGCTGGAATTTGTAACGCTTAGCGAAGCCAAAGATCATCTGCGTATTGATACCGATGATGGTGATTCAGATCTGCAGCTAAAAATTTACTCTGCGAGTGCGGCCGTACTGGATTACATACAGGGGAGCCGTGACAAAGTTGTCGGCGAAGATGGCAAAATCATTGACGCCGCACCTGAACTTCAGCGCGTAAAACAGGCAACACTGATTTTAATAGGCATCCTTGATCGCGTCCGTGGCGGCGAGGAAGAGAGCCAGTATAAGCAGGGCGAATTACCTTACTCTGTGACATGCCTCATTTATTCCCTTCGTAAACCAACCATTCTCTGAGCGCAGGAGCATATATGGCATGCAGTGGATGTCAGGCGCGCCGTGACTGGATAAAGAAATGGACCAGAATCGCCTATGAACGAGCAACAGGTAAGCGAGCTGCTGAAAGCGATGTCAGCGCAAACAAAAGCAATGACCGATCAGACAGCGGCAATAAGCCGCCTGGCTGAATCAAACGAGTCGTTAGCCGCGGTGCTTTATCAGACCTTTGCTGATGAGGTGCAGGATGATATGCCGGCTGCCACTTATCTAAGCGGAAAGCCAAAGGGGTAGTTCATGCAGGCAGGAAAATTGAGGCATCGCGTCTCGCTTCAGGAGCCGGTTAAAACCCAGAACCCTTTAACCGGAGCAACCGTCAACTCATGGCAGGAAATTAAAAAGTTATGGGCTGACGTTGTACCACTGTCAGCGCGGGAGTTTATAGCGGCGCAGGCTACACAGGCTGAGGTCACTACGCGTAT
Source organism: Pantoea sp. JV6 (assembly GCF_025910055.1). Lineage (NCBI taxonomy): Bacteria > Pseudomonadati > Pseudomonadota > Gammaproteobacteria > Enterobacterales > Erwiniaceae > Pantoea > Pantoea sp. JV6. The sequence goes on along the minus strand of NZ_JAPCIM010000004.1, from coordinate 369,728 downwards.
AACGATCCGTTTCCGCAGCGACATCACCTCAAAACATCGCATCGTATACGGGAATAAAATATTCAACATTGAGGGTGTACTTCCTGACCCTGAAAGTGGCCGGGATTACCTGACATTGCCGTGTTCGGAGGGCGTTAACGATGGCTGATGGTGTTGGGTTTTCCCTGACCGGTCTGGATACGCTGCTTGGCCGGCTGGATTCAATAAGCGATGACCTGAAGAAAAAAGGGGGCCGGGCAGCACTACGCAGAGCAGGAAATGTCATTGTGGACAGGGCAAAGGCTAATGCCCGTCGCGTTGATGATATTCATACCGGGCGGAGCATCGCCGACAACATAGCACTGCGGTGGAACGGGCGCGTATTCCGGCGCACCGGTGATCTTGCCTTTCGGATCGGCGTACTACACGGTGCAGTACTCAAAAATCATCCTGATAAAGCTGTGAATGCACCAACCCCTCACTGGCGTTTACTGGAGTTTGGTACTGAAAAAATGCGGGCTCAGCCAATTATGCGGCCAGCTGCTGAGAACGGTGTGGATATGGTCATCAACACGTTCGCCAATGAATACGATAAGGCGCTGGACCGGGCTATTGCCCGCGCCCGCAAAAAAGGGACACAGACATGATTGCACCAATCTTTCCGGTCTGTTCCTCCAGTGCTGCAGTGAATGCGCTGATTGGTGGTGATCGCCTCAGGCTTTATCCGTTCGGCCTTCAGGATGATGATGTCATCTATCCCTATGCGGTATGGCAGAACATCAGCGGTGATCCAGAAAATTATCTTGGACAACGACCTGACGCGGACTCGTTTACGCTGCAGGTTGATGTCTATGCGAATACCCCCGACGAAGCAATCGCCGTCGCCGCTGCTCTGCGAGACGCGATTGAGCCACACGCAAATATAGCGCGCTGGGGAGATCAGACTCGCGACAGTGAAACTAAACGCTACCGCTACTCATTTGATGTGGACTGGATAGTCCTTCGCTAATCACCTCACCAACTAACCAACCGGCCCTGAGCCGGTTTTTTTACGTCCGGAGATAACCATGTCTGTACTGACGCAGGGCACACAGCTCTATGTGTTTGCAAATAACACGGTGAGTGAAATCGAGTGCATTACCGCATTCAACCCGGGCAGTAGCCCGGCGGATCAGATTGAAGATACCTGTCTGAGTGAGAAAAGTACGCGCACCTATAAGAAAGGTCTGCGCACGCCGGCTCAGGCATCGGCAACGCTCAATGCTGACCCCAAAAATGCCAGCCACCTGATGCTAAGCAATCTCGCAGAAACCTCTGACCAGACAGATCTGGTATTCGCTATCGGCTGGTCAGATGGCGAATCAGTGCCAACCGTGGCCGCTGCGAATGCACCAAACGCTGTTGATGGGCTCAACCTGCCTGACGACCGCACCTGGTATGTGTTCAAAGGGTACGTCGCCGATTTCCCTTTTGATTTCCAGGCTAACACGGTGGTTCAGACCACGGCGACCATTCAGCGCTCCGGAGCCGGTGCGTGGATTCCAAAGGCTGAATCCGGCTCCTAATTCACCGGGGCTCCGGCCCCAATTCATAGCAGGATAAGCATGAAACTGACGCTTGAAGCACTCAAATCCTCCGGAGCCTTTACTGGGCGACCGGTCGAAAAAGAAATTAACTGGAAGCAGGGCGATAAAGATTTTACCGCTACGGTCTATGTGCGTCCTATGGGCTATCACACTGCAACCTCAGATGTTTTAGCAATGGGCGGGAAGGTGGACGGAGTGGCCGGTCGCATCGCTGCATCAATCTGTGATGAATTCGGCAAGCCCATTTTTACCCCGGCAGACATTACCGGTGAGGCTGACCCGGATCGTGGCTCTCTTGATGGCGCGCTGACCATTGCACTGCTGGTGGCGATTCAGGAAGTTAACGACTTGGGAAAGACTTCGAGCTCAGTGCCGAAGACGAATTCTGGTGCGAGCTCGTCCTCAACGGTATCGGCGGGCGCACCATCGCCGAAGCGCGTGAAGCGATCAGCTTCAAAGAGTCGCAGCTCTGGGCGAAATTCCGGGAACGCTACGGAAGCCTGAACCCCATGATGCGGACCGAATGGGGAGCGGGGGTTGTTGCAAGTACCATTGCCAATGTGAACCGGGATGCTAAAACGCCGCCGTTCAGCCCGACCGACTTCACGCTGCATTTCACAAAAGTCACTGCTGCTGATGAGCCGATTTCACTTGATGAAGCCATGACCAGCTGGGGATAACGGCCGCCAGACGGAGAGTTTATGGCTTCAAAATCACTTGGCACCCTGACGATTGACCTTATTGCGAAGGTGGGCGGCTTCGTTTCAGGCATGGATAAGGCGGAGCGTGCCTCTGAAAAATGGGCTAAGCAGGTCCAGAAGGATTCTGCTGCCAGCTCTGCTGCACTGCTTTCAGTGGGGGGCGCGGTACAGGCAGCTGCATTAGCCGCAGGCACAGCCGGTTTCGCTTTACTGAAATCGACCTCAGAACAGGTGAACGCCACAGACCAGTGGGCGAAATCGCTGAAGATGTCCACGCAAGAACTTCTTGCCTGGCAGTTTGCTGCAGAAAAAGCCGGTATATCCGGTGACAATATGGCTGACATCTTCAAAGACATCAGCGATAAAATCGGTGATGCGGTCCTGAATAAGTCAGGTGAGGCCGTTGATGCACTTAACTCGCTTGGCCTGTCTGCCGACAAGCTGTCGAAGGTATCACCGGACAAGCAGTTGCTGGCGATCGGCGAAGCGCTGGGCAAAATCAGCACCAACGCCGGCAAGGTCACCATCCTTGAAAGCCTGGGCAATGACCTCACAAAACTTCTTCCGCTATTCGACAACAATAATGCGAAGCTGACACAGTTCATACAGCTGGCAAAAGATTATGGCGTCGCGCCTGACCCGCAATCCATTGATGACTTGGTTAAGGTCAATGCCCTGTTTCAGGATATGGAAGCGCAGGTTAAGGGGCTGAAGATGGAGATTGCAGCCGGACTTGCGCACGTTGACCTGAGTCCGCTGAATAACTCCCTGTCAGAAATTCATGATGTACTGACCGATCCGAAAGTGCTGCAGGGTATCGCCGATTTGGTCAGCCAGGTGGCGCAGCTTGCCGGATGGCTGATTAAAGCCGCAGCCGGCGCAGGGAAACTCGCCACATCATCATCCAACCGGATGGCCGCGCTGGGTAACCGGGTTGATATGAATAACCCGGACCAGATTCAGGCACGCATTGATTACCTCAACAGCAACGCAAAAGATCGCGGCAACGGAATGTATGACGGCAGTCAGACCTTCCTCGGCTGGATCATGGGTAAAGACGACAGCGTTAAGGCTATATCGGACGAAATTGCGACGCTGACTGGCCGCCTGGCAGAGCTGAACAAGCAGCCGAAAGATATCAGGGTCTCACCTGACGTCACACCTGCCAGTGCGTCATCGCTGCTGAACTTCGGTCTCGCTCCGGGACAGACCAACGGGAAGCCGCCGAAGGATACTGCAGGGGCTAAACTAGAGTCGGCATTTAAAACGGTTGAGCGCAGTTACATGCGCCAGATTGAGCTCATCGACACCACGGGTAAAAAGACCGCTGTAGTAACTGAGCAGCAAAAGCTTCAGTTTGATATTGCTGACGGCAAGCTGCAGGGGCTGAACGCCACGCAGCAGAAACGCCTGGAGTCGCTGGCACAGGAAGTTGACCGGCTGAACGCTGTCAAAAAGGCGAATGAAGAAAATGCCAAGGTGGCTGCGTTTGTTGCCAACCTGCAGGCACAGAACAGCAACGCTAAATCATCACTAAATATTGACGTTCAGGGAGCTGGTGCTGGCGACAAAGAGCGACAGCGCATGAAAGAACGGCTGAATATTGAAAGGGAATATCTCGATCAACATCGTGAACTGCAGTCGCAGTATCAGTCGGGCGACATCACCAAATCACTTTATGACAGAGAAACCAGCGCGATTAGCAGCGCCATGAGTGATCGTCTAAAAATGCAGGAGGATTATTACAAAAGCATGGATGCCATGCAGACAGACTGGATAGGTGGTGTAAGTGGTGGCCTGGCTAACTGGCTGGATACCTCATCAAATTATTCAGCCTCAGCGGCAAGCGTTGTCAGCAGTTCAATGGATAGTGCTCTGGATAACGTATCGTCCATGCTTATGGGTAATAAAGCCAGCTGGAAGGATTGGGCTTCATCAGTACTCAGCATGATCGCTAAAGTTGCTCTGCAGATGGCCGCTGTAAACCTTATAGGCGGACTGGTGAGTTCAGTCGGCGGCGCTGCTGTTGGCGCAGCATCTGCTGGCGGTGGCACAGCGAATAACTCATTCAGCAATGGTTCCTACAACAACCTGACGCTTAACGCCAAAGGCGGCGTGTATGAGTCGCATGACCTGAGCCAGTACAGCGGATCGGTCATCAGTTCTCCGACGCTGTTTGCCTTCGCTAAGGGTGCCGGTCTGATGGGGGAGGCCGGTCCTGAAGCGATAATGCCGCTGACGCGTGCGGCAGATGGCTCACTTGGTGTGCGCGCGATAGGCAGTGGTGGTGGCAGCGGCGGTACGTCTATTTCTGTCAGCGCACCTGTCACAGTTGAGGGTGGCGGGGCCGGTGAAACCAGCAGCACCAACACGGCCAATACTGCCCGACAGCTGCAGAGCATGATCCAGACTGTACTTTCGGACCGTCTTAAGAAAGAGATACTGCCTGGCGGCATACTTTACCGCGGCGGATAACATTGATGGTGAAAAATGGCGATTGATACTTTTAGCTGGTGCGTCAGAACAGGGGCGACCGAAGAGATCACCGTTGCCACCCTTCAGGCTCAGTTCGGTGAGGGATATAAACAGGTTGCCGGTGTCGGGATTAATGACCAGCGTGAATCGTGGCCGGTTACCTGCAGCGGCAGTAAAGCTGAGATGGCTACGGTGAGAGCTTTTCTCAAAGCACACGTCACGGCCTCATGCTGGTGGGTGAATCCGTGGGATGAGAAAAAGCTTTATCGCATTAAGGCGGACTCAATACGTCCCGCCTTCATCAACGGTAACTTTGTCGAGATCAGCTTTACCTTCGAGCAGGCTTTCGCACCGTGACATGTCACGATAACAATAGGGCGCTGATGCGCCCTTTTTTATTGGGTGAAAAATGAGTTTTAACCAGGACATTCAGGCGCTAGATCCGGGGAGTCTGGTCCAGCTGATTGAGATTGACGGTACAGCCTTTGGGCTTGATACCGTGCTGCGCTTTCATGCGTATAACCTGCCGACCGAAGGCTGGAAGTCTTTTGCAGCGGAAAACCTGCCATCAATCATCTGGCAGGGCAATGAGTACGATCCTCACCCGTATGAGCTGACCGGCATGGAGATGAGCAGTACCGGTTCACAGCCGACGCCAAAGCTTTCTGTTGGCAACGTGGGCAACTATGTCACTACACTCTGCCTGCAGTTTGACGACATGGTTAAGGCTAAGGTCCGCATTCATACCACGCTGGCAAAGTATCTTGATGCGGCAAACTGGACGGCAGGCAACCCCAACGCCAATCCGCAGGAAGAGCGGGTACAGCTGTTTTATGTGAACGCTAAAACGTCTGAAACGCGCACCCAGGTGGATTTTGAACTCTGTTCACCCTTTGACATTCAGAGCCTGCAGCTGCCATCGCGTCAGATTACGCCGGTATGCACCTGGTGCATGCGTGGCTGGTATCGCACCGGCACCGGATGTGATTACGCGGGCAACCGGTACTTTGCGAAAGATGGCACACCCACCAATGACCCGTCTAAAGATGTTTGTGGCGGTCGCCTGGCTGACTGTAAGGCCCGGTTTGGTGAAGACCAGCCGCTGCCATTCGGCGGGTTCCCGGCTGCAAACCTTCAGGGTAAATAACCATGCGTAAAAAAATTCTTGAGGCCATACGTGAACACGTCGCTGCCGAATACCCGAAAGAGGCTTGCGGTCTGGTCATTCAGTCTGGCCGGACCCAGACCTACGTCCCCTGCAGGAATATCGCTGAATCGCCGACTGAGCATTTCACGCTGTCGCCGGAGGATAAGCGGGCAGCGGAAGCGCAGGGTGACATTCTGATGGTCATCCATTCTCACCCGGACGTGCCGCAGCTTATCCCGTCAGAACGTGACCGGGTTCAGTGCGACTTCTCCGGCGTGGAGTGGGGGATCATGTCGTGGCCGGATGGTGACTTCTGCACCATCAGCCCCCGCACTGAACGCGACTATACAGGTCGTCCCTGGCTGATTGGCGGTAATGACTGCTGGACACTCATCATGGACTACTACCAGCGTGAGCACGGCATCACCCTGAAAAACTGGTCTGTTGATTATGAGTGGTGGGTGGACGGCAAAGAAAACCTGTATGACGACAACTGGCAATCGGAGGGGTTTGTGGAGATTGAACCAGCGGAAATGCGTGAGGGCGACATGATCATGATGCGCATCAGCGCCCCGGTAACGAACCACGCCGCAATCTATCTGGGCAACAATATCATTCTTCATCATAACGCCGGGAGCCTGTCTACGCGGGTGCCTTATGGCGAATACTGGCGTAACCGTACCGTGCGCATCGTGCGCCGAAAGGAGCTGATGGATGCTTAAAACCATGCGACTTAAAGGCCGGATGGCAAAAATGTTTGGTCAGGTGCACCAGTTTCACGTCGCCGATTTGCGGGAGCTGCTGCGTGCGATGTGCTCACAGGTGCCGGGGTTCAAAAAGTATGTGTCGAATGCGCATCTTAACGGTGTTCGCTTTGCCTTTTTCAGCGGCAAAGACAACATTGGCCTGCAGGAATTTGATATGTCTTCAGCCGCGACTGAGTTTGAAATGGAGCCGGTTCTGGAGGGTTCGAAGCGGGGCGGCACGCTGCAGATCATCATCGGGGCCGTTGCGATTGTGGCCGCGTTCTTCACAGCGGGTGCGTCACTGGCTGCATATGGTGCGGCTATCGGTACCACGACCGCAGTCGGTCTGGCTACTACAGCACTGACCAGTATCGGTATCAGCATGCTGCTGGGCGGTGTCGTACAGATGCTGACGCCGCAACCCAAGCTCAACGTGGGTGCGTCATCCAGCACGGACAATAAGCCGAACTATGCGTTCGGCGCGCCGGTGAATACCGTTGCGATGGGCTATCCCGTTCCTGTCCTGTATGGGATGCGGGAAATTGGGGGAGCGATCATCAGCGCGGGCAGCTTTACCAGCGATCAGCAATAAAAATTTATTGAACTACTTCGAAAAGCTCTCCCATTGCCTCATTAAAATTACTGTTTAAATTATCATGATTTAATTAGGTGTTTTCTGATTTAAACTTGGCTCAACTCCCCTAACAGGCGCGTGAGCTATGAGGAAAACAATCGAAGTACTCCCACAATCTAGCTTCAAATCTATACTATCCAGGCCTGATGAAGGTTTAATGGCTCTGACGTTATTATGTATTTTGGACTGGCCAGATGGTCAAAAAAGGCAGTGCTTTGTAAAAATTTTTTCGCAAGAGCAGAGTATTGGTGTCTTTAACGAAATCTTGGGTTATCTACTAACTAAGACTGAAGGACTTCCGGTTGCATCGAAAGCAGGAATACTAATTCTTCCCGATCAGGTCAAGGCTCAGATTGAGCAACCTGTAGCTTCGGTAGCGTTTGTAACAAGTCGCATTGACGGAAAAACCCCAAGTAGTTTTTATAAGATTCGTGACATGTTAAACTACCAAGCTCTTTTTAACGTTCTAAATTCATGGGATAAATTGCATCAGTCGATCGCCTTTGATGAGTGGGTGGCTAACCAAGATCGAAATCTTGGCAACGTTGTAGTTAGCACTGATCACTCTGTAACCTTAATTGACCATAGTAATATGCCGGTGGACTTATCCTGGACGCCTGAAATACTTAATGTTTCACTTGAACCAAGAAATGTGCTTGGCGATGTTTTCCGTTCAAACCCTTCCTTGCCTCAAAAAATTGACATTTTAAAAAGTGGATCAGGTCAGCGAACAAGCTTAGAACACGCCAAAGAAGAAATCGTTTACTGGGCTGATCGTCTATTGACTAGCGAACAAAAAGATGAGCTTATGAACTTTCTAGAAGTTCGAGCAGAACAATCCAGTATGCGATTAAGTAAAAAATATGGGGTCTTAGCGGGTGTTGCATGATTGATTTCTCGTCAATTCTGGAAGAGCATTCCAACAAACCAGTGGTGAGCGGTGAGTGGTTTACCATACAGTGGACGCCTGACATCGCCTCTGGTGAGAAACTAAACATTGGTGTTGCATTTTATGAAGCATCTGGAGAATCTTTTGTCCAGGTCTTGGATTATTACGAAAGGATAAAGTGTTTATACTCCCAATCTGCGGTTTATCATCTTTCGCTTGCATGTGAGGTTGCTAAAGAGATTGCGCTTACAAAGCAGATTAAGAATGTAACTGATTTTTGTGGCGTCAACTTCGTGTCTAATGGTTATGCTCAAGGAGATTCTGCTGACGATATAATTTCTACTATATTTTCTAATATAGTGCCACTCGCCGTCAGACAAGAGAAGAACCGAGAGAAAGCCTATTATCCTGTTAGCAGGGAGCGGCTCTACACAATAATAAACAGCCAGTTAAAAGTAAGGCTAGATTATGATGAGTACTTTAATATGGTTGAGCCTACTGCTATCAAAAGAGTGAATTTAGGCAATCAAACGCAAACCCTTTTCTTACCTTACAAAGCTAAGAACTCCATTGCAACTATTGCATCTGCAGCATATGCAGATGAAAACACAGCGAAATGTCACCTTTATGACGCTCAACGTGATGTTTCACTTGCTGTGAATAACTTTAATGAGTTTGACTCTGGCGCTATATTTATTCTTTCTCCAAGTAGTGAATTGAAGATTGAAAAGCGCGATCAGGTTGATTCAGAGATCGATAAGTTTTGCTGGTACTTAAAAACACAATCGATTTACACTCAGGTCGATAGTGATGCCGAATCATTAGCAGATAAAGCGGTGAGTTGGTATCGAAAAAAAGTGGCTTAAATATTTATTGCGATAAAATTCTTGAATTCTATTTATTACAGGCCACCTTCGGGTGGCTTTTTTTATGGGTGAAATATGCGACTTCTCGAAGGTGCCGTGATTCAGGGCAGTAAAGGTGGCGGCGGTGGCAGCGCTCATACTCCGGTTGAACAGCCAGACGATCTGCTGTCTATTGCAAAATTAAAAATGCTGCTGGCTATCTCAGAAGGTGAGATTCAGGGTGATTTAACCGCGCAGCAGATTTACCTGAATGACACCCAGCTGGCGAACGAAGACGGCACCTACAACTTCACAGGTGTAGTGTGGGACTGGCGTAAGGGTACGCAGGACCAGACCTATATTCAGGGTATGCCTGAAGTCGATAATGAGCTTTCTGTTGGTGTAGCAGTAACGCAGGCCGTCGCCTGGACCCGCCAGTTTACCAATCTGACGCTGGATGCCGTTCGCATTAAGCTGAGTCTGCCGGTGCAGTATCAGTACAAAGACAACGGCGACATGGTCGGTACCGTGACGCAGTATGCCATTGATCTCTCAACTGACGGCGGTTCATGGGTCACGGTGGTGGACGGAAGGTTTGACGGTAAAACCACGTCTGAATATCAGCGCGATCATCGCATCGACTTACCTAAAGCCACTTCCGGCTGGTCAGTTAGGGTGCGTCGTATTACCGCTGATTCCTCATCCTCAAAGCTGATTAACGCCTTCAAAGTCTTTTCGTTCGCAGAGGTCATCGACAGCAAGCTGCGCTACCCCAATACCGCGCTACTGTATATCGAGGTTGATGCCAGTCAGTTCAGCGGTCAGGCACCAAAAGTAACGTGCAAGCCAAAAGGGAGGCTGGTTCGCGTTCCGACAACCTATGACCCTGTTTCACGCACTTATGCCGGAACATGGCAGGGTGACTTCAAATACGCTTATACCGATAACCCGGCATGGATTTTCTATGATCTGGTGCTGGATAAAATCTTTGGTATGGGGACGCGTGTCGATGCCACCATGATCGACAAGTGGGAACTCTACAGCATCGCACAGTACTGCGATCAGATGGTGCCTGACGGTGCTGGCGGCACGGAGCCGCGCTTTACCTGTAACGTCTTCATCCAGAGCCAGCAGGATGCTTATACGGTCCTGAAAGACATTGCGGCGATATTCCGTGGTATCACGTTCTGGGGCAACAGCCAGATTTTTGTGAATGCTGACGTGCCGCAGGTTGATTCAGATGGCAACGTAGACGTTGATTTTGTTTACCACGCCGCGAACGTCATTGATGGTCTGTTCACCTATGCGGGGGGCAGCTATAAAAATCGGTATTCATCGTGCCAGGTAAGCTGGTCTGATCCAATTAATCACTACTCCGACACTGTCGAGGGTGTTTACGATTCTGAGCTGGTGCAGCGATATGATGTGCGAGAGATGAGCCTCACGGCCATCGGCTGCACGTCACAGAGCGAGGCGCATCGGCGCGGGCGCTGGGCTATTCTCTCCAATGCCAAAGATGGCACCGTTTCATTTGGCGTCGGCCTGGATGGTTATATTCCGATCCCCGCTGAAATCATCGGTGTGGCTGACCCATTCAGGTCGGGCAAGCAGAATGGCGGCCGCATCAGTTCTGTCAACGGCCTGCGCGTTACTCTTGACCGTCCTGTTGATTACGCAGCCGGTGATCGGCTGGTGGTGAACCTGCCGGATGGTACCGCGCAGACCCGGACGATTGGCAGTATCAGTACTGATAAGAAAACGGTCAGCGTTAACACCTCATTCCGTATCACGCCGGTGGCGGGTGCGGTATGGGCTATCGACAGCAATAATCTGGCAATTCAGTATTTCCGTGTGACCTCCGTGGCCGGGAACGATGACGGTACGTTTACCATTACCGGCGTGCAACACGACCCGAATAAATACCGCTACATTGACGATGGCGTGCGCATTGAGCCAGCCCCAATTACGGTTACGCCAATCAGCGTCCTGAAAGCGCCGGCCAACATCAAAATCAGCGAAGTCAGCTTTGTCGAACAGGGGCTTTCTGTTGCTTCAATGCAGGTGACATGGGACAGGGTTCAGGGGGCAATAAGCTATGTGGCACAGTGGCGCAAAGACAAGGGCGACTGGGTAAACGTCAGTCAGACCAGCGCACAAGGTTTCAGCATTCAAGGTATTTATACCGGCGTTTATGACGTGCGGGTGCGCGGCGTTAATGCGGCAGAAGTTTCGTCTCCGTGGGGTTATGCTGACTCAACTTCGCTTACGGGCAAGGCGGGCAAGCCAGGCACACCAGTTAATCTCCGTGCCACTGATAATGTGGTATGGGCGATTGATGTGACGTGGGCATTTCCTGATGGCTCAGGCGACACCTCTTACACTGAAATTCAGGTGGCCACAACGCCGGACGGGCAAAATCCCCAGTTCCTTGCTTATGTTCCTTATCCCGGTGTCAGCTATCAGCACGGCCCTATGCCCGCTGGCGTTCGCCGCTGGTACCGCGCCCGGCTGGTGGATCGTATCGGTAACACAGGCGACTGGACGACGTATGTTGAGGGCGCAAGCAGCGTAGATGCAACGGCGTTACTGGGCGACATTACCGAACAGGTTCTTAAAACCGATGCCGGTAAGCAGCTTATAGCCAAAGTTGATACCAACATCGATGCCATGCTGCAGAACGCGCTCAACCTCGACGCAACCGTTGATCACCAGATGGCTGAGTCGGGCAAAAACCGTGCTGATATCCTGACGGTCAAACAAACAATAGCGACAAACGATCAGGCTTATGCGCAGAAGTTTGAACAGGTGCAGGCCACCGTTGACCAGAATACTGCCGCAGTTCAGCAGACATCTACCGCGCTGGCCGATACCAACGGCAAGCTGTCAGCGCAGTACTCTGTCAAAGTGGCCGTGGATAGCAACGGGCGTCAGTACGCTGCCGGGATGGGAATTGGAGTTGAAAACACACCTGCAGGCATGCAAACACAAGTTCTTTTCCTTGCGGACCGATTTGCTGTGATGTCTCAGGTAGGCGCTACACCGAAAACCTTCTTTGCCATTCAGAACGGCCAGACCATTATCAACTCTGCCTTTATTGGTGATGCGACAATTACGAGCGCGATGATCGCTGCATACATCCAGTCAACGAACTACGTACCAAATGCTGCTGGCTGGCGACTAGGTAAAGATGGGACCTTTGAGCGGAACGCAGCAAACGGCTCGGGAAGAGTAATCGATACTGGCACGTTGCGGCAGGTATATGACGCAAATGGCACATTACGGATCAGAGACGGTCTTTGGTAAGGAGGTTATATGGCCGGGGGGCTTCAATGCTGGGACGCAACCGGAAAGCTGATCGTCGATATTGGAGACTATAACACTCGGTATCTCGGCAGAACGACTGTCACTATGGCTGCGAATACCAATCAAGTGACTGGCTCATTCGGGGGGCTGACGACATCAGGATCATTTGTGGTTGTCGTTTCTGCCTCAAGTTCTGTTTATTTCACACCCTCTAACTTTGCTGCTCGTGCATACGATGGGGGTTATCGAATCTTTAAACTCTCAGCATATACCGCTGCCGTTACCTTAACTTTGGACATGTACGCATTCATATGAGTGGATATCAGGTATGGAACTCGGCGGGGGCCCTTGTAATCGATTCTAATTTTAAGGGAACCTATTATCAGGACGCGGTTAATTATGCAGGCATCACAGATATCGGTTACTACGATATCTCATGCCAATTGGGAAACTCAACTGACATGGGACACGTAAGCGCCAGCGTTCCACTTGATGATAGTCTGCGATGGTTTAAACCAAATAATAACGCGAAAATGTTTTTCACCGGCCCAGACTGGATGACTGCCAATGCTGGTTCAATGGCGCGCACACGGAGCGACATGCCTGTAGAAAGCGGCTACCGAGATGTATTCAACTCAGCGGGACAGCTTGTCTGGTCTGCAGTGATGGCAGCAAAAATACCACGCATACTGGGATTCTTTGATGTGCCAGCAAACTTTGACTTAGATAACACGGTTTACTCCCAATACATAGGGACCAATACCTGGTTTCTTATTAGTTCTATTCCTGGTGGAAACATTTCTGATGATGGATCTGTGACTGGCTTTTCAGGTCCTTTCTTCAGATTTATTAATGGGACTTTGCAGTGCCAATGGGTGAACAAGAATCAGCAGTCATGGGCCAGTACGCTAAAGCCATACGGAATGCGTATCCCATACGGAATACTTTCAAATCTCAGTTAAAATATTGATCTACACGATCATTTTTCTGACTTGATTTTACTTAAATATAGCGGTGATATGCTTCCAATTATGGAGGCAATTATGCGTAAATTTCTAACGGCTTTGCTCATTGTTTTTTCAATAGTCGTACATGCAGACAATAAAATTACTTATCCTGAAAGGGCCGAAATCCTTCGGGTCGGTGGTGAGATTAATGTGGTCTATGACATATCCCGTGAAGGTAAAACGGAAAACATCAGGATCATAAGCGTTAATCCTAAATATTTCTTTGACCGTGATGTTAAAAGACAAATAGCAACATGGAATTACCCTAAAAATGACCCGCAAAAAGATGTTGCCTTGAGGGTCGTTTTTAAAGCGAAGTGACGCAATCTAAGTCATGAGAACCCGGCCATTGCGCCGGTTTTTTTTATTGTCAGGAGACCTATATGCCAGCGGGCACTATCGCATTAACAAATAATTCCACAACTATTACTGGTACAGGTACCAATTTCTCAACAGAGTTGAAGGTTAACGATTTCCTGGTAGCAATTGTTGGCGGCGTGACTTATACGCTTGGCGTACAGTCAGTAAATTCGGCTACAGGTCTAACGCTGATCACTGCTTACAATGGGCCCACAGCAACAGGTGTGGCGTGGACAGCCGTGCCTAATGCAGCGCTGGTAGGCATAACAGCTCAGGTTGCAGCTGATGTTGCTAAGGCAATTCGTGGGCTTAATCTCGACAAAGCTAACTGGCAGCAGGTATACAGTGCATCGGGAAATATTACTGTTACTCTCCCGGATGGCAGCCAGTATAGCGGACCATCATGGAACGCCGTCGCTACTTCCGTCACCGGGAAAATGGATAAAAGCCAGAACCTGGCAGACCTTTCTGATAAAGCTGAGGCTAGGAAAACCCTAGGCGTAGCTTATGGAACTAAAGAGGGCACCGTAGCCCAAGGCAATGACTCCCGGTTAACCAGCGTAGATGGCAAATCTGGCGGACTCATTTCCGGAAGCGTGACCATTAACATTGGGTCTTTTTTCTGTGGTTATGGTGCCGATTTTGGATTTAATAAAACAGCGGCCGGAGCGGTTGTTGGATCAGGTACAACGCGAAATCTCTTTGCACGATGCAACAACAATGCCTCTCAACGCTGGGAGATGGACTGTTTCGATAATGGCTCGGATATTCAGGCGCGGCTGGTAGCATTCAACGGTGGCGATTTTAATGCCTTTTATGCAGGCGTCACTGGCTGTGGTGACTCTAAAAGAGGTGCATTTGCATATGTAAGCTCGGACAGAGCACTAAAAGAAAATATTCAGGACAGCGATAAATCCGGAGCATGGGACAGGTTAAGCAAAATCAAAACCCGAGACTTTAACTGGAAATCAGATGGCAGAGCGGATCGGGGATTTATCGCACAGGAACTGGCTAAAGTAGATGATAAATACGCTTATACGCCAGCCGGGTCGCCGATAATGGGCGTTTCTGACAGAGCCATTATGGCAGATATTCTGGATGTGCTCGTGGATGCGAAAAAAGCAATCCAGAAACGCGATGACTTAATCAGTGAACTGCAAAAGCGTATGAAAGCTATTGATGGCCTGGATGCATAAAAAAACCCCGGCGACGGGGAAGTTTTAAATCGCGCCGATCTGTGCAGGCTGCGGGTATGATTTGAGATTAGTCACTTACCATAGCAATCGCCAACCAAAAAAACCTTTTGCCTCAAGCCCTTTACAAATCTGTGTGCCCGCGCGCCTTGATCAATTCTACCGATCAATATTACTGTTTATCCATACAGTATTTATCAGGGGAGGATTAATTATGCCGCGCGACTATGAAATCAAACATGCATTTATGAACGCTATGAGGCGAGAGCCGGGGCAGGGCGTTATCGTAACCACCCGGGAATTCGTACGCCAACTGGAGCTACTTAACTGGCACTTCAGCCTGCGAGAGGCCAACCAGTGGATCAAAGCGAACACAGTAACGTTCCGCGACGCCTCCACGCAGGAAGGTGAAGCGAAAACTTACAAGCAGTTCAACCCGAACGGGGGAATCTGAAAATGGGGTTTCCATCACCGGCACAGGACTACGTTGAGGGTCGCATAGACCTAAACAAACTGCTGATGCCTCACCCGGCCCACATGCTGATGATTGAGACGCCGGCCGGCTTCGCTATTGTGGACAGAGCAGTCCGGGGGCAGACAGGCGATAAAGTAGCGTTCCAGCTCGGAGACAATTCGCAACTGGGAAGATTGTTCAGAACAGGGATTATCACACAGGACGGCGAGACGATCGATGGTGAGGGGCTGGAAGGGATTATCGTGTTGGGGAAGGTAACGGCCGAGATCTTTGCTGTATATGAGTCCTGTAGGCCGACCATTTAAAAAATGCCCGCACATTTGCGGGCATCTTCATTAACGGTTAGAAATGTACAAAGTCACTTCCAGACCTAAGCGCATATCAATAAATGCTGGCTTCTTCCACATAGCAATTTCCTCCTAAAAGTAAAACACCCCCCCAATTATACTTCAAAAATCAAAGATAAATTGAGTACATAAATGAGTACATTATTTTTCATGACTCATTCTGCGATATCCTAATAAACACAAAGATAACATAGAATTAGCCATAATTTCTAAAGGTGAAGTACATAGCTTTGCCTGTTCTGGATCTGCAGACCCGGCACGCTGCTGAGGTTTTCCGACAGGTTAACGCGCGGTGCTGCCTGGCGCATATCGTCGCCACTGACCACGCTCAGGGCCGCAGGCGTATCGAGTTCGTTAAGGCCCGTTTCCGGCGGTGCAGCCGTGACGACCAGGGTATTGTCATTATCCGCCGCCAGCAGCGGCAGTGGCAAAATGGCAGGCAACATCAACAGCGTCGCCTGGCGCAGAGAGATTATTTTCATTATATGTGGCCTGAAAAAAGAGAGGATATGAACCAGGTGGAACAATTTCCGCATATGGTAAGGGTTTGATGCGCTGGGGTACATCGTTTCGGGCTGGATTTTTTCTCTGTTTACCGCCAGGCTGGAATCCATCTTTTGCAGTGATATGGCGTCCGATTCACCCGGATGCAGACAAAAAAACTCACGGGAGTCAGCATGAAACAACCTGAAGTGGCGGTTCTGGGATTAGGCGCAATGGGGCACGCATTTGCCGCAAACCTGCTGAAAAAAGGCTTTCACGTTCATGGCTGGAACCGCACCCGCGCGCGCGGCGAAGATCTGCTGGATGCGGGTTTGCAGCTGGCTGACTCGCCAGCTGAGGCGGTGCGTGAAGCAGATGTCGTGATCGCCATGCTGTCTGATGGCGACACCACTGAGCAGGTGCTGCATCAGGTCAAAGAGGCGTTTAAGCAGGGCGCGACGCTCTGCCAGATGGGCACCATCGGCGTAGAAAAAACCGACGCGCTGATCGCCTTTTTCGCAGAAAAACGCCCCGATTTGTTACTGATCGATGCGCCGGTCTCCGGCACCAAAGCGCCAGCAGAGAATGCGCAGATTCTGGTGCTGGCCAGCGGCGATCAGAGCCGGGCGCAGGCCGCAGAAGCGGTGTTTGCTGCCATCAGTAAAGGCACCCAGTGGCTGGGTGAGGCGGGAAAAAGCACCCGGATGAAGCTGGTGATCAACAGCTGGCTGATTGGCATGATGCAAAGCCTGGCGGAGAGTACCCGGCTGGCAGAGCAGTTCGGCTTTTCCACCGACGATCTCTGGCAGGTGCTGGAGGGCGGTCCGCTGGCCGCACCGTATGCGAAAATGAAGCTCGGGATGATCGCCAGCGACGACTTCACGCCGCAGATGCATCTGGTCTGGGCGCTGAAAGATGCCCGCCTGGCGCTGGATGCCGCAGAGACGCCACTGCCGGCGCTGGAGAATATCGCCCAGCTCTGGCAGCAGGCGGTGGAGGCCGGACACGGTGAAGAGGATCTGGCGGTGATCTACCGCTACCTGAAGGCGCAATGAGTCAGCAGCATTTTGACTTCAGCACGCGTCCGCTGGTGCCGCTGGCACACGATTATCTGCACGGTGCCAGCGAACCCTGGCACCAGCACGCCTGTGCCCAGCTGATCCACACCCTGAGCGGCGTGGTACGGGTAGAGACGGAGTATGGCAGCTGGATTGTGCCGCCGAGTCGCGGCGTCTGGCTGCCCGCATTTACCCGTCATGCGCTGCAGATTACCGGCAGTGTGGCGGCGCGCACGCTGTTTATCGATCCGCTGGCGCGCGCCGATCTGCCCGCCAGTTGTCAGGTGGTGCAAATCTCACCGCTGCTGCGCGAACTGATTGTCACGGCGCTGAGCCTGCCAGAGCGTTACGCCGCAGGCAGTCGGGCCGAGCGGGTGATGGAGTTGATTCTGGATGAGATTCGGGGCATGGATGTGCTGCCCTTTGCGCTGCCAACGCCCGACAGTCCCCGTTTACAGGCGCTGTGCGAGCTGATTCAGCAGACGCCCGGTGAGAGCTGGACGCTGCTGCGGGCCAGTGCCCACCTGAATGTCTCGGGCCGCACTCTGGCCCGCCATTTTATGCGCGAAACCGGCCTGCAGTTCAGCGACTGGGTGCGGCGCGCCCGACTGGCTATCGCCCTGACGCGACTGGCTCAGGGCGACTCCGTGCTGCGGGTGGCGCTGGAACTGGGCTATGAAAGCCCCAGCGCGTTTAGTGCGATGTTTCGTCGTCTGCTGGGCGTCTCTCCGACTGACTACTTTCCGCCTGCAGAAACTGGCCTGCCGCGCTGAGCAGCGCCTGCAGGGCGGCGCGGGCGGTGTCATTGTCGATACTCACTCCCCAGGCTCGCGCGCCACGGGCATCCACGCAGCTGATATAGGCCACCGAGCGGCTGTCACTGCGTCGTCCCAGCGTATGCTCGTGATAGTCCTCAATGGTCAGATGCAGATCAAACGCGCTGCGCAGGGCATTGACCGCCGCCGACAGCCAGCCGTTGCCGCTGCCGGTCAGCATCAGCGATTGCGTCTGATACACCACGCTGGCGCTAATCTGCGTCTGCCCGCCGCTGTCGCTCTGGCTGTCAGCCCGCTGTAATGCCACCGCGGGCTGCGTTACGCCATACTGGCGGCAGAAGAGCTGCCACAGCGCGTAGTGCGTCATCTCTCCGCCGTGCCGGTCAGTCTCCTGCTGAACACAGCGGCTGAAATCCTGCTGCAGCGCTCGCGGCATTTGTAACCCGTGATTCTGCTCCAGCAGCCAGGCGGCCCCGCTTTTTCCCGACTGGCTGTTAACGCGGATCACCGCCTCATAGCTACAGCCAATGTCAGCCGGGTCCAGTGGCAGGTAAGGCATCTGCCACTCTGTCTCCTGCTGCTGAGCGCGGATGGCGAACCCTTTTTTAATCGCATCCTGATGAGAACCGGAGAAGGCGGTGAAGACCAGCTCGCCCGCATAGGGATGGCGCGGATGAACCGGCAGCTGGTTGCAGCGGGTTACCACTTCAATCACCTCATGCATCTGGCTGAAATCGAGCTGGGGCGAAACGCCCTGGGTATAGAGATTCAGCGCCAGCGTCACCAGGTCCACATTGCCGGTGCGTTCACCGTTACCAAACAGACAGCCCTCGACCCGGTCAGCGCCCGCCAGCAGCGCCAGTTCTGCGCAGGCGACGCCGGTGCCGCGATCGTTGTGCGGATGCACGCTGATGCAGACGGCATCACGGCGGCTGAAGTGACGGCAGAAAAACTCAATCTGATCGGCATAAACGTTGGGGGTATTCACCTCTACCGTGGCAGGAAGGTTAATGATCATCGGGCGCTGCGCGTCCGGTTGCCAGACATCGGCCACCGCCTCGCAGATCTCCAGCACAAACTCCGGCTCGGTAAAGCAGAAGGTCTCTGGCGAATATTCAAAGGTCCAGTGGGTTTCCGGCTGTGCCTCGCATTCGGCGCGGATCTGCCGTGCACCAGCGGTGGCCAGCGCCACGATTTCCGCTTTGCTCTGCTTAAATACCCGCTCGCGAAACAGCGGCGCGGTGGCGTTATAGAGATGTACGATGGCGCGCGGCACACCCTGCAGCGCCACAAACGTGCGGGCAATCAGGTCCTCCCTCGCCTGAGTCAGCACCTGTAACGTTACATCCTCCGGGATACGCTGTTGCTCAATCAGGTCGCGGACGAAATCGAAATCCGTCTGCGACGCCGAGGGAAAGGCGACCTCGATCTCCCGGAACCCGCAGCGCAGCAGCAGATCCCAGAAGGCCATTTTGCGTTCCCGATCCATCGGTTCTGCCAGCGCCTGATTGCCGTCACGCAAATCGGTGGAGAGCCAGCGCGGCGCCTGGGTCAGCTGGCGTGAGGGCCACTGGCGATCGGGCAGGGTGATCAGCGGGGAGGGACGATATTTATCAGCGGGTCGGGTCAGCATAAGAGTCTCCTGTGGTTTTTTTACCAGTCTGCCGACACGCCTCCGGGTCCGCGCGCGCAAGGCTGACAACCTTACGCGCAAAAGTGACAATACCCTGCATGACCTGCATGACCTGCATGACCTGCATGACCTGCATGACCTGCATGACCTGCATGACCTGCATGACCTGCATGACCTGCGTTGCCCTGCGTGCGCTCTGGTTTGGTGAATCCGCCGGGCAGGGTTAGCATGGTCGCCTGTTTATTTGGGTGGACTCTTATGCTGATTTTTGACGGTCACAACGATCTGTTGCTTAATCTCTGGCTGCATCATCGTGATGCGCCCGCGCAGGCGTTTTATCAGGGGATTGAACGGGGCCACCTCGATTTTCCGCGCATTCAGCAGGGCGGGCTCGGCGGCGGGCTTTTTGCAATCTTTGTGCCTCCGCAGGAGTACATTGCCCGCACCGTTCCGGCACGTGCCGACGAGCCGTTTCAACCGCTTCAGATCATGTGGCAACAGCTTGAGCTTCTGCAGCAGCTGGCCGATGCGTCAGGCGGACGGGCGCGACTCTGCCGCAGCCATGACGAAATTGCCGCCTGCCGCGCCGCAGGCGTACTGGCGATGGTGGCACACATCGAAGGTGCTGATGCGCTGGATGAGGAGGGCGAGCAGCTGCACGCCTTCTGGCAGGCGGGGGTGCGCAGCATCGGGCCATTCTGGAATCTGGCCAGCCGCTTTGGTGAAGGCGTCAGCGGCACCTTTCCTGGCTCGCCCGACACCGGGCCAGGCCTGACCCGCGCCGGAGAGAGGCTGATTCAGCAGGCGAGTGACCTGAAGATGATGATTGACGTGTCGCATATGAATGCAAAAGCCTTTTGGGACACCGCCCGGCTCTCCAGCGCGCCGCTGGTCGCCAGCCACTCCAACGCGCATGCTCTCTGTCCGCAGCCGCGTAATCTGACGGATGACCAGCTGGTGGCAATCCGCGACAGCGGCGGTCTGGTCGGCATTAATTTCGGCAACGCTTTTCTGCGCGCCGACGGTAAACGCGACGCTGACACGCCATTAACAGAAATTGTTAAGCATTGTGATCACATGTTGAAGATAATGGGCAGCGACCATGTAGCCTTTGGCTCTGATTTCGACGGGATTACCCCACCGGCTGCGCTGGGCGATGTCAGCGGATTGCCGCGATTGCTCGCCGCTTTTCAGGAAGCGGGCTATGATCAGACACTGACAGAGAAACTGGCATGGGGAAACTGGCAGCGGGTTTTGCATCTGACCGGGCTGTGATAACAATTTCCTGATGTTCCGGGCTTGATCCCGACGCGCCATTGGCGCAACATCTGCCTGGAAATTGTGACGGCGGTCTCATTCAATGCCGGTCACACTGATTTCAGGCAGCTCATTTACTGTTAACCAAGAGGAAGTAACTCATGTGGAAAAAACCAACTTTCGTTGATATGCGTCTCGGTCTGGAAGTGACTCTCTACATCTCCAACCGTTAATCGTTCTGCCCGCCCTCTGAGCGGGCATTTTTTTTCAACTTCTGGTTTTCCTCTATGTTTATCAAAATCCTCGGTTCAGCCGCGGGCGGCGGGTTTCCGCAGTGGAACTGTAACTGCGCCAACTGCCACGGCGTGCGTAACGGCACGATCCAGGCCCAGGCACGCACGCAATCGTCGATTATCCTCAGCGATAACGGCGAAGATTGGGTGTTATGCAACGCTTCACCCGACATCAGCCAGCAGATCCTGCACACGCCCGAACTGACCCGCAAAGGGGTGTTACGCGGCACGGCGATCGGCGCGATTATCCTTACCGACAGCCAGATCGATCACACCACCGGGCTGCTGAGCCTGCGTGAGGGCTGTCCGCATCAGGTGTGGTGTACGGCGGAAGTGCATGGTGACCTCAGCACCGGCTTCCCGATATTTCCTATGCTCACCCACTGGAATGGCGGCTTACAGCACCGTCCCATTGCGCCACTGACGCCGTTCAGCGTCGATGTTTGTGGTGATCTACAGTTCACCGCGATTCCGATTATCAGTAATGCACCGCCTTACTCGCCGTATCGCGACCGGCCGCTGCCGGGCCATAACGTGGCGCTGTTTATTGAAAACCGCGCGAATGGTCAGACGCTGCTTTACGCGCCAGGCCTGGGCGAGCCGGATGCGGTGATCCTGCCGTGGCTGCAAAAAGCGGATTGCCTGCTGATTGATGGTACCGTCTGGCAGGATGATGAGCTGCTGACTACTGGCGTGGGTCATAACACCGGCAAGGCGATGGGCCATCTGGCGCTGGCGGAAGAGCAGGGGCTGATGGCACTGCTGGCGTCGCTGCCGGCAAAACGCAAAATTCTGATCCACATTAACAACACCAATCCGATCCTTAACGAGCAGTCACCGCAGCGTCAGTTTCTGACGGAGCAGGGAATAGAGGTGAGCTGGGACGGAATGGCGATCCACCTTCAGGGCTAAAACATGCAGATCACTGACACGCTGTCGCCGCAGGCTTTTGAACAGGCCCTGCGCGACAAAGGCGCTTACTACCATATCCATCACCCGTATCACATCGCGATGCATAACGGTCAGGCCACGCGCGAGCAGATTCAGGGCTGGGTGGCGAATCGTTTCTATTACCAGACCACCATTCCCCTGAAAGATGCGGCGATCATGGCCAACTGCCCCGATCCGGCTACCCGCCGTAAATGGGTGCAGCGCATCCTCGACCACGACGGCAGCAACGGCGAAGAGGGCGGCATTGAGGCCTGGCTGCGGCTGGGCGAGGCGGTCGGGCTGACGCGCGAAGAACTACTTTCAGAGCAGCATGTGCTGCCGGGCGTGCGCTTCGCGGTGGATGCGTATATTAACTTTGCCCGCCGTGCCAACTGGCAGGAGGCGGCCTGCAGCTCACTCACCGAGCTGTTCGCCCCGCAGATCCACCAGTCACGGCTCGACAGCTGGCCGCAGCACTATCCGTGGATCAAAGAAGAGGGCTATTTCTACTTCCGCAGTCGCCTGGGTCAGGCGAACCGCGATGTGGAACATGGCCTGGCGCTGGCGCTGGAATATTTCACCACCGCTGAGACGCAGAACCGCATGCTGGAAATTTTGCAGTTTAAGCTCGATATTTTATGGAGCATGCTGGACGCCATGACCATGGCATACGAGCTGAAACGTCCGCCTTATCACACCGTGACTGATAAAGCGGCGTGGCACACCACCCGACTGGTATAACAGATGAATGAAAACTCGATTGCCGCGTTTCGTCGCGGCTACCGCATGCAGTGGGAAGCCGCCCAGGATACCCATGTGGTGCTCTATCCCGAAGGCATGGCGAAGCTGAACGAAACCGCCGCCGCCATCCTTGAACTGGTGGATGGCAAGCAGGATATCGCCGCGATTATCGCAACGCTGGATAGCCGTTTTCCGGAAGCGGGCGGCGTGGGTGCAGACGTTTTAGAGTTCCTGCAATCAGCCTATGAACAGAAGTGGATACAGTTCCGTGACCCCGCATAAACCTGACGTGAATCCGCCGCTCTGGCTGCTGGCCGAGCTGACCTATCGCTGTCCGCTGCAGTGTCCCTACTGCTCCAACCCGCTGGATTTCGCCCAGCAGGAGAAGGAGCTGACCACCGAGCAGTGGATTGAGGTGTTTCGTCAGGCGCGGGCGATGGGCAGCGTGCAGCTCGGATTCTCGGGCGGCGAGCCGCTGGTTCGTAAAGATCTGCCGGAGCTGATCAAAGCGGCGCGCGACCTCGGCTTCTACACCAACCTGATCACCTCGGGCATCGGCCTGACGGAGAAGAAGCTGGATGCGTTCAGCGAGGCGGGGCTGGATCATATCCAGATCAGCTTCCAGGCGAGTGACGAAACCCTGAATGCGGCGCTGGCCGGTTCGAAAAAAGCGTTTCAGCAGAAGCTGGAGATGGCGAAAGCGGTGAAAGCCCACGGCTATCCGATGGTGCTGAACTTTGTACTGCATCGCCATAACATCGACCAGATCGACAGGATCATCGATCTCTGCATTGAGCTGGAAGCGGATGACGTGGAACTGGCGACCTGTCAGTTCTACGGCTGGGCGCAGCTTAACCGTGAAGGCCTGCTGCCCACCCGCGAGCAGATAGCCCGCGCAGAGGCGGTGGTGAAAACCTACCGCGAGCGGATGAGCACCACCGGCAATCTGACCAACCTGCTGTTTGTGACGCCAGACTACTACGAAGAGCGCCCTAAGCCCTGCATGGGTGGCTGGGGTGCCATCTTCCTCAGCGTTACGCCAGAGGGCACCGCGCTGCCGTGCCACAGTGCGCGTCAGCTCCCGATAGAATTTCCCTCAGTGCTGACGCAAAGTCTGGACGATATCTGGTATAACTCATTCGGCTTCAACCGTTATCGCGGTTTTGACTGGATGCCAGAGCCATGCCGCTCCTGTGATGAGAAAGAGAAAGATTTTGGCGGCTGTCGCTGTCAGGCTTACATGCTGACCGGCAATGCCGACAACACCGATCCGGTCTGCAGCAAATCACCGCATTACGGCAAAATCCTTGACGCCCGGCGTGAGGCGGATTGCAGCGACATTAAAATTGGTCAGCTGCAGTTCCGTAACCGCAGCAACTCACAACTGATCTATAAAACACGGAACCTCTGATGAAAACGCGTTGCCTGGAGATAAACGGTCTGACGGTTGAACTGGTGCATCAGCCCGATGCCAGCCAGGCCGCCGCCCTGATTCAGGTGGGCGCGGGGAGTCACGACGAACCCGATCGCTGGCCCGGACTGGCGCATCTGCTGGAACATCTGCTGTTCACCGGCAGCACCGGCTGGCCTGATGAGGGCCGGTTGATGAGCTGGATTCAGACGCAGGGTGGCAGGGTTAACGCCACCACGCTGGCCCGGCGCAGCGCGTTCTTTTTTGAGGTCACGCCGTCGCTGCTGGCTGACGGGCTGGCGCGACTGCAGGATATGGTCTGCCATCCGCTACTTGATAATCAGGCGATCGGCCAGGAAGTGGCGGTGATTGATGCGGAATATCAGCTATTGCAGCGTCATCAGCCGTCACGCATTGAAGCCGCACTGCTGCACGCCGCCGCGTCACCTGCGGAATTCCACCGGTTCCATATTGGCAGCCGGGCGAGTTTTGGCGATGAGCTCTCTGCACTGCAGCGGGCGTTGCGCCAGTTCCACCAGCGCTACTACTTCGCCAGCAATATGCGGCTCTGGCTGCAGGGGCCACACTCACTGGATGAGCTGGAACAGCTGGCGCGTAACGTTGCTGCCGCGCTGCCCTCCGGTCAGTGGCGACAGGATCTGCCACCGCCGCAACTGACCAGCAATACCTGCTGGCAGCTGGCAGAGACCGCACCTGGGGCGCTATGGCGCAGCTGGATACTGGATAACAGTGACGGTGTCACGTTATGGCGTGAATTTCTGCTGGATGAAGCACCCGGATCGCTGCTGGCTACCCTTCGTGAGCAGGGGCTGGCGGAGTCGCTGGAGCTGAAGTGGATCTATCAGGCGGGAGGCGCGCTCTGGCTGGCGCTGGGCGTTGAAACGCATCAACCCGAAACCGTTAATGTCTTGATCGACCGTTATCTGGAGGCACTGCGCCAGACGAATGAGCCACAACATCAACACTATCACCATCTGGCGCAGCAGCGATTTGTGACACTGTCACCGATGGAGCAGTTACGCCAGCGCGCAATCGGCTTTGCGCCAGATGAAGCCGTGCCTGCGTTACAGCCGCTGCTGGCGCGTCTCACCGACGCGCCGGGCACGCTGCTGTTCTGCACGTCGCACCCGGCTGAGGAAACCCTTCAGACGCAGGGATTCAGCCTTGCGCTGACCGCCTGGCAACCAGCCCCGTCTGAGGCGCTACCTCCGGCGAATTTCACATTCTATCCGTTCGAGACCGCCTTAACGTCTGAGCCGCTGCCCGCACAGACGGTGGCATTGCCGCATCATCAGCCTGACGACCTGCAGGCGACGCTGATCCTGCGACCAGAGTTCTGGTCAACGTTCACCGAAGCGGCAGGCGAAGCGCTGGGGCGGCGGTTACGTCCGCTGTTTGCCGCGTTGCGTCATCAGGGCGGCAACGGCAGCTGGCAGGAAGTGGAGGGCGTGTGGCAACTGACACTACAACTGACGCCGGATGAGGCGGTGGCTGACCGGGCGCTGAGCCAGATTGTCGCCGCACTGACGCTGCCGGTTGAGGCGGCGCAGCCTTCTTCGGGTGAAAGCATCGCGATTCGTGCACTGTTGCGGCAGTTGCCCTGGCAGCTGGCCGCCACCATTACGCCACATTGCTGGCGGGCGGCGCTGAAAGGCGGCAACGCGGCACTGCATTCACTGATTGCCCGGCGGCTGAGCGCACTGTCGCTACCGGTTAATCCTGACACGCCGCCAAAGCGCATGACGACACAAACCGGTATGACGCGCCTGCCACACAGCAGCGCGGACAATGCTCTGCTGCTGTTTATCCCGCTGCATCGACCTGAACAGCTGGCGGCGCTACGCGCGCTGGCGCTGATCTACGAGCCGCGCTTTTTCCAGCGCTATCGCGTTGAGCAGCCTATCGGTTATGTGGTCAGCAGCCGCTATATGCGCTGTGCCGATGAAGATGGGGTACTGTTTGCGCTGCAGTCGCCCGATTACAGCGCGCTGTCACTGCTGCGCTACTGCCGCAACTTCCTGCGGTCACTGAACGAGACGCTGGCGGGTTACGATCTGGCGGCACTGAAAGCGCGTCTTCTGAGCCGGGAAGTGGAGCAGCCACTGGCGTGCTTACGCGCTGACAATGGCCTGGCAGAACCGGATGCGGCGCAGATTGAGGCGCTGACACTTGCGGATCTGCAACAGCTTCACCGCACGCTGATTCAGGATCGCCGCCGCTGGCGGGTGCTGTTCACCGGCGGTGAAAATGTGTAGCGCCCGGTATAAAGTTGCTGAATTTATTTGAAAATTACCGACAAATCTCTTCACTGTCTATTCCGGGCGAACTGGACCACACTCAATTCACTTTGTCCGCATAAGGAATTGACCGTGAAAAACTTCAAACGTATTGCACTGCCCCTGTTAGCCGCTGCCACCCTCTACGCCCCGTTGTCTCAGGCTGAGGCGATGCACTACCAGCTGAATCCTGAGCATACGTCGGTGATTGTTGCCTGGAACCACTTCGGCTTCTCAAACCCTACCGCTGATATCCCTGATGCAACCGGTAACCTGGTGTTTGATAAAGATCATCCAGAGGCATCACGCGTTGACGTGACCCTGCCAGTCAGCAAAATCGACAGCCACGTGGCTGCGCTGACCAAAGAATTCAAAGGCGCTGAGTACTTCGACACCGCTAAATATCCGACTGCGACCTTCCACAGCACCAAAGTGGTGGCGAAGGGCGACAACAAATTTGATGTTGAAGGCAACCTGACCCTGAAAGGCATCACCAAGCCAGTTACGCTGCACGCGACGCTGAACAAGCAGGGCGAGCATCCGATGGTGAAAAAGCAGGCGATTGGTTTTGATGCCACCGGCACCATCAAGCGTTCTGACTTCAAGCTGGACAAATATGTCCCAGCGGTAAGCGACGAGGTCACTCTGACTTTGTCTACTGAAGCCTACGCCAAGTAAGCTTTTTGGGACGTAGCGGCTTGCTGCTACGCCCCTTATTCGTTTTTTCTGCGCCTTCTTCCCCTCTGAAATCTATTCTGCCCGCCTGTTTATCTGCCATAAAATAATCCGGATATCTCCTCATCAACTATTTTCTGAACGCTTTATCTGGCCCGGAACCGGGAAAAATGAGGCGAAAGTCACAAATTTGCAACAGCACGGAATAAGCCACTCTGTGCCGCTGTGTGGCGAAATAAAATTCAGATGTCTTCTGAAATAACTCATTGATTTATATCGTTTCACTCTAATCGGCCTTCCCGCGAATAGTGTGATTTTGATCTCAAAAACCGCCGTTCAGACACCTCTGTCAATAACTCCGCCCAAAAAATACCGCTCGTAACTGTGATCTCCTCTGCAAATAGCAACCCCACGAACCGGAAGAATGGCCCTCAGCAGATTAAGACAGCGAGGTGAGGGAAATGCGAATTGGAATGGTGATCAGTGGCGGTGATGTAACCGGCATTAATAATTTTGTCTTCCAGTTAGGGCGTCTGACGCAGGCGGAGATCGTGATATTTGATGGTGGCATTCCCGGCCTGCTGGCAAATAACCATCGTGATATCAGCCAGCGTGATCTGCTCGACTTTTCCATCGCCTCAATTCCGGTTATGCAATCGGGACGCACGCAAAAGAAACTGGTGCGCAGCGAATATGAATGTATTGCCCGCCAGCTGAAAAGCGCCCGTATTGAAGTGTTAATTATGGCGGGCGGTGACGGGTCGCTGCAATTTCTCCATACCCTGTCCGAGTCTGGCGTTAATTGTTTCGGCGTCGGCATGACTATCGATAATGATGTCTTCGGCAGTGATTACACCCTGGGTTTTTCCACCGCCTGCGAGCAGGTATTAAAAGAGGTCGCGAAACTGCGGAATACCGGGCGCGCCTTACCTGGCCGGGTATTTATGCTGGAGTTACTCGGCGGTTACTGCGGCGAATTAACCCTGCAGTCGGCGATTAAATCCAACGCGGACATTGCGCTGATCCCGGAGTGCCAGATTCCTTTGCCACAGCTGGCGCAGCGCATCACCCGGCGGCTGGCAGAACAGAACAGCGTGATCATTCTCTGTTCAGAAGGCTACACCCGCGAATATTCGCCCGGTTTTCAGGGGGCTATCGACACCTTAATCAAACAGCTTGAGCCGCTTATTGGTGTGCGCGTCCGTAAAACTATCCTCGGTTACGGGCTGCGGAATGGTGATCCCACCTGCGAAGAGATTTATCAGGGCACCATTATGGCCAGTGAAGTGGTGCGTTGTATTCAGTCAGGCATGCGGAATAAAGCGGTCATTATTAACGGCAGCAATAAACCGATTCCGATTGATTTAATAAGCATGCAAAAACGCCTGGTCGATATTGACGGGCACCATTATAAACTCGCTAAACAACTCAATATATTGTGAGGAGAAAACCATGCTGAAAATATTATGTGTCTGTGGTTGTGGCTTAGGATCCAGTTTTGCGATTGAGATGAGCGCAAAAGCGGTTTTAAAAAAACTGGAGATAGAGGCCGATATCGATCACACCACCATTTCAGAAGCGAATGCCTTTAAGTCGGACATGATTCTGACGCAAAAAGCCTTTGCCGATGTGTTAAATGCCGACGCCAGTCCGGAACAGATTAAGCGGGTCATTATTCTTAACCGGCTCACCGATAAAGCGGAAATAGAGCAGAAGATCCTGGCCTTTTTAAAAGAACGCAACGTAAAGGTCGCCGCCCATGAATAGTGTGATCGACTTCCTGGTAAAAGATCTGCTGGGGCAGGCGTCTATTCTGATCGCCTTTATTGCCCTGATTGGTCTGCTGCTGCAAAAGAAATCTGCAGGCAAGGTGGTGGAAGGCACCTTTAAAACCCTGCTCGGTTTTTTAATTATGATGGCGGGTATCAATATTATTGTGGGAACCCTGACGTTCCTCAATACCATTTTTACCCACGGCTTTGGCATGCGCGGCTATATCACCGATGTTGCCGCCATTGCCGGGCTGGCTAACCGTGAGCTGGGGTCTGAAGTGGCACTGACGCTGCTGGTGATCTTTATCGTCAATATCATCATCGCGCGACTGACGCCCTTTAAGTACATCTTCCTCACCGGCCAGGCCCTGCTGTGGATGGCGACGATTGGCGCGGTGATTGGCTATAAAGCGGGGCTGACCGGTCTGCCGCTGATCCTGACCGGCGGTATCTTTGGCGGGATCATGGCCGTGGTGATGCCTGCGCTGGCGCAGCCGGTGGTACGGCGTATTACCGATTCGGACGACGTTGCCCTGGGTCACTTCTGCACCATTGGTTATCTGGTCACTGCGGCGGTCGCCAAAGTGGTCGGCAAAGGATCGCGATCCACTGAAGATCTTAAGCTGCCCGATAACTTCAAGTTTCTGCAGGATACCTATCTGTCGATGGCGCTGGTGATGGTGCCGATGTACCTGATCCCCGCCGTGGCGGCCGGTCCGGCGTTTATCGCCCAGTACAGCAACGGCATGAACTACCTGATGTACGCCTTTATGCAGTCGATTCAGTTCGTGGCCGGAGTCTTTGTGCTCTACAGCGGCGTCCGCCTGCTGCTTAACGAGCTGGTGCCTGCCTTCCGTGGTATCGCCATGCGTGTCGTGCCGGATGCCAAACCGGCGCTGGACTGCCCGGTGATGTTTCCC
Source organism: Pantoea sp. JV6 (assembly GCF_025910055.1). NCBI lineage: Bacteria > Pseudomonadati > Pseudomonadota > Gammaproteobacteria > Enterobacterales > Erwiniaceae > Pantoea > Pantoea sp. JV6. The sequence continues at coordinate 339,795 of NZ_JAPCIM010000004.1, read as the reverse complement.
TATGCCCCGAACGCGGTGATTGTTGGCTTTCTCGCCACCACGCTCGGCTCAATTGTCGGCATGCTCGTCTTCCCGATGTTTGGTCTGGCGATGATCCTGCCTGGCCTGCTGACCAACTTCTTTGCCGGTGGCACCGCCGGGGTATTTGGTAATGCCATGGGCGGACGGCGTGGCGCGATGATCGGCGGCTTCGTCCACGGCCTCTTTATCACCATTCTGCCCGCCATCCTGGTGCCGATGCTGGAGAGCTATGGCTTCACCGGTGTGACCTTCAGTGACTCAGACGTTATCAGTACCGGCCTGGTGCTGGGCCACGCCTTCCAGAATAACTGGCTGTTCGTCGCCCTGTTTATTGCCTTTGTTACCGCGCTTGCCTGGTTTGTTAATGGCAAATCCACAAAACCTCAAGAGGAAAAAATTCATGAAACTTTATAACTTCGCCGATCTGTTACAGCTGGCTAAACAGCGCGACTTTAAAGCGGTGGGTTCTTTTAATCTTCACTGCCTGGAGATGCTGCCCGCCTATTTTAAAGCGGCAGAGAAAACCAATAGTCCGTTAATGATTCAGATCTCCACCGGCACGGCGAAATATCTCGGCCATAAATTACTGGTCGATGCCATTAAATCGCTGTCAGAGAGCAAAAATGTCCCGACCTGTCTGCATCTCGATCACTGTTCCGATTTAGCGGCGATTCAGACAGCGATTGATGCCGGATTCAGTTCCGTGATGTATGACGGGTCCCATCTGTCAATTGAGGAAAATATTGCCAACACCCGCCGGGTGATCGATATGGCGCGTCCGCACAATGTTTCGGTAGAAGCGGAGCTGGGCGCGATTGGCGGCTCGGAAGATGGTAAATGCGTGGAAATGGAGGCGATTGCGTTTACGCCGGTGGAAGATGCGCGCCGCTTTGTCGAAGAGACCGGCGTCGATATGCTGGCGATCTCCATCGGCACCGTGCATGGACTTTACACCGGCAAAGCGCATATTCAGCATCAGCGGCTGGCAGATATCACGGCGGCAACCCACACGCCACTGGTGCTGCACGGCGGCACCGGCGTCAGCGATGAAGATATGCGGCTGGCGGTCAGCAGCGGTATTGAGAAGGTCAATGTCGGCACCGAAATGAATGTTCAGTGGGTGGCGCAGTGCAAATCGACCTTTGAAAAAGGCAAGGTCAATGACAGCGTGCGTAATTTCCTGGTGCCGGCCAATGATGCGGTAACCAGTGTGCTGGTAGAGAAGATGCAATTATTCCGGTAATCGCCCGTTTCGCCATCACCGGCTTATTGCGTCAAACCTTTTATAATTACCTATTAATCTGAGCTACCCCGACATGCTACGGGGCAGGAGAGCCTATGTTTGGATTCTTAAAAAAGTCTCCGGCTGTGGAACAACCCAGCGAGCAGCAGCAGGATCATCTGGCGGAATTAAGTCGCGAGAAAATAACGCAACTGGAGCAGCAGCTGGCTATTAATCCGCGTAATGGCGAAACGCAAAAACAATTAATGCTGGAATATAACCGGGCATTAAGCTTATTTGCGAAAAGCCGTCGCTATCGCAATGAAATTGATGCGCTGTTTGTCAAAATCGATGAATTACGCAATGTGGTTCGCCAGTCGATTTAAGGAGAGCTGATGACGATTAAGCAGTTATTGCAAGAGGCAAACGCCATTCAGATTGGTATCGACGCCACGGACTGGCGTCAGGTTATCGCGCTGGCTGCCGAACCCCTGGTCAGTGGCGGCTATCTCGATGCTTCTTATCCTGATGCGGTCATTGCCAATACGCTGGCCCATGGCGCTTACTACGTGTTTGAAGAGGGGATCGCCATTCCCCATGCGCGACCGGACGCAGGGGTGATCCGCGACTGTTTCAGTATGATTCTGTTGAATGAGCCGATCTCGTTTGAGGGCAGTGATAAAGTGGACATTGTGATTATGTTTGGCGCGCGTGACAGCAATGCCCATATCGAAGAGGGGATCCGCGCGATTGTGTCGCTGCTGGAGGATGAGGAGACGCTGGTTCGGTTACGTCAGGCCAGCAGTGTCGCGGAGGTCATCGATATCTTATGACGCAAAACATCCCCCCCAAACGCGTGGTGCTGGTTAACGGTATTCCGGCATCGGGTAAAAGCACCCTGACGCGCGTGCTGTCACAACACTTTGGCTGGCCGGTGCTGACGCTCGACAGCCTGAAAGAACCCTTTATGCACGCTTTTGCGCCGGTCGATCGCCAGCGTAACCGGCAACTGGGCTGCGCGGCCTATCAGGCGATCTGGAACATCGTCGCGCAGGCGCCCGCCAGCCAGATCTGGCTGATCGACGCCTGGTTTGGGTTCCAGCCCCGTACGCTGCTGGAGCAGGGACTGAAACAGGCTGGCGTGGAAGAGGCGCTGGAGCTGTGGCTGAAGATTGAACCGGAAGCGGCGGTGGCGCGCTATCAGGCGCGGCTGTCGCAGCGGCTGCCGGGCCATCCAGGGGCTGAGTATCTGCCGGAACTGCGCCACCTGGCACAACAGGCCACTCCGATGGCGCTGGGCCAGGTGTATGAGGTTGATGCCTGCGCCCAGGATCACGCTGCCGTCATTCACTGGCTGCAGCAGCAACTGACCAGAACCCGCTACACTTCAGTTCATCATCAGAGGAGTGAGGAGTTGCAGGATGTCGTCGCCCCCTTATCTGCAAACCGGTGAGAGCGCCGTGCTCTATGACGGTGTCTGTAAGCTGTGCAACGGCTGGGTTCAGTTTCTGCTGCGTCACCATCTGGCGCGGCAGGTCCGTTTTGCCTCGGTGCAGAGCGAGCAGGGCAAAGCGCTGCTGCGCTGGGCCGGACTGCCGGAAGAGAACATCAGCACCATTGTCTACATTGCCGATAACCAGCACTGGCTGCGGGCGCAGGCGGTGTTCCGCGTGATGCAGCACCTGCCGGCCCCGTGGCGCGGGCTGGCGGTGCTGCGCCACTTTCCCGACGCGATCAGTAATTTTGCCTATGACCGCATCGCGTTAAACCGCTATAAGCTGTTTGGTCGTTACAGCAGCCAGCACGCCATCCAGCCCGATTATCCTGGTCGATTTCTGCATGAGGTTGAGCAGCCCGTTACGCCGGAAGGGTAAATACCGTCCGGCAACGGCTGTTTTGAATCAGTGCTCGTCAGATAAACACGTCCTGAAACCTGCAACTATGAGGGAATACTCCCTGACTTTTTTAGAATTATAGGCTGAATTCTTTTTGTTTTAATAACTGTGCAAACAAAAATGTGAATAAGATTCGCGAGTTGATTTTAATCGAATCGCAATGGAGGTTGCTTTAAAATGGTTATTGAGAAGTTAACGTCAGGTTTGAAAAAATAATGACTATACGTGCGGCGTCTCTTTTTGCACGATTTCTGATGTTTGATTTATTATTGATGTTTTCATTCTTATTTACTGTTTCAATTAAATAAACTCCTTTATGCTTTTATTTAACATTTGATTAATGAACGGATTGGTTTGATCTTCTTTTCTGTGAGTGTTATAAAAAATCAGCAGCGCTGTTCATTACGACTTAAGAGTAAAAATTTAACTTGAGGGTTTTGAAATGGAATTTTTATATGAAGAGCACTTAAAAATAGTTGCAGGTGCAAGTGGTGCATATGATCCAGCTTATGCCGGTGCTGGCGCCCGTCAAAGCCAGCATGGCTATGGTGGACAGGCGAATGGTTTTGTAGGTACACAATCAAACTGTCTGGATTTAGGGTCTATCATCAGAGATAACCCATGTGCATCAAGTTTAGTTACAGGCATTATATCAGGTTCAAATTCATGGGGTGGTGTGGTAAGAGGCGTTGTCACAGGGGCAATAGCCTGCGCTGCCACCGGTAATGGAAATGGTGGAGGGGCAGGGAATAACTATGGCGGACAATGCACGTGGTAGGGAAAAAAGGGTAAAAAACGCCTGTATAATGCCTGGGATATTATCAGCTACTGTTTTTTTAACCTCAGTGAATATATTCCCTCAGGATGGATGGCTGGGTTTTCTGCCGTGTGGAATTGCAAAGTTTTTTGTGATTTTATTTTGTTCTTATGGAGGGGTTTCAATTCTGAAAGACCTGGTTCTCTATTTGATGTCAGGTTCACAGGAGTGAATATCACCCGCACAGGCTCGCTTCGGCGGGCCTTTTCAATAAAGCTAAAACAGAATCTCTTGATTTTAATCTATTTTAACAACTTCGCTACAAAATTCGAGTATCCTGAAGGCTGGCTAAATCACCAATAGTTTATAAGAGGGGCTATGCCGGTTAATTTCGATCTCAACGATCTCTATGCGTTTCGCGCGCTGGTGGAGTTTGGCAATTTTCGCCTGGCGGCAGAATCGATCTGTCTCTCACAGTCGGCGCTGAGCCGCCGGATAGATAAGCTGGAAACCTCGCTGGGGATCAAACTGTTTGAGCGTACCACGCGCCGCGTCACGCTGACGCTGAAGGGGCATGCGTTTGCTCAGCGCTCGGATAAGTTGCTGGCTGATTTTGAGGAGGTCATGGCCGATCTCAGTGAGGTGAGCTTAGCCCGCACGGGACTGATTACCGTAGCCTGCGTGCCGTCAGCCGCCTACTACTTTATGCCCAACATTATCCGGCTGTTTCAGGCGCGCTATCCCCGCGTACGAGTCAAACTGATCGACAGCAGTGCGGCTAACGTTTATGACGCGGTGATTGGCGGTCAGGCCGACTTTGGCATCAGTTTTTCCAGCCGCTCGCAGCCGGATGTGCATTTCCAGCCGCTGATGGATGATCCCTACGTGGCGGCCTGTCGGCGTGACCATCCTATAGCTGGCAAAAAGAGTCTGAGCTGGCAGGCGTTTTATCAGTATGAATGGGTCGGGCTGGATAAAACCTCCGGCAATCGCAACCTGCTGGATCAGGCGCTGCAGGCGATCATGCCGGAGAAACCCTGTATCTGTGAAACCCGGCACGTCACCACCATGCTGGGGATGGTTGAGGCGGGGCTGGGCATTGCTGCCGTCCCCGCCATGTCGATGCCTGGCTACGATCACGCCCTGCTGATGGCGGTTCCATTGACCGATCCGCAGGTGAAACGCACCGTGGGTCTGCTACGTAAAAATGGCCGGACGCTGTCGCACATTGCGGGCGAACTGGAGAACCTGATTATTGAACAGTATCAGCGTCTCTGACCGGTTTAGACGCTTTCACGGTGTGCAGTCCGCTGGCGTGCACTGTCTGTTGTACCTCAGAGGAGGCGAGCCAGCGCAGCAGCTTAGCCGCCTCATCCGGCTGCGCTGACTTGCGCACCACGGCACCTGCGAAGCGGGTGGTGTATTGCAGCTTGTCCGGCAGTTCGCCAATAAAAGTGACGCCCGGCACCGGCAGCAGCTCACTGACCTGCTGAAAGCCGATAGCGTATTTACCGGCCGCGACCTCTGAGGCCACCGGGATGCGCTCAACCTTCACCGCTTTCCCCTTAACCTGATCTTCAATGCCCAGGCGGCTGAACAGCTGGCTGCTGACATACTTACCGCTGGCGCTGTCAGAGTAGGCGATGGAGCTGGCGTTCAGCAGAGCAGTACGTAGCGCGCTTTCGCTGCCAATCTTAACCGGCGTGGCACCCTGTTTGATCACCGCGCCGATGCGGGAGTCCGCCAGCTCAACCCGTGTACCCGGCAGCGTCTCGCCCTGCTTTTGCAGATCGCTTAGCGCATCGCCGACCATAATCACCACATCGGCCGGTTCACCGCGCGCCAGTCGTGCCGGAATGGCCTGTGGGGTTTTACCCATAGACGGACCGGCGACGGTGTTGATAGTGATCCCTTCACGCTGGGCGAAGCGGGGCGAGAGCGTATCCCACGCGGCTTTAAACCCGCCGGAGATCATCACCGTCAGCTCTTTCGCCTGCGCCGTGGCGCTGCCCGCAACGCTAAACAGCAGAGCAGCGTAAAGCGACATCGTTTTCAGTTTCATTTTACGTTCCTCAGCTAACGGTTTCATGGGCAGGTGATACGGCACTGCGTGTACGACGATAGAGATAAAGTGTTGCCCCCAGGGCGCAGACTGCGGCAAAACTCATCCAGTAGCCTGGCGAGGCTTTATCGCCGGTCATCTCAATCAGGCCGGTTGACATCACCGGCGTAAACCCGCCAAACAGCGCAGTTGCCAGGCTATAGGCCAGCGAGAAGCCCGCCACGCGCACTTCCGCTGGCATGATTTCGGTCAGCGCCGGGATCATCGCGCCGTTGTAGAGACCATAGATCATTGAAAGCCACAGCAGCACGCCCAGCATCATCGAGAAGCCCGGTGCTGCGGCCAGCATGCTCAGAGCCGGATAGGTGGTGACGATCGCCAGCAGGGTCATGGCGACCAGCACAGGCTTGCGACCAAAGCGGTCGGAGATCGCACCGCCAATCGGCAGCCAGATAAAGTTCGATACCGCCACCAGCAACGTCACCAGCAGGCTGTCAGAGGCGCTGAGCAGCAGCACTTTCTTGCCAAAGGTCGGCGCGTAAACCGTAATCAGGTAAAACGCTGTCGTGGTCATTGCTACCATCAGCATCCCGGCAATCACCACCTGCCAGTTGGCGAGCAGGATGCGGAACACCTGCTTCACATCGGGATGGCTGCGACGGTTGTTGAACTCCTGGGTCTCTTCCAGCTTGCGACGCAGCAGGAAGATAAACGGCACGATCAGGCAGCCAAACAGGAACGGAATCCGCCAGCCCCATTCACGGATGGCACTCTCTTCCAGTACCGCGTTGAGGATAAAGCCCATCGCCGCCGCCACCATAATCGCGACCTGCTGACTGCCCGACTGCCAGCTTGTGTAGAAGCCCTTGCGGCCTGGTGTGGCGATCTCTGCCAGATAGACCGACACGCCGCCCAGCTCCGCACCGGCGGAAAAGCCCTGCAGCAGCCGACCAATCAGCACCAGCAGCGGCGCCCACAGACCAATACTCTGGTAAGAGGGGATCAGCACGATCATAAAGGTGCCCGCCGCCATGATGGAGAGCGTGACGATCAGCCCTTTACGACGACCGACCTTATCGATGTACGCGCCCAGCACTACCGCGCCAATCGGGCGCATCAGGAACCCTGCGCCAAACACGGCAAAGGTCATCATCAGTGAGGCGAACTCACTGCTGGCCGGGAAAAAGGTATGGGCGATATAGGTGGCATAGAAACCGAACAGGAAGAAGTCGAACTGTTCGAGAAAGTTGCCTGAGGTAACACGGAATATTGCGCCAATCCTGGCGCGGTGAGTCATGGGTGAGGTTGTCTGCATCAGTAACTCCAGTAAGGTTTGACGCTTTTTGCCGCGCCTGTGACTGAAGAGTGGATCAGCGCCCGGCGCTAAATAAGTGCAAAAAGGGCATCGATTAATGTGCCAGCCGCATGATTGCCAGGCGTTATCACTTAAAGTGTTTCGCATTCAACAGGTTAAATGGCGGGATGGTTTTTTTGTGCCTGTTAGTGAGTCTGAGAGGAGTTTGCGGAAATGTGACAGATTTCATAAGCGTGTTGCAGGCGAACAGGCGGAATCTGGCTTGCCTGAGGCCATCAGCGCAGAGTCTGGCGGCAAAAAGGGTTCAGAACGCAGGCAGCAAGGCGTCAGGGAAAGGTTATGCCAAAAATCTGATGTAAATGTCGGACGCCCGCCACGGTAAACACCACTTCACGGTAGCCAGGCTGCCGGGTTAGCCAGCCTTGCGTTTCAAAGGCACTCAGCAGCGCTGCACCCGCGTAGCCGCCGAGATGGAACCGGCGCTCACTCCAGTCGAGACAGCCACAGCAGGCTCTGCGGCGTCCGGGCTGCGACAGATCAATCTGCAACGCCGCAAACTGCTGCTGTCCATATAAGGTGACAGCGCTGCCTTCCGGTGTGATCCAGCCCTGTTGCGCCATTGCGGCATAGATCTGCACCGCAATATCACCGGCCAGATGGTCGTAACAGGTGCGGGCGGTGCGAAGCGATGTTGGGGTGGTGCTCGCCGGCGCGGCAATCCGTCGCCACGATACGCCCATCATGTTCTCAATCAGCGCAGCGATGTCACTGCCGGTCAGTCGGTAATAACGGTGACGCCCCTGCGCCACGCAGACGATCAAGCCGCTGGTGATCAACCGGTTCAGATGGGCGCTGGCGGTTGAGGGCGCCACGTCAGTGACGGCACTGAGTTCGGTGGCGGTCCAGGCGCGTCCATCCATCAGCGCGGACAGCATCTTCACCCGTGACGCATCGGCCATTGCGGCGGCGACGCCCACAATCGCATTCTCAAGTGCTTCGCTATCGTCTGGTGCGTTATGCGGTTGTGGTGTTGCCATCAGATTAGCGTGCCCATTCTGTGGTCAGCCCGGCGGCTGATCGATTGTTATCGGTAATCAGGATCAGCTGGTTAGCGTGATCGCTGTATTGCACCAGGATATTGATTCCGGCATCGGCAAGGCGTGCAGTGATCGCCCCCAGCTCGCCGGGACGCTGTTGCGGTAACCTGCGAATAAGCGGGACGTTAACTACCTCGACGGCGATACCTTCTGCTTCAAGCACGGCCCGCGCCCGTTCGCCTTCCTCAACCAGAAAATGAGCGTGGCTCTGTTCACCAAAGGAGAACAGGCCGCCGCCTTCCAGGCCAATCCCATGACGGCCCAGCAGCGTGGTGAGCCGGGAAAGTGTGCCTGGACTATTTTGCAGGATGACATGAATATCGAACATGTTAATTTACTCCCTGTTGTGAGGCATATTCTCTGATCAGCGTGACGATGCGAAGACGGTAACCGGCAAAAAGGGTCTCGCGGCCTTCACGCTGTGCGGCCTGGTGACAGAGGTTGCGCTTCCAGGCCAGCACCGATTCTTCATCGCGCCACCAGGAGAGCGAGAGAATTTTTTTCTCATCGGTCAGGCTTTGAAAGCGCTCAAGAGAGATAAACCCGCTGTTTTGCATCAGCAGCGGTTTAAGGTCGGCAGCCAGTTGCAGGTAACGCATCTGGTGTTCGGGTCGGGCTTCGGCTTCAAATAGTACGGCAATCATCGCTATCCTCCTTTGGGTGATAGCGCAAAAATAGCGGGCGGAGCGGGTTGATGCTTCGGCCGGTAACGAAATATGGCTGCAGGGGCGACCTCCAGCCGGTGCAATCTTGTAATGGAGCAGATGATATGTTCAGCGGACTCAGGGCGTTCCCCCTTACTCCCTTTGCGGCAGGCAAGCCCGATGAGGCGGCTTTTTTGCGGCTGCTGCGCAGGCTGACTGATGCAAAAGTCGATTCCCTTGGCGTGCTGGGGTCCACCGGCAGCTACGCCTATCTCACCCGCGCGCAGCGCAGGCGTATCGCAGAACTGGCGGTGGAACATGCAGAGTCGATTCCGGTGATGATCTGCATAGGTGCGGTGGGCACTGACGAGGTGCTGGCGCTGGCGGAGGACGCGCAACAGGCGGGCGCGGCCGCCTTACTGCTGCCGCCGCTGGGTTATCAGACGTTGAATGAAGATGAGGTGTTCACGCTTTTCGAGACCGTAACGCGACACGCCTCGGTGCCAGTCTGTATCTATGACAATCCCGGCACCACCCATTTTACGTTTTCCGATGCGCTGCTGAGCCGGATCGCCGCACTTTCCGGTGTCGGGTCAGTGAAAATTCCTGGGGTACCGGCGGAGCAATCTGCGGCTAACGATCGCCTCGCTCAGCTGCGCGGCACGCTGCCAGATTCCGTATCGATTGGCGTCAGTGGCGATGCTTCGGCCGCCAACGGGCTGATTGCGGGCTGTGATGGCTGGTATTCGGTGTGCGGTGGGCTCTTTCCGCGCGTTGCAAAAGCGATGACCGAAGCGGCGGCCGCAGGCGACCATCAGAGCGTCAGGGCGCAGTCCGATCGCCTGCAGCCGTTATGGGCGCTGTTCCGCCAGCATGGCGGCAGTTTCCGGGTGATCAGCGCCGCGGCGGGGCTGCTGGGATTGACCGAACGCGACTGCCTGCCGCGCCCGCTGCAGCCGCTCTCCGATGCGCACTGCCAGCAGATTGCTGACGTGCTCGCGGCACTCGACCTCTCTTAAGCTCCCGCGCCAGAAGGCATTAACCGTGGCGCACCAGGTTAAAGCCTTCTTCCTCCTGCGGCGCTTCGAAATAGCGGGTAATCAGCGCGAACTGCTCGTCCGTTGCGGCAAAGGCGTGTTCGCCGCCCTGATTTCGGGCGTGCAGGCGCGATTTACACAGCGCATCCGGTACGTCCAGATAATGCAGGCGATGGTCGGCAGAGGATGCCTTAATCACCGACATCATCCAGTCGCGATTCGCCCGGGTGTTGGCAGGAAAATCGAGCACCACCGACACACCTGCGTTAAGCAGCGCGACCAGATGAGGCGTCATCGCCTTTCTGAGTTTTGCTGCAAGGCGCACGTAATCGGCCACCGACTGCATCTCCTCCTTATAGAGCGCGGCGAGCCACTGATCCTCGCTGATCACCACGCAACCGGGGGCGGCGCTCAGCTCCGCCGCCAGCGTCGATTTCCCGGAGGCAATTTTTCCACACAGCAGATGCAGCGTGGCGGGGGCAAAAGTCATGGTCATATCACTCCTGTGTCAGCCTGATAGTGAACCGCGCGCATTACGCGAAGGGAAAGTAAAGCAGGTCTCGCCGAAGCGGGATTCAGGCTAACAAAACAGGGGAGAGATAAGCAATGAGAGGCAAAAAGTTGCTGGTGAGTAAAACCCGGATTTACCGCGCGTAACAGTCTCTGCTGCTGCGGGCGTTACTGCATTCAGAAAAAACCGCGGCTTTCGCTGGGCACGTTGACACGCCTGAACGGGGAAGTGCGGTCAGGCGTTGAGTGCAATATCAGATACGCTTTCAGAAAGGGGTGAATCGGCGCTGAACAGCTGGCAACTGACTTCATTTTTGTGCCATCAGCAACGTCAGCAGTTCGCGGCAGCATGCCTCTTCTTCTGCACTGTCTGCGGATGCCAGATGGCGCAGCAGTTCCATACAGCTTTTTTCCTTGCCCGCTTCCAGTAACTCTTCGATCAGAAAGTTGAGTTTGTCCTGTTCAGACACCGCAAACGATGAACTAAACTCATTTTTGATCGGGCCACTGTGATTCACCGGCAACGTGAGGGTGTTTTGCATTGGCATAGTATTGTCCTGTTTCGGGTTAAAAAATGTTCTGCTGTTGCTATTAAACTTATACAACGATCCGGAATTTGTACAGAAATCTGCCCGATTGATTTTCAGGACGAAGCTAAGCGCAGCGCGGTTGCGGCGTAAATGTCAGCTAATCATTAAGTTAGCGGGATAAGGAATTTCAGAAAAATTCTGCGGGCCTGAAGCAGGATGCGGAGACGGGAAAACCAGGTCAGTCCTGCGTCAGTTCAACAGGCGGCCCACCGGGCCGCATGCATTATTTAGCGGTCAGGAAATCTTCGCGCTGCGGTGTAAACGTATCCAGTAAGGTGCCCGCCTCAAGACAGACACAGCCATGAACCACATTGGGCGCTTTGTAGAGCGTATCTCCTGCGCCCACCTCACGCGTTTCACCATTGATGGTGAAGGCAAAACGTCCGCTCAGCACGTAGGTCAGCTGCTCGTGGGGATGGTGATGCAGCGGGCCGACAGCCTCTTTCTCGAAAATCACTTCTACCGCCATCATGGTGCCGCCGTACGCCAGCACGCGGCGGGTCACGCCGTTGCCCAGATCTTCCAGTGGTCGCTCTTTATGGTAGATAAACATCGCAATCCTCCTGCGGTTGCCCCTGCTGCGGTGACCGTTTTGTGATGGATCTCACAGCGCTCGGGTGAATTAGTTTATGCACTTTAGTGGTTTTTCACTAAAATGAAACGGTGTTTCAATTAATTTATAAGGGTAGATCATGAAAATCGCGTTAATGATGGAAAACAGCCAGGCCGCTAAAAACGTTACCGTGCTGAAAGAACTGGAAGGCGTCGCACAGCCACTGGGCCATCAGGTCTTCAACGTCGGTATGAGCGATGAGCAGGATCACCACCTGACCTATATTCACCTCGGCATTCAGGCCAGCGTGTTGCTCAACAGCCAGGCCGTGGATTTCGTGGTCGCGGGCTGCGGCACCGGGCAGGGCGCGCTGATGTCGCTTAACATTCACCCGGGCGTCGTCTGCGGCTACTGTATCGATCCGGCGGATGCCTACCTGTTTGCCCAGATCAACAACGGTAATGCCTTATCTCTGCCGTTCGCCAAAGGCTTTGGCTGGGGCGCTGAACTTAACCTGCGCTTTATCTTTGAAAAAGCCTTCACCGGCGAGAAGGGCAATGGCTATCCGCCAGAGCGTAAAGAGCCGCAGGTGCGTAATGCCGGTCTGCTGAATCAGGTCAAAGCTGCCGTGATCAAAGAGAACTACCTCGACACGGTGCGCGCCATCGACCCTGAACTGGTGCGTACTGCCGTTAGTGGCCCACGCTTCCAGCAGTGTCTGTTTGAGCATGGCAAAAATCAGGAAATCGTCGCTTTTGTGCGTCAGCTGACCCACTAACGCATCCGGGGTCATAAGGCCGGTCTGACCGGCCTTTTTTTATTCTCTCTTTCCCGACATCAGCTGAACGTCAGCTCTGCTGCGCCAGCGCCGGATTGTAATGGCGACTCGCCTCCACCAGCATCCGGGTGTAGGGCATCGCGGCGCGGTCGGCCACCAGCGTCGGCACATCCAGCGTCTCCAGCACCTTGCCCTGTTGCATAACCGCCACGCGATGGCAGAGGTGCGCCACCACGCCGAGATCGTGTGTCACCATCAGATAGGTCAGGTTCTCCTGCTGCTGCAGATCGCTGAGCAGATTGAGGATCTCCGCCTGCACCGAAACATCCAGCGCGGAGGTCGGCTCATCCAGCAGCAGTACGCGCGGCTCTAAAATCAGTGCCCGGGCAATCGCCACGCGCTGACGCTGACCACCGGAAAGCTGGTGCGGATAACGCGTCTGCCAGGCACGATTCAGCCCGACCTTATCCAGCATCGCCACGACGCGCTGCTGGCGCTGCCCGATACCCTGAATCTGTAATGGCTCTTCAAGGATATCGCCCAGCGTGTGACGCGGATGCAGCGAGCCATAAGGGTCCTGAAACACCATCTGCACCTGACGGCAGCGCGCCCGATCGATGCGGTGCGCCAGCGGCTGGCCATCAATGGTCAGCTCTCCCTGCCAGTGATTAAACAGGCCCGCCAGACACTTCAGTACCGTGGTTTTGCCCGAGCCCGACTCACCGACCAGCCCGAAGATTTCACCCTGTTTAACCTGCAGGCTGACGTCGAACAGCACCTGATTACGGCGACCCTCTTCACCGAAACTCAGGTTGAGATTTTTTACCTCAATCATCGTAACTCCTTAGTCAGTTAGCCAGCTGGCGTGACGTTGTAACACCGGCAGACGCGTGCGCCGCCGATCAAGGTCGGGCAGTGCTGCCAGCAGTCCCTGAGTATAGGGATGCTGCGCGCGGTCAAGTTCGCTGGCGGCCAGCGACTCCACCACGCGCCCGGCATACATCACCAGCACCCGATCGCAGAAGCTGCGCACCAGATTGATATCGTGACTGATAAAAATCAGTCCCAGACCGCGCGCTTTCACCAGATCATCCAGCAGCGCCAGCACCTGCAGGCGTACCGAGACATCCAGCGCAGAGGTGGGCTCATCGGCAATCACCAGTTCCGGCTCGGTGATCAGCATCATGGCAATCATCACGCGCTGCCCCTGGCCGCCGGAAATCTCATGGGGATAGAGCTGATATACCCGTTCAGGATCGCGGATCTGCACCTCCTCCAGCATCGCCAGCGCCCGCTGACGTGCCGCCGATTTCTGGCCGCGATGGTGACTGCGCCAGGCTTCGGCAATCTGTTCGCCCACCCGGATCACTGGATTCAGTGAATATTTCGGGTCCTGCATAATCATCGAGATGCGTTTGCCACGAATAGCGCGCATCTCTGCCGGGCTGGCGTGCAACAGGTCGATATCGCCAAACTGCATCCGGCTCGCCTCAATGCGCGCCTTAGCTGGATGCAGCTGCAGCAGGGCGCGACCCACGGTCGATTTACCGGAGCCGGACTCACCGACAATCGCCAGCTTCTCCTGACCGAGCTGAAAGGAGACGCCACGCACCGCCGGCGTAATCTGGCGTCCGTTAACAAAGTTCACGTGCAAATCGCGCACGTCGAGCAACGGCGAGGCGTTACTCACTGCGGGGATCGAGCAGGTCACGTAGGCCATCTCCTAAGAAGTTAAATGCCAGGCTATTAATCAGGATCGCCAGACCGGGAACGGTCACCACCCACCAGCACTCCAGCATGTAGGTGCGGCCACTGGCGATCATCGCGCCCCATTCCGGATCCGGCGGCTGCGCGCCCAGCCCAAGAAACCCCAGCCCGGCGGCGGTGAGGATAATGCCCGCCATATTCATGGTGATGCGGATAATTACCGACGGCAGGCAGAGCGGAATAATGTGCTTCCAGAGCACCCGCAACGGCGACGCGCCCTGTAAGCGCACCGCCGAGATAAAGTCCGCCTGACGCAGCGACAGCGTTTCAGCGCGGGCCAGACGGGCTATGGGTGGCCAGGCAGTGAGTGTAATCGCGATCACCACATGCTCCAGACCCGGCCCCAGCGCGGCAACAAAGGCCAGCGCCAGTACCAGGCTCGGGAAGGAGATAAAGATATCGGTGACGCGCATCAGCACGCCGTCGACTTTGCCGCCAAAATAACCGGCGGTGACGCCCAGCAGCAGGCCCAGCGGCCCGACGGTGACCGATACCAGCAGCACGATGTAGAGCGTGATGCGTGCGCCCCACACCAGACGACTGAAGATATCCCGGCCAAACTCGTCGGTGCCGAACCAGTGGGCCGCGCCGGGAGCCGTCAGCGCATTGTTCAGATCCTGAACCAGCGGGTGATACGGCGCGATCCAGGGCGCGAACAGCGCCACGATGCAGAGCACCAGCACAATGCCACCACCAATCGCGGTCAGGGGATTACAGGCCATGCGCCAGAGGAAATAGCCGCAGCGGGCAGCAAAACGCTGACAGCGCACCAGCCGCTCACGGGAATGACTCACAGACGCAGCGTCAAAAGAGATCGTCATACTTTGGTCCTCGGATCGAACACCTGATAGAGCAGGTCGGAGATCAGGTTAAGCAGCACAAAAATCAGGCCCACCACAAGCACACAGCCCATCACCGCATTCATATCGCCCAGCATCAGGCTGCCGGTGAGGTAGGAGCCAAAGCCGGGCCAGGAGAAGACGGTTTCAATCAGCACCGCGCCCTCCAGCAGCGAGCCATAGGCCAGCGCCACCACGGTCAGCAGCTGCACCAGGATATTGCGGAAGGCGTGCTGCCAGATCACCTGCCATTCAGTCAGGCCTTTGACCCGCGCGGTCAGAATGAACTCCTGCGACAGTTGCGCGAGCATAAAGCTGCGCGTCATGCGGCTGATATAGGCCATGGAGTGAAAGCCGAGCAGCGAGGCGGGCAGCACCAGATGATTCAGCGCATTCCAGAACACCTGGCTGTTGCCCGCCAGCAGGGCGTCAATCAGCATAAAGCCGGTGCGACGTGGCACGATGCCATCCAGGCTGAAGTCCACCCGACCTGCGCCGCCGACCCAGCCGAGATGGGCATAGAACAGCAGCAGGCCAATCATGCCGACCCAGAAAATTGGGGTGGAGTAACCGGCCAGGCTGAGCATCCGCACCACATAGTCGATGACGCTGTTGCGACGCGCCGCCGCCAGCACACCCAGCGGCACGCCCAGTCCTGCGCCAATCACAATCGCCAGCGTGGCCAGCTCTACGGTTGCCGGAAAGACGCGCACAATGTCATGCACCACCGGCTGACCGGTGAGCAGCGCATGGCCGAGATCGCCATGCAGCAGCGCGTTAAGGTAGATGCCAAACTGCACCCACAGCGGTTTATCAAAGCCGAGCTGGTGATAAACCTGCTGATAGGTGGCCTGATCGGCGTCGGGGCCGACAATCGCCAGCACCGGATCCAGCGGCATTACCCGGCCAATAAAAAAGGTCAGCAGCAGCAGGCCGAACAGGGTAATCACTACCTGCACCGCGCGATGGCTGATGCGGCGGCACTGAGTTCGGGTCAGGGTCAGGATCATAGGGTGCCTCCCGCTTTGGCTTCAGGGGTTTTCCAGACATCGCGGAGGAAGGTGGTCGCTGAGGGATGTGGCTGATAAGCCTGCACCCGGTTGCTGACCACCACGGAGTCGAGCATTTGTGAAATCGGCATCAATGCAGGCACCAGCTGGTCATAGCGCTGCTGGATGGCGTAATAGGCCTGCTGCTGGCGGGTTTTGTCGCGCTCCACCAGCGCCTGATCGATCATGCTGTTGAGCTGCGCGTCGTAGAAACCGGTGCGCCAGCCCTGGAAGTTGGTCAGCCGGGCGCTGTCAGCATTATTCGGGTTATAGACCAGCGCGCGCAGACTGGAGTGGGGATGTGGCTCCACGCCGCTGCCGCCGCGTCCGACCAGCAGACTGAACTGGCGATCGCGCATCGCGCCATAGATCTGGTTACCGGTGCCGGTGATGATTTTTGCGCGGATCCCGCCCTGGAGCAGCGTCGACTGAACCGCGATGGCGATGTTCAGAAAGGGCTGATCGGCCAACACCCGCAGCGTGGTGTCGAAGCCGTCCGGATAACCCGCTTCAGCCAGCAGTGCGCGGGCGCGCGGCACATCGAGCCGGTAACCGGGGTCGGGCAGCGTGGCGGGCATGCCAGCCTGAATCGGGCGCTGATGCAGCTCGCCATAGCCGGTCATCAGGCTTTTATTGATGCCCTGATAATCGATCAGGTAGCGTACCGCTTCCCGCACTTTGATATTGTCGAAGTGCGGATCTTTCATGCTCATCGCCAGGTAGTAGATCGTTCCTTTTCTTACCGCATTTATGGTGAGGTCGGGGTCGTGCCGCAGGGCGCGCACGTCGGGGATCGCCATGTTACTGGCGATATCCAGATCGCCTTTCTCCATCATCAGCCGCAGGGTCTGCGACTCCTGCAGATGGCGGAACACCACCCGCGACATCTTCGCCTCGCCGCGCCAGTAATCAGCCGCACGACTCATGCGCAGCACATCTTTTGCCTGCCACACATCCAGCCGGAACGGGCCGGAGCCCGCTTCATGGGTGGTGAGCCAGCGGTTGCCCCAGTCGCCATCCACCTCATGCTGCTGCACGGTTTTGCTGTCCAGCACCACCATGCTGCCCAGCGCCGCCAGCGAGTAGATCACCAGTTGCGGATCGTTAGGCTTCGGCAGGGTGATCACCAGCGTGCGGTCGTCGGGTGCGGTAATCATCTGGTCTACGTTGTCGCGGCTGAAGCCGTACGATTTCCACACCGACGCCTGCGCCAGGTTCAGATGCAGCACCCGCCGCATCGACCAGACCGCATCGGCGCTGGTGAGAGGATTGCCGGAGTGAAACCTGACGTTGTCGCGCAGGTGAAAAGTCAGGGTGCGGTTATCCGGACTGACTGACCAGCGTTCCGCCAGCGCCGGGCGCACCTCGGTGAGTTGCTGCGGGTTCAGCTCGACCAGTCCGTCATAGAGATTCACGACAATGCCGACCACTTCGTTGCCGGTCATAGCGGCCGGATCCAGGGTGAGCAGGTTATTCATATTCATGCCGACGATCAGCTGGTCATCCGGGGTCTTTGCCTGGATTGACGCGCTGCCCGTCAGCACCAGCAGCGTGATCAGCCACGCGCCACATCGTTGTGTCAGGGTCATAGGTAAAGTCCAGCAGGTCAGAGGTTTTCCCGTTTACGACTCTGCCTGCTGCTGGTCACCGGGATGGCAGGCAGCAGGCGGGCGACGGGGTTATTATTGTTTGCCGTACTTCGGTAGTGCGATTTACCAGCGGTTCAGCGTGTGCGTCTCAATCCAGCTGAAGTTAATATCCTCACCCAGCCCGCTGCGGGTCGGCAGGGTGACAAATCCCTGATCGTCCATCGGGTCGATCAGGCTGTTGAGGTAGACGGGCGGTGTTTCATAATCCAGGAAGGGATGCAGCAGGCCGCGCTCATACCAGCGGCAGTTACGGATCGCCCCAACCACCGCCAGGCTGGCCGCACCGTTGCCGTGCACTTCGCAATCCATGCCAAAGGCTTCAGCCAGATTCGCCACTTTCAGGGTGGGCGAGATGCCGCCTACGCCGTTGGCACCGGCTCGCAGAATGTCGCAGGCTCCGGCACGCACCCAGTCGGCGCGGCTGTGATGTTTACCGCCCAGGCTCTCCGGGCCAAGCACGTCGATAGAGAGGTTTTCAGCCAGCCAGGCGTAAGAGGCCATGCTCTCTTCCTCCATCGGCTCCTCGAACCAGGCGAAATTAAGCTTTTCCAGCGCCTTGCCGATGGTCAGCGCGTCACTGCGGCTGTACCAGTGGTAGCCATCCAGCATCAGCGCGATATCGGGGCCCACCGCTTCACGCACCGCCGCGCACGCTTTGATATCCATCGCCGGGCTGGGTGCGAAGGAGACCGGCGGCATCCAGGTGTGCAGCTTGATCGCCTGATACCCGCGCGCCACCAGCTTTTCCGCGAACTGCGCATACTCATCCGGCGTTGATAATCCACCGCTCAGCTCGTCACCACACATGGTGCTGCCGTAAGCCGGGATCTTCTCGCGATAGCCGCCCAGCAGTTTGTGGACAGGCTGTTTCAGCTTCCGTCCAATCAGATCCCACAATGCCTGCTCCACAGCGGAGAGCGCCCGCTCGGTGAGCTGATGGGCGCTGCCGCGCTGCCAGTGCACCAGATCCTGCCAAAGACGCTCCCGGTCAAAGGCGTTCTGACCGATCAGCACTTTGCGGAAAAAGGCATTAACCACATGGGATCGCACCACTTCCGGCGGCGCAAAGGCGTAACCACAGTCGCCTTCCTCGCTGGTCAGGGTCAGTAGCGCCATCTGCGCATCATTTTCCGGGCCAGGGTGGGAGTGTCCGGCGCTGTCGGCGCAGCGTTGGGTGGGATAGGTAAAAAGGGTGACATCAATGGCGCTGATCTTCACGGTTAAGCTCCTGTGGCAGTCTGTCCTGATGAATTATTAAAACGCTGTTTCATTTTCAATCTATCCTTCACAATTCATTAACGCATTAGCCAAAACGATACGATTAATGGCTAATATGTGTGCAACTGCCCAGGGTGTTGTGAACATATTCACGAAAGCTGACCGTTTTGTGAGCAGCGACACGCTGCGCTTTTTCCTCTTAAGGGATCTCTTTGAGCGAAACTCCGCCAGTTGACCCCGCCGCAAAAAACATTTAACCGGATGACTTCCCCTGACCCCTGTTTTAGGTGATAGTAACGCCGCTTTACATTAATAATTCTCATTATCATTTGTGCGGGTTTTTACAATGAAAAAATGGTTTTTAGCGCTGGGGCTGCTCACGCTGGCAGGGACGGCTTCGGCCAAATTGATTACCGATGTCGCAGGCCGTCAGGTCGAGGTGCCGCAGGAGGCAAAACGCATCATTCTGGGTGAGGGCCGTCAGATGTATCTGCTGGCGGCATTTGAACCCGATGCCCCGTTTAAACGGGTGATTGGCTGGCGTGACGACTTCCCGAAAGCGGACTGGGACGGTTATCAGGCTTACGAAAAACGCTATCCGGAAATTAAAAAATTACCGACCTTTGGCGGGGCGAAAGATGGCACTTTCAACGTCGAGCAGGCGTTAACCCTGAAGCCCGATCTGGTGCTGATGAATCTGGAATCCAAAGCCGCCACCGATGAAGGCAAACTGATTGAAAAACTGCAGGCAGTAGGCGTGCCGGTGGTGTTTATCGATTTCCGCGAAGCGCCGATGGTGAATGCGGAGAAAAGTATCCGCATCATGGGCGAACTGGTGAACAAACCGGCGCGTGCCCAGGAAATTATCACCTTCCGCCAGCAGCAGATTGACCTTGTCACCTCGCGTCTGAAGAACTTTACCGGCTACCGCCCGAAAGTGATGATTGACCGCGCAGGCGGCTACAGCGACGAGTGCTGCATGTCGTTTGGCAATGAGAACTTTGGTCAGATGGTCGAGATCGCGGGCGGTCGTAACATCGCTAAAGATCTGATCCCTGGCACCTTCGGCACCGTTAACCCGGAACAGATTATCGCCAGCCAGCCGGATGTGGTGGTGGTGACCGGCGCTAACTGGAAGAATTACAACACCGTGGGCAAATGGGTCGGCGTCGGTCCGGGTGCCAATGTCACCGAGGCTACCGCGCGTCTTAAGGGGCTGATGATGCGCGATGCTTTTAAAACCCTGCCGGTGGCGCACAACGGCAATGTCCACGCCATCTGGCATCAGTTCTACGACAGCCCTTACCAGTTTGTGGCTATCCAGGCGCTGGCGAAATGGCTGCATCCCGATCTGTTTGCCGATCTGGATCCGGACGCCACCTTCCGCACGTTCCACGAGAAGTTCCTGCCGCTGCCTTATCAGCCAGGATACTGGGTCACTTTACCCGCTGATAAACCCTGACAGACCGGCGATGACAGGGACGTCATCCGCCTGATTTGCAATTCCTCCTGAATAAACCCTCTGTTTCTCTTCAGATTTACTAATCTTTTACAGGCGCGGAGTCAGTTGCTCTGAGCAGCGCGACGTCTGACGCGGTCCGCATTCACGTTAAAAATGGAGAGAAACATGCGCAATACCCTGGGAAGATCGGCCTTTGCCGTGACGCTGTACGCTCTGCTGGAGCCGGTGCCGCTGGGCTTTTTTGTCGCGGCCTGGCTGTTCGATATTCTCTATAGCCAGACCTTTGTGTTGTTCTGGACGGATGCCGCAGGCTGGCTGATTGCGCTGGGACTGATACTGGCGATTGTGCCGCGACTCATCGCGCTGGTTTATCTGTTCCGCGGCAGTGACAGTGCGGAAAAGAGTCATTTCTGGCTCTGGCTGGTGGCGATTGTGATCGCTATCGTCAATGCGTTTATTCACAGCCGTGATGCCGCCGCTGTCATCCCGCTGGGCGTGACGCTTTCGACGCTGGTGGTAGCGCTGCTGCTGCTGGCGAATGTGCAACTTGCGTTACGTCAGCGTAGCGCTTAAGGAGGAGCCACCATGAAGATACCGCATAAAACGTTGCTCGCGCTTACCCTGACAGCACTGCTGGCAGGCTGTGATGATGGTGCGCTTGTCGATCCGCAAAAGCAGATCGGACCGAATCCTGAACTGCCGCAGGCACAGAACTTCTTTATGCCGCCGATGCAGGTGCCGGAAGGCACGCCGTGGAAAGCGGGCGAAATGCCAAAAGTGGCTGACGGGCTGAAAATCGAAAAGATCGCTGACAATCTGCAGCATCCGCGTCAGGTTTATGTGCTGCCGAATAACGATGTGCTGGTGGCGGAATCCAACGGCCCGGCCAAACCCACCACCCGGCCTAAACAGCTGATTATGGGCATTGTGCAGAAAGCGTCAGGTAAGGGCGGCGCTGGCGGCAACCGGATTACGCTGCTGCGCAACGTCAATGGCAAATGGGAGCAGCACCGCTTTATTGAGAATCTGCACTCGCCGTTTGGTATGCAGCTGATTGGCAATACCCTTTACGTCGCGAATGCTGACAGCCTGGTGAAGTTCCCCTATCGCGAAGGGGAGACGGAGATCCGCACCGCGCCTGAAGAGGTGACGGAACTGCCGGGCGGGCCGATTAACCACCACTGGACTAAAGCGCTGTTGGCCAGCCCCGATGGCAGCAAGCTCTATGTGGGTGTCGGCTCCAACAGTAACGTCACCGAGAACGGCATTGGCGCAGAGTATCGCCGCGCCGCAGTGCTGGAAGTGGACGCGGCCAGCGGTGCCAGCCGGATCTACGCCAGCGGATTGCGCAATCCGACCGGTTTACAGTGGGAACCGCAGAGCGGAAAACTGTGGGCCATCGTCAACGAGCGTGATGAAATCGGCTCCGATCTGGTGCCAGACTACATGACCTCAGTGCAGGACAAAGGCTTCTATGGCTGGCCCTACAGCTACTTTGGTCAGCATGTGGATACCCGTGCCGAACCGCAGCGTCCCGATCTGGTTGAGAAAGCGATTAAGCCTGATTATGCCCTGAGTTCGCATGTCGCTCCGCTGGGGCTGCTGTTCTACGGCGCAGATAACATGCCGCAATACCAGGGCGGTGCGTTTATCAGTGAACATGGCAGCTGGAACCGTACGCCGCTGAATGGCTACAAAGTGGTGTGGGTGAAATTTGAAAACGGCAAGCCAGTGGGTCAGCCGCAGACGGTGGTCTCGGGCTTCCTGACGGACGACGAAAAGCAGGTGCGTGGATTACCGGTCGGTCTGGCCAGCGACAAACAGGGCGGTGTCCTGATTGCTGACGATGCGGGTAATACCGTGTGGCGAATCAGCGCCGCAAAGTAAGCATTGCGCTGCTTTTTTAAGCAGAAAGCAGGCATAAAAAAAGGATTTGGCATTTCGCCAAATCCTTTATTTTTTGTTCGCTACCCGGCTGGTAACCGCGCTGCGAACGAGGTGCTCAGCACTCTCCACAAACAAGATTGTAAAATGTGCGGCTAAGGATTTCAAGTTTCGCCAAAATGCTGTATGTTTATACAGGTGTTGAGTGTTGAGCATCGCCTCATTGTCGACTGGCCGCTCCCAGGGGCACGGTTTTAAAATCCCGGCAGGCATCAGGTGGTGCTGGCCTGTGGCTTTAACCATGAGTGCCGCTCAGCTCTCTCCACAAAGATGTGCTTAGGCGCCCGGCGGGTAGAGTCAAAGCCCTGGTTGCCGAACAGCGCGCTCCTGTAAAAGGAGAAGGAAAGTGATGGAACTGACTAAGCTGATTCTGGATCTTATCCGGGTCATCTTGCAGATCATCGTTGCCCTTATGCAACTGACCGGTCACGCAGGTTAACCGGAACTTGAAACAAGGCGGAGCTAACCACTCCGCCTTTTTTCTTTGTCAATTCTCTGTCATCGGAGGCGGGTAAGGTGGTGCGGCAAAGCACGCCGCCGGGGCGCTGTTTATCCAGACCGGGAGTTTTATGTCCATTGCCGCCGTTATGCCCGCCCGATTAGCGCACACCTGGATTGATGAGAGTGTGAAGATGCGCGAAACCACTGTGGGTCAGCAGTGTGAGATCCTGGCGCACAGCACGCTGGAGTATAGCGAGCTGGGTGACTTCTCCTATGTCGGCGAACACTGCTGCCTGGCCGATACGCAGGTGGGGCGCTTCTGCGCCATTGCTAATCAGGTGCGCATTGGCGCGCCGAATCATCCTATGGACCGCGCCTCCCAGCATCGCTTTACCTACTGCCCGGAGTATTACCACCCCGACGCCCGACGCGATCAGGGTTTCTTTTCCGCCCGTCGCGCCGATCGGGTGATAATCGGTCACGATGTGTGGATAGGTCACGGCGTAATTGTGCTGCCTGGCGTCACCATTGGTGATGGTGCGGTGCTGGCTGCGGGTGCAGTCGTGACGAAAAACGTCGCGCCCTACAGCGTCGTGGGCGGTGTTCCGGCCAGGCCACTGCGGGTGCGCTTTACACCGGCTATCGCCGCCCGTCTCCAGCGCATTGCCTGGTGGAACTGGCCCCTGGAGAAACTGCTGGCGAATCTGCCCGATTTTCAGCACGGTGACATCGAAGCGTTCTGCCAGCGGCACGGTGCATAGCCACCCCACGGCGCCGTCAGCCGGTTTGTACGCCGAAATAGCGCACAACCCGCTGGCCATAGAGCCCGACGGCCAGTCCGGCGATGATCAGCAGCAGCGCGGCGATTTTCTGAGGTGAAACTGTTTCGCCAAATATCGCCACTGAACCCAGGATGCCGAACACCGGTACCAGCAGCGACAGTGGCGCGACCGTTGAAACCGGATAGTGTTTCAGCAGCCAGTTCCACACCCAGTAGCCCAGCAGGGTATTGGGATAGACCTGAAACAGTATCGACAACACCGCCTTCACATCCAGCTGGGTGAAGAGTGCGTGATAGCCCGCGCTGCCATTGACCAGCCCGTCCAGCAGGAAGAGCGGAATGGGTGCAAAGGCGCTCGACCAGACCAGAAAAGCAAAAACCTGCCGGGTGCCCGCTTTTTTATTGATGATATTCGCAATACTCCATGCGACCGCGCCTGCCAGCACCAGCAGCATGCCGGAAAACGTCACCGAACCATCGGTAATGAAAAAAATGCTCAGCAGACCGGCGCAGGCCAGCGCACAACCGGCGATCTGATAGCGGCTGAGACGCTCTTTAAATACCCAGCCACCGAGCAGCAGCGTGAAGAAGGCGCTGAACTGCAGCAGCAGCGAGGCGATGCCCGCCGACAGTCCGGTTTTAATCCCCAGATTCACCAGACCCCACAGGCCAATCCCGAAGACCAGGCCATAGCTGATCAGGTAGCGCCACGGCACGTCCGGTTTCTTAATAAAGAACAACGCTGGCAGGGCGCAGAGCGTAAAGCGGATACCTGCCAGGATAAACGGGTCGACCGCCTGCAGGCCGAGCTTGATAACTGAAAAGTTAACCCCCCAGATGGCGGTGATCATGACGGCGAGCAGCAGATGCGTTAATTTCATGAGTGACGAACTCCGGACCAGCAGAGAAAGGCAGAGGCACTGACCGCTGCACCGGCATAGCAGACAGCCTGCCATCCCCAGTGCGTATAAAGCTGAGTGGCGGCGATGGCCCCCAGCGCACTGCCCAGCGAGTAAAAGCACATATAGGCACCCACCAGACGACTTGCCGCCTCGGGTCGGGCGCCCACGATCAGGCTCTGATTAATCACATGTACCGTCTGGACGGCGAAATCGAGCAGGATCACCCCGAAAATCAGCAACAGTAACGAGGTGTGAAGCGCGGCTATCGGCAGCCAGGAGAAGGTCAGCAACGCCAGGGCTAAGCCGGTGGCACGCTGCCCCAGGCCCAGGTCAGCCCATGCGCCTGCTCTGGAGGCCGCCAGCGCACCGGCAATTCCGGCCAGGCCGAACATCCCGGTCTGGGTGTGTGACAGTGACAGGGCGGTAAGTGGCAGTACCATCGAAGACCAGAGCATACTGAAGGCTGCAAAAATCAGCAGCGCCAGGATCCCTCGTCTGCGCAGCTGCGGTTCCGTGAGGAAGAGACGGAAAACAGACAATAAGAGGTGAGGATAAGACGTGCGCCGCGTCTGACCTGCTGTGGCGGGCAGCACTTTCGCCAGGATGAGCGAGATCAGGAGTAACAGGCAGGCAGCCGTCAGATAGACCGCCCGCCAGCCCGCCAGGTCAGCAATCATTCCGGAAACAAACCGCGCCAGCAGGATGCCGATCACGATGCCGCTGGTTACGCTGCCTACCACCTGTCCGCGCTGTTCTGGTGATGCCAGCATGGCGGCCCACGCCACCATTAGCTGCGTGACCACCGCCATTAATCCCACCAGCAGCATTGCGCAGAGCAGCGTCATCAGGTCTGGCGCAACCGCAGCAGTGATTAACGCCACTACGGAAAGCAGCAACTGGGTAATCACCAGTTTTTTGCGGTTCACGCAGTCGCCCAGCGGCACCAGAAAGATCAGCCCGAGGGCGTAGCCGCTCTGCGTGGCCGTTACCACTGTGCCAATGGTACCAGGGGAAACCTGCAGGCTGGCGGCTATCGATTCCAGCAGAGGCTGTGCCGAGTAAACATTGGCGACCGCCAGCGCAGAGGTGAGTGAAAACAAAAAGATCATCCGGGACGAGAGCACCGGGATCGCGGCTGGGGGCGAATCGGCTTCAGGATCACGCGCCTTGCCAATCGTACAGGTCATGTTGCTTTCCTTTCTGGTTTTTATTTGAAACTGGATTGGCGATATCTTTAACCGGGCTGGTTTTTTTTTGCAACTTCTTTTCGGAGTGGCTAAACTGCCATCATGAGACAGGCAGCGTGAGAGAAGAGCATGGCTAAGCAGGAATCCCTGAGAACCAGCGAGTGTCCGGTCGCCAGAACCCTGGAGTCGATAGGTGAGCGCTGGTGCATGATGATCGTGCGTGAAGCCTTTGATGACGTCCGCAGATTCAGTGACTTCCAGCGGAATTTGGGGCTGGCGAAAAATATCCTGGCGTCACGCCTGAAGCAGCTGGTGGAGATAGGGGTGTTTGAGATTGCGCCGGCCTCAGACGGCAGCGCCTACAGCGAATATGTCCTGACCGAAAGAGGCCGTTCGCTGTTTCCGGTTGTGGTCGCAATGCGCCAGTGGGGCGAGCGTTACCTGTTTGAGAAGGGCGAAACCCACTCCGTGCTGCTGGATAATGCGGAAGGAAAGCCGCTGCCACGCCTGGAGGTTATCTCCTCACAGGGGCAAAAACTGGAACCGGCCGACTGTCATCGTCAGCGGGTAGTGGCTGAAGGGTAACCGTCAGGGTATTTTCTCCTCTGCACACTCTGAAACTGACAGGCCTGACATCGCACGCGTTACCCGATCATCGCTATTGTCTGTGGCGGTGATCGAACAAAATACCTCACTCCCGTTTTACGCCCCGCCATAAGGGCGTTATCCCCGGAAACAGGTCCCCGCGCTTCCTCATCCTTTCCTGCCCCGCATCATGACAGGCCTGTCGATATCATCACATTTTCCAATGACCGGTTGCCTTGTAACTTCCCGATGCGCATGACAATATCTCTGCTTGTATAGACATGTACTCTCAACCCTGGATTGGGCAAATCACGCTTTCAGTCAACACGTCTCTCACTGTTCCAGCGAGGAATCTATGTCGGTCAAATCATCTGTATCAGATTATTCAGGCTCAGAGAAACAGGGCCTGTCAGAAACCCGCTCCATTGATTACATCCCGCTGGGTGAACGTCATGGTCATCCCTTTAACCAGTTCACGCTCTGGTTTGGTGGCAATCTGCAAATCACGGCTATTGTCACGGGTGCGCTGGCCGTGGTGCTGGGTGGAGACGTCGTGTGGTCTCTTATCGGCTTACTGGTGGGGCAGATTCTGGGTGCAGCGATCATGTCTTTGCATGCGATCCAGGGTCCGCGCCTGGGTTTACCGCAGATGATCACCAGCCGTATGCAGTTTGGCGTGTTTGGTGCTGTTATTCCTCTGGTGCTGGTGTGCATTATGTATGTGGGATTTTCAGCCAGCGGGACAGTATTAGCCGGGCAGGCGCTGGCTAAACTTATCCATGTCAGTCATTCAACCGGGATGATCCTGTTCAGCACCCTCATCGTGATCATTGCGGTGCTGGGCTATCGCGTGATTCATCAACTGGGCAAGCTGGCGAGCGTCATTGGCGTTTTAGCCTTTGCTTATCTGTTTATCACGCTGTTCTCTGCGCATGACTTATCAGTCGTGTGGCAGAATCAGCACTTTACCCCGGCAAATTTCCTGCTGGCGGTCTCCCTGTCTTCATCCTGGCAAATTGCCTTCTGTCCTTATGTCTCTGACTATTCACGCTATCTGCCAGCTGATGTCTCTGCGAAGAAACTCTTCAGTTCAGTCTTTTTTGGCACCGTACTTGGCACGCAGGCTTCAATGACGCTGGGGGTGATTGTCGCTGCCATTGCCGGAAGTGCGTTTGCAGGCAATGAGGTCGGTTACATCGTGAGCATGGGTAGCACGGCGACCATGGCCATGGTGATTTATTTCGCCATTTGCTTTGGAAAAATCACGTTTACCACGCTGAACGCCTACGGCAGTTTTATGTCACTGACCACCATTGTCTCTGGCTTCCGGCAGAAAACCACGCTGAGTCGGGGTGGGCGCATTCTGTTCGTGGTGCTTATGGTTACGCTGGCCTGTGTCATTGCTCTGCTCAGTGAACCGGCCTTTCTGAAATCCTTCACCCACTTCCTGCTGTTTCTGCTGGCTTTCTTTGTGCCGTGGAGCGCGATCAGCCTGACCGATTTCTATCTGATCACCAGGGGCAGGGTTGATGTCCCGGCACTGTCGCAGCCGGACGGGCGCTATGGACGCTGGAACCTGGCCGGTATTACCGTCTATTTTCTGGGCGTGCTGGTGCAACTGCCGTTTATCGATAATCCGCTGCACCATGGATCGCTAACCTGGATTTTTGCCGGTAATGATGTCTCGTGGATCATCGGATGGTTTGCGACGGCACTGTTATGGCTGATCGCCAGCCGCTGGGATCGTCGGGGCATCCCCGAACAGTCAATTTATCCCGCCCAATAACAAGGTCAGGCCGCCTGAGCGGCTGCCTTTCAGGGAGTGTCACTCTTCGCGGGTGTGTGATCACCCGCGTGTCAGGAAATCCTCTTTTAAGATCAGGCGGCAGAAACGTCCGCTGCGCCGGTCTGCGCCTCGGCCACCAGCGGCTTCTCCGGTTGCAGTAGTGTCATTGCCAGCATACTGCCAAAGGCGATCAGTGCGGTGACGGTAAACATCGCGTTATAGCCGTAATATTCCGCCAGCCAGCCGCAGAGCATCGGAGAGATAATCGCTGCCAGATTGGCTATCGCCAGCGTCATGCCACTATAGGTACCCACCGACGCTTTAGGGGTGACATCAATCACC
The DNA here is from genome assembly GCF_025910055.1 of Pantoea sp. JV6. Lineage (NCBI taxonomy): Bacteria > Pseudomonadati > Pseudomonadota > Gammaproteobacteria > Enterobacterales > Erwiniaceae > Pantoea > Pantoea sp. JV6. The sequence continues at coordinate 311,362 of NZ_JAPCIM010000004.1, read as the reverse complement.
ACCGACCAGTAGACATTGTTTACCAGTGCATTCAGCGCATTGCCCAGGGTCATCAGTGCAATAATCCCGGCAGCCGACTGCACATAGGGGATCGCCATAAAGCAGCAGGCGGTGCCGCACAGCGTGACGGCGGCAAACAGATTGCGCGCCAGACGCAGATTACGGAAGCGAGCCAGCAGGGCATCGGCAATGCGACCGCCCAGCAGCACCGTAATACAGGCGCCGCTCCACGGGATCATCGCGACGTACCACAGTGAGTGCAGGTCGTAATGGAAATTATCCTGCAGATATTTCGGCATCCAGGTCACCAGGGTAAAGGTGATGTAGAGGAATGAGAAGTAGCCCAGCGCGTTGCAGACCAGGGTGCGGCTGGTAAAGAAGCGCCACCAGGGCAGTGGTACGCTGTCGCCCGCGCTGCGGCGCTGACCGGTCTGGATAAGCTGACGTTCTGCGGCATTGGTATGTGGACTTTTCTCCGGGCTGTCGCTGAAGGTGCGGGCAAACAGCGCCATCGCCAGCAGGGAGAAAACACCGAGCAGGATAAACATCATGCGCCAGTCATGGGTCAGCAGCAGCAGGCCCACCGCAATCGGGGCGGTCAGCAGCGCGCCAACCTGGGTCGAGAGCAGGCCGATGCCCAGCGCAAAGCCGCGCTCATTATCGGGTGCCCAGTGAGCAATCGCCTTGTTCATCAGCGCATAGGCCGGGCCTTCGGAAAAACCAAACATGATGCGAAGGGCAGCAAAGCCCATAATGGCGGATCCGCCAAACAGCGCCATGCCCAGTTCCCCCGCCCAGGCGGTGGCGATCTCCAGCAGCGACCAGAGTACGCCTGCCAGCAGCCAGACTTTTTTCGTGCCGATACGGTCGGCAAGAAAGCCGCCACACAGCGAACCAAACAGATAGCCAAAGCCAAAGTAGCCCAGCACTGCACCGAGCTGGACTTTGCTGAAGTGATACTCCGCCGCAATGGCGTTGGCCGCAAACGACAGGGCGCCGCGATCGATATAGTTGATCAGGGCGATCAGGAACAGCAGTGAAAATATGGTGTAACGGTAACGGCTGGTTGTCATCTCACTTCTCCTGATTGAATGTCTCAGGAGAGCAGAAGCAAAATTGATGCCGGAAAAGGCATTTATCCGGCAAACAGCGGACAAGCACAGGGTACGGGCCGCTGAGTCCGCCCCGAATAGGGTTAACTGATCCCGCTAATAATTCGCCTGCGCTTCAATGCGGTGCAGCCGCTGCCTGTCGGTGGTGAGGCTCAGGCGGCGTTATGATGGTTGGGGCTGACGTGTGGCAGCGGGATAACCACGGCTTCCGTGACTGCTTCTGTATCAGCCGTCCCGACCTGGGGTATTTCGCCAACGTGTTGTAAAATCTGCTGCTGATAAGTCGCATCTGCCACCGTAGTCTGTTCACTCAGCAGTACGCCCGCCTCATTGACGTTTTTTCCGTCCACTTTTATTTTACTGGTGGCACTGGCCAGCATCCACTCATATTCAATATCGACGTGGCCGCTATCAATACAGCGGATACCGTGCTGACTTAAATCATATGCCAGCACGGTTGCGGTCGGCCCTAATGAAATCAAGACCAGGTCAAAGTTGACGGCATTCTTTAAAATGGTATCAAACAGACGATCATAGACGGAAAAGGCATTACGGTTCAGCGTCGTAATACGTTTCACTTCGCTGGCTCCCTCCAGTAAATCATTGCCTAATCCCAGACGCGTGCCGCTGCCTTCCACAATTAATACCCGGCGGCCCTGATAGAGCTGTTTAAACTTATCAAATATCGTCCGGGATAATTGCTTGCCTTTATAATCGTGATAGGGACGGGTCACCGAGGTATTTCCATACTGGTACTGTTTATTCAGCAGAGCCTCATAATATTTAAAATAAAATGATTTATGGAAGAACCAGAACAGGGCCGACCCGCTCCGCATATTACGGGTGGTACGAAAGGCATCCGGCAGACAGATCAGACAGTTCGGATTGGCCCCTGAATCCTGCTGCAGCAAGGCTTTGAGCCGTGCAGAGAGATTCGGGTCAAATGGCTGGAAACCGATATTTTTATACCAGGTCATTTCCAGTTCACCGTCGCCATAACGGGCCAGGGATAATTGTGGGTTACGTAATAACAGATCGACAGTCTCTTCTATCGACATGACGGAATAACGCTTTAGCCGTGCCTGCGCGGCAGGATAGCGAATGGCAGCATTAAGAAACTTAAAAGGGAAACGAAACTTGCGATAAATAGCATGAAGTGCGGTCATAGTTAACCTGCCTGGTTTATTGCTGCCAGAAAAATCCCGCCTGCTGGCCGGATAAACGAATATAAGAGAGCTGATATATATCACAGATAAAATAATCGTCATGCTGCGGAATATCTGAAATCGTTTTCATCGGCAAAATGCCTTTGTTCATTAATCTATTTCCTGAGTGTTATTTTTCAGGAAAATAATAAAAAACGCGTTCAGGCTGGCACAATTAAATCATTTAAACAGCAGCGACACCGCACCAGCGTTGATGAAGCCGCCAATAATAACAGCAGGGCAGTAACATTCCCGATTTCAGCAATAAGAGTTATTTCAGAGCAGAGTTAATAAACCATTATGATTATTTGACTCCGAAAAACTTTCGTCGGGCACACTTTAGCTGGCGTTACAGAAGGGCGGCTTGTCTGTTAATTAATCGCCTTTGAACAAAAGGTGCGGTCGTTAGCAGCCTATGGTTAATTTTTTGTGATGGATATCCCGTAATCAGCCCTTCAGAAAGTAAAAAAAGCGGCCTGACCGCATTAACAGGTGACATTTATAATAAATATTTCTAATGATTAACGCTTATACACGTTTTTACATATTTCGTGCGTAAGTTAAAATCTCGTTGAATTTATGTTTCCAGCTTAACCTTTCAATTGCCGCTAATGACCCGAGGATGGATCATGATCAATAAAATAACCAGTATAATCATGGTGATATTTGCTATCGCCCTGATTTACATGGGAGGACAACTCCTGCTTGCAGGAGGCAGCGCGTTCTATGCGCTGATGGGCGTGGGCGTTCTGCTCAGCGCGATTCTGCTGTTGATGAACAAACGCAGTGCGCTGACGCTTTATGCGCTGCTGATGTGGATCACTCTGTTCTGGACTATCTGGGAAGTGGGCTTCGACAAATGGCAGTGGATCCCGCGCGGCGACCTGTTTGGCGTGCTGGGTCTCTGGCTGGCGCTGCCGTGGGTGGTGCGTCCGCTCTATCAGGGGCAGCGTCGTTTCCATCCTTTCCTCGGGGGTTCCGTCGTCCTGATGGTGCTGCTGGTCATCGGTCTCTGCTTCTACGATCCGCTGCCGCAGCAGGGCGCCATTAATACGCCGCGCAACGCCTCTGCGACCGGCGGTGCCGCTGAAGAGTGGAGCGCCTATGGCGGAACCACAGATGGCCAGCGCTTCTCGGCGCTGAAGCAGATCACTAAAGATAACGTGAAAGATCTTGAAGTGGCCTGGACCTATCACACCGGCGACCTGCGTCAGGGTGATGATGCGACCGAATACACCTTTGAAGCGACACCGCTGAAAGCCAACGGCATGCTCTACTTCTGTACGCCGCACAACGAAGTCCATGCCCTCGACCCGGAAACCGGTGCGGTGAAGTGGAAAACGACGCCGGATAAAAACCGCTCTTATCTGCAGCAGCACCAGACCTGTCGTGGCGTGAGTTACTTCGATGCCGGTCAGCAGGCGCAGCAGCAGACGGGCACATCGCCGGCCATCTGCCGCAAGCGTATTTTCAATGCGACCACCGATGCCCGCCTGCTGGCGCTGGATGCCGATACCGGTAAAGCCTGTGCTGACTTTGGTGACAACGGTGTGGTGAATCTGCGCGCCAACATGGGCGAGGTGCGTCCGCACGCGCTGATGCAGACTGCCGCGCCACTGGTGGCGGGCAACCTGGTGATTGTCGGCGGTTCGGTGATGGATAACGGCTTCAACAGCGGTAACCCATCAGGTGTGATCCGTGCCTATGATGCCGTCAGCGGTCGTCTGGTGTGGAACTTCGATCCGGCTAACCCGGATAACACCGCACCGGTCGCTGAAGGGGCAACCTATCCGCAGGATACCCCGGTCGCCTGGGCCACCCTGAGCGCCGATCTGAAAAACGGCCTGGTCTATGTGCCGTTTGGTAACGCCTCGCCGGATGAAGTGGGACTTGAACGCGATCCCGCCAGCAACACTGAAAAATTCCGTGATGCGCTGGTAGCACTGGATCTGAAAACTGGTGCGTTCAAATGGCGTTATCAGAGTTCGAACCATGACCTCTGGGATCGCGATAACCCGTCACAGCCGTCGCTGGTGGACATCAACTATCAGGGCAAACCGCAACCGGCGGTGATCCTGCCGACCAAAACCGGCAACCTGTTTGTGCTGAACCGCCTGACCGGCGAACCGGTTTATCCGGTAGAGCAGGTTAAGGTCTCCACGGATGGCATTAAAGGCGAGCAGTATGCGGCGACCCAGCCGGTCTCCAGCCTGAACTTCATTCCGCAGCCGCTGACTGAGAAGTCAATGTGGGGCATTACGCCGTTTGACCAGATGGCCTGCCGCACCACGTTCCGTGAGCTGCGCTATGACGGTAACCCGTGGACGCCACCAACGGAGAAAGGCTCGCTGATCTTCCCGGGCAACATCGGGGTGTTTAACTGGGGTTCAGTAGCGGTTGATCCACAGCGTCAGATGCTGATTGCGGCACCGGTACGCCTGGCTTACAAATACAACCTCATCAGACGCACGCCGGAAACCGAAACCCAGCGTACCTTCACCAAAGATGGTACGCCGTACTGGAATGAAAACTTCCACGGTGACTACGCTATCCACATCCAGCAGATGGCGTCGGGTCTGGGTATTCCCTGCATCGCGCCACCGTGGGGACGGATGGTCGGTGTGGATCTGACCACCGGCAAAACCGAATGGCTGCGTCGCGTCGGCACCACCAAAAACCTCAAGACCAGCTTCCTGCCTGGCCGCTTCCCGCTCGGTTTCCCGATGGGCATGGTGGCGCACGGCGGACCGCTGCTGACGGCGGGTGATCTGGTGTTCCATGGCGCAACGGCAGATAACTTCTTCCGTGCTTACGACAGCACCACCGGCGAACTGCTGTGGCAGACTGAACTGAGTGCCGGAGCGCAGGCCACGCCATCCACCTTTATGGGCAAAGATGGCAAGCAGTATGTGGTGATTGCCGCGGGCGGCCACGGCTCGCTCGGTACCACGGCGGGCGACAGCGTTGTCGCTTTCCGTCTGAAGTGATTTTTTAAAAAACCGACCCGCTGAGCGCCGCCCTGGCGCTCAGCTTTTTTTGCGCTTCTGCCTGTCAGATCTCACGCACGGCTTCGCGCGACAACCTGTTGTATTTCATCTCAATTCTTTCATCTCCGCATTCACAGCATCTGATAACGCATCGAAACCATTTCGTGACAGCGCTCCCGCTTTAACGATTTCTCCTGCCTGACAGACTTGCGCATTAAGCCGCGAGGCGTAGATTAATATATGACTTCACAATTAATCGTGAATACGAAAAGTACTTCACAATACGCACTCTGAAGGATTGATGCTCATGTCGGAACTGAAATTTGCTACCCGTCTTAACTCTTTCGCCTCGGGGGCGCACCTCTACTGGCCCGATCAGCAGGGCAAGCCCTCTGTGCTGCAGATGGTTGCCCGTGCAGGCAGGGTCAAAGGCTTAACGCATCTCGACCTCAACTTTCCGCAACATCTCACCAGCGATATTCCCACACTGCGCCAGGCGATCAGTGATGCGGGTCTGGCCGTCAACGGTATGCAGATGCGCTGGGACGCGCCGCAGTTCAAAATCGGCGCGTTCACGCATCCCGACGCGAAAGTGCGTCGCGAAGCGATTGAGCTGACCAAGCGCGGCATTGACGCGGGTCGGGAATTTGGTTCACGGCTGATGACGCTGTGGATGGGGCAGGACGGTTTCGATTACTGCTTCCAGGCGGACTATAAGAAGATCTGGGAGGATGCGGTCAGCGCCGTGCGTGAAGTGGCGGAGTATGCACCGGACGTTGACGTCAGCATCGAATATAAACCCAATGAGCCACGCGCCTACAGCATCTTTCCCAACGCCACCACCTGTCTGCTAGCCGTGGAAGAGGCGGGCTGCGCCAACCTGGGGATCACCCTGGATTTTGCTCATGTACTGTTTGCCAATGAGATCCCGGCTTACGCCGCCGCCATGGTGGCGCGCCGCTCACGGCTGCTGGGGCTGGACCTTAATGACGGCTGGGGCAAGCGTGATGACGGCCTGATGGTCGGCTCAGTTAACCCACGCGCCACGCTGGAGTTTCTCTGGCAGATGCAGCGTGATGGCTACCGTGGTGCCTACTACTTCGATACCTTCCCGGATGCCAGCGGTCTTGACCCGATCCGTGAGGCAGAAAGCAATATTGCGACCGTGACCCGTCTGCTGAGGCTGTGTGACCAGCTGCACGACAACGCGGCGTTACTGGCGGCCATCGGGCGTCAGGATGCGGTGGCCTCTCAGCAGATCGTCAATGACATCATGCTGGCGCGCTGACAGCCGATTAATCATAAAAACATCACACTTCTACCCAACACCCTGAGAATAAAATATGAAAAAACGCCTGCTTGCTCTTATCGCCTCCTCACTGCTCTGCAGCACGGTTTATGCGGCAGAACTGGCACCGCTGCAATCCGATACCGAACCGGATCGCACCGACTGGACCCAGCTCGACACCAAATATGGCGCACTGCCAAAAGTCGATAAGTCGCTGAAGATTGGCGGGGTATCGAAAACCCTGACCAATGAGTACTGGCGCTCACTCGGCCAGGGCTACCAGAACGCGGCGAAAAAGTATGGTTTCACTGTCGCTTATCAGGCGGCGGCCAATGAAGACGATCAGCTCGGTCAGCTCTCCATTGCGGAAACCCTGATCTCGCAGGGCTTTAACGGCCTGCTGGTTTCGCCGCAGACCGATATCAACCTGGAGCCTGCACTGGAGAGTGCCAACAGTAAAAATATCCCGGTGGTGAACGTTAATGATGCGGTAATGCCGAATGCGCGCTACTACGTCGGCAACGTCCAGAAAGACAATGGCGTGCGGGTGGCGAAATGGTTTATTCAGCACCATCCGCAGGGCGGCAAAGTGGCGGTGATTGAAGGGCAGCCAGGGGTTTATGCCGCCGGACAGCGCACCCGTGGCTTTAAAGAGACGCTGGACAGCGCCGGGAAGTTCACCATCGTGGCCAGCGTGCCCGCTAACTGGAGTCGCGAGCAGGCCTTTAACGCCGCATCGACCATTCTGCAGCAGCATCCTGATTTGATCGGCTTCTACGCCAACAACGACACCATGGCGCTGGGCGTGGTGGAGGCGGTACGCGCGCAGAACAAAGCATCACAGGTGGCCATCTTTGGCACTGACGGTATTTCCGATGCCTACGCCTCGATTAAGCGCGGCGAGCTGACCGGCACGGTCGACAGTTTCCCGGTGCTGACCGGTGAAGTGGCGATGGACGTCATTATCCGTCTGATCAACGGACAGAAACTGTCGCGCGTTGTCTCGACACCTCAGGCGCTGATCACAAAAGAGAATGTTGAGGCGTTCTCAACCAAAGACAACAACCGGTTGCGTCAGCTGCTGGCTCAACAATAGGTCAGCGGGAGCGGGTATGGAACAGTTTCGCTTAATGATGCGTGGCATCAGCAAAAGTTACGGTAACGCCGCCGCACTGCAGGATGTCGATTTCTCAGTGCGGCCCGGCGAGGTGCACGCGCTGATTGGGGAAAATGGCGCGGGTAAGTCGACGCTGCTGAATATCCTCTCCGGCGTTCGCGGCGCGGACAGCGGAGAGATCAGCGTCAATGGAAACCGGGTGCAGATCCGCAGTCCGCTCAGCGCCCGTCAGGCCGGGATCGCGATGATCCACCAGGAGTTACAGCATGTGCCTGAGCTTTCCGTGGCGCAGAACATGTTTCTGGGTCGCCCGCTGACCCGCGCCGGGGGCTGGTGGGTGGATAAAAAGGCCCAGCTGGCGCGGGCAACCCTGATTCTGAAGACGCTGGATCCCACTATCGATCCCGATACGCCGATCAGGAACCTCAAGGTATCGCAGCAGCAGATCGTTGAGATTGCCCGGGCGCTGCTGGATGACGCCAAAATCATCGCCATGGATGAGCCGACCTCCAGCCTGACGCCACGCGAATTTGACCGGCTGGCAGAGCTGATTGGCGATCTGAAGTCGACCGGCGTCTCGCTGATCTATGTTTCGCACAAGATGAATGAGATTTTCCGGGTGTGCGACCGCGCCACCATTATGCGTGACGGAAAGCAGGTGGGGGTGGTCAGCATCAGTGATGAGGATGAGGAGAGCATCGTCGCCAAAATGGTCGGACGGAAGATCGACAAGCTTGACCATCAGGCGTTTGTCACCGATCGCGAAGTGCTGCGGGTAGAGGATCTGACGCGTGGCAATGAGGTGGTGGCGGCAAACTTCAGCGTTCGTGCGGGCGAAGTGCTGGGCATTGCCGGACTGGTCGGCGCGGGGCGCACCGAACTGCTGAAGCTGATTGCCGGTATCGACAGGCGCACCCGTGGCACGGTGAGCGTCAACGGTGCCGCGGTGAAGAACCACAACGTGCGTGCGGCGATCAAGGCGGGCATTGGCCTGGTACCAGAAGACCGCAAAAAAGAGGGCATTATCAAAGAGCGGGCGGTGAAGATGAATATGGCGCTGCCGTCGATGCACCGCTTCACGTCGGCGGGGCTGATGAACCAGGCCCGGCTGGACCGCGAGGCGCTGAGGGTCATGGGAGACCTGAAACTGCGCCCGCTCGACATTGAGAAAACCATCGGCACGCTGAGCGGCGGCAATCAGCAAAAAGTGATCATCGGCCGCTGGGTTGCGGCGGATGCCAATGTGTTTCTGTTTGATGAGCCGACGCGCGGTATCGATATTGGTGCCAAGTCTGAAATCTATCACCTGATTGAAAAACTGGCCCAGGCGGGCAAAGCCATTGTGGTGGTGTCGTCAGAAATGACCGAGATCATGCGCATCTCCGATCGGGTTCTGGTGATGCGCGAGGGCCGGATAACCAAAGAGTTAACCGGCAGCGCGATCACCGAAGAGAACATTGCCCGTTATGCCATCAAAGATATCGACCAGACCGCCTGACCGCTTACCTGACACTATTTAAGGTTATAACTATGACAACTCAGACATCTACCGGGCCGGGTACCCGACCTGCGCTGCGGCTTAAATTTAATCTGCGTGATGCCGGTACCTTAATTGGCTTACTGATTATCGTGGTGACATTTTCGTTTCTGTCGCCGGTCTTTTTCACCCTGCCTAATCTGCTGAATATTCTGCAGCAGTCCTCAATCAACGCCCTGATTGCACTGGGCATGACGCTGGTGATTATCTCCGGCGGGATTGACCTCTCGGTCGGTCCCACGGCGGCGCTCTCTGCGGTGCTGGGTGCAACCCTGATGGCATCGGGCGTGCCGGTGCCGCTGGCGATCCTCGCGACGCTGGGTGTGGGCGCGATGTGCGGGCTGTTCAGCGGCACGCTGATCGCCTATGCCGGGCTGCAGCCGTTTATTGTCACGCTGGGCGGCCTGTCGCTGTTCCGGGCGATTGCGCTGATCTACACCGGCGGCAATCCCATCTTTGGTATTCCGCTGGAATTTCGCAGCCTGATCAACAGTACGCTTTTCGGTATCCCCACGCCGATTGTGATTGTGGCGGTGATTGCGCTGCTGCTGTGGACGGTGATGAATAAGACCCCACTGGGGGAATATATTCTGGCGATTGGCGGCAATGAAGAGGCGGCGCGGGTCGCAGGTGTACCGGTTAAGCGCACCAAGGTCACGGTCTATATCTTCTCCGGCCTGCTTGCCTCACTGGCCTCGCTGATTCTGATTGGTCGTCTGGGGGCTGCCGAACCGACCATCGGCAACCTGTGGGAACTGGATGCGATTGCGGCGGCGGCCATTGGCGGTGCGTCGTTAATGGGCGGCAAGGGCAGTATCTTCGGGACGCTGATCGGCGTGGTTATCCTCGGTGCATTACGTAATGGCTTGACCTTACTGAACATTCAGGCCTTTTACCAATTGCTCGCTACCGGCCTTATTATTATCATAGCGATGTTGATTGACCGGGCGACCCGAGGCAAGTAATGAAGCAAGATCCGCGAGCCATTGGCGCTCAGATTCGTATGCGTTTGCCCCAGCTGACGCCGTTAGAACGTCGGGTAGCTGAGGCGATAATTGCCCGAACCGACATTACCGAGCAATCCTCATTAAAGGAGATTGCGCGGGAGAATAATGTCTCTGAAGCGATGATCGTTAAGATTACCAAAAAACTTAACTTCACCGGCTTCAGGCATTTCAGAAGTGGCCTGATCTATTACAACCAGTCTGAAGTGGCAGGGCTGCATGCGGAAATTGAGCCGGATGATTCGTCGGAGCAGTTGCTGGCCAAAGTTTTCAGAACCTCTATCCAGGCGATTGAAGAGACCTTATCGATTCTGGATGTTTCTGAATTCAATCGTGCGGCGGACATTATCTTTAAAGCGCGTCATATCGATCTCTACGCCGTGGGCGGTTCTGCCGCCGTGGCGCGGGACCTGTCACACAAGATGCTGAAGATTGGCATCAAGTCGACTGCCTATGACGACGCCCACATCATGCTGATGTCAGCCGCCGTGTTATCTGATGACGATGTGGTTATCGCCATCAGCCATTCGGGTGCTACGCGCGCGGTGAACGATCCGGTCAGACTGGCGGGGAGGAATGGCGCGAAAGTTATCGCCATTACCAACTACGCCGAATCCCCGATCGCGAAGAGTGCGCATGTGGTCCTCAATTCAACCTCTCAGGGATCGCATCTGCTGGGTGAAAACGCCGCGTCACGCATCGCCCAGCTCAATATTCTGGATGCGCTGTTTGTCGCTATCGCCAAGAAAGATCTGAAGCGGGCGGAGAAGAACCTGATGAAAACCCAGCATGCGGTTCAGGATCTGCGGGAATTCTAGCTATGAGCAAAATTGCAGTCACCGGCAGTCTTCACTACGACATTATGCTGGATGCACACCATCGCCCGGAAAAAGGCGAAACGGTGATGGGCAGCGCCTGTCACTATAAGTTTGGTGGCAAGGGGGGTAATCAGGCCGTCGCAGCGGCACGTGCGGGTGCCGCAGTGCGCTTCGCCGGTTCAGTGGGGCGCGATCAGCAGGGGCAATTCCTGCTGGATCATCTGCAGCAGGCCGGGGTCGATTGCACCGCCGTCAGCATCATTGATGCGCTTCCCTCCGGGATGAGCGTGGCGATTACCGATGCCGAAGGAGATTACGGTGCTGTGGTGGTCTCCAATGCTAATCAGCAGATCCCGCTGGAGACCTTTGAGCAACCCGGCTTCTGGCAGGAGGTGTCGCTGCTGGTGCTGCAAAATGAAGTCCCTGAAGCGGTGAACCTCTGTGCGGCCCGGGCAGCACAGCAGCGGGGGATTACGGTCTGCGTCAATGCCGCGCCCGCCCGGCCGTTGTCAGCCGCGTTTGAAAACTGTATCGATCTGCTGGTGGTGAACGCCATTGAAGCGCGCGATATGTGCGGGATTAGCGTGCAGGATCTGACGTCGGCGCGCTCAGCGGCAGAATCGCTGGCCAGCCGGTTTGCCAGAGTGGTGGTTACCGCTGGTGAACATGGTGTGGCTTACAGCGAGGCGGGAGAGACGCATACACTGGCGGCTCAGAAGGTGACACTGGTGAGCACCCACGGTGCCGGGGATTGTTTTGTCGGCGTGTTGTGTCAGCGCCTGAGTAGCGGGGTAACGCTGGCAGAAGCGGTGAGTGCGGCAAATCGTGCAGCTGCCGAACACGTTTCCCGGCAGCCGCACTGATTAATGGCGTGCCACGTCAGTGACGCGGCACGCTAACGTCATCAGGCGCCGACGTTCACCACGGTTTTACCAAAGTTTTTGCCATTCAGCATATCGATAAACGCCTGTGGCGCGTTCTCTAATCCTTCAATCATGTGCTCGCGATAGTGGATTTTTTTGTTCTCCACCAGCGGACGCATCGCCTCCAGGAACTCAGGGTAACGGTCACCATAATCCTGGAAGATGATAAAGCCCTGCATACGGATACGGCGTTTCAGAATGCCCGCCATGATCAGAGAGGTTCTGTCCGGGCCTTGCGGCAGCTCACGCTGGCTGTAAGCCGAGACCAGACCACAGACCGGCACGCGCGCAGCGGTGTTCAGCAGCGGGAATACGGCATCAAACACTTTGCCGCCGACGTTTTCGAAGTAGATATCGATGCCATCCGGGCAGGCGTTTTTCAGCTGCTCTTCAAAGTCGGCGCTGTGGTGATCGAGGCAGGCATCAAAGCCCAGCGTATCGACCGCGTAACGGCATTTCTCTTCACCGCCCGCCACACCAACGACACGGCAGCCTTTCTGTTTACCCAACTGACCGACCGTTGCGCCCACCGGACCGGTTGCGGCGGCAACGACCAGGGTTTCACCCGCTTTTGGCTGACCAATATCCATCAGACCCATATAGGCGGTAAAGCCTGGCATACCGAGAATACCCAGCGCCCATGAGGGATGAGGCAGATCGTTGCCCAGCTTCGCAATCTCTTTGCCATCGGAGACGGCATATTCCTGCCAGCCGCTCTGCGCCAGCACCCAGTCACCGGTCTTGAAGTCACTGTTTTTCGATTCGGCGACCTGACAGACGGTGCCGCCCACCATCGGCTGATCCAGCTCTGCCGGCGCGGCGTAGGATTTACCCTCGTCCATCCGCCCACGCATGTAGGGGTCAAGCGAGAGATAGATGGTTTTCAGCAGTACTTCACCCTCTTTGATTTCCGGGACGGGCTGCGCCACATGGCGGAAATTCTCTTTGGTCGGCTCACCGTGTGGGCGTGAAGCCAGTAACCAGGCATGGTTCTGGGTTGCTTGTTCAGTCATATTGTCATCCTTTTATAGCCGGGCAATGCTCAGGGCATCACCATATGAATACCGGGAAAGTGTAGATGACAGCGGCGGGAATGCGTTTAGCGCTGTGAGCGGTAAACTGATTTACCGATAACAGGGCATAGGGTGCTAACCACGGGGACACAGCGGATGCAGGACCCTTCGCGTCACGGATTCAGGCTGATGGCTGTTCACATCCGCTTGCAAAAAACGGGCAGGCGAGTCATCAGCAGTGCGGCATGACACGCATCCGGCGTCACGGGAAGCTCTGAAGATTGTGATAAATATCAGTGAACTCTACAGGGAGAGAACCATGATTATCCAGCATCTGCGTATTGCCCGACCGGTGACAGACCTGACGCAAAGCAGTCAGAACTATTGTGACGGGCTGGGGTTGCAAGAAATCGGTGAGTTTACTGATCATCAGGGGTTCAGTGGCGTGATGCTGGGCGCTGAAGGGCTGGCCTGGCATCTCGAATTCACGCTCTGTCACACGCATCCCGTCCGGCCATCGCCAACAGATGAGGACCTGCTGGTGCTCTACATTCCGCAACGGCCTGACTGGCTGGCCCGATGTGCCTGTATGGATGAGGCAGGATTTATGCGGTTGAATTCATTTAATCCCTATTGGGACCAACGGGGCGTGACATTTATCGACAGGGATGGTTATCGTGTTGTTATCCAGCATGCAGCCTGTCAATCCGCAAACTGACCTGTACCGGAGCTCACCCTGAACATTCTTTGTTTTCACACCGCGGCCAGTAATATCGCGATATTTGATGATGCCGCCAGCGCACTGGCGCGTGACAATCCGCCGCTGAATCATCTGGTGATGCCTGCGCTGCTGGCAGAAGCGGAACGCAGCGGCGGGATGACGACTGCGTTACGTCGCCGTATTGCCCAAATGATTGAAACGCTGCTGCCGCAGTTCGATGCGGTACTGATCACCTGCTCGACGCTGGGCCCAGTTGCCGGTGATTTCAGCGCGCAGGATCGGGTTATACGCACCGACGAAATGCTAGCGGAGGCGCTGCAGCGTCAGGCAGGGCGCACAGTCGCGCTCTGTGCGGCAGAATCAACGCTGGCGGCGACGCGGGCACTTTTCTGTCAGCCCGGCAGCCAGGTGGAGGTCGCGCTGGTGGAGGGAGCGTGGACGGCGTTTAAAGCGGGGGAGACAACACGCTATTTTGCAATGATTGCAGCAGCAGCAGAGCAGGCTTATCAGCAGGGAGCCGTTGCGGTGGCCCTCGCGCAAAGCTCAATGACGCCAGTAGCACAGCAGTTTCCTGACACACAGCGACCATTGACCGGCCCGTATCTTGCGCTGCAGGCCTGCTACGAACTCAGATGACCGTCACACCCTGCTGGCTCAGCGCCTGTCGCAGCGCCTCGTCCGGCTGCGTTTCCACGACCAGCGTGCTGGCCAGCGACAGGTCGCCTATGGCAAATGCCGAGGCGGAGTTCAGCTTTTCCGCTGACGCCAGCACCACGGTTTCCGCTGCGCGTCCTGCCAGCGCACGCTTGACCGTCGCCTCTTCGAAATTACCGGTGGTCAGGCCCGCCGCCGGATGCACGCCGGTGACGCCCATAAAAAAGAGATCGGCATTGATGCGGTTGATCGACTCCAGCATCGCTGCGCCCACCGTCACCACTGAATGTTTATAGAGCTGCCCGCCAATCAGTATGATCTCCACGAGTGGATGATCGGCTAACGCCAGCGCCACGCTGGGACTGTGCGTGACCGCGGTAAAGCTCAGCGTGGCGGGTAACAGTCGCACCAGTTCCGCGCTGGTGGTCCCGCCATCAATCAGTACGATCTGCCCCGGCTGAATCAGCGAAACGGCTTTTTGCGCGATAACCTGTTTGGAAGCAGTCTGCACGCTTTTGCGTGTTTCAAAGGTGGCCAGCGCAGCGGAAACCGGCAGCGCGCCGCCATGTACCCGCTGCAATAATCCTTCTGCCGCCAGTTCACGCAGGTCGCGGCGGATAGAGTCTTCGGAGAGGCCAAATCGCTGGCTGAGGTCCCGCGACTGCACCTGTTTTTCCTGGGCGAGCAGGGCAAGAATCGTCTGTTTTCGCTGGCTGGATAGCATAACTGGCCTTTGCATGTTTTTTCTTGAAGTTGCACGATTGTGCATGATAGCGTGATGGCTGTCTACCTATCCTGGAGAGCATCATGCAGCAGAACCATCCCCGCGTGCGCATCATCAATGAGCAGTTGCTGTCAGACAACTGGTATACCCTGAAGAAATATACGTTCTCGCTGCTGCGCCGTGACGGCCGCTGGCAGGAGCAGAGCCGTGAAGCCTATGACCGCGGTAACGGCGCAGTGATCCTGCTCTACAACCGTGACAAACGTACGGTGGTACTGACCCGTCAGTTTCGCTTTCCGATTTTCCTGAACGGACATGATGGCTTTCTGATTGAAGCGGCCGCCGGTCTGCTGGATAACGCCTCGCCGGAAGCGCGTATTGTTGCCGAAGCCGAAGAGGAAACCGGTTTTCGCGTCAGCCATGTGCAGAAGGTATTTGAAGCCTTTATGAGCCCCGGTTCGGTTACTGAAAAACTCTACTTTTTTATTGCCGAGTATGGCGATCAGCAGCGTAGCGGTGAAGGCGGCGGAATAGCGGAAGAGGGTGAGGATATTGAGGTGCTTGAGCTCGGTTTTGACCAGGCGTTACAGGCGATTGACCAGGGTGAGATTGTGGATGCCAAGACCATTATGCTGCTGCAGCATCTGCGGCTGAAAGGCATTTTATAAGAGAACGGGCAGACCGCCGTTAATGCGGTCTGCCCGTTAAAGCTTACTGATCCTGCGTCAGGATGCCTTTTACATCGTGCGGTTCAGAACGCAGATACTGTGGCGGAACCTGGACTTTACCATCCAGCGCAGCGGCTGCGTGCCACGGCCAGCGCGGATCGTAAAGAATACCGCGCGCCAGCGCCACAAGGTCAGCTTCACCCTGTTGCAGCAGATCTTCTGCCTGCTGCGGCTCAGTAATTAATCCGACCGCAATCACCGGAATCGACACCTGCTCACGAATATCGCGGGCGAACGGCACCTGATAGTTGGGTCCGACGCTGATTTTCTGGTCTTCCGACAAACCGCCACTTGAGACATGAATATAAGCACTGTTCAGCGCTTCCAGCTCACGCGAGAAGGCGATTGACTGATTGATCTCCCAGCCGCCTTCAACCCAGTCAGTGGCAGAAATGCGCACGCCTACCGGCACGGAAGCGGGTACGGCATCGCGAACGGCTTTGAAGACCTCCAGTGGGAAGCGCATACGGTTTTCCAGCGAGCCGCCATATTCATCACTGCGCTGATTCGACAGCGGCGACAGGAACTGATGCAGCAGGTAGCCGTGTGCGGCATGCACTTCGATGAGCTGAATTCCCAGACGCACCGCACGCAGGGCGCTGTCGACAAAGGCCTGTTTTACCCGCGCCAGATCGTCAGTGTTCATGGCAACCGGTTTCACTTCATCCGCGCTGTAGCTCAGTGCGGACGGAGCCACGGTTTGCCAGCCGCCGGCTTCAGGCGCAATCTGCTTACCGCCTTCCCAGGGTACGGCACACGACGCTTTGCGTCCCGCATGGCCCAGCTGAATACCAACCGGAATAGAGGAGTAGCGGCGGACATCTTCCAGAACCGTTTTCAGCGCAGCTTCATTATCATCATTCCACAAACCGAGATCGCCTGGGGAGATGCGACCAATATCCTCTACGGCGGTGGCTTCAATAATCATCAGACCTGCACCGGAAAAGGCCAGCTGGCCAAGATGGATACGGTGCCAGGCGGTCGCATTGCCCGCCTCAGCGGAGTACTGGCACATCGGCGCAATCACAATGCGGTTATCCAGCGTAAGTTCGCCCAGCGAGACAGTGGAAAAAAGTTGGCTCATGTTATCTCCATGGTTTTTATGACTGACGTGACAGGCAATAACTATAGCGGGGGATTTGCCAGGCGGGTGTTTCTTCAACGTGACATTTTATGACGGCGTGCCGTATTCAGGTTACAGATCAACGCAGCCTGATGTCTCAGGCAGGCATTGATACGTTAACGGTTCAGCCTGGCGCGCTTTGCTGCTCACGCCCGGCGAACCGGGATTTTACGTAACGGGTAAGGACAATCACCAGGGTCTGATTTTCAGCTACAGGGTGAGTCTCAGACCTGTGCCATTCCGCCATCAACAAACAGTTCTGCCGCATTGATAAAGCTGGCGGCATCCGAGGCGAGAAACGCAACGGTGCGGGCAACCTCCTGCGGTTCACCCAGGCGGCCAAGCGGTATTTGTGCTGCCAGCGCATCAAACAAGCCCTGACGCTGATCTTCACTGACCAGATCACCCAGCCCAGGCGTACGGACAGGGCCGGGGCTCACGACATTGACCCGGATTCCGCGATCTTTCAGATCCAGCGCCCACGAACGGGCAAAATTGCGCACTGCCGCTTTACTGGCGCTGTAGACGCTAAAAGCCGCAGTACCCTGCGCTCCGGCAGTCGATCCGGTCAGAATTACCGATGCGCCATCAACCAGCAGAGGCAGGGCTTTCTGGACGGTAAACAGCACGCCGCGTACGTTAGTGCCAAAGATACGGTCAAAATGCTCTTCAGTAATCGCCCCCAGCGGCAGCATGTCGCCGCCCCCGGCGTTGGCAAAGAGAATATCGAGGCGTCCCGCCTGCGCTGCAATTCGCGAGTAAACCTCATCGAGATCGTGCAGCTGTGAGGCGTCTGCGCGGATGCCGCTGACGGTTCCGCCGATTTCAGCGACGGCGGCATCCAGCTCCGCCTGACGACGGCCGGTTATAAAAACCTGTGCGCCCTGTGCCGCCAGCTCCCGGGCGGTAGCCAGGCCAATTCCGCTTGTTCCGCCCGTAACCAGTGCAATTTTTCCTGCGAGTGATGCGTTCATAAGTTCTTCTCCGGATAGTCTCATAGACAGATTGGTTATTCCCGGTCAGCGGGGCTGCCGGACTGATTGCTACTGTAAGAGAGGAGGATTGGCGGATAAATCCGCTAAAATGAAAATGACTATCCACACGGGTGGATAATAGGGGGATAGAGTGGATCAGCTGCTGGCGATAAAAGCCTTTTCACGGGTGGTGGAAAGCGGCAGTTTTACCCGGGCGGCGGACTCGCTGAATATGCCGAAGGCGACGCTGAGTAAGCTGGTTCAGGAGCTGGAGGCGCATCTTTCCGTCAGGCTACTGCAGCGCACCACCCGACGCGTGACCGTCACCGCAGAAGGGCGTGAATACTATGAGAAAGCGCTGCGCATCCTGCACGATCTCGAGGATATTGATGCCTGTTTCAATTCACTGCGCAGTAAGCCGCGTGGGCAGTTACGCATCGATGTCGGCGGATCTACCGCCAGGGACGTTCTGATTCCGCTGCTGCCCGATTTCTTTGCCCGCTATCCTGATATTACGCTGGATCTGGGCGTATCCGATCGCCCGGTCAATCTTATTAGCGACAACGTTGATTGTGTGATCCGCGGCGGTCCGCTGGTCGATTCCTCACTGATTGCCCGCCTGATAGGGCACGCTACGCTCATTACCTGCGCGACACCCGCCTACCTTAAAGCGTTCGGTGTGCCCGCCTATCCTGATGAACTGCGCAACGGACACCGGCTGGTGAGTTATCTCTCGCCGCAAACCGGCAAGCCATTTCCGCTTCGGTTCGAACGTCAGGGAGAGAAAATTGAGATCACCAGTGCGCATCGCATAGGCGTCAATGAAAGCAACGCGCATCTGGCCGCGGGACTGGCAGGGCTTGGGATCATTCAGACATTTAATTATTCGCTGTCGTCGATTCTGCGGCAGGGAGAAATGGTTGAGATCCTGCACGACTGGCGTCCGGCGGGTTATCCGTTTCATCTGGTTTATCCGCAAAACCGGCACGTAACGCAACGGCTACGGGTATTTATCGACTGGCTGGTGGAGTGCTTTCCGGCGCGGGTAGCGGGAGAGGGGAAATCCGGCACCTGAGTGCCGGATCGGGATCAGTTGCCGCGATAGGTAGAGTAACCAAACGGGCTCAGCAGCAACGGGATATGGTAGTGCTCACCGCTGGCTTCCATGTTGAACTCAACCGGGATCTCCGGGAAGAAGGTTTTCTGGTTGTTCTTTTTATAGAAGTCACCGGTTTTAAACACCACGCGGTAGCTACCCGCACTGGCTGTTTTGTCCTGCGGGAACAGGGCGCTGATGCGACCATTGTTATCGGTGACGCCTGATGCCAGTTTCACCCAGTTATCCTGCTGCTTCTGATCCAGTTCAACTTCGATGCCTGCCGTTGGCTGGCCAGTTTGCAGGTTAAGAACGTGCACGCTCAGTGGGTTTTTAGCGGTAGCAGGCTGAGCAGCGATAGCGGATGCGCCAGAGGTCATCAGTAATGTTGCGATCAAGGCATATGAAGTTTTCATCAATGTTTCCTTTATTGATTGTCTGAAGTCGGGTGACAGTGCAGAGAGAGTAATGCGCCTGAGGGCAAAGAGATATTTAGCCGCAGGAAATGTGAAATTTCTGAGAAAGAAGGAAAATGTCTTTAGTTACATCATACAAAGTTTCTGCTTAATCATAGTCCAGCACCTGTGCAGTCATAGCTAATCAGGGAACAGAGGCACCAGATGAAATCCTCTCTGAATTCAGCAATAAAACAAAGCCTGGCCCCTGGCGGGCAACGTAGCGATAGCAATCCTCTGATCTATCCAAAGAATCGTCTCGTCAGTTATCAACTACCGGACATGTATCGACTCGTGGGCGGGCTGCTTTCCGTCGCGAATGACGTGAGAATGTGAATCCGGCACGTCTGGTCAGCGAGCCGGATACGTACAAAGGTCTGACCGAGACAGGGTGTATAACCGAACGGACTCAGCAGCGGCAGCGGCAGCGGCAGCGGGATAGGGTAGCGAGCACCGTTGGCGTCCATGCTGAACTTAACCAGAAAAAAACTCTATGCTTTTAACTTTTTTCAGGTGCTCAGGCGCAGTGCTTAATTGCTGAAAATCGATACAGATAGCAGCAAAGTAGTCTGTTAATGACGAAAATAGTCAGAGAGGGTAAAAGCTTGAGATAAATAGTGTGCTATTTAGTAGTTTACAATCCAGGTTCGCCGTGTCATTGTCCTGCCAACCAGATAGCACACTACTTAATAGCAAGTTAATTGGAACCCTGTGATGAAAATGAAACTGATCGCCAGTGCATTATTGTTAGCCAGCCAGATGAGTACCGCGTTTGCTGCACCCACTGAAAACAGTCCGCAACCGACCGCAGGCGTGGCCGCTTTCCTGAAGGCGCTCAACAGCGGGAGTGGTAAACCGATTGAGCAACTCTCCGTCAAAGATGCCCGAGCGGTGTTGACGGGGGCGCAGAAGGGCGCAGAACTGCCGCCGGCACAGATTTCACAGAAGATCATTACCGTACAGGGCAAGCCTCTGACGCTGACCATTGTTAAGCCCGAGCATGCCAGCAGCACCTTGCCGGTGTTTATGTTCTTCCACGGCGGTGGCTGGGTGCTGGGTGATTTTCCGACCCATGAGCGACTGGTACGTGACATGGTGAATGCATCCGGCGCCGCTGCGGTATTTGTCAATTATCGACCATCGCCAGAAGCCCATTTCCCGGTGGCAATTACTCAGGCTTATGAAGCCACTAAATGGGTCGCCGAACATGGCGCTGAAATTGGCGTTGACGGAAAACGTCTGGCGCTGGTTGGTAATAGCGTTGGCGGTAACATGGTGGCGGCGGTTGCCTTGCAGGCGAAGCAGTTTAAAACGCCGGCCATCCGTTATGATGTGATGCTGTGGCCGGTTACCGATGCGCGTTTCGACACCGCGTCGTATGATCAATTTGCTGACGGACATTTCCTGACGAAGAACATGATGAAGTGGTTCTGGGATAACTATACCGTTTCGGACAAAGATCGTAATAACATCCTGGCATCACCGTTGCGTGCCACCACTGAACAGCTGAAGGGGCTGCCGCCAACATTGATTCAGACTGCAGAGCTGGATGTGTTACGTGATGAAGGTGAAGCGTTCGGTCGTAAGCTGGATGCAGCAGGCGTGCCGGTTACCGTAACGCGCTACAATGGCATGATTCATGATTACGGTTTGCTGAACGCGTTAAGTCAGGAACCCACGGTCAGAACAGCTATTAATCAGGCGGGTGAAGAGTTGCGTTCGCATCTCAAATAACTGACCGGTCACATGAAACCAACCCCGGACCGAATCTTCGTCCGGGGTTCTTACCATACAGTAAGTTTGAAGGAATCAGTTCGAAGACGCAGGGCAGTGCGATTGCCGGAACACCAGGAAAGAACGGAGCAGTATCGAAGCGATAAGTGCGCTGTTAATATCTTATTTAACATAATATACATTATGCGCTCTTTGGTTCGTGCTTCATTTTGATGCCCGGGCATCATTGCCATCCGCCGTCCTTTCAAAGCAAATCACGCTTCGTCATTTTTGGGTGTTCGTTGTTGCCATTAACCTTTTCACGCTGAGCGCGTTATTTTGTTTACCATCACCGTTTCTGCGCTGCACCGATTGGAATCGCCTCTGTGTTTTAACATTCACGCACACTTCTATGCTGATGCCTGATTCATTCACGCCAGCGGTTATGCTGATGACGGATGTTTGTCATCCTGATGCTCACCGTCCCGCCATCAGGTTTGATAACGAAAATGCCGCTCTGACCATCTCATCCAGAATGACATGCTTCACTGAGCCAGACTCGCCTGACTGCCTGACCTGAATGGCAACGCTACGTGAATTCTGAGACTGCCGCGTGGCCCTTGGGTCGCAGAATTTGCCACAGTGCGTCATTTCAACCTGCGCTTCCTGCCCATATCTTCAGCCATTCGTGAAAATCCCCGTAGCCACATGACATCAGATTTCATGCACGTTAAAGTTGCTGGCTTCCACTGTTTCAACGACGAGAAAAAATGAAACGCTTATTTGTCTATGGCACGCTCTGTCCGGGACGCGAGAATGCCCATATCCTGGAAAATATTGGCGGAGAATGGCTGGCCGGTTCTGTGAACGGTACCTTCTATCAGCGCGGCTGGGGCGCAGCGGCTGATTTTCCGGGCATCGTTCTGGATGAGCATGGGCCCGACGTGCCGGGTTATCTGTTTCTCTCCGACCAGCTGGACGCCCACTGGCCGATGCTGGATGCGTTTGAAGATGGCTACGATCGCGTCGAGGTTCGCGTTTCTGCCGAGGATAATCGGCAATACAGTGCGTGGATTTATCAGCTTCAGCCGCAGGAAAGCCGCTGAGCTATTACCGCTGAACGTTTCCTGCATTGGGATGCGCGCGCTCTGCTCTTATTGTCTGCTGACCTTATTTTCCTGTCAGACAATATATATGGGCACGCTGCCTGATTCTCAATTTAATTAAGATCTAATGTATGATGTAACTAAAATAAGATTGTCCGCTCTGGTCCCGGCAAGCGCTCTCTTAGCCCCACCAGCCAGCCCTGTTATACCGGGTTAATCTGGCCAGCGCTGATGTGGAAACAGTGATACCCGAATATTAAACAGATGGATTAAGGGCGCAACAGCCACACTCTCCTCTCGGGCGATCGGCTCCAGTCTTAGCAGCAACAGATCCAGCTCCTCCAGCAGATCCTGATGTGGCGCTAACTGCAGCGACTTCATCTTGCGCTTCAGGTATAGCGCCAGCTCGTGAAACATCTGACCACTATCAATCTGATGACTCTCCAGCACCTCATGATAACGTGCGTAGAAGTCATAACAGTTGGCGCCCAGCCAGGTTTCAGTAATCAGATAGCCCCCCACCACGATATCCGGCACCGGATCGAGCCTTTTACGCGGCAGAATGATATTCACCCGGTCGAGCATCCGAGCAATAAATTGCTGCCGTGACAATAGCGTGGCGGAATTGCGCTCCACCATTTTAATAAACCCTAACAGGTCGCGCAGTCCCCGTTGCACCGCTCTTCTGGCTATCCATGACGGCCGTTTGTTGCGGATCAACGCCGTCAGCACTACCGCAAACATAATCCCCACCATCGAGGAGATGGCCGCATTCAGCGTGACGATCAGATTCGGGACATAGTGATGGCTTAAGCCGATAAAACCGGGGATCTGAATGGCGACACTCAGCCCTACCAGATTGGTCGCCGGATTGGCAATGACCAGGCTCAGCAGCATCAGACCGGGCAGCAGTATGATCATCAGCGCCTGTAAGGTATTGGCCTGCGGGATCAGAAAAGCGATGTAGAACAGGCTGACCACCAGCGCAATCATCACCCCTTTCACGAACAGCTTCATCGGCGTTACCGGGGAATCGACACCTGCAAAAAATGAACTGATAATCGCCGCCATTAGAGGTGCATTCGCCCCATCGGCCCAGCCGCTGCCAATCCAGAACAGGCTGGAGAGGAAGGTCGCCAGAAATGCCGTCAGCGCGGACAGCCGTAACAGTCCCTTGTCGATATGCCGGTGTTCCCGGATATTGCGGATCGCCGCCCCATCCCCGTGGCTGTAGAGATCCCCTGCGCGCGCACTGACATTCTCATAAGCATCGGCAATGCGCACAAAGTTAGCCAGCCGCTCCAGCAGACCAATCAGCAGCAGGCTCTCTTCGGTTGCCAGCAGCCCGGCCCGCCATTCGTGCTCCAGGGTTGCCTGACTGGCAGCAATCGCTTCACGCAGTCCGGCAATATCGTTAATCCGATCGTGATGCAGCCACAACAGGAACTGCTGAAACACGTCGGTGACGCACGGCGGAAAACGAATATTCAGTTCGGCCAGCACACCCAGCCGTGATTCAATCGCCGTCAGTGTCGGCAGCAGATAAGTCAGATGCTGATACTGTACGCTGACCAGACGGATGACATTACGCGCCGCTTCGCCCTCATAGACGCAGTGGGTCAGCAGCGTTTCAACATTCAACGGATAACCCGCCATCTGAATCAGGATATCTTCGCGCTCCAGCGATTTGTTCTTTGCCATTCCGCTGATCAGTTCATCACAGAGTTTGCGCGCGTTCTGAAACCAGAGATTAACGCTCTGCCCCAGCAGATGATGCATCGAAACCGGAAACATCAGCCGGTGAACCAGCGTGCTGCAAAGGATGCCCAGCGTAATCTCCTCAATACGTGAAACTACGGTGTTGATGATTGCCAACGGTGACTCAACGTCTGGAAATCCCATAATCGCTGCGCTGTAGCCAGCCAGCATAAAGATATAGCTCTTCGGCGTGCGGTCATGCAGAGAGAGCCAGAGGCAAACCGTTACCCACAGCGATACGCACAGGCTGAACAACACTGGCGACTGCACCGTTTCGGGGTAGATCAGCAGAATAAAGATGCCGCCCAACAGCGTGCCCAGCAGGCGAAACAGCGATTTCGAGACGGTCGATGCTGCATAGAGTTGCGAGGTGACAAACACCGTGGTGAGCGCCCAGGCGGGTTTTTCGAAGTTAAGAACGAGCGCCACAGAGAGTGCGATAAACGCGGCAAAGGAGGTTTTGCAGGCAAACAAAACCGCGTTTTTGGTAAACCATTTCATCGAATGAGAGCAACCAGGAACTTTCTGAGGCGCGTATCCTGACAGATGCGCCTGCGTTTTACTCTCAGTTAAATTTTACAAATTATTACCGGCCGCATCAGGCCGGTTAAGCCCCTGCTGGCGCACCAGTGCACGGCGCTTATCCAGTAAAAAAGGGCGCAGATAGCCTACCGTGTTCGAGAGCAAAATCACCTCTTCGGCAAGCTCAATCTTCAGCACGTCTGTCAGATACGCTTTGCGCTGAGTCATTCGTTGCCAGAGATCGGGAAAACGACGCGCCAGCTCATCACGCAATGCCGCGTCCGCCAGTCCGACCGTATCCTCTATACTGCAGCCGCCATAACCCGGCACCGACGGGATAATATCAATCTGCAGCAGCATACCGCTTTTCAGTGTCACGGCTGAATCGGGATAGATGGGCGAGCTTAGCCACTCTTCGTCAGCCACCAGATGCCCCGGATTAAGATGCCAGCCATACTGCGCTTTCGGCAGCACCGTTTCGATAAGCGAATAGAGTTCGCCGCCGGTGATCCCGATCCGCAGCTGCTCCAGCCAGCTGACCACCGCATGATAATAGGGGATCGCCAGCCGGATCAGCCAGTCGGAGACGTTACACTGTAACTCAGAGACTTCACTGACCACGTAAGCCGAGCGGCTGGTCAGCCCGCCTTTGTAGCCGGTGGTAAGAGAAAGCTTGTCGCCTGTCGCAATCCGTTTATCAGACGGATAGAGCCGGGCCTGGGCGAAACGATCGCCGGTCGCGGCAATCGTCACCACCGTGTTTGGCTGCCCTTCTGCGTTCAGACGTGCGCCTAACGCCTTCTCTGTGACGCCCGGCGCTACGCTATCCAGCGCAGCCAGCATCGCGGTTGAAGCAAGATTGGCCCCCGCCTCATAAAACGCCACTTCATCGGCGCCGTTAACGCAGCGTGCACCGTTGTCAGGCGAGATAAACAATCCGGTGGCGTTTACCAGTTGTGCATCGCCGCCCGCTGCCTGCGCCGCCGCGGCATAGATGAACTGCGGCAGATCAAACATCCCTTGCTGCCTGCCGGTAAATAACTTCCAGCCCACCAGCCCGGTGCGTTCTCCCGCCACTATCCCTGCCTCTGTTAACAGCTGATCCAGGGGCTGCTCCCCGCGCATAGGCTGGTTGGGCAGAGAAAAGACCGCCGCATGCAGACAGCGTCCCGGATTGCGGGCAAACGGCACCAGCTTGAGGTTCTCATTACTCATGATATAGGTGAGCTCGCCCTGCTGAGTCACCACCAGCAGCGCCTCCTCGAAGCGCGGAATGAATCCCGCCAGATATTCAAAATTGCTGCCGTGCTCTTTGTCGGCATAGATAATCAGTTGCGCAATCTGCTGCTGCTGCATCCGCTCAATAATGGCGGCCAGACGGCGATGCAGTGTTTCATCAGACATCACAGGGCTGGCAGCACCGGGAAATGCCGGCGGTGACGGGATTGTTTCCAGGGCATAGCGATTGGCATCCATAACGCACTCCAGTGGCCAGATTGATTGACGGGGTTTGTGATTTCCGTTCCCAGGGTAAACCTGAGGTTTAACCTGTAGGGTGCCACAATCACACAACTTACTCGTTGCGTGTTATCAAAAGAGGGACATTCACCTGTAACAGAGACAAAGAAGCCCGCGCTAAACGGGCTCTCTATGTTATTTGATGGGCACGCCTGCATTCTCCAGCGCTTCAGCCTTTTCGGGATATAACTCCGACGTTCCGGCATTCATAATCACCGCTCCACAGCGGATGCAGTGATCGCCCTTTACATCTGGCACAACGTCCTCCGGATTACCCGTATTAAGACTGACGTCGCGCGTGGCGTACACAAACGCCTCTCCTTCACATCCCGGACACTTCATACCATGACTCTCCTGTTAAGCCTGTCAGATAAGCATAGCCGACAGGCTTTTAGCCATACACAGGAGGAGAGGTTTTTCAGGATATTGCCAGCTCATAAGCGCCATCACTCTTTGTACCGCAGCCGCTCCAGCATAATCAGTGAGTGACTGAAGATGGCGTCGGCGATGTGCTGTGGGAAATCGGGCGGCAAAGCATCGCGCACCGAGACCACTGCCTGGGGAAAGGCCTTAATAAAGAAGTCGAAGATCTGCTGCAAACTGTCACGATCAAAACTGACGCTTTTTGCCGTGGCGATAAAATGGCGCGGGAAGATTTTGTCGATCTCTGTCTTCTTCCCCTTAGTGGCACGCAGACCCATCGCCAGTTTCAGCGCTCGCTTGTTCAGACCGGTGCCGCCCAGTACCGGGTAAGCGGAGATCACATCATAAAAGGGAGTCAGTCGATAACTGCCGCCGCGCTCAATAAACAGTGAGAAGTTCTTGGCGTGACCGTCGGTTGCGCCAATCAGCCACTGAAACACCTGGAACATCATAAAGCGATAGCGATCTTCGATGGCGTTGCTCGATCCCATCAGTATCTGCATGATTTCCGCAATACCCGGCCCGCCATCCGACTCATATTTGGTTGAAGATGGCAGTCCCAGCGCCTGACAGAAATCCTCCTGCGGCAGGCGAATCAACCGGGTTTTATCGCGTGACCAGCGGCGGTCGAAACGTTCTACCGCCAGGGCGCGCATCTGTCCGGCACGAATAATCGTTGCCTGCGGCACGTCGATACCGAGTGCACGGGCCAGCGCCAGACAGAGATACTCATTCTCCACACTTTCACGCATATCCAGCGTCGCGGCCGGCTGTTTAATCTCTCCGATCGGCAGCTTAATGATGTGCGAGGTGGGCGTGGCACCGGCAGGAATGCTCCAGCCTTCATCGGTCAGCAGCAGTGCGGTTTTCTCCTGCGCCCCTGCGACCGAGATACGGAAATCGGTCTCTTCACGCAGCATCCCCAGCGGGATATCTGACTGATAGGCCGACAGCACGCTTTCGAGCCGGGTTTCATCCAGCACTTCATAGCGGGCCTGCAGTGCGGGCAGTGGCATATCGGGCGGCAGCAGCATAGTCGCCCCGACGCTGTCACGTCCCACTTCCTGCAACAGATCAAACGGCTGACGGGATTTAATCTGGTAACGCGCCACGATTCTGTCGCGAATCAATGGGCTATCCGGCAGCAGGTTATCGAAGAAGTTAATCACGGCGTGTGAGGTGAGAGCCTTTACCTGCAACGGCATCGAAAGTGACAGCGGCCTGGAGAGCGGATTACTCAGCCAGCCGGTATCATACTGAAACTCATGAGCGCCGTTTCGCTGGCGGGTGAGTACGCCTACCCGCTCGCCGTTCATCCACGCAATCAGCCTTTGCATTACCACTCATCCTCATCATGCAGCTGAGGCGCACCGGCCTCCTCTTTCTCCTGAACTTCCAGACTCAGCTCCAGCGACTGTAACAGCTTAAACAGCGTTGCCAGCGAGGTACTGTCAGGGGCATTTTCAAAGTGAGAGATGGTGGCCTGTTTCAGGCCGACCTTCTTCGCCAGTTCACTCTGGGTCCAGCCATTGCGCTGACGAATGAGCTTTAGCCGGTTTGCCAGCTGTAGCGGGCTGTATATCATGGGGTGGCTCCTTCTGGATCACAGGCTGTAAGCATAGCGCAGGGGCATTATCCCCGGCAGGGTATAAAACAGCTTTTACCCCCTGGAGAGGATAATAATCACTTTATACCCCATAGCGGATAATTACACAATTATCCTTTATGAGGGATAAGCCGGAACCACGATTAAAAGAGGACGAGGATGAGCACATTTACCCTTACCCATCAGGTCAACGACGACGATCGGGAAGAGTTGCTGGCAGGACTGGGGGCTTACAACCGGCAGTTCATCAGCCGCGATAACTGGGGACCGCTGTCGGTTTCTCACAGGGACGTACAGGGAATGTTGCGCGGGGGAGTGATCGCCACACGCAAAGGAAACTGGCTCTGTATCGATTATCTCTGGGTGGACGAAACGCTCCGTGGCAGTGGTCTGGGCAGCGCACTGCTGGAAGCCGCAGAGCAGGAGGCGGGAAAGATGGGATGTCTCTATGCGCTGGTGGATACCTTTAGTTTTCAGGCCCTGCCGTTTTATCAGAAACAGGGTTATCAGCCGCAGATGTCCCTGCCCGATTTTCCGCAAACCGGTATGCAGCGTCACTATCTGACCAAAACGCTACGGCCAAAGGCATCACGCTGACCGCAGTACCATCAGCGTGACAGGGTCACATAATTACAAACCGGCAATGCGCCGCAGATCTGCTTCGGCACCCGGTGCCACGGCCAGAACCTGCGCGCCTTTAGTGATGCGATCGCCTTCGGTGTTAAACGGGTGGTACCAGCCGCCCGCTTCTTTTACCAGGCAGTAACCCGCCAGGCAATCCCAGGCGTGCATATAGGGTTCGTAATAACCCACGACCCGACCGGCGGCAACCCAGGCCAGCATTAGTGCGCCGGAACCAATACGGATAAAGTTACCGCCTGCCGACAATAGTGCTGCCACAATCTCGCCTACCTGCTGCGGGCTGACATAACTGTTGGCACCAAAACCGGTAACGTGGTTTTGCAGCGTGCGTGTGGGATCGACCTGCAGACGATGACCGTTGAGCGTCGCGCCCTGCCCCAGTGCCGCCACGTAGCACTCCTGATAGGTCGGCGCGAAAATCACCCCGATGACCGGCACATCGCCGCGCAATACCGCGACGGAAACACACCAGCTCGGCATCCCATTGAGAAACGGGCTGGTGCCATCGATTGGATCAACCACCCAGGTGTAGTCAGACTCTCCCGCCTGCAGTCCCGACTCCTCACCCAGAAAGCCATCATCGGGAAACGCATCCCGTATACGGCTGGCGATAAGCTGCTCCACTTCACGGTCAGCAATCGACACCACATCCTGCAAATCGTACTTGGTCTCCACCACCAGCGTCTCGCGACGGTTGAAGTAAGATAACGCCGTCGCGCCACCTTCACGGGCAACGGCTTCCGCTAAAGCCAGACGCGCCATTATTTCATCATGCGATTCCATGCGAACTCCTTGAGTTAGTCAGATTAACGGGCAATCAGGGCAAGGCCCTGCGGCTTGAAGTTGACGCCGACTGTGGCGGCAAGCGGCAGACATTGTTCCATCTGCGGATCGATAATGAACAGCGCGCCCAGTTCGGTGGCAACTTCATATTCGATATGGTCACCCAGCCAGGTGCTGTGAATGACCTCCCCCTGCAGCGCCCCCTGACCGTCGCCGGACAACGTAATAAACTGCGGTCGCACCGCCAGCTGAGCACTGCCGGTTTTTGCACCGGCACCTCGTACCCGGAAGCGCTGATTACCCAGGCGGACCAGCGCGTCATCCGCATCCGCCTCTTCCACTTCACAGGGCAGAATGTTCGCCTCCCCCATAAAGTCCGCGATAAAGACCGAATTGGGTGAATGGTAAAGCGTCTCCGGCGCACCCTGCTGGGCAATATCCCCCTCTTTCATGACAATAATCTTATCGGAGACCGCCAGCGCCTCCTCCTGGTCATGGGTCACATAAACCGCCGTAAACCCGAGCCGCTGCTGCAGATCGCGGATGTCGGTGCGCACCCGACGGCGCAGACGCTCATCAAGGTTCGATAGCGGCTCATCAAGCAGCAGCACCTGCGGTTCCAGCACCAGCGCGCGGGCGACCGCAATACGCTGCTGCTGTCCGCCAGAAAGCTCCGACGGCAACCGCTGCCCCTGACTCTCCAGACCCACCAGCTTCAGCCCCTCGCGCGCCCTGTCCTGCGCCTCGCGTTTGTTCATGCCCGAGGAGAGCAGCCCGTAGAGAATATTGTCGATGGCGTTCATATGGGGAAACAGCGCGTAGGACTGAAACACCATCGCCACGTCGCGCTCGTTGGCGGGCAGATGGGTGACATCTTTGCCGCCAATCAGAATCCGCCCTGCGGTGGGATGCTCCAGCCCGGCCAGCAGTCGCAGCGTAGTGGTCTTGCCGCAGCCGGACGGCCCGAGCAGCGTCACCAGCGTACCCGGCTCTACGGTGAGCGACAGATCCGGCACGGCAGTAAAACCGGCAAAACGCTTTGCGACATGTTCAAACACCACCGATCCGGCGTTAAGGGTCGTCATACGGCTCTCTCCTGAGTCAGAGTGGATGCAGAGGGTGCGGCAATAATCACCGCCGGTTGGGTTGCACGACGCAGGCGACGTTCGCCCACCAGCAACTGGAAGAGGCCAATGATCAGCAGCATCACCACGATCAATACCGAGGAGTAGGCAATCGCCACGCCATACTCACCGTTCTCCACCAGCCCGACAATGTACGAGGTCGCCATGTTGTACTGGGCGCTGACCAGGAAAATCACCGCGCTGATAGAGGTAATGGCCCGCACAAAGGCGTAAACCAGCGCGGCGCTGATGGCCGGTTTCAGCAGCGGCAGCACCACTTTGCGCAGGGTACGGAAACTGTTTGCACCCAGCGTCAGTGAAGCTTCATCCAGGCTTTTATCCAGCTGGCTCATCGCCGCAATACCACCACGCACGCCAACCGGCATATTACGGAAGACAAAGCAGGCGATCAGGATCATCGCGGTACCGGTGATCTCCAGCGGCGGCAGGTTATACGCCATCACATAGCTCACACCAATCACCGTGCCGGGAATGGCAAAGCTCAGCATCAGCATGAATTCAAAGGTCTGACGACCGGCAAACTTCTGTCGCACAATCAGCCAGGCGGTCAGCAGTCCGACAATGGCCGTGAGGGGCGCGGCGATCAGGGCGATCTCCAGCGTGGTCCAGAAAGAGCTCCAGGCAACGCCGCTCCAGACCAGTTGCCCCTGATTAACGCTGACGCTAAAGGCGCGGATATAGTGATCCAGCGTCAGGTTGTTATTCAGTCCCCAGGACTGTACAAAGCCGCCAATCATGATCATGCCGTAGATCACCAGTGTGAACAGACCCCAGGGTATCACCATGCCATAGACGCTGTAGCGCACCGGACGCGGCAGCATCACATGACGGCCGCCGTCGCCTTTGCCGGTGACAGTGGCGAAGCTTTTGCCGGAGAGCCAGACGCGCTGCACCAGAAAAGCGGCCAGGGTGAAGCCCAGCAGGATCATCGCCAGCACCGCCGCGCGACTCGGGTCGTTCTGTGCGCCAACCACGGAGAAGAAGATCTCCGTCGACAGCACGCCGTGACTCCCGCCCAGCACCATCGGGTTACCGAAATCGGCCATGCTTTCGATAAAGCTGATTAAGAAGGCGTTGGCCAGCCCCGGCGCCATCAGCGGCAGCGAGATGCGGGAGAAAGTGCGCCAGCGGCTGGCACGCAGGGTCTGTGACGCCTCTTCCAGTGACGGACTGACGCCCTCGACCACCCCAATCAGCACCAGAAAGGCGATGGGGGTAAAGGAGAGTACCTGGGCAATCCAGATGCCGGTCATGCCATAGAGCCAGCGGCCCGGCTCGATGCCGAACAGTGTCGCCAGCGATTCGGTGACTACGCCAGAGCGGCCAAACAGCAGGATCAGCGCCAGACCAATGACAAAAGGCGGCGTGATAATCGGCAGAATGGTCAGCATCCGCAGCGCTTTTTTACACGGCAGCGAGGTGCGCGTCGCCGCCAGTGCAAACGCCAGTCCCAGCAACGTAGCGCCACTGGCCGTCATCAGCGCCAGTCCCAGCGTGCGCCAGGCTGTGCCGCAGGTGCCACCGGTAAAACAGCCGAGGCTCCAGATGGCGGGATCCTGCATATTGGCAATCAGTCCGTCAGGTTTAAAACTGCCATCAATATCCTGCACCGAGGCGACAAACAGGCTCAGCACCGGATAGAGCACAAAGGTCGTGACCAGCGCCACCAGCAGCACAATCGATGCCACCACAAATGCATCGCCTCTCAGCACGCCGCGCTCCGACAGGGCAAAGGCAAAAATCAGCAAAAATATGGTCAGCAGCAGCAGCGCACCCGCACCCATCGCGGGTTGTCCCTGCGCCAGCGGGCCGGCGAGGTTCTCCAGCCATAACCAGTTCCAGCCATTGAAACCGATGGCATGCCCTTCCAGCACCAGAAACAGAATGCCGCAGGTGCTGAACAGCAGCAGCAGCGTGCTGCGGGTGCGGCCCGGGGGCAGAAAGGCGCTGCCAGCACAGAGCAGCCACAGCGCCACGGCGATGCCCAGCCAGCTGTGTAACGCGAGCTGCCCCAGCGCAGGCGCATTGTTCTCATCACCCCATAAGCTGAACAGCCAGTCACACGAGAAGAAGCCCTGCTCCAGGCTATACCAGGGCAGCAGCGTCAGCGCGATGGCGCCTGCCAGCAGCGCGCCGGTTAAGCGACGATTGTGCGCATTCATAAATCACCTCGATCAGGAAGCGGACATCAGGCTTACGCCACCGCGGTCTGGCACAGACCCGGCTCAGGTGACCGGGGCGCACCACCGTTATTGTGCGCTGGCACCAATCTCTTTATCCCAGCGGCCCAGCAGCGCTTTGCGTTTTGCTGAGTCGCCATAGGTTTTAAAGTCATAATCGATCAGCCTGATGTTCTCGAAGCGCGGTGCATATTCAGAGATCTCCGCCTTGCGGTTAGAGGGCAGCTGGAACGATTTCGCCTCTTTCATATGCGACTGTGCTTCAGCGCTGAGCGCCCAGTCATACCAGGCTTTGGCATTGGCCAGGTTTCGTGCCCCTTTGATGATCGACATTGAACCAATTTCATAGCCAGTGCCTTCACAGGGCGCGACGGGCTTAATCGGGAAGCCATCTACTTCCATCGCGACGGCATCATGCATAAAGACAATGCCGATAGTGGTTTCACCGCGCGCGGCGGCTTTGACCGGAGCAGAGCCGGACTTGGTATATTGCGAGATGTTGGCGTTGAGCTTCTTCAGGTAGTCAAAGGCTTTGTCTTCGCCCATGATCTGCACCAGCGTCGCCAGGGTGTTATAGGCCGTGCCGGAAGAGTTGGGATTGGCGATCTGAATCTCGCCTTTAAAGCCAGGGTCGAGTAAATCCGCCCAGCAGGCAGGCACTTTCTGCTTTTTCTCCGCCAGCAGTCTGGTGTTATAGCCCCAGCCCAGCGCACCGGCATAAACGCCCACGGTGCGATAACCGGAGATCTCCGCCACTTTTTGTGACCAGGGCTGTTGCTGATCGAGCAGTGGCGATTTATAGGCCTGGGTCAGCCCCTCTTCGGCGGCCTGCATATGCGGATCGCCGGTACCGGCCCACCAGATATCGGTACGGGGATTGCGTGCCTCGCTGCGGATACGGGCATAGGCTTCACCGGCAGAGAGCCGCACCATGCTGAGTTTGATATCGGGATGGGACTGGCTGAACAGCGTGGTCATCTGTTCGCACACCACCACGTCGGCTGAGCAGATCATATTAAGATTGCCCGCCGCCGAGGCAGCAAACGGCACTATAGGGCAGACAATTACAGCAGCGAGCAGAGAGGAATAACGCATGGTGTTCTCCTGGGCTGGATGACGCAGGCGCGCCAGTTTTTGCACATGTGTGCAAACATATGTGCAGATTAGTACGGCGGCCCTGCTGCAGTGTCAATTTAGTTGTTAAGCAATTGTCAGTCGCTGTCACAAATTTGAAACCTTTCGCCCATCTGTATTTTTTGCACAGCCTTGCAACTTCAGGCAAACTCAGTGCAGACAATGTCAGGCGAGGAGAGAACATGCAGCAGCTAAAGGCGGTGGTGAGTGCGCAGGATGTGGCTGACCGGGCGGGCGTCTCCCGCTCAGCAGTCTCCCGCACCTTTACACCGGGGGCCAGCGTGTCAGATGCTACCCGTCAGCGGGTGATGAAAGCGGCGGAGGAACTGGGCTATCACGTCAATCATCTGGCGCGCGGCCTGGTGCGCAACCGCAGCGGCATCGTCTGCTTAATTGCCTCCGAGGTTGACACGCCCTACCGTGCCAGCCTGGTGCGCTGGATGACCCAGTATCTGCAGGAAGCGGGAAAAGTGGCGATGCTGATTAACACTGACCGATCTGATGCGCGCGTTTCCGCCGCGCTGCAGCAGGCGATTAATTTTCGCGCCGACGCATCGATTATTCTCTCCGGCATGCCGGACAGCGGTATCACCCGGCTCTGCTACAAACATGGTCAGCATCTGGTGCTGATTAACCGCGACGAGTCCCTGCCCGGCACGCTCAGTATCAACCTCGACTCCCGCCCCGCCGCAGAAATGGCGGTTAACGCGTTTGTGCGGGCGGGATGCAGCCGCATCGCCTTTGTGAATTCACTGGCGGGAACGCCGAGTCTGCTGAAGCGCGAAGCGGATTTTCTGGCCGCCGCGCAGAAAGTAGGCGTCACGGTCCAGGTGGAGCAGTTCGGCACCACCTCTTACGAAAGCGGCCAGATTCTGGCCCAGCGTCTGCTGACGCGTAAAGTTCGCCCTGATGCGGTGTACTGTGCCACCGACCTGCTCGCCTGCGGCTTTATGGATGAGGCGCGTCACCGCTTTGCGCTGCGTATTCCGGACGATCTCTGCATCATCGGACACGATAATATCGCGCAGTCGGGCTGGGCCTCTTACAACCTCACGACCTTTGCGCAGCCAGTGGAACAGTTCGCCCGCGACGCCATTGCCTGGCTGATAGAGACGGAAGCGCAACCGGAGACGCTGATGCCAAAAAATGAACAGCAGCAGGAGCGGAGAATATATCCGGTAGATGTGGTCTGGCGCGGTTCGGTACGCGGCGGTTAACCGCCCTTTTTTATTTTCTTCCGCTATGTAATTACGCCCTGAAATAATCCACAACCGATCTTACGCTTCGCTTTAAATATCCCGCCCCTGCACTGAAAAATAATCGGACGCTACTGCACAGTGTTCCGATTTTCTGTCTACGCTTTATCTGCATTATTAAGTTCTTCTGGTTTTAACTGCTCAATGAATCAGCAGTCAGATGTGACAAATATCACATTTGTGCCAGGCTTAATGTCTCAGATAACTCTGTTCAAGGAGCATACAATGGCTACACCAACTAACAAGACGCTCGATCTGGATCAATTTCCTAAACCTCCTTTTGAGGATCAGCCACAACAGGCGCCAGGCCTGGCCAGCAAAATGATCCCGGTTCCCGACCACGGTGAAACCAGCTATCGCGGCACGGGCCGACTGACCGGCCGCAAGGCGCTGATCACCGGCGGTGACTCCGGTATTGGCCGCGCGGTGGCTATCGCTTATGCCCGTGAAGGCGCAGATGTGGTGATTAACTACCTGCCGGAAGAACAGCCCGACGCCGATGAAGTGATTAAATTAATCGAAGCGGAAGGCCGTAAAGTTTTTGCTATTCCGGGCGACATTCGTTCTGAAGAATTCTGTCAGCAGCTGGTCAAAGAGGCAGCCGATAAATTAGGTGGCCTGGATATTCTGGTTAATAACGCCGGTCGTCAGCAATTTAATGAGTCCATCCGGACCCTGAGTACGGAAGATTTTGACGCAACGTTTAAAACCAACGTTTATGCGATGTTCTGGATCACCAAAGCGGCGCTGGAATATCTGCCACGCGGTGCGTCCATTATTAATACCTCGTCCGTACAGGCGTTTAAACCCAGCGATATTCTGCTCGACTATGCGCAGACCAAAGCGGCCATCGTCGCCTTTACCAAATCCCTGGCGAAGCAGCTGGGTGG
Source organism: Pantoea sp. JV6 (assembly GCF_025910055.1). Taxonomy (NCBI): domain Bacteria; kingdom Pseudomonadati; phylum Pseudomonadota; class Gammaproteobacteria; order Enterobacterales; family Erwiniaceae; genus Pantoea; species Pantoea sp. JV6. The sequence continues at coordinate 275,207 of NZ_JAPCIM010000004.1, read as the reverse complement.
CGACGGTATCCGGGTTAATGCCGTTGCACCAGGGCCGTATTGGACCGTGCTGCAGTCCAGCGGCGGACAGCCGATGGAGAAAGTGAAGCAGTTTGGTGCCGATACACCGATGGGCCGTCCGGGCCAGCCGGTTGAGATCGCCCCACTCTACGTTACCCTGGCCTCAACCGAGAGCAGTTACTCCTCCGGGCAGGTCTGGTGTTCTGATGGCGGCACCGGTACGCTGTAATCTCACTCAGGTGGCCGCATAACGCGGCCATTTTTTTGTCCCGCTTTTGCCCCGCTTAAGAAACCTCGCCACCGTGATATAAGGAAGCAGATTATGGAAAACCCGATCTTTCATTCGCCGGTCAGAAAAGAGGGCTTTGCGGGCCTGGGTGATTATGCCGCCATTGGTGAAGGCCGTTCTGTTGCGCTGATTGCGCCGGACGGTTCAATTGACTGGTGGTGCGCGCCCAATCTCGACGCAAAGCCCCTGTTTGATCGCCTGCTTGATGCCGGACTCGGTGGTTACTTCCAGATTGTCCCGCGTGCGCCTTATCAGGTCTCACGCCGCTACCGCGATAACAGCAACGTGCTGGAGACCCGCTTCGAAACCCGTGACGGCACCGTGCTGCTGACCGAATCGATTAACAGCACGCTGGCGGGCCGTCTGCCCTGGTGCGAACTGGCTCGCCGCATAGAGGGTGTCAGCGGTGAAGTGGAATTAGCGATCACCCTGCGCTTCGGCACCGCCGCCGAAACCCGTTCACCGTGGGTGGCCGATAATGAGAAAGGCAAGGTGTTTCACATCGCGGAGATCATGGCGATGTTGCGAACCAGCGAAGATATTCAGATCACAGAGCTGGATGACGAGCAGGTCTGCGCTACGCTGCGTACCTATGCCGGTTCCCGCTCGCTCTGCGCGCTGCTGGTGACCGAGAAAGAGCCACTGGCGGTGCCGCCGCTGGAGGCTATCGATCAGCGGATTGAAACCAGCCACACCGGCTGGACCAGCTGGGTGGAGAGCCTGAGTTATGAGGGCCGCTACCCGACGCTGGTGAAGCGCTCAGCCCTGTCGCTGAAGTTTCTCTGGTACTCCCCGACCGGCGCACTGGCTGCTGCTGCTACCACCTCCCTGCCGGAGGGGATCGGCGGCGAAAAAAATTATGATTACCGCTACGCCTGGGTGCGCGACGCCTGCCTGATTATTAAAGCCTTCGTCTATCTCGGGGCGCTGGAAGATTGTAAGGCGGCCTTTTCCTGGCTGTCGCAGACCATCATGCGCCATGGCGTCAGGCTGCGCGCCTGCTATGCCCTGAATGGTGATGAGGTCCCCGCTGAACGTTATCCGCCGCTGAGCGGCTATCAGAACTCTCAGCCGGTGCGGGTCGGCAATAATGCCCGCGACCAGCTGCAGCTCAGTATGTATGGCGACATGCTGGTGACAGCCCAGCATTTTATCGAGGCGGGACACGTGCTGGATATCACCACCTCGCGCATGCTGGGCGAGCTGGCGAACTGCTGCGCCGATCACTGGCGGCAGAAGGATTGCGGCATCTGGGAGCTGCCGGAGCTGCAACACTACACCCACTCCAAAATGGCCTGCTGGATGGCGCTGGATCGGGCGGTGGCGCTGGCAGAAAGCCAGCATATCGAACCGACCTGGCTGGGACGCTGGCAGCGGGAACGTGACCGTATCCGCGACTGGATTGAGTCTCACTGCTGGTCAGAGCAACAGCAGGCTTATCTCTTTTACGCCGGCAGTGACGATCGCCTCGACGCGTCGCTGGCGCTGGTTCACAGCTACGGCAACGCGGTCAATCCGCAGCGGATGCTCTCGACCTACCGTGCTATCCGGCAAAAACTGGGTGACGGCAGCGCCATGCTCTATCGCTACAGCGGGGTAAGAGAAGAAGAGAGTACCTTTCTCGCCTGCGCCTTCTGGCTGGTGGAAGCCTGGGCAGAGATGGGTGAGGCGGATGAGGCAGAACAGGCGATGCAGGAGATCCTGGCTACGCTGAACGGCCACGGTAACGTCGATATCTTCAATGAGATGTATGACGTCCGCAGCCAGAGCTGGCGCGGCAATATGCCACAGGGGCTGAGTCATCTGGCGCTGATCTGCGCGGCGCAGGCGCTATCGGAATCGCAGGCCCCAGCGTGATGTGAGATGTTGCGCTTAGGAAAGTGGCGAATCCGTGCCCTACTGCAGCCTGAAACGCGGATCGAAGAAAAATGGCTCCACCACCACCTTACTGATGATGCCAGCCGCTGCCGGATGACGGGGATTGAACAGCGCATTCCACTCGCCGGTCAGCGTGCTCGGTACCTTCAGCACCAGGCCGTTATCCGGGCTGGCAAGCCAGTCGTCACCAATTTGCCGCGTGGACGATGGCGCAGGATCGGCCTGCCAGTCATCGGGTAGTGCCGCCAGCGAGAGCTCGGTAATCAGCGATTCAGGGACGCTAATCGACAGCATTGAGTAGTCGTGTGACAGATCCTGAATGGTGAGATGAACCAGCGCCTCAAGTACACAGAGCGCCCGGCTTGATCCCATATAGACACAGACCGTTCCCACGGAATTCCAGCGCCCCCCGTAAGTGCGGGCACCAAAACCATCAAAGGCGGTTATCGCATACTCACTCTTCACCAGGCGAAAGAAACGTACCGCCATCAGGTAATCACGCCATGCTCAAGCTGGCCAATCAGGTTAATCACCGCTTCTGCACCCGCCACCGTGGTGGTCATCTCCGCCGGTTTCTTACCGCCCAGCGCTTTGGCGGGCGTTTCCAGCCACTGCACCAGACGCTGCCTGTCGTCGCGGAACAGTTTGCTGGCAGCAGAGAGGACGCGGATCAGCATGTAGATCCGTCCGCTCTGATCGGGCGAAAAGGTCTGCTGCGGATCTTTAACTTTGCGGTTGTAGGTGGTGCGATCAATGCCCGCCAGACGGCACAGCCAGCCTTCGTCAAAGGTGGACAACGACGCCGTGCGTTTCAGCACGCCGCTGCTGAACCCTACCGCAATACGCTGGTGCGCATCAGGCAGTGTTTCCGGCAGATTCAGGGCATGCAGCAGCGAATTGTCGCGACGATGCTGAGCGGGTGTGTAGATGGCGATAGACATAGCAGCCTCCTGTTCATTTGATTTTTATTTTAGCGCAAATGAACAGGCGGTGCCAGCTTTACCCCGTCGCTGAGCAAGCGTGATGCCTGTTACTCAGGCTTCTCCTGCTGTAACGCCTGCAGAATCTGCCACGCCGCCTTTATACGCAGCGGATTAGGGTAATTCTTGTTGGCGAGTATCACGACGCCGCTGTTCCTCTCAGGAATAAAGGCGATATAGGCACCAAATCCATTGGTTGCACCGGTTTTATGCACCCAGCTGGCACTCTGTGACGGCCCGACCGGATTGAGCAGCGTCGCCGGGCGGTGTTGCAGCGCAACACCATTATCGCTGTCGCCCATCAGCGTGTCGGCAGTCACCGGCCAGTCGTAGATCTCCCAGCCCAGTCCCTGAAACAAGGTGCCGACTTTGAAGTAGCGCGCCTGCGCGGTGCGAATGGCATTACGCAGCACGGCATTCCCCGAAGAGAGGCGGTTAGGATCCACATTTGCCTGCATAAAGGTGAGCATGTCACGCGCGGTGGATTTAACGCCGTAGGCTTCTGCATCCAGCATGCCGGGTGAGACCCGTACCGGCTGGCCATTTTTATAGCCCCAGGCGTAGTCCAGCATCATCGAGGGCGGCACGGTGATATAGGTGCGCGTCAGACGCAGTGGCTGAAACACATTTCGCGCCATCGCCTGCTCATAATCCCCTTTCACCATCAGCGAACCAAACAGACCGATGCTGGCGTTAGAGTACTGCCGGAGCGTGCCGGGCGCTGCCTCTGGCTGCCATTCCTGATAGAAACGCAGCAGCGAAGCCTGATCGGTGACGTCATCCGGCAACTGTAAAGGCAGGCCGCCCGCGGTATAGGTCGCCAGATGCAGCATCCGCACCGGACGCCACTGCTCACCGGTCAGCTGCGGCCAGTACTTTTGCACCGGATCGTTAAGGCGTATTTCGCCGTTGCGGATCATGACGCCGGCCAGGGTACCGGTAAAGGTTTTGCTCACTGAACCCAGCTCAAACAGCGTGTTTTCCGTGACCCGGCGGCGTGATTCGAGATCGGCCACGCCGAAGTTCACAAACTGCGCCCGGCCTTTGTAAAGCACCGCCACCGACATGCCGGGGATCTCCTGCTGCTCCATCAGCGGTTCGATCGCGGCTTTAACCAGAGAAGTAACCTGCTGTGAAGAGAGATCGGCGGCGACACAGCTGGCAGAAAGAGAGAATAACGCGAGATAAAACAAAGACTTTTTCATTGGCAACTAAGGGATTCTTCACTGAATTAAATTATTTACACTGGTCGGCACAGGCCTGCACGCACATCTGAGCCTGAGAACTGCAGCCACCGTTTTCCCGGGTGTTGCAGTGCGATTGTTCTGTGTAGCAGTTGGTCTGACAGGCGGAGACATCGCAGCGGGCAGCGACGGGCGTCAGCTGTGCCAGGGGCGCGCGGGCCGGAAAAAGCGGTGCGGGCTGAGCGAAGGCGCTGCTGCCCAGTAATCCGGACAGCAGCAGGCTGATGATCATTTTCATAAGAGTTCTCCAGAGGGACGCTGCACTAAGTATGGCCAGTCTGGCGCGCCCCGTCAGAGAAATCTAATCAAATTGAGACTACAGGGGGATGTTGAGTGACATTAATCACGCCACGGCTGTAGATATCGTTGAGCCGGGCAATGTAACGCTGGGTGTCATGCTGATCTTTGATGCGCAGAATCGCCGCCTCACCTTTCTCCTGCAGCATCTCAGGACGGTCGATAATGGCGAGCAGTATCGATTTCAGCCCCTCCACCAGCGACTGGCGTAGCTGCGTTTTCTGCTCTGGCGAGGTAATACTGTATTCACGGTCAGCGTTAAGCGGACTCGCAATCACCCAGCCTGCGCTGGCAGGATTAATCTCTGGCAACGCGCGCACGTTGCTGGTGATCACCGGGCAGCCGTTAGCCTGCATCTCCAGTACCGAGAAACCGTACGTCTCCTGCCAGGTTGGTAGCAGTCCGGCATCGCTCTGGCGGAACAGCTGCATCAGGGCGCCGTTATCCATCTGTGAATGATGCGTGAAGCAGCGATAGCGTTTGATGCGGTTCTCAATGCCACTATAGAACGTCTCATCATCCTGGAACTGGCGGTGCGCCACGTTACGACGCTTGGCGAGATCGCCAATCAGCTGCACATCCAGCTGCGACTCTTCCAGTTTGCGCTCTTCAATCAGCTCACTGATCGCCAGCACAACTTCAGCCCCGCCTTTGCGGTAGAACTCGTTACCGGCAAAGGTCAGTTTCAGAATACCGGGCTGACGCGGCGTTTTCTGCTGGACAAACAGCTTCTGCGGCGGATGCAGCACCAGGGTTTTACGGCGGATTTGCTGGGCAATATCCGGCCTGAACAGTTTCATCTGAATGTTCAGGGTGGCATCTGAGATGGCAATCAACCCCAGGCAGTTATCTTTTAACAGATAAGGAATGAGGCGTTTCAGCTCGGGGTTGTCCTGCTTGGCGACGCCCGCCACCGGCAGCACACGCGGCAGCTCCGTTTCAAATGACGCGACCCACTTCTGAGGGGTTATCGCAACTTCATTGAACAGATGCAGGATGTCAGCCCGCGATGCCCCTGAAAAAGGCACAGGCTGAAAGACAAAGGTTTTATTTTTTTTGAGCAATCGAGTTCGTAGCGGGTTAATAAAGTAGAACAGATTGCTCTTTTTCAGATTGATATATTCGTTATCCGGATTAACTAAGATATTACGCTGCTCCGGATACTGGTTATTCGTGATTCCAATTTTCATGTTCGCCTTCCAGAGTCCTTGTGTCCGGAGTGATCTATATCACGTGATCGTGACTGGCGGGTCTGAGCAATATCCTAAAAGCCCGTAATGACGCGGCCTGAACGCTTTTGCTAATGATTGCGCACGGTGCTAAAACAGACACAATTGTGTCTGGTTATGAATTTGCATTTTTTATTAACAGGTGTGTTTAACTGTGTCAGGCTAACCCCTTATTGAATATAACGATTATTTCCCGGGAAATATTCGCGCCAGTTGTTATGTAAATGTTTAATTAATTGTCAGGAATATTAGCGAAGCGGATGAGGATTTTAGTTAATAACTTTTAAAGTAATAAGAATGACCATGCTGAAAAGTGCCCGGCGCGTTTCACTGGCTGATGATTAACACAGACACAGACGGGCGATAATGAAACAAATGATGCAGCACGGTTATATCCGCACCCTTTTTGCACGCCCGTTTGCCACAATTCAGTGCAGCAGCTTAAGAGGCAAGCGGGTGCCATGCGCCTCCCATCATGCATTAATCCTATGATTTACATCATTATTTAAATGAGACACCCTACAGTCCCCTCTCTGGTACAAAAGTTGCAGGAAGTGACCTATGCAGACAGGAGAGCATTATGAAAGCAATCGTGATTGGTGGCGGTATAGGCGGCATGAGTAGTGCCATTGCGCTGGAGAAATCCGGAATTGACGTTGAGGTCTTTGAAGCCGTAAAGGAGATGAAGCCCGTCGGCGCGGCGATTTCCATCTGGCCCAACGGTGTTAAATGCCTGAATGCGCTGGGCATGAAAACCGCGCTTCGTGAGCTGGGCGGGAACATGGCCTATATGGCCTATCACGATGGCACCACCGGCGCACCCCTGACCCGCTTCAGTATGGCGCCGCTGGTGCAGCAGGTTGGCGAATATCCCTGTCCGGTGGCGCGGGCAGAACTGCAGGCGATGCTGATTGATACCTTCGGGCGTGAACGGGTGCAGTTTGGTAAGCGGGTGATCCAGGTCGAGCAGACCGGCAGTGGCGTGATTGCCACCTTTTCCGACAACACTCAGGCCACCGGCGATTTCCTGATTGCCGCCGATGGCACCCATTCGGTGATCCGCGAGTATGTGCTGGAGCAGAAGCTTGAACGACGTTACGCCGGTTACGTTAACTGGAATGGCCTGGTCACTATAGATGAGAGGATTGCGCCCGCCGATCAGTGGACCACCTTTGTCGGTGACGGCAAGCGGGTGTCGCTGATGCCGGTCAGCGGCAATCGATTCTACTTCTTCTTTGATGTGCCGCTGCCGAAGGGACTGCCGCAGGATCGCAGCACGGTGAAAGCGGACTTAACCGGCTATTTTCAGGGCTGGGCGGAGCCGGTACAGCAGCTGATCGCGGCAATCAATCCTGACACCACCAATCGGGTTGAGATCCACGACATTGAACCTTTCAGCCGCTTTGTTAAAGGACGTGTGGCCCTGCTGGGCGATGCCGCCCACAGCACCACGCCCGATATCGGCCAGGGCGGCTGCGCGGCGATGGAGGATGCCGTGGTACTGGCCTCGACGCTGGCCTCTCATTCACTGGGTATTGAAGATGCACTGCTGCGCTATCAGGCGCGACGGGTTGAACGGGTAAAAGATCTGGTACTGAAAGCGCGCAAACGCTGTGACGTCACCCATGCGCGCGATCCGGCAATCACGGCAGAATGGTATGACTCTCTGAAAAGCGAAACCGGTGAACGGGTGCTGGCCGGAATGTGCGAAACCATTGAAGGTGGCCCGCTGGGCTAACACGAATAAAACCGGGCTGTCAGCGCGACCAGCGCGTGACAGCCCGTTCTGCTATGACTCCGCCAGACCACGATTTTTCAGCATGGGCTCCAGCTGCGGAGGCCCGCCCCGCCAGCTTTCATACAGTATTTTGAGATCGCTGCTGTTCCCGCGCGACAGAATTTTCTGTCGGAAGAGGTCGCCGTTCTCGCGCGTCAGTCCGCCCTGTTCCGCAAACCACTGATAGCCATCGTCGGCGAGCATCTGCGTCCAGATATAGGCGTAATAACCTGCTGCATAGCCACCGCCCCAGATGTGCTGGAAATAGCTTGAGCGATAGCGCGGCGGCACCGCCGTCAGCGCCAGATTATCGCTCTGTAACGCCTGCTGCTCGAATCCCTCCACGCTTTGCGGCGCGGAATCACGGTTAAGGCTGTGCCAGTGCAGATCCAGCAGCGCGGCAGCCAGCAGCTCGCTCATCTCGTAGCCTTTGTTGAACGTGGCGGCCCGGACGATTTTTTCATGCAGCTCAGCGGGCATCAGCGCCTGAGTCTGATAGTGGCGAGCGTAGTTGCGGAACACCGCTGGCTCGCTGGCCCAGTGCTCGTTGATCTGCGAAGGAAACTCAACGAAATCGCGCGGGGTTTCCGTTCCCGACAGGCTCGGATAGCGCTGGCTGGCAAACAGACCGTGCAGCGTGTGACCGAACTCGTGAAACATCGTGATGACGTCGTCCCAGCTCAGCAGCGCCGGTTCACCGGCTGGCGGTTTGGTGTAGTTACAGACGTTGTAGATCACCGGTTTGCTGTCGAGCAGCGTGGACTGGTTGACGAAGTTGCTCATCCAGGCGCCGCCGCCTTTGCTGTCGCGCTTAAAGAAGTCGGTGTAAAACAGCGCCAGCGGGGTCTCATCGGCGTCAAAAATCTCATAGACCTGGACGTCGGGATGGTAAACCGGCAGATCCTGTCGCGGCGTGAAACGGATGCCATAGAGCTGCGTCGCCGCCCAGAACACGCCATTCTGCAGCACCGAATTCAGTTCAAAGTAGGGCTTAATCTGGCTCTCATCCAGATCGTAACGGGCACGCCGCACCTGTTCGGCATAAAAACGCCAGTCCCAGGCCTGCAGGGTAAAATCGCCGTGCTGCTGGTCGATGGTCTGCTGGATAGCCGCCGCTTCACGCTCCGCACGACCGCGCGCGGCAGGCACGATGTTATGCATAAACGCCAGCGCCGCCTTAGGCGTTTTGGCCATCTGATCCTGTAACTTCCACTCGGCATAGCTGGCAAATCCCAGCAGCCGCGCCTGCTCGGCCCTGACCTGCGCCAGACGTAATACCAGCTCGCGGGTGTCGTTCTCATCGCCTTTTTCAGTGCGCGTCACGCCCGCCTTAAACAGCGCTTCACGGGTTGCGCGATCGGCCAGGCTCTGCAGTGCGGGTTGCTGGGTGGTGTTTTGCAGCACCAGCAGCCAGCGCTTTTCCAGTCCGCGTGCCTGCGCTTCCGCCTGCGCCACCGCCAGATCGGCCGGTGAGAGGCCCGCCAGCTTCTGCAGATCATCGACGACCAGCCCGCCCGCTTTAGTGGCGGCCAGCAATTTGTTGGTGAAGCGGGTACCGAGGCGGGCCGCTTCCTGATTCAGTGTTTTAAGCTGCTGTTTCTGCGCTTCCGGCAGATTGGCTCCCGCCAGCTGGAAACGCTGCCAGATCACCTCAACCAGCCGTTTTGATTCAGCATCCAGTTTAGCGCGCTGCAGATAGACCGCATCGAGCCGCGAAAACAGCGGGCGGTTAAGCATGATGTCATCGTTGAGCGCGGTGAGCTGAGGCGCAATTTCCTCATCCACCTGCTGCAGATACGGGCTGGTATGCGCCGAGGTCATGGCACTGAACACCAGATTCACCCGGTTGAGCAGTTGTCCGCTCCTCTCCAGCGCCTCATAAGTGTTGAAAAAGCTGGGCGCGTCGCTGTTCAGTGCGATCGCCTCGATCTCCTGACGCTTCTCCTCAATGCCCGCCTGCAGCGCGGGCAGAAAATCCTGCTCCTCAATCTGGTCAAAAGGAGGAGTCTGGTAAGGCAGTGTGCTGACGCTAAAGAAGGGATTCTGACGGGCGTTCATGGTTCGCTCCTGGTGGGCATCGCAAAGTCTTATCCTGACAGGTTGCCGCGCAGGCGACAACTCAGGCGACGTGCTGCTGATAAACGCTGATGATTTCACCGGCAATCGCCACCGCAATCTCGGCGGGCAGCTTGCCTTTGACGTCCGGCAGGCCAATCGGACAGCGCAGGCGCGCCAGCGGTTCGCTCGCGACGCCCTTGCCCGCCAGCCTGTAGCGGAAACGCTGGTTTTTCGTTTCAGAACCGATCACCCCGGCATAGCGGAAATCGCCGCGCTTCAGCACCGCCTCGCACAGTTCGAAGTCGAGGGGATGATGATGGGTCATGATGATGAAGTAGCTGCCTGCGGGTGCCTGTGCTACGCAGTCGAGCGGATCGTCCGGCTGCAGCGTCACCACGCCAGCGGGAACGTGGCTGAACTGCGCCGGACGGCTATCGATCCAGTTTATGTGACAGGGTAACGTTGACAGCAGATTGACCAGGGCCTGTCCCACATGGCCTGCGCCAAAAAGGTAGATCTCTGGCTGCGCCTGCAGCAGCGGCTCAAACAGCAGCGTGGTTTTGCCGCCACAGCACTGGCCAAGCCGAGCGCCCAGGCTGAAATCCTCGGTGTGTGGCGCAGTCGCCCCACTCTGCAACATCGCCCTGGCCTGGGCGATGCACTCAAACTCCAGATGACCGCCACCGATGGTGAGATAACTCTCCTGCTGCGTCACCACCATTTTGCTGCCACTGTCGCGCGGCACCGAACCGTGCTCACTGAGCACGGTGATTAATACGCAGCTCTGACGTTTTTCACGCAACTGATGCAGCACGCCAATCCAGTCATGATAAATCATCAACCCCTCCCGCCAGGCGCTGCACGCCCCAGAAGATGCGCTCCGGTGTGGCGGGCGCGTCCAGCAGTGGGTGCTGCCGGTAATCGGAGACGCTGGCGACCGCATCCTGCAGGGCACACCAGGCGGCGATGCCCAGCATAAACGGCGGTTCACCTACGGCCTTGGAGTGGAACACCGTGTCTTTAGGGTTTTTACGGTTCTCCACCAGCGTGACCCGCAGGTCCGCCGGAACGTCGCTGATGGCGGGAATTTTGTAGCTCGCCGGGCCATCGGTCAGCAGCTGGCCTTTATCACTCCACACCAGCTCTTCGCAGGTAAGCCAGCCGACGCCCTGTACAAAGCCACCTTCAACCTGGCCGATGTCGATGGCCGGATTCAGCGAGGCGCCGACGTCATGCAAAATGTCGGCACGCAGCAGGCGGGATTCGCCGGTTAAGGTATCAATCACCACTTCACAGCAGGCTGCACCGTAAGCGTAGTAATAGAACGGCGTCCCGCGACCCGCGACCCGGTCGTAATGAATCCCCGGCACGCGGTAGTAGCCGGTGGCGGAGAGCGGCACCTGATTCAGCCACGCCAGCTTCGCCACCTCGGCGAAGGTGTAATGTTTATCTCCGGCGCGCACCACTCCGTTGCGGAAGCTCACCGCCGCCGCGTCGCACTGGTGTAGCTCGCAGAGCATGGCGGTCATACGGTCGCGCAGGATCTCAGCACCATTCTGCGCCGCTTTGCCATTGAGGTCAGCCCCGCTGGAGGCCGCGGTTGGCGAGGTGTTGGGCACTTTGCCGGTGTCGGTGGCGGTGATCTGAATTTTATCGATCTCAATCTGCAGCACTTCGGCGACAATCTGAATCACCTTGGTGTTCAGGCCCTGGCCCATCTCGGTGCCGCCGTGGTTAAGCTGCACCGTGCCGTCGGTGTAGATCAGGATCAGCGCCCCCGCCTGATTGAGAAAGCTGGAGGTAAAGGAGATGCCGAATTTCACCGGCGTCAGCGCCAGGCCGCGTTTCAGCAGCGGACTGCGGGCATTAAACGCCTTAATCTCCGCGCGGCGAGCCTGATAGTCGCTGCTCTGCTCCAGCTGTTCGGTAATCTCATCCAGCAGGTTATCCTCTACCTGCTGGTGGTAATGGGTGATGTTGCGATCCTGTTTGCCATAGTAGTTACGCTTGCGCAGCGCCAGCGGATCCAGCCCGCGCTCACGGGCGATGTGATCCATGATCTGTTCAATCGCTACCATGCCCTGTGGCCCGCCAAAACCCCGATAGGCGGTGTTCGAGGCGGTGTTCGTGCGGCAGCGATAGCCGGTTACCCGTGCATCCCCGAGGTAATAGGCGTTATCGGCGTGGAACATGGCACGATCGACAATCGATCCACTAAGATCCAGCGAATAACCGCAGTTTCCGGCCAGATCGATTTTGATGCCGCGCAGACGCCCATCCTCTTCAACGCCCGCTTCGTAGCGCACAAAGAACGGATGGCGTTTGCCGGTGACGCGCATATCGTCGCGGCGTGAAAGCCGCATCTTAGCCGCCCGGCCGGTCAGGCGCGCCACGATGGCGCAGAGACAGGCGACACCGGCCGCCTGCGTCTCTTTACCACCAAAGCCACCGCCCATCCGGCGCATATCTATCGTCACCTGATTCAGGCTGATGCCCATCACTTCCGCCACCAGTTTCTGCACTTCGGTGGGGTTCTGGGTTGAGGAGAAGACCTGCAACTGCTGATCTTCTCCGGGAATGACCATTGCCGTCTGGGTTTCCAGATAGAAATGCTCCTGGCCGCCAATGTGAAACGCCCCACTGACCCGGTGCGGCGCACGCGCCAGGGCCGCTTCCACATCACCGCGCTGGTGAATGTGAGGTTCCTGCACAAAGCTGCCCTGTGCCAGCGCCTGTTCCACATCCAGCAGCGGTTCCAGCACCTCATATTCAATTACCGCAGCGGCCGCGCCAAGACGCGCAGCCTCGGGGGATTCCGCCGCCACCGCGATCACGATCTGTCCCAGATACTCTACTTTGTCATGGGCCAGCAGCGGGTCGCCCGGCTCCAGCGGCCCGACATCATTGATGCCCGGCACATCCTGCCAGGTCAGGACGCTGACGACGCCGGGAACGGCATAACAGGGCTGCACATCAATATGCAGGATGCGCGCATGAGCATACTCACTCAGGCGCGGACAGAGATGCAGCAGACCCGGCAGCTCCGGCTTATCGTCGATAAAACGCGCCTCGCCGGAGACATGTTTTTCCGCGCTCTCATGGCGGTTACTGTGACCAACGCCGCTCTGTAAATCAGCGGCATACTGCGCCTTAATGACCTCTTCGTTGAGTTCAGGACGGTTATGAGACATAGCGGGCCACCTCAATACAGGTTATTTCGCCGTTGTGGCGATGCCAGTAGCGGCGCAGCAGGTTGCGTGCGACCTGCAGACGGTAGTCACTGCTGGCGCGGAAATCGGAGAGCGGCTGGAAATCCTCTGCCAGCGCCGCGGCTGCGCGTGACACCGTCACGGCATTCAGTGGCTGACCGATGAATGCCTGTTCACAGTGACGGGCACGCTGCGGTGTGGCCGCCATGCCGCCAAAGGCGATGCGGGCACTACTGACTACGCCCTGTTCAATCTGCAGATTAAAAGCGGCGAACACGGCGGAGATATCATCGTCCAGCCGTTTGGACACTTTCCAGGCCACAAAATCAGGTGACACCGTCACTTTATCGATGCGAATGGCGCGAATAAACTCCCCTTTTTCGAGCCGGGTCTGGCGATAGCCGGTAAAGAACTGATCCAGCGGCAGGCTGCGCTGCTGCTCACCGCGCTGTAACAACAGGCTGGCGTTCAGGGCCAGCAGCGCCGGCGAGGCGTCGCCAATGGGGGAAGCGTTACCGATGTTGCCGCCTAATGTGCCCTGCAGACGGATTTGCAGCGAGGCAAAGCGTTGCAGCATCTCGCTGACGCCGGGAATGCGGCTGGCAAGAAATTCGCTGACCTGCTGCAGCGAAGCCCCTGCGCCCAGCAGGTAGTGATCATCAAATTCGCTGCAGACTTTGAGCGCGGCAACCTGCTCCAGTGCAATCAGCAACGGTATTCTTTTATGCTGCTGGGTAATCTGCAGGCTGAGATCGGTGCCACCGGCAATCAGCCTCGCCTCGGGATGTGCCAGATAGATCGCCGCCAGCTGAGCCGGAGTTTTGGGCAGGAAGCAACGGCGGCCCTCACCCCCTAATTCCTGCATCTCCGGGGTTGCCAGCGCCTCAAGCCGCTGCACGGTTGCGGCGGCACCTTGATCGAACTGGTCTGTCACCGGCTGCGAGCAGAGCTGTTCGGCGGCGGCCATAATCGGCCGGTAACCGGTACAGCGGCAGAGGTTGCCCGCCAGCGCAGTTTCCGCCTGATGGCGATCCCAGCCCGAAGCGGTTTTTTGCAGGCTGAACAGCGACATCACAAAGCCTGGCGTGCAGAATCCGCATTGCGAGCCGTGACAGTCGACCATCGCCTGCTGCGCCGGATGCAGTGCGCGGCCGTGACGCAGATCCTCAACCGTAATCAGCTGCTTGCCCTGTAACGCGGAGACCAGCGTCAGGCAGCTGTTGATCGTTTCATACTGCATTGTTCCCCCGACGGCTTTGCCCAGAGTCACGCTGCAGGCGCCACAGTCGCCAGATGCACAGCCCTCTTTGGTGCCAGGGCGTTGCTGACGTGTGCGCAGGTAGTTGAGTACCGTGAGGTTGGGGTCGAGCGCATTCTCGCTGACCAGCTGGTTATTTAACAGAAACTGGATCATGCGGCTTGCTCCTGTGCGTCGCGCTGCCAGACCGGACGACCGGCTACCCAGGTCTGGGCAATATTGCGGTCGTCGCCGAGCGTCATTAATACAAACAGTTTTTCCCAGATATCTTTGCTGTTGCCGATGCGCAGTTGCTGCAGGGCAGAAACCGCCGGGTCCAGCACCACAAAGTCCGCTTCTTTACCGATGTTGAAATTTCCGATGGCGTGGTCGAGATCCAGCGCGCGCGCCCCGCCCAGCGTGGCGTGATAAAAGGCTTCGGCCGCGCTGAGCCGGTAGTGCTGCAGCTGGCCCACCTTGTAGGCTTCGCCCAGGGTCTGCAGCATATTAAAGGTGGTGCCCGCCCCAACATCGGTGCCGATCCCCACTTTTACCCCCTGCTGCCAGCTGCGTTTCAGGTTAAAAAGGCCGCTGCCGAGAAACAGGTTTGAGGTGGGACAGAAAGCAATGGATGAATCGGTATCGTGCAGACACTGCCATTCGTTCTCTTCCAGATGCAGACAGTGAGCAAAGACGCTGCGGCGGCCGGTCAGCTGGTGATGATGATAAACATCCAGATAGCCTTCACGCTCCGGGAACAGTTCTTTGACCCAGGCGACCTCCTGCGGGTTTTCGCTGAGATGGGTATGCAGCCAGGTATCCGGGAACTCCTGACGCAGCTGCTGCACTTTTTCCAGCAGCTGTGGGGATGAGGTCGGCGCAAAGCGCGGCGTCAGGGCGTAGCTCAGGCGTCCGCGCTGGTGCCAGCGCTCAATCAGCGCCCGGGTCTGCTGGTAGCTCTGTTCAGGGGTTTCGATCAGGTTGTCGGGCGCATTGCGATCCATCATCACTTTCCCGGCAATCAGCCGCATGTTCAGCGCTTCGGCGGCGCTGAACAGCGCCTCCACCGATTGCGGATGGACGGTGCCAAACACCAGCGCGCTGGTGGTGCCGTTGGAAAGCAGCTGATGCAGGAAGAAGGCGGACATCCGCGCAGCATGATCGGGACAGTGATACTGCGCTTCAACCGGGAAGGTGTAGTGATTCAGCCACTCCAGCAGCTGTTCGCCAAATGCGCCAATCATCTCTGTCTGCGGATAGTGAATGTGGGTATCGACAAAGCCCGGCACGATCAGTCTGCCGCGCAGGTCGATGACCGGATGCCCCGCCAGCATCGCCTCGCTATTCTCCCAGCTATCCAGCCCCACTACGCATCCATCACGCAGCAGCAGCACCGCATCCTCAAGATAGCGGGCCTGGCCGGCCAGGTCGTCGGGACGATCCACCACGCCGGTAAAGTCAAAGAAGCTGGCGCGTATCGCCGTGTCGGTTGCTGAAAGCATGGGTAGTCCTTTCTGAAAGCGCGATGTTATATCTGCAGATGATTATCTGAATAATCCTGTGCAACCTGCGTGCCAGAATTGAAATAGAATAAATTCTTTAAATATCAGTCAAATAAGTTAAAAGAGGAAAGTTGCGCAACAAATAAGGACTGAGATGGCTTAGCAACCGTTTGCGGAACGGATGCAAACGGTTGCTACGCAATATTGCGCGCCCTGATCATTTTGAGTATGGCCGGTTACCCGCAAACCTGCCCTTTAACGGTGCAATCTGCCCTGAAAAGGCGCAGCTGGCTACCCGTTAAAATCCGTTTACAGGTCAGGCCGTTTTTCCACGCGCAGAAGCGGAAATGAAATGCTATGGTGAAGCCATCGACTCTGAAAATGGCATAAGGAACAGTGAGATGATTATTTTTGTCACCGGTGCGACCGCCGGTTTTGGTCAAAGCATCACCCGTCGCTTTATTGAGAATGGTCATAAAGTGATTGCCACTGGACGACGGGCTGAACGTTTAAAAGCGCTGAAGGAAGAACTGGGCGAGAATATTTATACGGTACAGCTCGATGTGCGTAACCGTGCCGCCATCGAAGAGGCGGTCGCGCAGTTACCAGCGGAATGGCGCAATATCGACGTGCTGGTCAACAACGCCGGTCTGGCGCTGGGCGTCGAACCGGCGCACAAGGCCAACGTCGAAGACTGGGAAAACATGATCGACACCAACACCAAAGGCCTGGTCTATATGACCCGCGCCCTGCTGCCACAGATGGTGGAGCGTGATGTCGGTCATATCATTAATATCGGATCGATTGCCGGCAGCTGGCCCTATGCCGGCGGCAACGTCTACGGCGCCACCAAAGCCTTTGTGCGCCAGTTCAGCCTGAATCTGCGAACCGATTTACACGGCACCGCGCTGCGCGTGACCGACATTGAACCGGGTCTGGTCGGCGGCACAGAGTTTTCCAACGTGCGCTTTAAGGGCGATGATGACAAAGCGGGTCAGGTCTACGAAGGGGCTACCGCCTTAACGCCGGAAGATGTGACAGAAGCCGTGTACTGGGTGGCCACGCTGCCTAAACATGTCAACATCAATAGCCTTGAGATGATGCCGGTCAGCCAGACGCTGGCGGGGCTGAAAGTGCATAAACCTTAACTCCCTGCAGCGCCAGCCCGCACGGCTGGCGTTACCCGCGTCCCCAGCCCATGACGATAATCAGCATGCCGCTGAATGCGATCAGAGCCCCGCTCCAGTCCCACACACTTAACTTCACGCCATCCACCACCCGCAACCAGAGCAGCGCGGTAAGCACATAGACGCCACCGTAGGCGGCATAAACCCGTCCGCTGGCAGCGGGATGCAGCGTCAGCAGCCAGACAAACAGCGCCAGACTTGCTGCCGCAGGGAGTAGCAACCAGGCTGAACCGCCTTTTTTCAGCCATAACCACGGCAGAAAGCAGCCGGTGATCTCCGCCAGCGCGGTAATAAAAAACAGCAAGGCGGTTTTAATCAGCATCCTTACCTCTCCTTAACGTAAACAAACGACTCACTGCTGGTGAGCAAAGAAACGGCGATGATATACTAATAGCCAGGCCCATCAGGCTGTTTTATTTGTCCGTCTGAACCTGGGCAGTGCTTACCCTCCTCACGTACACCCTGTACGCACCGGTTGTTATGCGCTGTCGGTGTTCAGACTTCTGCCTCAATGACCCCTGATGAGCCAGGCTCTAAGCATGCCCGCTGCAAACGCTGTCGTGGATGGCGATGTTTGCGTTAACTAAAGGATAGTGTGATGAAAAAAATGATCCCTGCCGTGCTGATGGTTCTCCTCTCCACTGCGGCATTCACTGCCACTGCGAATACTAATCGTCTGATTATCGAAGATGGCAGTTCCGCGCTGAGCAATGAAGCAGCGCGCCAGGATAAAGAGCAATGGAATGACACGCGCATGCTGCGCAATAAAGTGAACACCCGGGTCGAAAAAGAGTTTGATAAAACCGATCGCGCGTTTGATACCCGCGACAAGTGCGAGCAGAGCCTCAATCTCAACGCCTACTGGGAGCCCAACACCCTGCGTTGTCTGGATCGTCGTTCCGGTCGCCCGGTAGCGCCGTAAATTTGAGCTATAGTAATGACGACGACTAACATAAGGAAGACGTGATGAAGCTACAGAGGGTTTTGTTAAGCGCGGCGTTATTTGCTCTGCCGCTGATGGCGCAGGCATCCTGTGAATCGGTAAAAACCGAAATCAGCCAGAAAATTATTCAGAACGGTGTACCTGAGTCGGGTTTTAGTCTCGACATCGTCGCCAACGATCAGGTTGATCAGGCGGGTGGCCAGGTCGTCGGACATTGTGAGAACGACACACAAAAAATTGTTTATAAGCGCTCAGGCAGTGACAACGAAGCCAGCGTACCTGCCAGTGCCGGCAGTTCGCAGGACTCATCTGCCCAGTAGTTCTGTTCAAATCAGGGCGACATCCTGTCGCCCTGCCTGTTAGTCCGCCTGTTCCGGCCGCTGACGCGGCATCATCCATGCCACGCCCACCGCAAACAGCGCAATCACCAGTGCCACCACGAACACCCAGTGCAGTGAGGCGGCAATGGCTGCTGTCATCTGCTGCAGGGTTTCCGGCTGTAACTGCTGACGGCTGGGTTCGGACATAATCTTCTGCACCGGATCCTCGACCTGCGGCAAACGCCACTGCAGATTGAGATTCAGCACCGCGCCCATGATCGCCGTCCCTACCGCCGACCCGATCATCCGGCTGAACATAATTGAAGCGGTACAGATGCCGCGAATCTGGTAATCCGCCTGATTTTGCACTGATACCAGGAACGTGGTGCTGGTCATTCCCATTCCGGTACCGATCAGAAACGCCGTAAAGCCCGCCTGATAGAGTGAGCTTGCGGGCTGTAAAAACAGCAGCAAGGCACTGCCGGTCACCAGCAACAGCGCCCCGAGCTGGGCGGTGAAGCGGTAGGAGGTGCGCAGCATCAGTCTGCCGCTGAGGGTGCTGGCCAGCGGCCAGCCAATCGACATCATCGCCAGCACACTGCCCGCCTGTAACGGTGAACCGCCGCTGATCCCCTGAATCCAGGTGGGCAGAAAGGCGCTGATGCCCATCATGGCCGCCCCGATGATGAGGTTGCCCGCATTACCCGCCACGATAAGCCGGCTGCGCCAGATTATCAGCGGAAACAGCGGTGCCGCTGAATGCAGCTCGTGGCGTCTGAGCTGCCAGCCAGCGAACAGTGAGAAGAGCAGAAACGGCACCAGCCAGACGCCCAGCTGTTCCGCCTGCAACAGCGCAATCAGCAATGCCGTCACGCAGAGCATCAGCCAGCCGCTGCCCGCCAGGTTCAGCGGCTGCGATTTCTCCTCCTTCTGGTGCGACGGTAGCCAGCGCCACAGCATCAGCATGCTGATCAGGCCGATAGGCAGATTGACCCAGAAAATCACCGACCAGCTAAAGTGCTGTACCAGCCACGCGCCGGTCAGCGGCCCCACTATCGCCGCTACACCCCAGACGCTGGAGAGCCAGCCCTGCACGCTGGCGCGTTCGCGCGGCGAATAGATATCCGCCACGATGGTGGAGCTGAGCGGCATGATCGCCCCCGCTCCCAGGCCCTGAAACGCCCGGAACAGGATCAGCCAGGTCATGGTATGGGCAAAGCCACACAGCACCGACCCCACCAGGAAAATCGACGTGCCGACAAAAAACATCGTTTTGCGACCCACCATATCCGCCAGCCGCCCATAGAGCGGCACGCTGACAGCCTGGGTCAGCAGATAGATCGAGAAGACCCAGCCAAACTGCGAAAAACCGCCGAGATCAGCAATGATGGTGGGCATCGCGGTGGCCACAATAGTGACTTCAATGGCCGCCATAAACATCGCCAGCATGCAGGCGATCAAGATCCAGTGGCGATGTCCGGTCCGGATTTGTGCGCTTTCAGTCATAGGGTTCCTTTTTTAATCTGCAAGGCTAGCTGAAAAACAGACCATGCAGTTTCCCGCGCGTGCGCATTTTCTGCGCCCTCTGTGACAGTGTCACCAGAAGTCGATGAAAATTTTTTATTGTCGCATTAGCCCAGCGGCTACGCGGCTTTAACACCATTTTAACCTGTTTCTATCTCTCTGATTTGTGGCTTAAAAGCTGGCTTGTGCAATAAAGGGCTGCTATAGCATTACACCATCTTATTCAGTATTCACTGAAAAAGAGTGGGTAAACAGTCATTTTATCTACATTTTATCGCAGTTTCGGTATTGGGCGCGGCGGCATTTTTTGCCGTACCTGTCGGGCTGTTTATGGTTGTTATAACAATTGAGATCGTAATCAGGGAGATTCTCCTATGCAAAATGCTTCACTGGCCCGACGCGCCGGTCTGGCACTGCTTGCAGTGGTCGCGGTGATCGCGGTGCTGATCTGGGGCCTTGGCTGGGATCAGCTGGTCGCACGTAAAGTCGATCTGCTTTATCTCGGGCAACAACACCTCTTCTTAGTCTTCTGGTCAATGCTGTTCGCTTTGCTGGTCGGTATCCCCAGCGGCATCCTGCTAAGTCGCCCGTTTGCACGTCGCTGGGCAGAGTACGTGATGCAGATTTTCAATGTCGGTAACACCCTGCCACCACTGGCGGTACTGGCTCTGGCGATGGTTATTATCGGGATTGGCGACCGTCCGGCGCTGATTGCGCTGTTTCTGGCTTCGCTGCTGCCTATCGTCCGCAACACCTTCTCTGGTCTGAGCGCAGTTCCCCCGTCGCTGATTGAGGCGGCCAACGGCATCGGCATGACCAAATGGCAGCGTCTGCGTCAGGTAGAGCTGCCGAATGCCTTGCCGGTCATCCTCTCTGGCGTGCGCATCGCCACCGCCATCAATGTCGGCACCGCCCCACTGGCGTTCCTGATTGGCGCCAGCAGCTTTGGCGAGCTGATCTTCCCGGGCATCTATCTGAATGACTTTCCGACGCTGATACTCGGCGCCGTCGCCACTGCACTGGTGGCACTGGTACTGGATATGATGCTGGCCGCGCTGGGCCGCTTTCTGAGTCCGCACGCTGCGGCCTGACCACAAGGAGCTTTGCAATGCTAACGCGTTGGATTAAGAAAAGCGTTGTCGCGCTGACCGCGACACTGCTGTTAAGCCAGACGGCACAGGCTGCTGCACCGCTGGTGATGGCGACCAAAAGTTTTACCGAGCAGCATATCCTGTCAGCAATGACGGTGCTCTGGCTGCAGAAGAAAGGCTTCGAGGTGGTGCCTAAACGCAATATCGCCACCACCATTGGCCGTAATGCGCTGCTGAATAAGCAGATTGATATGGTCTGGGAATATACCGGCACCTCGCTGATCATCTTTAACCATATCAACCAGCCGATGTCTTCACAGCAGGCGTATGAGACGGTGAAAAAGCTGGATGCCAGACTGGGGCTGGTCTGGCTTAACCCGGCACCAATGAACAACACCTATGCCTTTGCCATGACCCGTGAACGGGCCGAAAAAGAGGGCATCAGCACCATGTCGCAGCTGGTTGCGAAGATTGAGCAGGTGCGTAAAACCGACCCGGATCATAACTGGCGACTGGGTCTGGACCTGGAGTTCTCGGGTCGTTCAGACGGCATGAAGCCGCTGCAGAAAACCTACAACCTGACGCTGGATCGCCCGCAGATCCGCCAGATGGACCCCGGTCTGGTCTATAACGCGATTCGCGACGGATTCGTGGATGCCGGTCTGATCTACACCACTGATGGCCGGGTTAAGGGCTTCAACATGAAAGTACTGGAGGATGATAAGCACTTCTTCCCAAGCTACAACGTGACGCCGGTCGTGCGTCAGGATGTGCTGGCGAGTCATCCGGGGCTGGATACCGCGCTTAATCAGCTTTCTGCGCAGATCACCGATGAGGCGATTACGGAGCTGAACAAGCGGGTCGATATCGATCATCAGTCACCGGAAACCGTGGCGCGTGATTTCCTTAAATCCAAAAACATGCTGTAAGGAGGCACTGTGGATACCCTTCACTACATCATGGATAACTGGAGCACCCTGCTCACCCTGAGCTGGCAGCACAGCTGGCTGGTGCTGGTCGCGGTCGGACTGGCAATTGTGATTGGCGTGCCGCTTGGCATTCTGATCGTGCGTGTAAGATGGCTGGCAACGCCGATTCTCGGTATCGCCACCGTGGTGCTGACTATTCCCACCATTGCGCTGTTTGGTCTGATGATCCCGCTGTTTTCACTCATCGGTCAGGGCATTGGCGCGCTGCCGGCGATTACCGCCGTGTTCCTCTACTCGCTGCTGCCGATTGTTCGCAACACCCACACCGCGCTGGAGAATCTGCCGGACGGCCTGCGTGAAGCGGGCCGTGGTATCGGCATGACGTTCTGGCAGCGCCTGCGCTGGGTTGAAATCCCGATGGCGCTGCCGGTGATCTTCGGTGGCATCCGTACCGCCGTGGTGATGAACGTTGGCGTCATGGCGATTGCCGCCGTGATTGGCGCGGGCGGTCTGGGCCAGCTGCTGCTGGATGGTATCAGCGGCAGTGATATTCGTATGTTGATTGCCGGGGCATTGATGATCTGTCTGCTGGCTATTTTTCTTGACTGGCTGCTGCACCGTTTGCAGCAGGCGCTGACTCCAAAGGGGATTCGATAATGATTACGCTGGAAAACCTGACGAAAACCTTTACCCAGAAAAACGGCACGACCAATAAAGCCGTCGATAACGTCAGCCTGCACGTGCCAGCCGGTGAGATGTGCGTGCTGCTGGGACCCTCGGGCTGCGGGAAAACCACCACGCTGAAGATGATTAACCGCCTGATTCCCGCCACCAGTGGCCGGATCCTGATTAATGGCGAAGATACCAGTACGCAGGACACCACCACCCTGCGTCGCAACATTGGCTATGTTATCCAGCAGATTGGTCTGTTCCCCAACATGACCATCGAAGAGAACATTACCGTCGTGCCACGCATGCTGGGCTGGAACAAAAAGCAGTGCCACGAGCGGGCTACCGAGCTGATGAGCATGGTTGCGCTGGATCCCACCAAATTCCTGCATCGCTATCCGCGTGAGATGTCAGGCGGTCAGCAGCAGCGTATCGGGGTGATTCGTGCCCTGGCGGCGGATCCACCGGTGCTGCTGATGGATGAGCCGTTTGGCGCCGTTGACCCGATTAACCGCGAAGTGATCCAGAACGAGTTTCTCGACATGCAGCGTCAGCTGAAAAAAACCGTGATGCTGGTGAGCCACGATATTGACGAGGCACTGAAGCTCGGCGATCGCATTGCGGTATTTGGTCAGGGTAAAATCGTGCAGTGCGCCAGCCCGGATGAACTGCTGGCGACCCCTGCCAATGAGTTCGTCGGCTCGTTTGTGGGTCAGGACCGTACGCTTAAGCGCCTGTTACTGGTGCAGGCGGGCGATGTGACTGACCAGCAGCCGACCATCACCGTCCGCCGCTCTACACCGCTGGAAGAAGCCTTTGGCACCATGGATGAGAACGATATGCGGTCGATTACCGTGGTCGATGAGGATGGCAAACCGCTGGGCTTCGTGAAGCGTCGCGAGGCGCGTAACGTCAGTGGCCGCTGTGAAGAGCGACTGCACACCTTTAAGGTCACCGGTAAAGCGGAAGAGAACCTGCGCGTGGTGCTGTCAAAACTCTATGAGCACAACACGGTCTGGATGCCGATTGTCGATGAAGAGGGTCGCTACAGCGGTGAGATTTCGCAGGATTATATTGCGGATTACCTCAGTTCTGGTCGTACCCGCCGTCGTCTGAATCCATAATTTCGTCACCTAAATGGGTCTTACCGGCCCATTAAAACAGCAGATATAAGCAGATATACCCAAGCCTGGGTAAATCAGACAGCAACAAACAAGCTTAACGCGCAGGGAACCGGGTCAGAGGAGGAAAGCGTCCCGCGCCAGGACGGCGCGGGCCGAGCGTGCCACGGATGGCGGCTTTTGCGACTTTCCGATCTGACCCTGTTCCCTTCGCAGACTCCATCTTAAAGCCAGTTAAGTCACGGCCTGTCCTGTCTGTCAATTCAGGTAGTAGCTCAGGGAGCATACGCCTGTAGCAAAGACGCAAAAGATGCCATCCATGGCATGCTCAGCGCGGCCCATCCCTG
Organism: Pantoea sp. JV6; assembly: GCF_025910055.1. Lineage (NCBI taxonomy): Bacteria > Pseudomonadati > Pseudomonadota > Gammaproteobacteria > Enterobacterales > Erwiniaceae > Pantoea > Pantoea sp. JV6. The sequence goes on along the minus strand of NZ_JAPCIM010000004.1, from coordinate 251,376 downwards.
GTCCGCGATGCTTTGATACAGGCATATGCACCCATCGCTTTGGATTTTTGAGCCGTATGTGAGAGATACATCGGCTCTTCTGCTTTTTAGCTCTCCGTCAGCGTTTCCGCCTCCACCTCTTCCACCACAGGCGCCTCGTCCGGCAGCACCATGTTCAGCACAATCGCCAGAATACCGCCGGTCGTCACCGCATGACCAAACAGACTGTTAATCAGCGGCGGGAACTGCTTCAGCACATCCGGCACCGCCTCCACGCCCAGACCAATACCAAAAGCGATCGCCACAATCAGCATCTCGCGGCGACCCAGCGGCGTCTGGGTCATCACCCGGATGCCCGCAGCAACCACGCTGCCAAACATCACGATTGTCGCCCCGCCCAGCACCGGCGGCGGGATCTGCTGCAACAGGGAGCCAATAAAGGGAAACAGCCCCAGCAGCGCCAGCATGATTCCCAGCAGCATACCGACGTAACGGCTGGCGACGCCGGTCATCTGGATAACGCCATTGTTCTGCGCAAACGTGGTGTTGGGAAAGGCGGAGAAGACCGCTGCCAGCACACAGCTCAGGCCGTCGGCGACAATGCCACCCTGCAGCCGCTGCTGAAAAGGTTTGCCGGTGATCGGCTGCTGTGAAATCAGGCAGTTAGCGGTAAGGTCACCGACGGCTTCAATTACCGCGATCACTGACACCAGCGCGATCGGCAGGAAAATGGTCCAGTCAAAGGCAAAACCAAACCGGAAGAACGCGGGCAGCACCAGCCAGTTGCTCCCCGGCGCAACATTAAGTTGCAGATGACCGGTCAAGGCCGCGGCAACGCATCCCACCGCTATTCCGGCCACCACCGCCACCAGCCGCGCCCAGCGATTTCGCGAGCGGTTCAGCGCCACGATCACCAGCAACGTCAGCGCCCCCAGCGCCAGATTTCCCGGCGATCCAAAATCTGTGGCGTTGTGCCCGCCCGCCCAGTCGGTAATGCTGACTTTTATCAGGCTGATGCCAATCAGGGTGATCACCGTGCCGGTCACCACCGGCGTCAGCACTTTGCGCAGCGAGCCAACGCAGCGGCTAATCAGAATCGGAATCAACGCCGCCACCAGGTTACAGCCAAACAGCATCGCCATAATCTCTTCCGGCGAACCACCGCGCCCTTTCACCATCAGACCACCCGAGAGGATCACCCCGAGAAACGCGAAGCTGGTGCCCTGCAGACAGATCATGCCCGCCCCGATGCCATAAAAGCGTCTGGCCTGCATAAACGTGCCTAAGCCGGAAACGAACAATGACATGCTGATCAGATAAGGAATATAGGCCTGCAACCCCAGAACGGAGCCAATAATCAGCGGCGGCGTGATGATTCCCACCACGCTGGCCAGCAGATGTTGCAGTGCGGCGAAAAACGCCGGGGCGGGGCCGATGCGGGCTTCAAGCCCATATAACAAACCTTTCTCGTGCGAGTGCGACATGATGGGGCTCCAGCTCAGTGTGATAAGCGGAGTTAATGCATTTTCTGCGCCATGACGCCACGATTTCGCGATATCCGAGCCAGGTCTTTCAATTCTAAATGGAAATAGTTAAAGACAGCCGACAACAAGCCTGAAACTTTAGGCTCATTGCCGACTCAGATGACTTAGTTTGTTTCATAATCAGGCGATCTTTGCACTCACAGCGTGCAGATTGTTCTGCTCCAGCAGAGAAATATCGATGTAAGGCGTCAAATCACGCTGTTCTGCACGCGGCAGATAAGGCAGCTCGCCCAGCAGCGGCGCACTAATTTTTTCACGCAGAATCTCAATAATATCGCTGTACTGCGCCAGTCCCGGATTGATGCGATTGGCCACCCAGCCCACCAGTGGCAGTCCATCCTGCGCTATCGCTTCTGCTGTTAACAGGGCGTGACTGATACAGCCCGACTGGATACCGACCACCAGCACCACCGGCAGCTGCTGCTCAACGACCCAGCAGGAGAGCGGACGTCCATCGTTCATCAGGCTGCGCCAGCCGCCGGTGCCCTCCACGACCACGCGATCGGCCTGCTGCGTCAGGCTGCTTAAGCCCTGTGTCAGCAATGCGTAATCAATGATCTGGCTCGGATGGGTGCAGATCTCCTCTTCCTGAAAGGCCAGCGGATTGATCGCCTGATAGGGTAAATCGATAGATGAAGCGCTTTGCAGAACCTGTGCATCTTTGTTACGCAGGCCGTCAGCGGTTTTGACCGCGCAGCGCGCGACGGGCTTGTACCCGACGGCACTGAGCCTGGCCTGGATAAAACTTTGTAACAGGGCGCGTGACACCACCGTTTTGCCCACTGCGGTGTCAGTGCCGGTAACAAATAGTCTGTTCACTCAACTTCTCCTCTCGAACCGTTGTGGTTAATCGGTGATTAACCTTGCTGCGAACCGGCATTTTAAGGAATGGAGGATGAGAACAGATTGCGTTAGCGCAAGATTAGGCCCGCTTAACCTTGCAACAGTTTCACTAACAGGTGTCCGTTATAGAGCGCGTCTTTGATCAACGCTGCGCCGCCTAACGTTCCCGGCTCGCTAAATTCGGTAGGTGCCAGCTGGATACTCGCGCTGTAGGCCGGGAGTGATTGCTGCAGAATGGTGTTGCTCACGGCCGGAAACAGCACATCCGCGGCGGCATTCAGGGGGGAACCGATAAGAATATGTTGAGGATTGAAGATGTTGACCATCATCGCCAGAATCCGGCCAACATGATGACCCACGCTGGCGATGGTGTCGCGCGCCAGACGGTCGCCAGACTGCGCCGCCGCGCACAGCGACTCAAGCGTCAGCGGCTGATTATTGAGCAGGCTGTCGGGCTGGGCCGGCAGACGCTGCGCCGCCAGCGCCAGCAGACTGCCGGTGCTGGCCACGGTCTCCAGACAGCCATGATTACCGCAGTAGCACTGCTGGCCATACGGGTCGATCTGAGTATGCCCGATCTCGACCAGCGCCCTGCCACTTTTATGCAGCAGCTGACCGCCACTGATCACCCCGGCTCCCACGGTTTCATCAATCACAATCTGAATCACATCCTGCGCCCCACGTGAGGCACCAAACAGCGACTCCGCCAGCGTCCAGGCTGAAATATCGTGCTGCACAAACACCGGTAAGCCGGTTCGCGCCGCCAGCGCATCGCCCAGCGGCATATCGCGCACCTCATAACCCGGTAGCCGATGCACCACACCTGACGCGGCGTTGATCAGCCCTGGCAATGTAATGGCAATGGCCGTAAGACGTTCCAGTTTCTTCTGATGACGAATAAAGAAGGCATCAACCTGTTCAATCAGCGCGGTAAGTAACGGCTGAGCAGACTCATCAGGCAGCGGCAGGCTCTCTTCCACCAGTTCCTTGCTGCTGAGATCGCGCAGCGTAAACGTCATGGCGCCGCGATGCAGGCGAATAGCCAGATAGTGCCAGGCGTCGGTATCCAGTATCAGGCCTATCGCCGGACGACCACGACTGCCGGGATCCTGAAACTCGGTCTCCTGCACTAAATGTGCGTCCAGCATTTCACGCACAATTTTGGTAATGCTGGCCGGAGCAAGCTGGGCACGGCGGGAAAGTTCGATACGCGAAATGGGACCATAACGGTCAATTAATCGATATACGACACCTGCATTAGTCTGCTTGATCTGGTCAATGTGGCCAGGTTGACTGTCCGGATTCACAACCCTGCTCCCGGTTATTTTCGCGCTTCTAAATAAACATGCGCCATGGTGAGCCAGATCCGGCGACAGCGTCAAATATTTGATTAGAAATGTGATTTATCGCACAGATTGATGCGGTGTTGCCCGCGCATCAGGGCCGGTTTCGCCGCAGCAACGCCATCATGTTTTCCATCGGCGCATTTATTTCGCGTCCGGCTGACCAGACCAGCCACAGCTCTGAAATGGCATCCTTTTCCGTTAATGGCAACCAGACCAGATCGGCCAGCCGCGCCCGACGAAATGAGGCAGGCAGAATGGAGACGCCTAACCCGGTTGCCACCAGCCCAAGGATGGTCATCGCCTCACCCACTTCCTGAGTAATAAAGGGCTTGATATGGTAGCGGTGCAGCAGCGCCAGAATATCGCTGTAGAGCGCGGTTCCGCCCTGAGGGTCAAAGAATACAAAGGGTTCCGCCGCCAGGGCAGTGACAGAGATTTTATCGGCGTCAGCCAACGGATGCGCCTTATGCACCACGGCATAAAGCGGCTCACTCAGCAGCAGCTGATGACGCAGATCGGCGGGCAACGGCGTGTTGCGCATCACGCCAAGATCGAGCCGTCCATCATGAAGCGGTGCGAGCTGCTGGCGGGTATTAATCTCCTGCATCTGAATATGTACCTGCGGCCAGCGCTGACGAAACCGGAATAGCGCGTCAGAGACCACGGCGGTAAACGGGGCCGAGGAGGTAAAGCCAATCCGCAGCTCCCCCTCTTCACCACGATGCAGGCGGGCGGCGCGATCGGCCGCCTGCTCGACCTGCAACAGAATCGCGCGGGCGTCACTTAGCAGTTGCTGTCCGGCAGCGGTTAGCTGCACGCTGCGGTTAGTGCGATTGAACAGCCTTGCGCCCGTTTCTGTTTCCAGCTGAATAATCTGCTGGCTGAGCGGCGGCTGAGAAATGTTCAGACGCTGGGCCGCCCGCCCGAAATGTAACTCTTCCGCCACCGCAACAAAGTAGCGCAGATGACGCAGTTCGATATTCATATCTTAAACGTCTCATTTGAGATTATTAATATATTAGACATCATAATGCCGCTTTCCTAAGCTGACGACAGGTTTTCTAAATTTGAGGAAGATGTGTGAGTCGCTCAACACAGGCTGTCACAGTGGATGAGAATGCGGTCTCTGCGCCGCCAGAGTCTGTTGCCGCTTCAGGTCATATCCGCCGGGATTCCCCACAGTTTATGCGCGTGACGCTGGCGCTTTTCTCCGCCGGGCTGGCGACCTTTGCCCTGCTCTACTGTGTGCAGCCGATTCTGCCGGTGCTGTCACAGCAGTTTGGTATCTCTCCGGCAACCAGCAGCCTGTCGCTCTCCATCTCGACCGGCCTGATGGCGCTGGGCCTGCTGGTCACCGGGCCGCTCTCTGATGCTATCGGTCGTAAATCGGTGATGGTCACAGCCCTGATGCTGGCCGCCATCTGCACGCTGATCTCGGCCACCATGACCAGCTGGCACGGCATTCTGATTATGCGGGCGCTGATGGGGTTGTCGCTGAGTGGCGTGGCGGCGGTCGGCATGACCTACCTCAGCGAGGAGATGGATGCACGCGTCGTCGCCTTTTCCATGGGGTTATATATCAGCGGTAACTCGATAGGCGGGATGAGCGGTCGACTGCTGAGCGGTGTACTGACTGACCTCTTCTCATGGCGACTCGCCGTGGCGGTAATCGGCTGTTTTTCGCTGGCCTCGGCGCTGATGTTCTGGAAAATCCTGCCTGCGTCGCGCCATTTCCGGCCCATTACGCTGCGTCCGCGTAATCTGCTGATTAACTTCCGGCTGCACTGGCGCGATCCGGGCCTGCCCTGGCTGTTTGCCGAAGGATTCCTGCTGATGGGAGCCTTTGTCACCCTGTTTAACTATATTGGCTACCGTTTACTGGATGCGCCCTGGCATCTCAGCCAGGCCGTGGTCGGACTGTTATCAGTGGTCTACCTCACCGGCTCCTGGAGTTCGCCCAAGGCGGGCGCGCTGACCAACCGGTTGGGTCGGGGTCCTGTGATGCTGGGTGCTACCGCCATCATGCTGCTGGGTTTGCTGATTACCGCCTTCAACTCCCTCTGGCTGATCCTGCCTGGGATGATGCTGTTCACCGCCGGTTTTTTTGCCGCCCACGCGGTCGCCAGCGGCTGGATTGGCCCCCGGGCGCGCCGGGCACGAGGCCAGGCCTCTTCGCTCTATCTGTTCAGCTACTACGTGGGTTCCAGCGTCGCGGGTACGCTGGGTGGCGTGTTCTGGCATAACTTTGGCTGGAGCGGGATTACGCTGTTTATCAGCGTGCTGCTGATCCTGGCGTTACTGGTTGCCTGGCGTCTGCACAGTAAAAAACTCTGAGAACGTCTTCTCATGCCAGGCCTGGCTTCTCCTGCGGGCCTGGCGGTTTATCACAATAAACGCGCTATTCAGAGCCACAGCAAACAAAATGCAGGTTTCCCGCTATAATCGTTTTTATTGTAATAATTCATCTGCTTTGCCTTTTAACACGGCAACAAGGAACGCCTGTGGCTCTCTACTACTACGTCAATAAACAATCAGGATATAACAATAATCATGTGGTTCATGCCGCAGGCTGCCCCCATCTTCCCGACATCGATAACCGTATGTTTCTGGGCAGTTTTTACCATGTGAATGCCGCCATCCTGCAGGCTAAAAAATATTATGCTGGCGCAATCGGCTGTGAAAATTGTTGTCCTCTCAAAAATGTTGACCAGCAGGCCACCCAGCTCAGCGTGGCCCTGAAGCACACCCCGGCTTCGCGTTAATCTGATCCACCTGGTAAGGGGGAAAAAATTTTTCCCGCTGCGCTAATTTGTTAAGAATTACCGCTGTTTTCCGTTATGTTAATCTTCCTGATTCTCTTTAATGGAATGCACAATGCGGGATAAGTTTGCGCGCGCTCAGATAGCCCTTCACTGGCTCACCTTTTTACTGGTGGTGACCGCCTACGCCACCATTGAACTGCGCGGTTTTGCACAGCGCGGATCCTGGCAGGGTTATGCCATGATCATTACCCATTTCAGCGCCGGCGCGACCATCCTGGTACTGATGCTTGCCCGCCTCTTTTTACGCACCCGGCATCGCACACCGCCCATTACTCCCGCTCCGCCGCGCTGGCAAACCGGGCTGGCACATCTGACCCATACCCTGCTCTATGCCCTGTTTATCACTCTGCCGATCCTCGGCCTGACATCGCGTTATCTTAAAGGTCGGGAATGGTGGCTGTTTGGCATCAGCATGCCGGTCGCGCCTGAACCTGACTTTGATATGGCGGATATGCTGATTGGCTGGCATGAAACCCTGGCACCGCTGGGTTACTGGCTGATCGGACTGCATGCTGCTGCCGCACTGTTCCATCACTATCTGCTGAAAGACAACACTCTGCTGCGAATGATGCCCGCCCGGCGTCGCGGTCAATAACCTCAGGCTATCGCCCTGTGATGGGGCGATAAAAAAATTTCAGCATTAAAAGGCGTTTATAAGGTTTCTCTTCCCGCTTTATTCACTACAATGGTCAGTAATTTGTGACGCAGGTCACTTTCGCTGGATGTTTCTGCCACATCCGATTCGCTGTACTGACTGACTTGACTCCTCATGCAACCAACTACTGTTTCACGTAAAACTGCCTGGCTACGCGTGGTATTGCTGGCCATCGCCGCCTTTGTATTTAATACCACCGAATTTGTGCCGGTTGGCCTGTTATCTGACATCGCTGCTGACTTTTCAATGCAGACGGCTGACGTCGGGATCATGCTGACCATCTATGCCTGGGTGGTTGCACTGCTCTCACTGCCGCTGATGCTGCTGACCCGCAATATTGAGCGACGACTGCTGCTGGGTGTGCTGTTCCTGATCTTTATCGTCAGCCACGTTCTTTCTACCGTTGCCTGGGATTTCCGGTCGCTGATGGTGTCACGCGTGGGTATCGCCCTGTCTCACGCGGTGTTCTGGTCGATCACCGCCTCGCTGGCGATTCGCGTCGCTCCGGCCGGTAAGAAAACTCAGGCGCTAAGTATGCTGGCAACCGGTACCGCGCTGGCGATGGTGCTGGGCGTGCCGATTGGCCGCGTGGTGGGTCAGTATCTTGGCTGGCGTACGACCTTCGGCGCGATTGGCCTTTCGGCACTGGTGCTGATGATTATGCTGGTGCGCATCCTGCCGCGTCTGCCGAGTGAACATACCGGCTCGCTGAGCAGTGTGCCGATGCTGTTTCGCCGTCCGGCGCTGGTCAGCATGTATCTGCTGGTGACGCTGGTCGTTACCGCGCATTACACCGCTTACAGCTATATCGAGCCCTTTATGCAGACCGTGGCCCATTCCAGTGGCAACTTCACCACCCTGCTACTGCTGCTGTTTGGCTCTGCGGGCATTGTGGGTAGCGTACTGTTCAGCACACTCGGTAATAAGTTTCCCTCCGGACTGCTGATTGCGGCCATCGCGCTGATCACCCTGTGCATGGGCCTGCTGATTTTTGCTGCCGTTCGCCCTGCGGCTATTTCAACGCTATGCGTTGTCTGGGGAATGGCGATGATGATGATCGGACTGGGTATGCAGGTGCGGGTGTTGTCGCTGGCACCGGATGCCACGGATGTGGCGATGTCGCTGATGTCCGGTATCTACAATATCGGTATCGGCGCGGGTGCGCTGCTGGGTAATCAGGTCAGCCTGCATCTGAGCATGGCGGAAGTCGGCAATGTCGGCGGGATGATTGGCCTGGTGGCGTTACTCTGGTGTGTTTATATCTTCCGTCGTTATCCACAGTTACGCAGTAACGGATAATAAAAAAGGCTTCAGATAAGCGGGTTATCTGAAGCCTGTTCAGGGTTATTTACCGATCACTTTATCTATAAAGAACGGCTGTGCCATGCAGGTTGTTGCTGCCAGAGGTCGAAGTGATGCGGAAAGACTTTGCCCCTGCATCGCTGGCCTTTTCTGACAGTTGCTGCTCCAGCGAGAGCAGATTAGTACTGCCCGTTGCGCTGATGACACCGATTTTTTGCTGATCCAGCGGTGTGCTGCTGACCTGCTGGGCCGCTACGCTGGCAAATGACAGACCGCTTAGCACAGCCGCCACGACCATCATATTGATACTTTTCATAACGAACCCCTTCTCACTTATTCTGTTGAAAAACCAAAATTACTGATAAATCACAGCCGTGCCGTGCAGTTTGTTCTGGCCGCTGGTTGAGGTGATGCGGAACGATTTCGCACCCGCTTCATCCGCTTTAGCACTCAGCTGCGCTTCAACAGAAGACAGATTGGTGCCGCCCAGTACAGAAATGGTGCCAACTGGCTGCTGATTAACAGGTTCGCTGGTCACCAGGTCAGCGGCAGATGCGCCAAAAGTCAGAGTCGTCAGTGCCAGTGCTGCCAGGGTGGTTTTGATGTTTTTCATAATAATCTCTCTATTCAATATTGAAATTCGGTTGGTCTGAATGGGTTGTCACTATTTAATTAATGACCGTTAAACAAATGATAGACCCCGATACGGTTTGTCGTCAACATTTATTTAATGAGCGTTATTTTATTCGGGAAGTGGCGTGATTATGGGCTTCAGCCTCTTTTCTGACTTAACCTAAGGGGCTGTAATAATGCGCTGGCGCACAAAATGGCAACCCCTGCCGGCGACATCCACGCCAGGCCTTGCACATTTTTATAATGATCGGTAATTTAATAGGGTGTTTTACTGTCAGTGAGGGTGTATGAGTCAGGTTCAGGATTGCGATGTAAAGAAATGCCGCGGCCGACCAAAAGTGTTCGATCGCGAAGCAGCGCTCGATAAAGCTCTGACCCTGTTCTGGACGCACGGTTACGAGGGAACTTCTCTGGCCGATCTGGTGGCCGCAACCGGCGCGAAAGCGCCAACCCTCTACGCCGAGTTTGTTAATAAAGAGGGACTGTTTCGCGCGGCGATGGAGCGCTACGTGGAGAAGTTCAGTGCATGGCGTGAAGCGGCATTGGGCGATGACCAGTTACCGGTGGATCGGGCTATTGAAGCCTATTTCCGCGCCACCGCGGCCTGTTTTACCGAACGCGACTCTCCCGGCGGCTGTTTCTTTATCTGCACCTCAACCGCCCTGTCGGCGGCTTCAGCAGAGATTGCCACCATGCTGCAACAGCAGCATCAGTCGCAGGAGCATGTGTTAAAGGATTTTCTGCTGGCGCGTCAGCAGCGTGGTGAACTGAGTGCGTCAGTAAACATTCCCGCGCTGTCACGTTATCTGAGTTGTATGCTGCAGGGCATGTCGGTGCGGGCGCGTGAAGGCGTTGAGCGTGACGATCTGGAGAGCATTATTGATACGCTGATGGCGATGTGGCCGACACTCACCGGCCTGTGTCAGGCTAAGCGTTAAAAATATCAGGGCGGCGATGCCGCCCTTTTCATCTTTTATTCCCGATTTTATTCCAGAAAGAAAACCGGTTTTAACGGCTCACTGATCGGGCTGTTATCTGCATTAGACGGCATCAGATCTTTCATTGATGCCCACCAGCGCTGACAGACCTCCGTTTCCGCCACCGCGTTCCAGCGCTCCTCAGATTCAATCTCAACACTGGCGAACAGCAGATGCCGCTCGGCGTCCAGCCAGATAGCATAGTTGTGCGCGCCGTGCGCTTTCAGGGTTTCGGCCAGTTCAGGCCAGATCGGTGAGTGCCGACGCTCATACTCTGCATGGCAATAAGGATTCACCTGCATCACAAAGGCTTTACGCAGCATTAGCAGGCCCTGCATCCAGCGCCGGTTGCCACGGCTTCACACCAAAGCGCTCACCCAATGCAACCAGCTGTTCTGTGGTGATACTCTGACGAATACCGCCCATCGACAGCACTTTGACGATCACTTCTGACGATTTCTCCGCCGTATCAATCAGACCAAAAGTCTCATCGAGTGTCGGGCCCGTGCCAAAGACACCGTGGAATGGCCACATCACAAGGGTATGTGACTGCATCTGTCCGGCGGTCGCGGTGCCGATTTCATCGGTGCCGGGTACCATCCAGGGTAAAACACCCACACCGTCCGGGAACACCACCAGACATTCGGTACTCCCTTCCCACAGCAGGCGGGTAAAGCGGGCGGAATCCATCTCAACCACATAGCTTAAGGCCATAAAGTTGGTGGCGTGACAGTGCATGATCACCCGGTCTGCACCCTTGCTGACCGCTTTACGCACCGCATGAGACTGAAAGTGTGACGCCAGTTCAGAGGTCGGCAAACCGCCATTCGACAGGCCCCAGTGAATTTTATAAGTGAGCCCTTTGTCATCGACCTGCAGCAGTGCCAGACAATCCGCCGGATCAAGCTGGACATTACGCATGAATTTTCCTGACCCGGTCACCAAAAACCAGTCGTTCGCCAGCGCCGGCGCGGGTTGTGTCAGCTCAATACAGCGCGGTTGCAGGCAGAAATCAGCGGCAAAAGGTTTAACCTCCTCTTCCCGCAGACGCAGGCTGACGTTGCCGCCGTTACGTTCGTCCCAGCCCTTCAGCCACATATCGCTGGTTGCTTTGACCATTCCCTTAACAAACCCGGAAGAAAGAATGCTTTGCATAGTGAAATCCTTAACGTTGGCTCAAAATCTGTTGTTCATAATGGCGGACGTCGCCTAACCAGCTGGCATCAGCCGGGACGTCATGGCGCAGGCACCAGGCTTCCCATACCGCCTGCCACGGCAATGATTTTTGCTCTTCCAGCAGCGTCAGCCGCGCGGTGTAATCACCCTCGTTCTCGGCCTGGCGCAGACGATCGGTTGGCTCCAGCAGAGCACGCAGCAGCGCTTTTTTAGTGTTACGGGTGCCGATAACCCAGGCGGCAATCCGGTTGATAGAGGCGTCGAAGAAATCGAGTCCGATATGCACTTTGTCGAACAGCTGATGGCGGACGATCTCACTGGCGATCGCCTGAGTTTCATCATCCAGCAGCACCACATGGTCGCTGTCCCAGCGCACCGGGCGGCTGACGTGCAGCAGCAGACGCGGCACATAGAGCATCGCGGCGGAAATTTTATCGGAGATCACTTCGGTGGGATGGAAATGTCCTGCATCCAGGCATAGTGCCGTCTGGCGGCTGGCGGCGTAACCAAGATAAAACTCATTGGAGCCCACGGTGTAGCTCTCTGCGCCAATGCCAAATAGCTTGCTCTCAACCGCGTCGATATGGTGCTGCGGGTTCAGTTTTTCTGAGATGACCTCATCCAGTGCGCTCATCAGACGCTGACGCGGGGCCAGGCGATCCACGGTAATATCTTTCATGCCGTCCGGCACCCAGATATTCATCACTGACGGCGTGCCAAGCTGCTCACCAAACGAAGCGGAGATGCGGCGACTCGCTTTGCAGTGATCGATCCAGAACTGACGCACGGTTTTATCACTGTGCGACAGCGTAAATCCGTCGGCACTCATCGGATGCGAGAAGCAGCTGGGGTTAAAATCCAGTCCTAATTTGTTCTCTTTCGCCCAGGCGACCCAGTTGGCGAAATGGGCAGGTTCAATGGCATCCCGATCTACTGGCTTGTCACTTTCCAGATAGATAGCGTGCAGGTTCAGACGTTTTGCGCCTGGGATCAGAGACATCGCCTTGTCGATATCGCTGCGTAATTCACTGGCATTGCGTGCCCGCCCCGGATAGTTGCCGGTCGCCTGGATGCCGCCGGTCAATGCGCCCTGTGGGTTCTCAAAGCCCCGGACATCGTCCCCCTGCCAGCAGTGCATCGAGACAGGAATGCTGTCCAGCTGGCGAATGGCCTGTTCAACATCAACTCCATTGTCAGCGTAGCGTTGTTTAGCCAGTTCAAAAGCCTGTTCAATCTGCTTAGTCATAAGCGGGTTCCTTAGCGGGTTGACTCAGCGTCGCGAAGCGTGCCTGACTGGCACTGAAGACGCTGTGAGTTTGCGGTTCGAATTTTTCCAGTGGGAAGTTGTTGATGACGCTGCAGCGGAAATCAGCCACATCGATCAGTTCGCCAAGCGCAATCAGCTGGCAACCGACGTTACCCAGCGTGGAGGCTTCAACCGGACCTGCCAGCACCGGAATCTGGCAGGCATCGGCACAGAGCTGGTTAAGAAAACGGTTCTGGCTGCCGCCCCCTACCACGTGCAGCTGGCTGAAAGGTTTGCCTCGCAGCTCTGCCAGCTCCTGGATCACCTCGCGATAGAGCAGTGCCAGGCTGTCAAATATGCAGCGTGCCAGCGCGGCGGCAGATTGTGGCACCGGCATTCCCTGCTCTGCGCAGGCGTTCTGAATCTCGTTAACCATGCTGTCGGGATTGATGAAGCGCGCATCGTTGGGACTAATCAGTGAAACACAGGCGGGCTGGCGGGCCGTCTGATCAATCAGTGCGCTGAGATCGTCAATCTGCAGTTCGCCGCAGATGCGCTGCAACAGCCATAAGCCCATGATATTTTTCAGTACGCGGTAGCCTTCTGCGCCGCCCTCATTGGTGATATTGGCGCGTAACGCGGCATCGCAGGCATAAGGCTGCAAACTTTCAAAGCCCATCAGCGACCAGGTTCCGGAACTGAGATAGGCCGCATCGTCCTGCATCAGCGGCGTTGCCAGAACCGCGCTGGCGGTGTCGTGGGTGGCGACGGCAATCACCGGGACCGGGACACCCGCGCTATTGACCCAGTGGCCGACGGTGTTGCCCGATGCCTGCGGCTGACCGAACCATTCAGGAGCAACGCCCGCCCAGGCGAGCAGCTCACGATCCCATTCGCCGCTGTGAATATTGAGCATTTGCGTGGTGGTGGCGTTGGTGTATTCCCAGTTGAGATTACCGGTCAGGCGATAATGCAGGTAGTCCGGCATCATCAGCGCATGCGCCACGCGGGCCTGCCAGTCGGGCTGCTGCTGATGCAGGGCGCGCATCTGATAGAGCGTATTGAATGGCAGAAACTGAATGCCGGTTCGGGCGTAGATGGCACTGCGACTCAGTTCTTGCTGCGCCTGCTCCATCAGGCCGTGGGTGCGCGCATCGCGGTAGCTGACCGCCTCACCCACCGGCTCGCCCTCTGCATCCAGCAGCACCATATCAACGCCCCAGGTGTCGATACCGATACTGTCTGGCACGATCTTCTCTTCATCTAACTGAGCCAGCCCGGCGCGTATCTCCTGCTCAAGCATCGTCAGATCCCAGCAGTCATAACCGGCACGACGCTGGCGCTTATTTTTAAAGCGCCGGACCTCACGAAGCGCGAGCTGGCGCTGCGCAGCATCCCAGCTTGCGAGCATGACGCGCCCGCTGGATGCTCCGAGATCAATAGCAACAATGTTTCTCCTGGTCATGGCGACTTTTCCCTGTGATTGAGTGGTCACAGAGTAAAAACCTGGCCGGTTAAAGACCTTCCCCGGAGTGCCAGCGGCTGATAAGCCCTGGCAGACTTGCAAAGAACTTCGTGAGAGAGATCACAGAGGCGAAAGGCAGGAGGATGTGACCCCTGCCGCAAATCTGTTAACTGCTAAGGATTTCTTGAAAAATCAGCATGATTCCTGCTGAGTCAGGCTGAAAATTCAAGGTAAGGTTAGAGCGTGCTGATTAGACTGCGTTACGGTTTTGTTAAGCAGCGAGAGATGACCATGACCATATTGCACAGTGCGGATTTTTTCCCCGAAGGCGATTACGCCATTGCGATTGAACCCCGCGTACCCCAGGCCGCCTTCCCGGAACATCATCATGATTTCCATGAAATTGTGCTGGTTGAGCAAGGCTCTGGCATTCATGTGTTTAATGGTCAGCCACAAACGCTGTGCGCCGGTTGCGTCTGCTTTGTGCGCGATCACGATCGTCATCTTTATGAGCAGACCGACAACCTTTGTCTGACCAACGTGCTTTATCGCAGCCCCGGCGCGTTTCGCTTTCTCTCCGGGTTACAGGCTTTACTGCCCTGCGATCAGGACGGGCAATATGCTTCCCACTGGCGCATCAATCAAAAGGTGATGACGCAGGCGCTGAGTGTGGCGGCGCAGATGCAGCCGGATGATACCTGGTCGATGGAAAAACAGGCGCGTCAGGAACAGCTCTTTTTACAGTTGCTGGTGCTGTTGCGTGAGGCGTGCATTGATGGACAGAGTCAGGATCAGGAGGCGCGGCTGCATCGTCTGCTCGACTGGCTGGGTGAGCATTACAGTGATGAGATTATCTGGGATGAACTGGCTGACCGCTTCTCCCTGTCGCTGCGTACCCTGCATCGGCAAATGAAGCAGCAAACCGGTAGCACGCCGCAGCGCTACCTGAACCGTGTGCGGCTGTTGCAGGCCCGTCATCTGCTGCGTCACAGTGATATGCGAATTACCGATATCGCCTTCCAGTGTGGATTTGGGGACAGCAACCATTTCTCAACCCTGTTCAGGCGCGAATTTGGCTGCGCACCGCGAGCGGAGCGCCAGCAGATGATGTAAAGGAGCCAATCATGGCATTGATACTCAGTCGGGATGACTATTTTCCCGCCACTACTCTACCGGTGGCGGTCGCCGAAAGGATGCCACAACCCTCTTTCCCGCCGCATCGACACGAGTTCAGTGAAATCGTGATTGTCTGGCGCGGCAATGGCCTGCACGTCCTCAACGATCGGCCCTGGCTGATTACCTGTGGCGACGTTTTTTATATCCGCGACAGTGACTGCCACAGCTACGACAGCGTTAACGATCTGGTGCTGGATAACATCCTCTACTGTCGGGATCGCTTTGGTCTTGCCCTTGACTGGAATCAGCTGCTGCCGCAACAGGGACCGGATGCGCCAGGCGGCTGGCGGCTGACCACGCGAGGGATGGCGCTGGCCCGGGGAGTGATCAGCCAGCTGGAGCGTGAAAGCCGCAAAAGCGACCCCCTGTCAGTTCAGCTCTCGGAGGCGCTGTTTTTACAGCTGGCGCTGATTCTGCGCCGCCACGGCTACGCGGCCGACCGCCCCTGGGCGTTGCCGGAGGGGGAACAGCTCGATCTGCTGATGTCAGCGTTACAGGGTGCGATTGCCCGCCCCTTTGATCTCGCGGAGTTTTGTCAGCAGAACCAGCTCAGCGAACGGGCGCTGAGGCAGCTTTTCCGTCAGCAGACCGGGATGACCATCGGTCATTACCTGCGTCAGCTGCAGCTCTGTCAGGCAAAATATCTGCTGCGCACCCAGGATTGTCTAATTAGTGAGGTTGCCGCCCGCTGCGGCTTTGATGACAGTAACTATTTTTCGGTGGTTTTCACCCGTGACACCGGTTTACCTCCCAGCGCCTGGCGACAGCAATTTATCGCGCCACGCCAGGCACTGAAAAGTGCCGAGTCTTAATAAAACGGGCCTGCATAGCAGGCCCGTTGAGGTAACAGAGAAAAGCTGTTCCACATTGCCGGGAAACAGTGCCTGCGAATTAAACTAATGTGTTGTTGTAAGTAAAACCCCGACGGAGTGAGCCATCAGTCTGGCAGGCCCCGCCTGCATAAAGACAGAGTCACTATTCGCGATCAGGCCGCCATGCCAAGTCCCACAATATTGGCGGCAATGATAATCACCACACAGCCGATTGATAACACGCTGACCGGGCGGCGTCCCGCAGACTTCCACTCCTTCATCAGCAGCCCCACAAGACCACCACACAGGACGTATAGACTCATGTGCAGCATCCAGCTGACATAGTCATACTGCGCCGGGATTCTGGCATGGCCCCAGGCATAGAAGAAGAACTGCAGATACCACATGGTGCCGCCGAGCACCGCAAACGCGGTATTAGCAATCAGCAGCGACTTCCCGACCGAGAAGTCTTTACGCACCGACAGCTCTGGCCGGGTGGCCAGCCGCCAGAAACAGAAGGCCAGATTAACCAGAGCGCCGCCGCCCATAATGATTACGTAGCTGGGCAGAGCTACATACAGCGGATCGATGCCCAGATTAGCGGCGGCCTGATGCATGGGTTTAGCCGCATCCATGGCAAAGGACATACCCGCCGAGAAGATGCCGCACATCACCGCCAGCACCAGTCCTTTTCTGAGATTAAACTCTTCTGCGTTAATCCCCAGCGCCCGCTCCTTTAACAGCCCGGCACGCGACACAATCCCGACGCCAATCAGTGCCACCAGTACGCCCAGCAAGGTTAACCCGCCACCCGCCGACGCGAAGAGCTCACCAAAGCGCCCCTGCAGAAGCGGTGTCATCAGCGTGCCGACCACCAGGGTAATGCCAATCGCGATACCGATTCCCATCGACATGCCGAGATAACGCATGGTCAGGCCGTAGTTGATATTGCCTATGCCCCACATCGCGCCAAACAGAAATACCGGCGTCAGTTGCGAAAGCGAGAAGCTGCTGTAATAGGCCATAAAATCTGGCAGTAAAATGGCACTTACCGCCCACGGCAGGATCAGCCACGACATCAGGCCACCGATCGACCACATGGTTTCCCATGACCATCTTTTCACCTGTTTAAAAGGCGCGTAGAAACACGCGGCGCTGGCAGCTCCGACAAAATGCCAGAAGATACCCGCAATAATGGCACTGTTCATTGTTATTCCCCGGTTAGGTTGAGGCCTGTCGGAAACCTGTCTGCTTCCGCTCAGCAGGCAGTCTACGTTCAGCAGGAATTCCTCAGCCTTTGGATAAATGCCGGAAGCCACAGTGAAGTGGCAATATTTACCCGTTGTGCCCATCAGGGATCACAATTTCACCGTTGTCAGAAAACCGGACGATTAGTTAAGTAAGTAACTTATTATTCAATGTTTTTTTCATTTTTGCTGTGTGGCGCAGCACAATTCTGATCTGACTGCCATTCACAAGGGAAGGTTGGCAAATGTGCAAAGAAGCCTTTCATTAACGCGGGCAAGGTCGTATAAACTGGGGAAAATTGATCGGATCAGGGAATGGGATGACGACAAAGTGGTTAACGCTGTTTCTTTCGCAGTCAGTCAGCCAGGTAATGCTGGATGATCTGCGCGCGATATTACCTGCAGATGCGATAAAGGTGTTTGTGAATGGCCTGGATGAAACCCACTATGCCACCCTTGAGTGTGTGCAGGCGGATCAGCATTGCGCCCTGATCGCCTCAGCGATAGTGGTCTGGCGTCAGCTCGGACATGTTCACCATATTCTCTATAAAAAAGGTGAGGTGTTGCGGGAGGAAAATGATGCAACGCAGTTCCAGCTGTTCACTCTGCTGAAAACCCACCGCGCCGTATTGCAGATCTCATGATAAGATCGCAGCCCCTGAAATCGCTGTTTGCAGCAGGTAAATTATGAGAATTGGAATTCTGTTTCCGATCGCCATCATTGTGGCGGGCGTGGGCTTTCTGGCGTGGTTTATTGGCAGTGGCCTGGCGATGCCAGGCTCCTGAAGGTCAGCGCAACTGACTGTCTTTACTGCCCCGACGGTTATATAAACTGCTGGTCTGCTGCTGCTTGTCGATTTTTTCCTGACACGCCACACAATAGTGCACGCCTTTAAGCGCCTGACGACGCGCTTCGGGAATAGGCTCGCCGCAGAGCTCACATTCGGTGGCGCTTTCGCCCTGTCCGATCGACTGTCTTACCCGCTCAATGCCGTCATTGACGGTGCTATCGATCTGTTCCTGTACTGCGCCTTCTGACGCCCATCCATTTGCCATGATTTAACCCCTTTATTACCACTTCACTCCTTTAAATCTACAACATATTGACGTTTTTGCCGCAGAACTCACCGATATCTGTGATTGGCTGCCAGCCGCTCCCGGCAGCTGGCAATCAGCTAAAGGTAGCCCTGAGCAATCTGTTTCACCCTGCTATCACATTACTGCAACGTATCGATAGCGGAGAGCTAAGAGAATGACAACACATCATCAACATTACATTAATGGCGAATTTGTAGCCCACCAGGGTGACCGGTGGATTGAAGTGATCAATCCGTCCACGGAGGCGTTGCTGTCCCGTATTCCCCAGGGCAGTCGTCAGGATGCCAGCCTTGCCATCAGCGCCGCAGAAGTGGCTCAGCCTGGATGGGAAGCGCTGCCTGCAGTAGAGCGCGGCGTCTGGCTGCACAAAATTGCCACCGCCATCCGCCAGCGTGAGCCTGAACTGACGGCAACCATTGTGGCTGAGGGTGGAAAAACCCAGGGGCTGGCGAAGACCGAAGTGATGTTCACCGCCGACTACCTCGATTACATGGCGGAGTGGGCGCGGCGCTATGAAGGTGAGATCATCAACAGTGACCGCCCCAACGAAAATATCTTCCTGTTTAAAAAAGCGATCGGCGTCACTACCGGAATACTGCCGTGGAATTTCCCCTTCTTCCTCATTGCCCGCAAAGCGGCACCGGCCCTGATCACCGGAAACACCATCGTGATCAAACCCAGTGAGCTGACACCGAATAATGCGGCACTTTTTGCCGACATCATACAAAAGCTGGGTCTGCCTGCTGGCGTCATTAACTTTGTTTATGGTCTGGGACCGGAAGTGGGACAGGAGCTGGCGGCAAATCCTAAGGTCGGTCTGGTGAGTCTGACCGGAAGCGTCGGTGCGGGCATTGCCACCATGGAAGCCGCGGCTAAAAATGTCACCAAAGTGTCGCTGGAACTGGGTGGCAAAGCCCCTGCCATCGTGATGGATGATGCCGACCTCGAGCTGGCTGTGCGGGCGGTCGTCAGCTCGCGGATCATTAACAGCGGCCAGGTCTGCAATTGCGTAGAGCGGCTCTATGTGCAGGAAGGCATTTACGATCGTTTTATCAGCGCACTGACCGCCGCGTTTCAGCAGGTGACATTTGGCGACCCGGCCGAACGCAGCGATATCGATATGGGTCCGCTGATTAATGCCGCAGCACGGGATCGGGTGGAGCAGAAAGTAGCAGAGGCCGTCGCCGCAGGGGCAAAAGTGGTGCTGGGCGGCAAGCGCGCCGGAGACAGAGGCTTCTTTTTCCAGCCCACCTTGCTGACTGAGGTGCGCCAGGAGATGGCGATTATGCAGGAGGAGATTTTTGGCCCGGTTCTGCCGGTGATGAGTTTTAAAACGCTGGATGAGGCGATTACGCTGGCCAACGACTGCGAGTATGGGCTGACCTCCTCGATTTATACGCAGAATCTGAATACCACCATGACCGCGCTGCGAAAGCTGAAGTTCGGCGAAACCTATGTTAACCGTGAAAACTTCGAAGCGATGCAGGGTTTTCATGCCGGATGGCGTAAATCGGGTGTCGGCGGTGCCGATGGAAAACATGGTCTGGAGGAGTATCTGCAGACCCATGTTGCCTATTTACAGTTCAGTTAATCACTGGCTCGATCTTACCGCCTCCCGTACCTGACGTTGTCAGTACCAGAGTGGGCCAGTAATCGGCCCACTCTTTTATGCCACCCGCTTACTGCAGCGCAGCAGCGCGATGCCACTCAGCACGGCTACGGCCATCAGGTAGTATCCAGGCGCCAGACTGCTGCCGGTGGCGGCTATCAGCATGCTGCAAATCAACGGTGCAAACCCGCCAAATACCGTCACGGCCACGTTGTAGCTAATCGCCATGCCGCTGGCGCGCGTGGTCGCCGGGAAGAGATCGGCCATCACCGACGGCACCGTGGAGAAATAGACCGACTTGAGTAGCGCCATCCACGCCACCAGCAGGATCAGCGTGGTGGGCGTAGTGTGATCGACCATCCATTTGAAGGCGGGATAGATCGTGACCATCAACAGCAGCAGCGATCCCCACATCAGCGGCAATCGGCCTATCCGCTCCGCCCACAATCCCATTATGGGCGTCACCACCGTCAGGATAATCCCTGCGACCAGCGTGGCGGTAAAGGCCACCGACCCCGGCAGATGCAGCGTTTTGGTGGCGTAGGTCGGAATGTAATTGAGCATGTAGTTGACCGCGGTTGAGATCACCATCACCCCAATCGCCAGGGTGATCAGCGCTTTCTGCCGCCCGAACAGCGTTTTCAGCGGTGCGGCTTCCTTCTCCTGCGTCGCAAAGCTGGCGGGCTCCTGCACGTGACGGCGAATATAGATCCCCAGCGGCCCAATGAGTAAGCCGAAGGCAAACGGGATACGCCAGCCCCACGCCTGAATCTCGCTTTCGCTCAGCCAGTGTGTCAGCCCGAGGCCGAACGCCGATGCCATCAGAGTACTGGCGCCCTGTGTGGCGAACTGCCAGCTGGCGATAAAGGCTTTGCGCTCGGGAAAGTGCTCTACCAGGAAAGCGGTGGAACTGCCAAACTCGCCCCCGGCAGAGAAGCCCTGAATCAGACGCGCCAGAATAATCAGCAGCGGCGCCGCCAGACCAATAGTGGCGTAACCCGGCATAAAGGTAATGATCGCCCCGCCCAGCATCATCAGATTGATTGAGAGCAGCAGCGCTTTTTTACGGCCATGACGGTCGGCATAGTTGCCCAGCACGATGGCACCCAGCGGACGGATCAGGAATGAGATGCCGAAGCTGCCGAAGGTCAGCAGCAGCGACACCGACGGATCGCTGACCGGAAAGAAGACGTGCGCGATGTAGCTGGCGAAGAAGCCATACACCGCGATGTCGAACCACTCCAGCGCGTTACCAATGCAGGTAGCGAACAGCGTTTTGTGCAGGCTCGGTTTCACCTGCGGAGTACTCTGTGCGATGCTGCTCATTGTTCACCTCTCCGCCACTGATGGTGGCGCGACATCAGTTGTTCGCCCTCTTCACCCAGTTGCCAGAAAAGGCGGGTCATGATCGCCAGCCCTTCACGTGCAACAGAGGTGAGCATGTGTTCGTTAACGCCGTGCTGGCCGCAGGCCGGATAGGAATGGGGCACCCACAGCGTCGGGAGGCCGAGGATATCGGCAAATACCTCATTGGGCAGTGAACCGCCGAGATTGGGCAACAGCGCCGGTTTTTTACCGCTGCTGCGGGCCAGCGTGTCCAGCGCCCAGGCCACCAGCGGATCCTGCGGATCGAGTCGCGTTGCAGGTGAACCGCGCATAAACTCTACGCTGACGTTATCGAAGCCGTGCTGATGCAGGTGACTTTCGACATGCCGGACCAGATTTTCCCAGTCGGTGCCGACCACAAATCGCAGCTGACACACCGCCGTGGCGCTGCCGGGAATGGCGTTCATCGGGCGCGCCGGGTTACCGGTTTCAAACGCCAGCACCTCCAGCGTGTTCCAGCCATAAAGACGCTCCGCAGGCGTCAGACCCGGCTCGCCCCAGCCGTCGGCCAGCGCCGGATCGCCCGGCATTCCGCCCACCTCAATATCACTGAGGATGGCGCGCACCGCATCGGTCAGGGAGTCCGGTTTCAGCGCGGCGACCTGCAAAACACCCTTTGCATTCACCAGGCAGGCGAGCGCATTCGCCAGCTGGGTGCCGGGATTACTCAGCAGTCCGCCCCAGTTGCCGGAGTGATAGGCGTTGTCGCGCGCCCTGATAGTCAGACGAAAGTTCGCCGCGCCACGCGAACCCAGGAACAGTGTCGGCCGCACCGCGTTCAGTCGCGGGCCATCAGAGGCGATAAAGAGGTCGGCCTGTAACAGCGCCCGCTGCTGCTGACAAATCTCCGCCAGCCCCGGTGAACTGATCTCTTCACCCATTTCAAACAAAATTTTGCAGTTGAAGCCCAGTGCGCCACCGCGTGCCTGCCACACCTGCTCCAGCGCCGCGAGATTGATGCAGTGCTGGCCTTTGTTGTCCGCACTGCCGCGCCCATACAGGCGGTCATCTTCAGCCGTGAGTTGCCACGGTGATAAACCGTCGCGCCAGTTCTCATCGTCGCCGAACACCACATCGCCGTGGCCATAGCAGAGCAGCGTCGGTCTGGAGGGATCTTCAATGAGCGTGGCGATCAGAAACGGCGGGCTGCCGGGCTGCGGATTCTCAAACGGGTGCAGCGTAAAGCCCATCGCCGCCAGCTGCGGGCCGATCTCCTGCTGCAGATAGTTCTCCAGCTCCACCTGCCTGCTGGCGTGCTGGCTTTCGGTCACGCAGGAAATTCGTCGTGCCAGCAGCTGCTGAAACTCGCCACTGTCGAAATAGTGCATCGCCTGGTCAACGGTCTGTTGCTCTGTCATGTTTGCCCTGTCTGTTCTTTTTATCGTGCTTTATCTTTGACAAACTTCTCTCTTTGCCACAATTATTAATTTATCGAGTGAGCCTTGCTTTTAAAGCAAGCCACGCCTGCCCTTTTATGATGCGTTTTGTCGGAGTCACCATGTTAAGCAGTGAGATCCGCTATTTCCTGGCGGTCGTACAGTGCGGATCGCTCAGCGCCGCCAGCGAGCAGCTCTTTGTGGCGGTGTCGGCGATAAGTCGCCAGATCCAGCGCCTGGAAACGCAGGTGGGTGTGCCGCTGTTTGAGCGGCATGCACGCGGCATGGTATTGAACGAAGCCGGTGAAATATTCGCGCATCATGTGCGCAAGAGTCAGCTCGATATGGAATATGCGCTGGCGGAGATTAAGGGTCTGAAAGCAATACGGCGCAGCCTGATCCGCATCGCCTGCACCGACGGAATGGCGTTCAGTCTGCTGCCGGGTCTGCTGGCGGAGTTCCGTCAGGCCAACCCTGGCGTGCTGTTTGCGCTTAACGTGATGCACTCTCAGGGCGTGGCGGCATGCGTCAGGGCTGGGGAATGCGATGTTGCGCTGCAGTTCAGTCTGCAACCGGAGCGCAGCGTTGAGGTGCTCGGCTCTTGGCCGGCGCCGGTGTTACTGGCGATGCATCAGTCGCATTCGCTGGCGTCGCGTCAGGTGACGCTGGCCGATCTGCATGGCTGGCCGCTGGCGTTGCCAGGTCAGCATACTACCGTGCGGCAGTTGTTTGACCTCTCCTGCCAGATGAACGACTGCGTGGTCGAGCCGGTGCTGACCTGCGACTATTTCGCTACGCTCTACCACTTTTTGCTGCATACCCCGCAGGCAGTAACCATTTGCAGTGCGTTTACCCTGTTGTTTGAACGCGACACGCAAAATCTGGTGTTGCGTTCGATGGGGGTGGATCAGCTGAGTCAGCGTACGTTGCAGCTTCAGACGGTGTCCGGCCGCCAGCGGAATGCGGCGCTGACGCTGTTTCTGCAGTTTTTGCAACAGCGGCTGACGGAGATGGATCAGCAGGTGAGGATGGGATGAGTAATACAGGCTTAAAGGAGTTTGGTTGTTAAAGTCTGCGCTGGATGGCTGTCAGATAGTGCTGGCTTAGGGAACACGACCCGATCGGAAAGTCGCAACAGCCGCCATCCATGGCATGCCCGGCCCGCGCGATTACGCACCTCATCCCTGAGGTGCGCCCGTAGCCGGGCCAACGCGTTGCGTTGTTCAAAAACGCTCCCGGCGTTTTTGTCCATGGCGCGGGACGCTTTCCTCTTCGGGGCATGTTCCCTTCGCATTGAACTTATTTATTGCTGTCAGTTCTTTTTAAGCTGAGCCAGACAGCAGAGGCCCACATGTGTATGCGCCCCTGCTGATAGCTGTTACCGTTTACTGCTTAATATCAACCTGATAGAAGATGTGTTTGCCGAACGGATCGACCTGATAGCTGCTGACTGATTTGCGCACCGGCTCAAAGATGGTGGAGTGCGCAATCATCACCGCAGGCATCTGGTCATGCATCATCTGCTGTGCCTGCAGATAGAGCGCGGTGCGTTTGCCCTGATCCGGCTCGGCGCGGGCTTCGGTGATTAACTTCTCGAACGGCTGATAGCACCATTTTGAGGAGTTGGAACCGCCCTGTGCAGAGGTACAGCTGTAAAGCGGGCCAAAGAAGTTGTCCGGATCGCCGGTGGCGGTGGTCCAGCCCATCAGCGCCGCCTGATGCTCGCCGCTGCGCACGCGTTTCAGGTATTCGCCCCACTCATAGCTGACGATATTGGCTTTGATGCCCACTTTAGCCCAGTCCGACTGAATCATCTCCGCCATGCGGCGCGCATTCGGGTTGTAAGGCCGCTGAACCGGCATCGCCCAGAGCGCAATTTCGGTACCCGGTTTCACACCCGCCTGTTGCAGCAGGGCTTTGGCCTTCTCTGGATCGTAGTCGTAATCTTTCAGATCTTTGTCGGCGCTCCAGACGCCCGGTGGCAGGATATTTTTCGCAACCGTGCCGGTGCCTTTAAAAATCGCCTCGATTATTGCCGGTTTGTTGATCGCCATCGCCAGCGCCTGACGCACTTTAACGTTATCGGTTGGCGCTTTAGTGGTGTTAAACGCCAGGAAGCCGGTATTCAGACCCGCCTTCTGTTCCAGGGTGATATCCGGGTTAGCGCGCATCTTTTCAAGATCGGCGGGATTAGAGAAAGGCATCACCTGACACTCATTCTTCTCCAGCTTGGCGTAGCGCACGGAGGCATCCGGCGTGATGCTGAACACCAGCCGATCGAGTTTCGCCTTGCCCTGCCAGTAGTCCGGGAACGCTTTGTAGAGAATGCGGGAATCTTTCTGATACTGCACCAGCTCAAACGGTCCGGTGCCGATCGGGTTCATATCGACCTTCTCCGGCGTCCCCGCTTTCAGCATCGCGTCTGCATATTCCGCCGAGTGGATCGAGGCGAAGTACCAGGCGAGATCGGCAAGGAACGGCGCTTCCGGATGGGACAGCGTAAAACGCACGGTGTGGTCATCAACCCGGTCGATACTTTTAATCAGCGTGGAGAGCTCCAGGCTTTCGAAGTTGGAATAGGTGCCGCCAGAGACATTGTGGTAAGGATTTTTCGGGTCCATCTGGCGCATAAACGAGAAGATCACATCGTCGGCGTTGAAGTCGCGGCTGGGTTTGAAGGCTTTATTGCTCTGAAACTTCACATTCTTGCGCAGATGGAAGGTGTAAACCGTGCCATCCGGGCTGATTTCCCAGCGTTCCGCCAGGCTGGGCACCAGGTTGGTGGTGCCAGGCGTAAAGTCCACCAGCCGGTTGAAAACCGGCACCGCACTGGCGTCAACGCTGGTCCCGGAGGTATAGAGCTGCGGGTTAAAGTTCTCTGGCGATCCCTCAGAACAGAAGACCAGCGTTTTGGCGTTAACGCTGCCAGCCAGCGCTATCCCAGCCGTAACAAGCGCTAAGGTGGCTATCTTGATTTTCATTATTATCCTCGCTTTGTATTGACTTCCGGTGATCACAATATCTAAATGAATCATTCAGATGCTTCATTGATAGCACGATTCGGCACCATAACGAACCCCGCCGGTGGCTGACTAATAAGGAATAGTGATGACAGACAAACTTGAGTCGCAGCTCACAGAACGTTTTTTCCGTTACCTCGCCATCAGCAGTCAGAGCGATGCCAAATCCACCACCCTGCCCAGCACGCCGAGCCAGCACGCCATGGCGGAACTGCTGGCGGATGAGCTGCGCGCGTCAGGGCTGGATGAGGTAGTGATTGATGAGCATGCTACGGTGACGGCGGTGAAACGCGGCAACCGGCCTGACGCGCCGCGCATCGGGTTTATTACGCATATCGATACCGTTGATGTCGGTTTGTCGCCCGATATCCACCCGCAGATCCTCACCTGGCAGGGCGAAGATCTCTGTCTGAATGCAGAGCAGGATATCTGGCTGCGCCGCGATGAACATCCGGAGATCGCGCCCTACGTCGGTCAGCAGGTGATCTTCAGCGACGGCACCAGCGTGCTGGGCGCGGACAACAAAGCGGCGGTCACCGTGGTGATGACGCTGATGCAGAACCTTAACGGCGACCACGGCGACATCGTGGTGGCCTTTGTGCCGGACGAAGAGATTGGGCTGCGCGGCGCGAAAGCGCTGGATCTGGAAACGCGCTTTAATGTTGATTTCGCCTGGACCATCGACTGCTGCGAACTGGGCGAAGTGGTCTATGAAAACTTCAATGCTGCCGCTGCAGAAATTGTGTTTACCGGTGTACCCGCCCATCCGATGTCGGGCAAAGGGGTGCTGGTCAATCCGCTGCTGATGGCCCATGACTATATCAGCCTGTTTGATCGGCAGCAGACCCCGGAGCACACTGAAGGCCGTGAAGGCTATATCTGGTTCAATGAGATTCAGGCCAACGCCAGCAAGGCGACGCTTAAGGCCTCAATCCGTGATTTTGATCTGACCAGCTTTGCGGCACGTAAGCAGCAGTTGCAGCAGGCAGCAGAGGATCTGGCGGCGCGTTACCCCACCGGCAAGGTGAGCGTGGGTATCAGCGATACTTACAGCAATATCAGCAATGCCCTGGGTGAAGATCGTCGGGCGATTGACCTGATCTTCAGTGCCTTTGCCGCGCTGGAGATTGAGCCGAAGGTGATTCCGATGCGTGGCGGTACAGACGGTGCCGCGCTGTCAGCCAAAGGTCTGCTGACGCCGAACTTCTTTACCGGCGCGCACAACTTCCATTCACGCTTCGAATTTCTGCCGGTAACGTCGTTTGTGAAGTCCTATCAGGTGGCGGAAAAACTCTGTTATCTGGCAGCGGAATAAGCGGAGGAATCGGGCGCAGAACGCGCCCGATTACGATTATGGCTTCGCGCTGACATCAATGCCTGGGAAATATTTTTCAGCCAGCTTTTTGATGGTGCCATCGCCCTGCACTTTAGCAATCGCCGCATCCAGTGACTGCTTCAGCTGCGCGTCATCTTTGCGCAGGCCGTAGCCGATGCCTGAACCAAGAATCGCGTCATCTTCGACTGGCTTGCCAACAAACCCAAAGCCTTTGCCCTGCGGTTTATCGAGGAAGCCAGACTGACCGGCAGCGGACATCACCAGTGTGCCATCCAGGCGGCCCGCGACCATGTCGTTGTAAACCTGGTTTTGATCCTGATACGAGGTCACGGTCACACCCTGCGGCTCCCAGTGCTTCTTCGCATAGGTTTCCTGGATGGATCCCTGTAATACACCGATGTTCTTGCCCTTCAGACCTTCGGCAGTCGGTGCCAGATTTTCACCGGTCTTCGCCACTAACATGGTCGGAATACGGTAGATCGGCTGCGTAAACGCAATGCTTCTGGCGCGCGCTTCGGTGATGTTCATCGCCGAGTTAATGGCGTCGAACTTTTTCGCCTGCAGTGCCGGGATCAGCGCATCAAAGCTGCTCTCAACCCAGTGGCAGCTGAAGTTGCCCGCCTTACAGATGGCATTGCCCAGCTCGATATCAAAGCCTTCCAGTTCCCCTTTAGCATTGCGGCTTTCAAAAGGCGGATATTGTGACTCCACGCCGTAGCGTAAATCCTGTGCCAGTGCCTGTACCGATGTCATCATGCCCAGAGCGAGAAAAAGCGCGTTCAGTTTCTTCATTATGTTATTTACCCCGAAAAGTCCTGGTTACCTGTTCCCCGAGCTGCCTCACGCGGTGGCGTGAATCAGTGAGAAAAAGCACATAGCGCAGCCGCGCCAGCCTCAAGTGTCGCCTCGTCTTTAGCAAAAGAGAGCCGAATCAGTTTGTTATCTGTGCCATCCATATAAAACGCCGACAGCGGTATGGTCGCCACACCGTGATCGACGATAAGACGTTTTACCATTTCACTGTCCGGTTCGTCACTGAAATGTCCATAGCTGGCGAGCATAAAGAACGAACCCGCACTCGGCAGCAGCCGGAACGGGGAGTTCTGCATCAGGGCAATCAGCCGATCGCGCTTCTGCTGATAGAAGGCACTGAGCGACAGATAGTTCTCTGGCGTCTGCAGATAGTGTGCGAAACCGACCTGCATCGGTGTATCGGCGGCGTACATCATAAACTGATGCACTTTCACCAGCTCAGTCATCAGCTCTGCCGGTGCCAGACAGTAGCCTACCCGCCAGCCGGTGACGTGGAAGGTTTTGCCAAACGAAGAGACAATGACGCTGCGGGCTGCCAGCTCCGGATGCGTCGCCATCCCACAATGCGGTCGCCCATCAAACAGAATATGCTCGTAAACCTCATCGGAGAGCACCACGATATCGGTGTTGCGGATTAAGGCTGCCAGCTGATTCAGGTCGTCGGGGGTCAGCACCTGCGCGCTGGGGTTATGCGGCGTATTAATAATGATCATCCGGGTGCGCGGCGTGATTGCTGCCCGCAACTGATCCCAGTCGATAGCAAATGACGGCACCTGCAACTTCAGGCCAATCGGTTTACCGCCCTGCAACCGCACCACCGGCGCGTAGCTGTCAAACGCCGGTTCAAAGAAGATCACCTCATCGCCCTGATGAACCAGCGCGGTAATCGCCATATAGAGCCCCTGGCTGGCGCTGCCGGTGATCAGCACTTCACTGGCGGCATCATATTGTTGTCCATAGAGCGCCTGCACTTTGCTGGCAAGCGCGTCGCGTAAGGCGGGCAAGCCCATCATGGCGGCATACTGATTATGTCCTTCCTGCATCGCGCGGCTGACTGAGTCGACCAGCGCCGGATCACAGGGGAAATTGGGCGCGCCCTGCGACAGGTTAATCGCCTGATGCTGCGCCGAAAGCTGGCCAATCACGCTGAAAATAGTGGTGCCGACGTCCGGCAATTTTGAGTGGATAGCGACAGGCGTTTTCAGGGACATACTCTCTCCGTCAGGGGCATAACCGCTCAGATGCGGTAAATAGCTATTCAACGGGCTGCGACTTGAGTCGGCAAGCGAAATGTCGTCATAATAGTCATGACAAAAATGCATAGCTGAGGTTCACCGTGTCACGCTTATCGCTGCCGCTTAATGCCATTCACGCCTTTCTGGTGACCGCCCGACATCTCAATCTGACTCACGCTGCCCACGAGCTGTGCCTGACGCAGGGCGCCGTCAGTCGTAAGATTGCCGCGCTGGAGCAGTGGCTGGGCGTGACGCTGTTTGACCGCCACGCGCGCGGTCTGCGCCTGACCCCTCAGGGCGCGGCGCTGCTGCCCGACTTACAGCAGGGTTTTGAGCTGATGGTTCAGGCCAGCGAGAAGGTCCGCCGTAGTCAGGTCAGCATTCGCCTGAAAGCGCCAACTTGTGCAATGCGCTGGCTGGTGCCCCGGCTGATAGCGCTGGAGCATCATCGGCCCGAACTGCATGTGGCCCTGACCACCACGCTGGATCATGCCGCGCAGCTTGAGAACTTCGATGTGGCGATTGTCTATGGTAAGCCGCACCCTGACGGAATTTGCCTGTTCAGTGAGTCGCTGACGCCAGTGATGGCAGCCGATCAACCCCGCCCGGACTCCCCGGCGGCACTGGCCACAATGACCTTTTTGCATCCGACGGCAGATACGCGTGACTGGCAGTGCTGGCTGCAGGCGCAGCAGGTGACACTGAACATGAAGCGGAACCAGCATTTTGCCACCATGGACTTAGCGATCAGTGCAGCGATTCAGGGGTTTGGTGTGGCGATGGCCGACAGCAATCTGGTGGAGAGTGATATAGCCAGCGGCAGGCTGATTAAGCCGTTCGCTGGCGAGGTAAAAACCGGTGCCGTTTACAGTTTACTGCAACGGCCCGCGCAGGATGCGCCACCGTTCCTGGCGGAACTGGTGGCGTGGCTGTGCAGGGATCAGAAGGTGACCCAGTCGCCGTTATCCGCCGGTTTAGCCTGAGGCGCATTCAGCACGGTTGCTTTCGGCGCGGCAGGTTTATTCGTGATGACCGGTGCGGTCTGGCGGCTGCTGGAGAGACGGAACTTCGACACAGAGGCCTGCAGCGCTTCCGTCTGCAATGCCAGCGCGCTCGCCGCGGCCGAGACTTCTTCAACCAGTGAGGCGTTCTGCTGGGTCACGCTATCCATTTCGGTTACCGCGGCACCCACCTGAGAGATGCCTTTGCTCTGCTCTTCTGAGGCGGAGGCAATCTGTTTCATGATCGCATCAACATCCTGCACCGATTTCAGAATATTGTTCATGGTGCCGCCGGTGGTGCTGACCAGCTCGGCGCCTTTACCTACACGCTGAACCGAATCTTCAATCAGCGTCGCAATCTCTTTCGCGGCGTTGGCGCTGCGTTGTGCAAGGTTACGCACTTCAGAAGCAACGACCGCAAAACCCCGACCCTGTTCGCCAGCACGTGCCGCTTCGACGGCGGCGTTCAGCGCCAGAATATTGGTCTGGAAAGCGATGCCGTTGATCACGTTAGTGATTTCAGCGATTTTCTTCGAGCTGCCGGAGATGCCATCCATAGTGCTGACGACTTCACTGACCAGCTGACCGCCACGTTGTGCCGTGGTGGTGGCAGTTTCTGCCAGCAGGCTGGCCTGGCGGGCATTATCGGCGTTGAATTTTACCGTGGCCGTCAACTGCTCCATGCTGGCCGCAGTCTGTTCGAGCGCAGCGGCCTGCTCTTCGGTACGTGAAGAGAGGTCGTTGTTACCGGCAGAAATCTCTGCGGCACCGCGCGAGATATTCTCAGTGCCGCTGCGAATGGCGCTGACCGCTTCACGCAGGCTATCCTGCATGGCGCTCAGCAGCGGCACCAGTTTACCGACGCAGTTGCGTCCGAAATCGGATACCGGCTGACTCAGGTCGCCCGTAGCAATGACCGCGAAGTGGGTACGGATACTTTCCAGCGGACGGACCAGCATCGCCACCAGATAGCGGTCGGTAAACAGCAGAATAAACAGGCCGATAATTACCGTGATGGTAATAATCGTTTTGGTCATCGCGGTGAGGTGATCCACTTCAACGCGGGTTGCATCCAGCTTTTCAGCTGCGCCCTGGCTGAATTTCTCTGCGCTGATGCCAAAGGCACGACTGAGTGGCGGCGTGACGTTATTTGCCTGCTGACGATAAGCATCAGGCGAGGCCTGACGGGCCAGCTGCAATTGTGGCGTAACGCCCGCATCCAGCAGCTTTTGCCAGCTCTGAATCACCCCATCCACGACATCCGGGTTCATCGGGCCGGGTGCCAGTTGTTTAAAGCGCGCCAGTTGCTGGGTCATGCTGTCCAGCGCCTGCTGCACCGGAGCATAAGCCTCATCGTTCAGGGTCTGACCTGCGGCTTTGCTTTCCATTACGCGGGATAAGCGCGTGATAACACGAAAATATTGATCGTTGCCTTTGCTCAGCACCGTCATTTGCTCAACCAGATGACGGTCCACATCATTCCCTTCGCTGAGCGCGCCAAGAGAGTGAATGCTATACAGCCCGACGCCGCTCCACAGTAAACAAAACAGTCCCAGAATAGAGAGCATCACTGCGCGAATGGTAAAATTTTTGAGCATTCCCATACCAAAATCCTATACACGTTGACCCGCAAGCGTCGGGCATAGGAGGTTTATCGGCATGCGATTGTGAAGATGTAACTGTTTTGTTACCTAATATTTTACAGCGTCCCTAAGGCAAATTTCACTTTATAGCCTTTTTATTCAGCAGGTTAACCTTTAAAAAGCAGATTAATTCCATTCGCGCAATTTGATGGTTAGCAGGCTAACCATGAGCTGCCGTTTAAAGCCTGACCATACGAGTCATTAATAGCCGGAAAAGCCGCATACGGGCGCGCATAAAGTTCCGCTTCAGAACCAGCCCGCTCTTCCGATCATCACCAAGTGACATTGTCACGTCAGAGCCCGGGTGCCAGGCTGGCCACACGACTTCCCCCTCCAGCTGATGCTTATATTCCGTAGCATCACGGGCAAAGGTAAACCAGTACTCGCTGACCCGTGCCGCAAATGCCCGATCGGCCTCACTGAAGGGTCGTTCTTCGTTGGGATCCGGCATCTGACTCAGCGTGTTCAGCACATAAGGCACTTCGTTGCCGTGCCAGGTGCCGTGCGGATAGAGGTCACGGGCATGTTCAGAGACATAATCAAACCAGTAGCGCCAGCCTGGCATTCCGGCATTGTGCTGCGCCCGCATCACCAGCCACGGCACCAGGCTGAATGCCATATCGCGCGCCACGGCACGTCCCAGCCGCTGATCGTCATGAATGTCATACATCCATTTCAGCGTCCGGTAAGTGAGACGATTTTTATCGCGTAACTGATGCAGCACCGCGGTGGCATCCACGCCAAAATATTCCAGCACGCTGGCTTCATCGCTGTTGCTGCCCGCCATCAGCGGCAGACGGTGCTGTTTTGCAGCCATAAAGGTTTTCAGCATCGGCTCAGGCAGGACAGCGTCACCCGCAATCGGCACCGGCGGGATCGCCAGCGGCCCTTCCAGCGACCAGAAGGCATCGGCAGGCAGTGCGCGCAGGTCATCAGCGCTGGCATCGGGCGGCAGACCGAAATGGCGGGCCACCGCCATACCCTGCTGACGCGCTTTTTTCAGCGGCGTATCAGGCAGGCTGTAGGCGCTCTGCACAATCCCTTTATGAAACAGCCCTTCGGCCAATGGCGAACAG
This sequence comes from Pantoea sp. JV6, assembly GCF_025910055.1. Taxonomy (NCBI): domain Bacteria; kingdom Pseudomonadati; phylum Pseudomonadota; class Gammaproteobacteria; order Enterobacterales; family Erwiniaceae; genus Pantoea; species Pantoea sp. JV6. Next base: position 218,560 of record NZ_JAPCIM010000004.1, on the reverse strand, counting down.
CAAAGTGACAGTACGCTGCGTGCGCCTGAGGATTCACCGAAAAGTGTCACATTGCGGCGGTCGCCGCCAAAGGCAGGAATGTTGCGCTGCACCCACTGCAGTGCGGCAATCTGATCCAGCAGGCCAAAATTGTTAACCGTGCTGGCAACAGGGTATTCAGCATCCAGGGCCGGATGAGAGAAGAAACCGAGATGGCCGAGCCGGTAGTTGAGCGTCACCACCACCGCGCCGCGTGAAGCCATCGGCTTGCCGTTGTAAGGTGCCAGCCCGCCAGCACCAATGGTGTAGCCACCACCGTGCAGCCATACCATTACCGGCAGGGGTTTCACGGGCGCGACATCGGGCGTCCAGACATTAAGGTAGAGGCAATCTTCGCTGAACTCACCCGGATCGCCACCGCCCACGGCCTGGCAGTAAGTGCGATTTTGCCAGCCGGAAGCCCCAAACGCGGTGGCGTCGCGCACCTGCTGCCAGGGCGTAACCGGCTGAGGCGGACGCCAGCGCAGTGCGCCAAGCGGTGCCGCCGCATAAGGTATGCCTTTGAATACGAAAAGGTCATCGTCCATGCATCCACGCAACTCCCCCTCAGCAGTCATGATCCTCAGACCTGTTTCGTTTTTCATTCCTGTTTCCCTGTTCAAACGTCCCTCCATTATTTGCAGGCCCGCCAGCATTGTCCAGGTACGGAAGGGATTTGCAGAATATGCCGAAGCGTGAGGGGCAGGCGTGAACATGCTCATCAACAGGTTCAGAGAGTCAGTTAGGGTTATGATTCAACGTTGTTTATCTTTTCGCAATTGGTCAATGACGCTGCCAGCGCCGGAGTGGCGCGTCGTTGCTCTGTTATCACGTGCGGTTGTGCGGCTGTTAATCAGTCAGTCTGCTAATAGATTAAGATACTCACGCGGGTAAACCTGCGCTGAGCGGTAAAGCGTTGTTTTTCCCCAGTCCTGTCAGCATATTACCCGCGTTGCCCCACTTCAGGTCCACTGGCCTTAGCAGGGCGAGTGCGGAGAAAGCGTTGCGGGCAACGCGCCTGTTGCCTGCAGAGGCGTCAGTCTGGCCGTAAGCCACACTGTGCCAGCGAGCGCTGCTGGCGCTCTTCGTATAGCGCCATCTCATCCAGCACGACAGCGCCCAGCGCGGCTTCAAATGCCTGGCGGCTCGCCTGTCCCGCCGAACGAACCTGCGCCCGATCGCCGAGGTTGGACTGGAAAATGCCCGCCGCGCTGACGGGCAGAAAATCTTCGTAGATGATAGGGTCTGCCAGCACACGACCTTCTTCGATGAGGGTCTCCAGCGATTCACCCTGAGCCGGCGGCGTCGCGATGCCCTTTTCACTCAGGCGATAATGGAACCAGGCCAGCTCCTGCTGGCGCAGCGTGGTTTCGTCGTCGGGGAAGTCACGGAAAATCGCCGCCAGATGTTGCTGATGCTGCTGATTATCCTGACCGCTGCCCGCCTCGCTGAGTAGCCGATCGTAGAGCGCACGGCCCTGAGGCGTCAGCGCCACGCCGCGCTGCTCAATTTCACCGAAGCGTGCAGTATGGGTTCCCTGATGCCCATCCTTAAAGATGATCGGCTCTTCCAGCGCTTTAAAGCTGGTCTGACGTAACAGGATCGGTACCTGACGACGCGGCGGTCCCTCGATCAGGGTTTTCGGATCGATACCGCGCGACGGCATCAGTTGCTGTACGCGGTCAATATCGAGCGTGCGCGGCGTGAGATGGTTGATGTGGCAGCCGGGAAAGCAGACCACGTCAGCGATCAGCCGATGCTGCTGGTTCAGCGCCTGATAGGTCTGACTGTCCACGCTGCTATGGGCATGCCAGCGGAAGGTTTCCAGTGCTTCGGTAACAAACTCAGTGGCCTGCTCGTCGGTTAATCCGCCCTGCTGCTGATGCAGTTCCAGAAGCGCCCGGCAACGGGGGGTGAAAATGTCGCGCGCGGCAAGAATCTCCGCCGCCTTTTCACGCAGCGCGCGGTCGTCGATCAGTTCAGGGCGTAACAGCGAGGTAAAGACCCGAAAGGGATTGCGCCGCAGCGCCGCATCGGTGATCGGCCGGAACGCCGTGGAGTGCACCGGCACACCAGCCTGAGAGAGATCGTAATAGCCAACCGGGTGCATTCCCATCACCGCAAACAGCTGCCGCAGTGTGGCTAATTCGTCTGCCGTGCCCACACGGATCGCACCGTGACGTTCCAGGTTGAGTCGGTCGACCTCATCGGCTGCGGTGAGACGATCTTTCAGCGCGATATCCGCTTCCAGCGCGCGGTCGTTGACGGTCGCCACCAGCTGCATCAGCGTGCCATATTGCGGCACTTCCTGCTGATACATAGCTGACATCGCCTGAGAGAAACGGGTGCGGATGAGATCCGCACTGAGAAAGTTGTCCATCTTATCCACCTGACACCGTTAGCGTTGCTGCTAATGTAATGCAACACGCTGGCCTCAGCGGAAAAAATCACGAATCTGTGATCGGCTTAAAGCCGTAGCGGTTTTTTAACAGCAGCATCAGGGTGGTGATCACAGCCGGTATTGCCAGCAGCAGAAAGATAACGCTGAAAGACCATCCAAGGGACATCATCTCTGCGCCAACGAAGGCGCTTAAAATCGCGCCGATGCGGCCCACTCCATGCATCCAGCTGGAACCGGTAGCGCGGGCGTGGGTAGGATAATAGCTGGCGGATAAGGCATTCATACCGGTATTGGCCCCGTTGAAACAGAAGCCACTGCAAAAGGCGATCGCACTCATCATACCCACTTCCGCGGGTGAAAAGCCCAGTGCCACAATAAACAGCCCGCCGCAGCCGTAGATCGCCGCCAGGGCCAGGTTAGCGTTGAAGCGATCCATCATCCAGCCCGCAAACAGGGAGCCCAGCGTCCCGCCGGCCTGATACATCGCGGTGATAATCGCCGCTTCGGTCACTGACATGCCCAGGGTGTTGACCAGCGACGGCAGCCAGCTGCCAATCAGGTAAACCATGAACAGCCCCATAAAGTAGCCGCCCCACAGCATAGTGCTGCCAAACAGATAGCGGCGTGAAAGTACGGTGCCTATCGCGCCGCTCACCGGCACGGTGGCCTCAGGCGCGTGAAACGCACAGTCGGGCGCGGTTTTGCCCGGCATCATCCGGTCGAGGATGGCGTGAATGCGGGCAGCCGGTGCGCCACGGCTGATAAGAAATCGCACCGACTCCGGCAGGCCGCGGATCAGTAATGGCAACACCAGCAGCGGCAGAATACCGCCCAGCAGCAGCACGGAGTGCCAGTCATAGCGCGGTAGCAGCCAGGAGGCAGCAAATCCCCCGCTGGCGGCACCAAAGGTAAAGCCGCAGAACACCACCGTGATGATAAAAGCCCGCCGCCGCTCAGGTGCATATTCCGCCACCAGCGTGCCGACGTTGGGCATCGCCGCACCCAGTCCCAGCCCGGTCAGGAAACGGAACAGCATCATCTGCTCAATGTTTTGTGACAGCGCCGTTGCCAGCGTCCAGAGACCGAAAAAGAAGACGCTGAGGATAATCATCATGCGACGGCCATAGCGGTCAGCCAGCGGCCCTGCCACCATGGCACCCAGCGCCAGCCCGATTAACGCTGCGCTGATGACGACCCCGAGCTGATGATTACTCACCCCCCACGCGGCTTTCAGTGTCGGCGCAATAAATCCCATGATCGCAATGTCCATGCCATCGAGTGCCACCACGATAAAACAGAGCGCAATGAGCCGCTTTTGCCAGTGGCTCAGCCCCTGCTGGTTGATAAGCTGGCGGACATCTACCGCCTCGACGCTGGTCAATGAACACTCCTCTGGAGTAACGAAATCTGACATCAGTTTAAGTAAAAAAAACGGCGCTAATGATAGCCGATCGTTAACCTTAAGCGGTCAGATTTTTATATGATATTGAGAATTATTCAACTTTAAGCCGTTAAGTTATTGATATACCGTAGTCAGAGGATGGCGTTTTTCAGAGGCATACCCGGCTGAGCGCTTTTTAATCAGAGAGTTAAAGGGTAGCGCGGTCATTTCAAATCGTTTGTTAAAATAAATTTGCAGCAAAGTTAACAGAATTCATTTTAAACAGTTGCCTGAAGCCGGTCATTCTCATTAAGTTTAGGATATGGAAAAAAATATCCTTTTCAATCAGCGCATTCGCTTGCGCCATCTACATACCTTTGTTGCGGTTGCGCAGCAAGGCACACTGGGCCGGGCGGCAGAGACGCTTAGCCTCAGCCAGCCTGCCCTCTCCAAGACCCTGAATGAGCTGGAGGAGCTGACTGGCGTTCGTCTGTTTGAACGTGGCCGGCTGGGCGCGCAGCTGACCACCATGGGAGAGCAGTTTTTGACCCATGCGGTACGGGTACTCGACGCGCTGAACCATGCCGGACAGAGTTTTAATGAGCAGCCGGGCGATGCGCCGGTGATTATCCGGCTGGGGGCATTGACCACTGCTGCGATGGGGATGCTGCCACGCATCCTGGATCGTTTTCATCAATTGCAGCCCAACACCACCATTCAGGTGGCGACACTTCACAATAATGTGTTGCTGGCAGGCTTGCGCGGCGGTGAATTCGATATCGGCATTGGCCGGATGGCGGACAGCGCCATGATGACCGGGCTGACCTATGAATTGCTGTTTCTGGAATCGCTCAAGCTGGTGGTCAGGCCGGAACACCCGCTTTTAAGTGACAACGTCACGCTTTCGCGTGCGATGCAGTGGCCGGTGGTGATATCGCCCGAGGGCACGGCTCCGCGCCGGATTGCACAGCAGATGCTGGATGAACAGGGCTGCACCCTTCCGCCTCACTGCATTGAGACCTCTTCGACTTCACTGGCACGCCAGCTGGCTCTTCGCTACGACTACATCTGGTTCGTCCCTTCCGGGGCGATTAAAGAGGATCTGAGCCACAACGCTGTTTGTGCGCTGCCGATCGCCTCTTCCGGGCCGGGCGAACCGGTGGGCATCATTACCCGCACCGGCGCAGAACTGAGCCTGAGTGCTGAAGTGCTGATGTCCACCATCCGTAAGTTTCACAGTTAGCGGCTGCGTTTCGCATGCCGCTCGCGGTTTTCAAGCCGGGCTTTATCGGTTTTGCGCAATCCGACATAAAGCGCCCCGGCCCCGCCATGCCGGGTCTGGGCCACGCAAAAGGTCTGTACGTCATCAAACTGCTTTAGCCAGCGCGCCAGATAGCTGCGCACAATGTTGGCATGAGATTCATCATCACGACCTTTACCGTGGATGATCAGCAGATTGCGCAATCCCTGTTTGTGCGCCTGCATCATAAAGTTAAAGAGCGCCTGACGACAGGTTTCGACCGGTTGCCGCAACAGATTGAGGCTGGCATCCAGCTGATACTCTCCTCTGCGCAGTTTATCCAGAATCCCCTGCTGAATGCCGTCGGCTTTATATTCCAGCGGGGTATTGAGTGAAACGATCTCCAGATCGCCCCGGGTCAGGAAATTCTCCAGCTCCGATTCACCTGGCGGTTTTCGTGGCGCCTTCGTTGAGGGTGCTTTAAGCCACAAGGTTGTGGTGGTGTCTTTTAACGGCGTGACATCGCCCATGGCATCCCGAAAGAGATCATTATCATCAAGGTTCATGGTTTTCTCACACCTGGTTAAAATTGATGGAATGTGCAAATCACGCTTTACCCGTTAGCGTAGCAAAAGCTGGAATCACCGGCCCACCCCACTTTTTCGAAAGTCACTGCCAGTGCAGAAGCGTGTGACAGATCACATAAGCGGAAAGTTTTCTTGACAGTCGGCCCTGTCGGGATTCTGAGAAGCCCGTCACATCAGCGTTTGTCGTTGTGTGCTTAGTCCATAATATTTGTAAGTGTAAAACTGCTCGGATGAGTTCCCTTCAGCACAAAAAATGTTAAAATTGACCCCAGTCAATAATCGTCGAGCAAACCATTATGATCCCTGAAAAACGCAGCATTCGTCGTATTCAGTCGGGCGGTTGTGCCATTCACTGCCAGGATTGCAGCATCAGTCAGCTCTGCATCCCCTTTACGCTAAATGAACATGAGCTGGATCAGCTCGACAATATCATTGAGCGTAAAAAACCCATTCAGAAAGGGCAAACGCTTTTCAAAGCAGGCGATGAACTCAAGTCTCTGTATGCGATTCGCTCCGGCACCATTAAAAGCTACACCATCACTGAACAGGGTGATGAGCAGATCACCGGTTTCCATCTGGCGGGCGATTTAGTCGGCTTTGACGCGATTATGGGCTCCAGCCATCCCAGCTTTGCGCAGGCGCTGGAAACGGCAATGGTGTGTGAGATCCCTTTTGAAACGCTTGATGATTTGTCGGGCAAAATGCCGGCCCTGCGTCAGCAGATGATGCGTCTGATGAGCGGTGAAATCAAAGGCGATCAGGACATGATCCTGCTGCTGTCAAAGAAAAATGCTGAAGAGCGCCTGGCGGCGTTTATCTGGAACCTTTCCCGTCGTTTTGGCCAGCGCGGCTTTTCACAGCGCGAATTCCGCCTCACCATGACGCGTGGCGATATCGGTAATTACCTGGGCCTGACGGTTGAAACCATCAGCCGCCTGCTGGGGCGTTTTCAGAAGTCCGGTATGCTGGCGGTGAAAGGCAAGTACATCACGATTGAAAACCACGCCCTGCTGGAAGAGCTCGCCGGTCAGAGCCACCAGGCCGCCTGATCCTCAGCCGGATCAATAAATCTTATTTTGTTGATCCGGCAGTAACTTTTTCACTTCTTCCGCTGTGCAACATAGGCTATCTTTATTCCAGTCGCTCTGGTTTAAGGAGAACGCCTCATGTCCCAGTACCAAAATGTTCTGGTCGCCATTGATGCCCAGCAAGACGATCAGCCCGCGCTGCGACGTGCGGTCTATCTGAATCAACGTCTTGGCGGAAGAATCAAAGCCTTCCTGCCTATCTATGACTTCTCATATGAGATGACCACCCTGCTTTCGCCGGATGAGCGCGCGTCGATGCGCCAGGGCGTGATCAGCCAGCGTACCGAATGGATCCGCGAGCAGGCCCGCGCTTACCTTGATGCCGGTGTCGAAATTGACATCAAAGTGATCTGGCACAACCGTCCCTACGAAGCCATTATTCAGGAAGTGCTCGCCCATCAGCATGACCTGGTGCTGAAGATGGCGCATCAGCACGATCGCCTTGAGTCAGTGATTTTCACTCCAACCGACTGGCACCTGCTGCGTAAATGCCCGTGTCCGGTGTGGATGGTCAAAGATCAGCCGTGGCCGGAAGGCGGTAAAGCGATTGTCGCGGTCAATCTTGCCAGCGAAGAGCCGCATCACGATGGCCTGAATCAGAAGCTGATTCGTGAAACGGTGATACTGGCGGAAAAGGTGAATCAGACCGAAGTGCATCTGGTCGGCGCCTACCCGATCACCCCTATCAATATTGCTATCGAACTGCCCGATTTTGATCCCAGCGTCTACAACGACGCGATCCGTGGTCAGCATCTGGTGGCAATGAAAGCGCTACGGCAGAAGTTCTCGATTGGTGAAGAGTTCACCCATGTGGCTAAGGGCCTGCCGGAAGAGGTCATCCCCGATCTGGCGGCACATCTGGGAGCCGGTGTGGTGGTGCTGGGCACGATTGGACGCACCGGCCTGTCGGCGGCATTCCTCGGTAATACGGCGGAACAGGTGATTGATCATCTGCGTTGCGATCTGCTGGCGCTTAAGCCGGACGATTTCAAATCGCCGATTGACCTGGATGATGAAGAGGATGAGGAGGATTAATCCTCCTCAGAAACAGAGAGGGCGGCTGATTAGCCGCCCTTTTTTATTACAGCGCTTTAAGAATCGCTTCCACGCTGGCTTTGGCATCGCCAAACAGCATCTGGCTATTCTCTTTGAAGAACAGCGGATTCTGCACCCCGGCATAGCCAGTGTTCATTGAGCGTTTGAACACTATCACGTTGTGCGCCTTCCACACTTCCAGCACCGGCATGCCCGCAATCGGACTGCGGGGATCATCCTGCGCCGCCGGGTTGACCGTGTCGTTAGCACCAATGACCAGCACCGTGTCGGTGTCGCTGAAATCGTCGTTGATCTCATCCATCTCCAGCACCACGTCATAAGGCACTTTCGCCTCTGCCAGCAGCACGTTCATGTGACCCGGCAGACGCCCCGCCACCGGATGGATACCGAAGCGCACTTTGATGCCAAGCGCACGCAGTCGGGCAGTCATTTCCGCGACCGGATACTGCGCCTGCGCTACCGCCATGCCGTAGCCTGGGGTGATAATCACCGAGCTGGAAGCCTTGAGCATCTCAGCGGTCTCTTCAGCCGTAATCTCACGATGCTCCCCCGCTTCCTGACTTTCATCGCCACTGCTGGCTTCAGTACCAAAGCCGCCCGCGATCACGCTGATAAACGAACGGTTCATCGCTTTGCACATGATGTAGGAGAGGATCGCACCGGATGACCCCACCAGCGCACCGGTCACAATCAGCAGATCGTTGCTCAACATGAAACCAGCAGCGGCGGCGGCCCAGCCTGAATAGGAGTTAAGCATCGAGACCACGACCGGCATATCCGCGCCGCCAATCGACGCGACGAGATGCCAGCCAAACGCCAGCGCAATGACCGTCATCAGCAAGAGTGCAAACACCTGCACAGCCGTGCTGCTGGTGTTAACAAACCACAGCAGCAGCAGGAACGAAACCACCAGCGCCAGCAGATTCAGCTTGTGACGATGCGGTAACGCTAACGGCCGTGAAGAGATTTTGCCGCACAGTTTGCCAAACGCCACCAGCGAGCCGGTGAAGGTGACGGCACCGATAAAGATACCGATAAACACTTCACTGAGATGGATATTCTCCATCACCGCTGGCAGGCCAGGCGCATGGTCGATATAGCTGTTGATGCCCACCAGCACTGCGGCCAGGCCAACAAAGCTGTGCAGAATCGCCACCAGCTCTGGCATTTCCGTCATTTCGACTTTCTTCGCCAGACGAATGCCGATAGCGCCGCCGATGACCATCGCCAGCAGGATCCAGACCACATTACCGCTGTCCGGGCCAAATATGGTGGCAATCAGCGCAATCGCCATACCGCTGATACCGAAAATATTACCCCGCTTAGAGGTCTCATGACGCGAAAGACCAGCAAGGCTACAGATGAACAGAATCGCAGCCACAATATAGGCTGCAGTGACTAATCCGCCAGACATGTGTTACCCCTTACGAAACATTTTCAGCATGCGCTGGGTGACGGTGAAGCCACCAAAGATATTGATGCTGGCAATCAGCACGGCAATAAAGGAGATAAAGGTGACCCAGCCACCGTGGCCCATCTGCAAGACCGCACCGATAACAATGATGCCGGAAATGGCATTGGTTACGGACATCAGCGGTGTATGCAGCGCATGACTGACGTTCCAGACCACGTAATACCCCACCACGCAGGCGAGCGCGAACACGGTAAAATGGGAGAGGAAGTCGGCCGGTGCCACGTTTGCCAGGCAGCCAAACAGCACAATAGCCAGGGCGATCAGCAGATATTTACGCCACGGTGAAACGGGCTTCGCCTCAATCTTTTCTGACGGCTTCGCGGCGGCAGCGGCAGCCTGTGGCGCGGCGGAGACCTGAATCGGCGGGGCTGGCCAGGTCACTTCGCCATCGCGTACCACGGTGACGCCACGCACCACCACATCTTCGAAATCGACCTGGATTTCGCCATTTTTCTCTTTACACAGCAGCTTGATCAGATTGACCAGATTGGTGCCGTAGAGCTGGGAGGATTGTGTCGCCAGACGGCTGGGCAGATCGGTGTAACCGATGATTTTCACGCCATTCGGCGTGACGGTAACCTGGTCAGCGACGGTCAGCGCACAGTTGCCGCCGGTCTGCGCCGCCAGATCAACAATGACGCTGCCCGGCTTCATGCTGGCGACCATCTCTTCGGTGATCAGTTTCGGAGCCGGTTTGCCTGGGATCAGCGCCGTGGTGACAATGATGTCCACGTCTCTGGCCTGACTGGCAAACAGCGCCATCTCAGCTTTGATGAAAGCCTCGGACATGACTTTGGCATAGCCGTCGCCGCTACCCGCTTCCTCTTCAAAGCCGAGCTCAAGGAATTCGGCGCCCATACTCTGCACCTGCTCTTTGACTTCGGGACGGGTATCAAACGCCCGGACAATCGCGCCCAGGCTGCCCGCTGCGCCAATCGCGGCCAGCCCGGCAACACCGGCCCCAATCACCATCACTTTTGCCGGTGGCACTTTACCGGCTGCGGTGATCTGACCGGTAAAGAAGCGACCAAATTCATGGGCGGCTTCGACAATGGCGCGATAACCGGCAATGTTCGCCATAGAGCTCAGGGCATCCAGCGACTGCGCCCGTGAAATACGCGGCACTGAATCCATTGCCATTACCGTGACCTGACGTGCGGCCAGTTTTGACAGCAGTTCGGGATTCTGTGCGGGCCAGATAAAACTGACCAGCGTGCTGCCCGCACGCGTCAGCGCAATCTCTTCGTCATCCGGCGCATTCACCTTCAGCACGATATCGGACTGCCAGACCTGCTCTCTGTCGCTGAGTGTGGCACCGGCTGCGATATAGCTTTCATCATCGAAGCTGGCGCGTTTACCGGCGTCATGCTCAAGGGTGACGCTGAAACCCAGCTTGATGAGTTGTTCCACGGTCTTAGGCGTGGCGGCCACGCGCGACTCGTTTGGCAACCTTTCCTTGGGTATTCCAATTAACATAGTGTTTCCTTTCATCGGTTAAAGGATGATGGCCCGAACCTGCACCACGAGAGCGCGACTGAAACGCGATTTCAGCCGCTTTTGGACGAAACGCAGGTATTTCAAAGTGTTTATAACCTACTGAAAATGTGACGAGCGATCTACAGCGACTAGGCAGAGTGATGACATTCACCCAATTATGCAGTGTTCTGTTAAGAAACCTGCGTTATCCCACTGCAAAATAGTCTCACAGGCAGATAATCTGCCAGAGATAATCGTACCCGGACGAATTAATCAACAACAAAAACCTTTATTTAACAATGCATTAACTATTTTATCGCTAACAGTTACCGCTTTTAGTGGTAACTATCACTAAAACTGGCCATAACTGCGTTTGATGACAAACAAATGAAAAAATCATGGTTGAATAACGCGATCTGACACAAAAAATCGCTGCGACAGTCTGTTTATAACATGCAATAATCAGCGGCTATTCTGTTATACATCAAGAGTCCAGCACGTTTTCGTACTCATTTTTGCGTAAGGCGAAGGATTATTTTTATGAAGCTGAAGAACACTATTCTGGCGACCACTCTGTTGTCCCTGCTGGCAGCCAACGCATTCGCTGCGCAGGAACTTACGCCAGAAAAAGCGGCCGCGTTGAAGCCATTCGAACGTATTAATATCACCGGCCGTTTCAACGCAATTGGCGACGCTGCCGATGCGGTATCTAAGCGTGCAGATCAGATGGGCGCTGCCTCTTATTACATCCAGGCGATCAACGACAGCAACGGTAACAGCGGTAACTGGCGCGTTACGGCTGACCTCTATAAAGCCGATGCCCCGGCAGCCACAGAGTCAACGACTTACCGTCGTTTCAACGGCGTAAACGAACTGCCAAAAGCAGAAGCGTATAAACTCGAACCCTTCGATACCGTTTCGGTCAGCGGCTTCTTTGCCAGCCAGCCGGATGTAAACGACGCAATTTCGAAAGCCGCAAAACAGAAAGGCGCAGCCTCCTTCTTTATCGTTCGCCAGATCGATGCCAACAGCGGCGGCAATCAGTATGTCACCGCCTATGTCTATAAAGCGGATGCTAAAGAGCGCGCGGTGCAGACACCGAATGCGATTCCTGCCGATTCAGAAGCGGGTAAAGCCGCACTGGCAACCGGTGGCGCTGCGGCGGCTAACGTAGAGATTCCAGGCGTGGCCTCGTCTGAAACGCCAAGCAACAAAGTGGGCCGTTTCTTCGAAACCCAAAGCTCTACCGGCAAGCGCTATACCGTTAATCTGCCAAACGGCAAATCGGTGCAGGAAGTGAATGCCATTACTGCTGCTCAGATGCAGCCGTTCGATACCGTAACCTTCACCGGTCACTTCGGTACGCCAACTGAGATTTCAGAAGAAGTGGCGAAGCGTGCGGCGGACAAAGGTGCCAAGTTCTACCACGTTACCCGTCAGTGGCAGAACCAGAGTGGCGGTAACCTGACCGTCACGGCTGACCTGTTTAAGTAATCCTCCTCAGGGCGGCGCCTGCCGCCCTGCTGTTTGCATAATTCCTGCGCTGTTTTGCATAGTCACGCATTGCCATCCCCTGCCACACTCCGTAAAATCCTCCGCCTGTTTTACCGGATATTGTCCCTGTATTGTGCCTTTGGTGTGACATAACCCAGCGACAGAATCCGATTTACCCAGCCATATATGCTAGCGGGAAGGTTGTTTTGGAGAAAAAATTAGGTCTCGGTGCGCTGACGGCGCTGGTGCTCAGCTCTATGCTGGGCGCAGGCGTGTTCAGTCTGCCGCAAAATATGGCTGCAGTGGCCGGTCCGGCGGCGCTGCTGCTGGGCTGGCTGATTACCGGCGTCGGCATCATCTTTCTGTCGCTGGCGATGCTGCTGCTGACCCGCCTTAAACCCGAGCTGGATGGTGGCATCTTTACCTATGCCCGTGCCGGTTTCGGCGAGCTGATGGGCTTCTGCTCCGCCTGGGGCTACTGGCTGTGCGCCGTGATTGCCAACGTCTCCTATCTGGTGATTGTCTTCTCTGCCCTGAGCTTCTTCACCGATACGCCGGACCGGATTATCTTTGGCGATGGCAACACCTGGCAGGCGATGCTGGGCGCATCCGTGCTGCTGTGGCTGGTTCACTGGCTGGTGCTGCGCGGCGTGCAGACCGCTGCCAGCATTAATCTGATGGCGACGCTCGGCAAGCTGGTGCCGCTGCTGCTGTTTATTGTGCTGGCGGTGATGGCGTTCAACTATGATCGCTTCCGCTTTGATTTTTCCGGCGTCACGCTAGGGCAACCGCTATGGGAGCAGGTCAAACAGACCATGCTGATTACCCTGTGGGTCTTTATCGGCGTCGAGGGGGCGGTGGTGGTTTCTGCACGCGCGCGCCAGAAAAAGGATGTGGGCCGAGCTACACTATTCGCCGTGCTGGCAGCGCTGCTGGTCTATCTGCTGGTGACACTGCTGTCGCTTGGCGTGGTTCCACGTGCTGAACTGGCTCAGATGCGTAACCCCTCCATGGCGGGATTGATGACCCGACTGATGGGCAACTGGGGCGATGCGGTGATTGCGGTGGGTCTGGTTATCTCGGTGTGCGGTGCCTATCTGAGCTGGACGATTATGGCCGCTGAAGTGCCCCTGATTGCTGCGCAACAGGGTGCATTTCCACGCAGTATCGCCCGACAAAACCGCCATAACGCGCCAGCCGCCTCACTGTGGCTGACCAACGGCAGTATTCAGCTCTGCCTGATCCTGATTGCCCTGACTGGTGCGAATTACAACAACCTGCTGACCATCGCCTCTGAGATGATTCTGGTGCCCTATCTGCTGGTGGGGTTATATCTGATCAAAGTAGTACGCGGACAGCATAAACCGCTGGCGATGGCGACCGGTATCGGTGCCAGCCTGTATGGCATCTGGCTGCTTTACGCCTCGGGGCCATTGCACCTGATGATGTCTGTGGTGCTCTATACACCGGGCCTGCTGCTGTTTCTGTTTGCACGACGCGGTGGCCGCGCAGAGTTTGCGCTGACTTCGCTGGAGCGGATTGCAATGGGATTGCTGATTGCCGCGACGCTGCCCGCCGTGTGGCAGTTGACGACTTAGCGCCTGGCCCGGCAGGCGTAATGGTTGCAGGCACTCCGGACCCGGCCAGCGCGAAGCAACCCGGCGTACAGATAGTACGTGAGGATGGTGAGCACTGCCCAGGTTCAGACTGACAAATCAGATAGCCTGAAGGGAAAGGCTCTTAGTGTGACTGCACAGGTATTGAGACACACAGCAGGTCATCCTGCTGTGTCAGATTCAGCGGCCTGGAATATTCATGATGGATCGCGTCCAATTGCTCCGCCGAAAGCGGATAAGGAAGCTGAATATCGAAGCGACTAATCTGCTGTTGTTCCGCAAGGGTAATCAGGCGCGCGATATTAATTTCGTCGCTGACCTGAGTAGAAATGATTTGTAATGCTAATTCTTTTAACGGGTCGTCACTGCCCTGTAAGCGGTGTGCCGATTTACGTGTCACCATGCCAAATATCGGCATCACACCATAAATAGCATCGACGAAGCTCCAGCGCTTTTTGCAGGAAGCGGAGAGAAAGTCACTGTAATTGAAGCAGATGCGGTCGGGGTATATGGCTGATGCCAGCTCTTTATCAGACACACTAACGCTCCTCATGATAATCATCAATATCCCAAACCTGGCGCAAAAAGGCCGCGCTAATGATTGCACATTTTGCCGGTTATATACCAGCAAGCCACGGATATTTCGTGCGGTAACGTAGAGCTCAGGACCAGGAAAAGATATGCTTCCGTCCATCCCTGTCTCTGCTTTGTGAACTATGAACAAAATTGTTTATGTAGAAGATGAACCCGAAGTGGGCTCACTGATTGCGGCCTATCTGGGTCGTCATGATATTGAGGTGATTGTCGAGATGCGCGGCGACCGTGCTGAAGCGGTCATTGCCGAACAGCAGCCCGATCTGGTGATGCTGGATATCATGTTGCCAGGCAAAGATGGCATGACTATCTGCCGTGACCTGCGGGCCAACTGGCAGGGGCCGATCGTGCTGCTCACCTCACTGGACAGCGACATGAACCATATTCTGGCCCTGGAGATGGGTGCGCAGGATTACATTCTGAAAACCACGCCGCCGGCGGTACTGCTGGCCCGCCTGCGCCTTCATCTGCGTCAGTCGCAGCAGGGACAGCCGGACGATGCGCCCAGCGCACCCGCCGCCAACCGTATGCTGCGTTTTGGCTCGCTGACCATCGATGCGCTGAACCGCCAGGTCACGCTGTTTGACGAGCAGATTGCCCTTTCCACCGCAGATTTCGATCTGCTGTGGGTACTCGCCAGCCATGCAGGCCAGACGCTTAACCGTGATGCGCTGCTGAAAACGTTGCGCGGGGTCAGCTATGACGGCCTTGACCGCAGCATCGACGTGGCCATCTCCCGGTTGCGCAAAAAGCTGCACGACAGCGCCACCGAGCCATTCCGCATTAAAACCATTCGTAACAAAGGCTATCTTTTTGCGCCTCAGGCCTGGGATACCCGCGGACTATGAGAAAGCTTTTTATTCAGTTTTATCTGCTGCTGTTTGTCTGCTTTCTGGTGATGGCGCTGCTGGTGGGACTGGTCTACAAGTTCACCGCTGAACGTGCGGGCCGCCAGTCGATGAATGACCTGATGGCCAGTTCGCTCTACCTGATCCGCAGCGAACTGCGCGAGATCCCGCCGCGTGACTGGAATAAAACCATCAAGAGTCTCGATCTCGGCCTGTCGTTCGACCTGCACATCGAGCCGATGAACAAATATCAGCTTGATGAAGGCAACATGCGTCGGTTGCGCGCCGGAGAGATCGTGGCGCTCGACGATCAATACACCTTTTTGCAGCACATTCCGCGCAGCCACTACGTATTGTCAGTCGGGCCGATTCCCTATCTCTTCTATCTGCATCAGATGCGACTGCTGGATATTGCCCTGCTGATCTTTATAGGTATGTCACTGGCGCTGCCGGTGTTTATCTGGCTGCGCCCCCACTGGCAGGAGATGCAGCGACTGGAAAAAGCGGCTCAGCGCTTTGGCCGTGGCGAGCTGGACGTGCGCACCCATTTTGACAGCACCTCCAGCCTGTTCCGGCTCGGCATCGCCTTTAACCAGATGGCAGAGAACATCAATACGCTGGTTGCCAGTAAGAAGCAGCTGATAGACGGTATTGCGCATGAGCTACGCACACCGCTGGTGCGCCTGCGTTACCGGCTGGAGATGAGCGACAACCTCACGGATGGCGAACGGGTGGCGCTGAATCGCGATATCGGCCAGCTCGAAAGCCTGATTGAGGAGCTGCTGACCTATGCGCGTCTTGACCGGCCGCGCGTCGATCTCAATCTGAAATCGCTGGATTTGGCCAACTGGCTGCGCGAGCGGCTTGACGATTTCCGCACTATCAATCCCGACGTGCGGCTCGACCTTGAGCTGCCGCAGCGTGAAAACATCGGCATTTCTGATACCCGCCTGATGGAGCGGGTACTGGATAACCTGGTCAACAATGCACTGCGTTATGCGCAACAGCGGCTGCGCGTCAGTTTGTGGTTCGACGGTCCGATAGGGTGTCTGCAGGTGGAAGATGACGGTCCCGGCATTCCGCCTGAAGAGCGTGAACGGGTTTTCGAACCCTTTGTCCGGCTGGACCCCAGCCGCGATCGCGCTACAGGCGGCTGCGGACTGGGACTTGCGATTGTGCACTCTATTGCCCAGGCGCTGAGCGGCAATGTGACTATTGAATCCAGTCCGCTGGGCGGCGCCAGCGTTCGCTTTTGCTGGCCGGTTGATCTAACCTTGCGGGAAATTCCGCTGCGTTAAAAACCACAAGGAGTCTTACGTGACCTCAGCGTATCAACAACTTACCAAGACGTTCCAGCGCCTTTCCCGTTTCAGCCACGTCACGGCCATCGCCGGATGTGACATGCAAACCACCATGCCGCCGGGCGGCAGTCAGGCGCGTGGTGAAGCGCTGGCCGAAATGAGCGTGTTGCAGCACCAGATCCTCACTGCCCCTCAGGTTGGTGAGTGGCTCAGGGCCGCAGAGCAGCAGTCACTCAACGATGTTGAGCGGGCCAATCTCAACGAGATGCAGCGCGCTTACCAGCAGGCCACCCTGCTGCCTGATGATTTTGTAGAAGCCAAATCAATCGCCGGTTCGGTATGTGAACATGCATGGCGCACTCAGCGTCCCGCCAACGACTGGCAGGGCTTCGCCGCCAATCTCAAAGAGGTGGTGCGTCTGAGCCGCGAAGAAGCCCAGCGCCGCGCCGACGCCACTGGCAGCTCGCGTTACGATGCGCTGCTGGATCTTTATGAACCGGGGATGACCCGCGCCCGGCTGGATGAAACCTTTGGCGAACTGAAAACCTGGCTGCCCGATCTGTTACAGCAGGTCGTGGAAAAACAGGCGCAACAGACTGTTGTCACGCCGCAGGGGCCGTTCGCCCTGCCTGCTCAGCGTCAGCTCGGCCTGAGCATCATGGAAACGCTGGGTTTCGACTTCAACCATGGCCGGCTGGATATCAGTGCGCATCCATTCTGCGGTGGCGTGCCGGAAGATGTGCGCATTACCACCCGTTACAACGAGAATGAGTTTCTCAGCGCCCTGATGGGCGTGATCCACGAAACCGGCCACGCCCGCTATGAGCAAAATCTGCCGCAGCAGTGGCGCGGGCAGCCGGTGGCGCTGGCGCGCTCCACCGCTATCCACGAATCACAAAGCCTGTTTATGGAGATGCAGCTTGGTCGCAGCCGCGAATTCCTGCAGCGCATTCTGCCGCAGGTGATCGCCACCTTTGGCGACCAGTCTGCCCTGCAGGCGGATAATTTTGTACGCCTGACCCAGCAGGTTAAGCCTGGCCTGATCCGGGTTGACGCCGATGAGCTCAGCTATCCGGCGCATGTCATTCTGCGTTATGAAATCGAGCAGGCGCTGATTGAAGGCGAGATTGAGGTTGAGGATATCCCGGCGCTGTGGGATGAGAAGATGATGCAGTCGCTGGGTCTGGATACCCGGGGTAACTACCGCGATGGCTGTATGCAGGATATCCACTGGACCGACGGCGCCTTTGGCTACTTCCCGACCTATACGCTGGGCGCGATGTACGCAGCACAGCTGTTCCGCTCAGTACATCTTGCGATTCCTCAGCTCAGCGAGCTGATTCAGCACGGTGAGCTGCAGCCGGTATTCGACTGGTTGCAACAGAACATCTGGCAGCACGGCAGCCGTTTCTCCACCGACCAGCTGCTGATCAACGCCACCGGCGAAGCGCTGAATCCGGCTTTCTTCCGCCAGCACCTTGAACAACGTTACCTGAATAGCTAAGCTCTCGGGCGGTCAGCTGACCGCCCTTTCCCGCCTTTGTACAATCGGTTACACGCCGATACCAAACACCCACGGACACCGTTCATTGATATCCCTATAGTCTCTTCACCGGCCCCGCAGTGGGCTACACATGAAAAAATAGTCTTCGAGGGATTTGCAATGAAAAAATTATTTGCACTGGTTGTCGCCGCTGCTATGGGTATGTCTTCTGTTGCTTTCGCTGCTGACACCACAGCTGCTCCAGCTGCTGCGCCAGCCGCAACAACCACTACTACCGCTGCAGCACCGGCTAAAACCGTTCACAAAACTGCGCACAAGAAACACCATAAAGCGACTCAGAAAGCGCAGGCTGCTAAGAAACACCACAAAAAAGCTGTGAAAAAAGATGCCGCGCAGAAAGCGCAGGCTGCTAAAAAAGTTCACCACAAAAAAGTAGCTAAACCTGCTGCACAGAAAGCCCAGGCCGCTAAAAAAGTTCACCACAAAAAAGCCACTAAACCAGCTGCTCAGAAAGCCCAGGCCGCTAAAAAAGTTCATCACAAAAAAGCCACTCAGCCAGCCGCTCAGAAAGCCCAGGCTGCTAAAAAAGTTCACCACAAAAAAGTAGCTAAACCAGCTACACAGAAAGCTCAGGCTGCTAAAAAAGTTCACCACAAAAAAGTTGTGAAACCAGCAGCTAAAAACTAAGGTCGCCTTCAGCGCACGGCCACGAGATGATGATTAAAAACACCCGGTTCTGCCGGGTGTTTCTTTACTGGAGTGGATGATATGGTGCGTCGCTATCGCTTCGAAATTATTCTGCTGGTGATGATCCTGTGTGGCATTGTTGCAGCAAGCTTTTTTGTTTAACCGCTGTAGCGTACTGATTAACCAATAAAACTCCCTTTTTCAACGCTCACCGACTATAGTTACCGTACTTACGTAATAACAATAACGTTAATTTTTTCTCGCCATTGAGATTTCTATGCGCCTGGCTACCCTGTTAATGGTTGGACTCTTCAGCTTTGCCACCACGGTTCATGCCGATGATGACGATGACTCGCCTACTCCTGCTGAAATTAAGATGCTGTTTTTCGGTAAGGATCATCGCCAGGCAATCACCGATATTACCGCTGCCCCCTGGGATGCCATTGGTCAGCTGGAAACCGAAAGCGGCAACCTCTGTACTGCCACACTCATCTCTCCGCATCTGGCGCTGACCGCCGGACACTGCCTGCTTGCCCCGCCGGGTAATTTCGATAAGCCGGTTGCGCTGCGATTTATGGCCAGCGATAAAGGCTGGCGCTACGAGCTTCATGATATTGATGCGCGGGTTGAACCCTCGCTGGCGTCAAAGTTAAAAGCGGATGGTGAAGGCTGGATCGTGCCGAGCAGTGCAGCCCCCTATGATTACGGCATCGTGATTTTACGCAATCCGCCCTCAGCGATTACGCCTATTCCGCTGTTCGATGGCTCACGCAGCGATCTCACTGCGGCGCTGAAGCTGACCGGACGCAAAGTGACGCAGGCAGGCTATCCGGCTGATCATCTGGACACGCTCTACTCCCACAGCGATTGCCTGATCACCGGCTGGGCGCAGCGCGCCGTGCTGTCGCATCAGTGTGACACCCTGCCAGGTGACAGTGGTTCGCCACTGCTGCTCAACAGCGATAAAGGCTGGCAGTTAATCGCGGTACAAAGCTCAGCACCGGCTGCGAAAGATCGCTACCTGGCTGATAACCGCGCGATTTCGGTCACCTCGTTTAAAGATAAGCTGGAATCCCTGGCGCAGTAGTCCGCACTCTCACTCCCCATCATCGGATGCGCGCCGGTTACGGCGCGCATCCCGGCGTTTAACCCGCTATCTGCTCCATCATCTGCAGAATACGCTTATCTGAGATGGGATAAGGCGTACCCAGCTGCTGAGCAAAGTAACTGATACGCAGCTCTTCGATCATCCAGCGGATGCTCTGCACCTCTTCATCATCCTGACGCTGCGGCGGCAACTTGTTGCGCCACGCCTGATAAGCCTGCTCCACTGCCTGCACTTTTAACATCCGCGCACGATCGCTGTGCGGATCGGCAGGCAGTTTTTCCAGTCGGCGCTCAATCCCATGCAGATAACGCAGCGTATCGGCCAGTCGCTGCCAGCCGTTGCCGGTGACAAAGCCGCGATAAACCAGGCCACTTAACTGCGCTTTGATGTCAGATAACGCCAGCGCCATGGTCATATCGACCCGGCCCTTCAGACGCTTATTAATGTTGAAGACTGCCGTCAGGATCTGCTCGACCTGCTTCGCGATGGTCACCACGGTTTCATTGAGTTCGCCGCGCACTTTGTCACGCAACTGCTCAAACGAGGTTTGATCCCAGGCCGGACCGCCCGCTTCCCCCATCAGCTTGTCGATGCCACAGGCGATGCAGTCGTCAATCAGCTCCAGCACTTTGCCATAAGGATTAAAGTAGAGTCCGAGCTTGGCTTTGTTCGGCAGCTTCTCGTGCAGATATTTAACCGGTGACGGCACATTCAGCAGCAGCAGGCGACGCTGACCGCGCCACATCATTTTTTGCTGCTCCTGCTCGCTGTCAAACAGACGAATGGCGACGCTCTCTTTCTCGTCGACCAGCGCAGGCCAGGCTTTAACCTGGTAGCTGCCGCGCTTCTGTTCATAACTGCGTGGCAGATCGCCAAAACTCCAGATATGCAGCCCGCTCTGCTCCAGCCCGTCATCCGCCACTTTCGACAGCGTTTCCTGCACTTTGTCTTTCAGCTGTGCCTTAAGCGCAGTGAGATCTTTGCCTTCCAGTAGCTTACGATTGTGCTCGTCGACTACCCGGAACGTCATTTTCAGATGATCGGGCACCTGTTCCCACTGCCAGTTTTCCCGCTCCAGCGTGACGCCGGTCATGCGGCGGAATTCCCGCGCCAGCGCATCAGGCAGCGGCATCTCCATCGCTTTCACCCTTCCTAAAAACGCCTCGGCGTAGTTGGGCGCCGGCACCAGGTTACGGCGCAGCGGCTTGGGCAGAGACTTAATCAGTGCGATGATCAGTTCACGGCGCACACCGGGGATCTGCCACTCAAAACCGCTATCCTCTACCTGGTTCAGCAGCGGCAGCGGAATATGTACCGTCACGCCATCCGCATCTGCGCCAGGCTCAAACTGATAACTCAGCTTCAGTTTGAGGTTGCCCTGATGCCAGAAGTTGGGGTAGTCGAGCTGACTGACTTTATCCGCACCCTCTTTGATCAGCATCTGCTTGTCGAAATTCAGCAGTTCTGCGTTTTCGCGACTGGCCAGTTTCCACCAGCTGTCGAAATGCTTCGCTGAGACCACCTCTTTGCCAATGCGCTGGTCATAAAAAGCAAACAGCGTTTCGTCATCGACCAGAATGTCGCGACGACGGGATTTGTGTTCCAGATCTTCCACTTCGCTGCGCAGCTTCTGGTTTGCGCGGAAGAAGGCGTGCCGGGTCTGCCAGTCGCCCTCCACCAGCGCGTGACGAATAAACAGTTCACGGCTCAGGGTGGGATCGATGCTGCCATAGTTAACTTTACGGGCGGCGACAATCGGCAGGCCATAGAGCGTGACTTTTTCGGTGGCCATCACCGCGCCCTGCGATTTCTCCCAGTGCGGTTCACTGTAGCTGCGCTTGATCAGATGCTGTGCCAGCGGCTCAATCCACTCCGGTTCAATACGGCCCGCCGTGCGGCCCCACAGGCGGCTGGTCTCGACCAGTTCCGCTACCATGGTCCACTTCGGCGGTTTTTTAAACAGCCCGGAGCCAGGGAAGATCGCGAAGCGGGTATTGCGCGCGCCGGTATACTCCTGCTTATCGGTGTCTTTCTGCCCGATATGCGACAGCAGACCGCTTAACAGCGCGCAGTGGACGGGCTGCAGCTCAGCCGGTTCACTGTTAACCGGAATGCCAAGTTCACGCACCACCTGCCGCAGCTGGGTGTAGATATCCTGCCATTCCCGCACGCGCAGATAGTTAAGGAAATCGCTTTTGCACTGGCGGCGGAAAACATTCCCGGACAGCGCTTTCTGCTGCTCCGCCAGGTAGTTCCAGAGATTCACATAGGCGAGGAAGTCGGAGTCTTTGTCGGCAAAGCGCCGGTGCTTCTCATCGGACGCCTGTTTTTTATCTGCCGGACGCTCACGCGGGTCCTGAATCGACAGGCCTGCGGTGATAATCATCACTTCGCGCACGCAGCCAAATTTCTGCGCTTCCAGCACCATCCGCGCCAGGCGGGGATCCACCGGCAACTGCGCCAGCTGACGCCCGGAACCGGTGAGCTTGTAGTGACCGGTCTCTTCGTTCAGGGTCAGCGCGCCCAGCTCTTCCAGCAGGCGGACGCCATCCTGGATATTGCGCTTATCGGGCGCTTCCACAAACGGGAAGGCGGCGATATCGCCGAGGCCCAGCGAGGTCATCTGCAGGATCACTGACGCCAGGTTGGTGCGCAGGATTTCAGGATCGGTAAAGGCCGGACGACTCAGGAAGTCATCTTCCGCGTAAAGGCGGATACAGATACCGTCTGATACGCGGCCGCAACGCCCTTTACGCTGGTTGGCAGACGCCTGTGATATCGGTTCAATCGGCAGGCGCTGCACTTTGGTACGGAAACTGTAACGACTGATACGCGCCGTACCGGGATCGATCACATATTTAATCCCCGGCACCGTCAGTGAGGTTTCCGCGACGTTGGTCGCCAGCACGATACGACGGCCACTGTGCGACTGAAACACCCGGTTCTGTTCAGCGTTCGACAGCCGTGCATAGAGCGGCAGCACTTCGGTGTGTGGCAGATCGCGTTTGTTCAGCGCGTCGGCGGTATCACGTATTTCACGCTCACCACTCATGAAGATCAGGATATCGCCCCGACTTTCCCGGCCCAGCTCATCTACGGCATCAAAAATCGCCTGCAGCTGGTCACGATCGCCATCATCCGCCTCTTCGATCACCGGCCGATAGCGCACTTCAACCGGATAGGTCCGGCCTGAGACTTCAATCACCGGCGCATTATTGAAATGACGCGAGAAACGCTGTGGATCGATGGTGGCGGAAGTGATAATCACTTTCAGATCGGGGCGACGCGGCAGCAGCTCACGCAGATAACCGAGCAGGAAATCGATATTCAGGCTGCGTTCGTGCGCTTCATCAATAATGATGGTGTCATATTGCATCAGCAGACGATCCTGCTGGATCTCCGCCAGCAGAATCCCGTCGGTCATCAGTTTAATCTGCGTCAGGTCACTGACCTGGTCGTTAAACCGTACTTTATAGCCGACGCAGCCGCCCAGCGAAGTGCTGAGCTCATCGGCAATGCGATTCGCCACGGTACGTGCGGCCAGACGGCGCGGCTGCGTATGACCAATCAGACCCGTCACACCACGCCCCAGCGCCAGACAGATTTTCGGCAGCTGCGTGGTTTTACCCGAGCCGGTTTCACCGGCGACAATCACTACCTGGTGATCGCGAATCGCCTCAGCAATATCCTGCTGCTTCTGACTGACCGGCAGATTGTCCGGGAAGGTAATGGCTGGCGTGGCCGCACGGCGCTGGGCCACGCGCTGTTCGGCTGCAATAAAGTCCTGCTCAAGCTCGCTGGCAATGCCCTGCTGTGCCTCAGGATTTTTAGCTTTTCTGGCACCCTGTAAACGGCGCTGTAACCGCTGGCGATCGCGCAGCATTACACCCTCGAGGCGTGACCAGAGCGCTGCCAGTGGGGAAGTATCGGGAGATGACATAATAGTGACGTACCTTACTCAGACGGTGTCGCTGCCTGAAGCAGCGCCCTGCAAGCCGGGATAACCAGCTGATTCAATAAAAAATAATTGCGCGCATCATAGCACATTCTGAACTGTTCCGGCGGCTGGCCCCGGTTACGCTTATTCAATAAATTCGAACATGGGTCTCGAAATATTGCGCTTTCACCGCGCCATCGATAACCGTAGAGTGTAAACCATTGAGCGGAAAGTCTTCCGCGTAACAGACAGGAAACCACCATGAGCAAAGTTTTAGTTCTGAAATCAAGCATTCTTGCAGGCTACTCACAATCAAGCCAGCTCGCTGACTTCTACATCGAACAGGCAAAGGCCCAGGGTAAAGAGGTTACCGTCCGTGACCTGGCGGCTAACCCGATCCCGGTACTGGATGGCGAGTTAGTGGGTGCAATGCGTCCCTCTGATACCCCGCTGTCACCTCGTCAGCAGGAGGCTCTGGACCTGTCGGATGAACTGATTGCAGAACTGCAGGCTCATGATGAAGTGGTGATTGCCGCGCCAATGTACAACTTCAACATCCCGACGCAGCTGAAAAACTATTTCGACCTGATTGCCCGTGCTGGCGTGACGTTCCGCTACACAGAAGCAGGCCCGGAAGGTCTGGTTAAAGGCAAAACGGCAGTCGTTATCTCCAGCCGTGGCGGCATCCACAAAGATACCCCAACTGACCTGCTGACCCCTTACGTCAAGCTGTTCCTGGGCTTCATCGGCATCACTGACGTTGAGTTTGTGTTTGCTGAAGGCATCGCTTACGGTCCGGAAGTGGCCAGCAAAGCGACCGCTGAAGCGAAAGACGCTATCAAGCAGATCGTGACGGCATAAGTCTCACTCATCTCAGGATGACGCTTTAAAAGACCGGGCCATGCGCCCGGTTTTTTTTCGCCGGTTACTGACTGCTCTCTGCCGCTTTTCTCAGCCACTGACCGTTAATGCCGCGCACATATTCCCCCGCTGCCGCACGGCTCACCAGCTTCTGTCCGGCAATACTGGCGACGTCGGCCGTGGAGAGATTATTCTGTTCTGCCAGTCGCTGATACTCCTGCTGACGTCCGGCATTAATACGCTGCACCAGCGCCAGCGTTTCACTATCCTGCGCACGTGCCGCCAGATAGCCGGAGAGCGTTTCACCTGCCCGCCCCGATTGCCGCGCCTGATCCAGCGTCAGTGCCCAGGCAGGCTGCGCCATCGTCAGGGCGAGGAACAGCACCGCGCTTATGCGTTTCATCGTTGCTCTCCTCAGAACAGACCGCTCTGGTTTTTCAGTAGCGCTTCCACGTCTTTATCGACTTTGATGTGGATCTCATGTTCGATTTTCACGTTCATGTTGATGGTGATGGGATCTTTAGGTGCCGTGACTTCAATGCGCGGCACGCAGCCGATGCTCAGCAGTCCGGCTGCCAGAACCAGTAGTGCCCTCAGGCTCATGGTGAAGTGTCCTTGTTGGATGGCAAATTCGCATGTTGCTCTAACCAGGATTGCAAATTATCGCCAAAGCGCAGGCTGCGCCAGAGCTGAAACAGGTTTTCCTGATGATGATAGTTGAGATTGACTGTCTGACGACGGTTACTGAACTGGCTGACGCCCTGCACCTGCGCCTCCATGGTGAGGTCGCCAAGATTATCCAGATTGATCGTGGCCCAGCTGCGGGAGACTTCCATATAGCGTAACCAGTCCAGCGCGGCGCCCGTCGCCACGTTATTGCGGGTAATCGCATCCGCCATATCTTTATCCAGTCGGAAGGTCAGCGGACCGCTGTTGGCAATCCACCCTTTCTCCACCAGCCAGTGTGGATTATTGAGCCACAGCGGCAGCTCACCGTTAACCTTGCCCGACATGGCAAACTGTTTAGGTTTCAGCGCCGTCACCAGCTCGCTGAGGCTGATATTGCGCAGCGACACCCGGGCTGGCTCATGCTGCGGCATGCGCAAAGCGGGCAGCGTAATTTGTCCGCCCAGCAGATCAAGGCTGACATCCTGCAACGTCAGCGGCGCCTGTTCGGACCACGGCCAGTTACCCTGCAGGTCAGCGCGAATATTCTGCATCGCAAACTGGTTCTTAACCTCGGCAATGCGCAGTGATACCGGGCCATGCTGACCAAACTGCCATTGCTGCTCATGGAATCTGAACGGCAGCGAGAAGTCGATACCGTTAACCTGGCTGTCGGGCGTCCAGATGCTGCCCTGTTTTACCGTCCAGTGGCCTCCCGCCTGGAAACCCTGTTCACTTGCGGCGGAAAAAGCGACCTGTGCCTGCAAACGGCCGCCCTGGATCTGCATTTTCATGTCAGGGCTGAGCAACGGCTGAAACACCGTCAGCGACTGTGCCGGCCACCAGGCCTGGCCGCGCAGCCGTTCGCCATCCCAGCGGCCGTTAACCCGCAGCGGGCCAACCTTGCCCGCCTGTAAACTGCCTCGCCAGATAAAATAGCCGGGATCACGACCTTTAGCCTCAAAGTCGAGCGTGGAATCTGCCAGATGTCCGCCATAGCTGAAGCGGGTCTCTCCTGCCTGCAGGCGGAAATGCCCATTGAACGCCGGATGCGCCGCATCACGCTGCCAGTTTACCGGTTTAGTCAGTGTCAGACGCGGTTTTGCAACGTTGACACTGCCATACGCCAGCTGATTAAAACCGGTGGACAAGGTATCCAGATGGATCAGGGTGTCGTGCCAGCCGCCCGTGCCTTTAACATCCCAGCGCGCCTGCAGCGGCAGCATCTCGCCACCTCCCCAGTAGCGCCAGTTCCATTCGCCCTTATCGGGCCAGAAATCATTGGCGCGGCCATCGAGATGCAACCGGAAGCGGCCAAAACTGGCATCGTGCGCATTCAGAATGGCCTGCAGGCGGCCATCAATACCCTGCGAGGAGAGTCGTACGCCCGCCAGCGGCCAGCGCGCTTCGTCCACTTCCAGCGTTGACAGCAACCGGCCCCGCAGGCGCAGCAGCGATTTAGGTTGCAGCACCAGTTGAGGATCGAGGATCGAGCCGCTGAGCACGCCCGGAATGGAGCCGTAAAGTTGCAGGTCGGCCAGCTTGCTTTCGCCGGTTAGCTGAAACGGCAGGTTGCTGTTGGTCAGGCTGAGGTTGCCGGGACCAACGCCGAGCACCACGTTACCCTTGCCGCCGCGTCCCTGGGTCAGCAGGTTAACGCGACCGCTAATCTGGCTACTTTCAAGGCCAGACTGCCAGTTATCCAGCGTCAGGTTAACAAACCCTGATAGCGGCTGAGCCTCCAGCGGCCAGAAGTATTCGCCCTTTTCAATCCG
The DNA here is from genome assembly GCF_025910055.1 of Pantoea sp. JV6. Taxonomy (NCBI): domain Bacteria; kingdom Pseudomonadati; phylum Pseudomonadota; class Gammaproteobacteria; order Enterobacterales; family Erwiniaceae; genus Pantoea; species Pantoea sp. JV6. Next base: position 191,448 of record NZ_JAPCIM010000004.1, on the reverse strand, counting down.
AATCTGATCGCGGCTGATCTGCCACGGCAGTCTGAGAAGCGGCCTGGTTACTTCGGCCATCGCCACGCGTAGCTCGCCCTGCTGCTGCTGCCAGTTAAGCGTCAGCTTCAGGGGATGCGGCAGCGCGTCCAGCGCCAGCTGTCCGGTCACCTCGCCGTTCACCGGCAGATCAGTGGCAAAGGTGGGTAACGCCAGATGACCACTCAGCGTGACGGGTTCAGGAAGTGCAGGATGGGTGAGCGTCAGGTGACTGATAGCGAGCTGCTGACCGGTCAGCGTTGCCGCCAGCTGCAGATTATCGCCCTGATAACTGAGTTGCTGACGATCTTTTTCCAGCGTCAGATCCAGCGCGCCCGCATACGTCTGCCACGGCGTAACGATTAATTTGCCCAGATGAACGTCGGCGCCAGGCAGCATTGCCTGCCATTCGGCCAGCGTTTTGGGGGCTGCCGTGCTGCCATCACTGGCAGGTAATTTTTGCAGGCAGGTGCTATCCAGCGTCAGCTCTGACGCATTCAGTTTCCAGCGCGACTGATGCCAGCCCAGCGATACCCCCTTTACCGTTGCCAGGGAGCAATCCCCTGCGAGATAACGAAGTTGTGGCAACCACAGGCCACCTTCCCGCCAGCGCGGTGCGCCCGACAGCTCAATGCGGGTATCTTCAGGTAGCCAGATGCCGACCAGCCGCGGCAGCCATTGCGTGACAGTCAAGATCAGGCCGAGCAGCAGCAGAATCAGCGCCAGAATGGCGGCCAGCCGTCGCCGGAACATCCGTGGCATAAAAGCCATAATCCTTTTCCTTACAGTATCCTGACAACGATGATGGCATGTAATCTGCCAGAGGTGAAGGTCTGCGCCGGACACAAGTCAGCTGTTTCAGCAAAGTCAGTCAGAAAACGTTATCCTTGCTCTATCACCTCTGCAGGAGCACAACGATGAAAATCGCGGTTTACAGCACCAAACATTACGATCAGAAATATCTTGAGCAGGTCAATCAGCAGTTCGGCTTTGAACTGGTGTTTTTTGACTTTTTACTCTCTGAAAGCACCGCCAAAACCGCTGTGGGTTGCGATGCTGTCTGTATCTTTGTAAACGATGACGGCAGTCGCCCGGTGCTGGAAGAGCTGGCCGGGCTGGGTGTGAAATACATCGCGCTGCGCTGTGCCGGTTTCAATAATGTTGATCTGGCTGCTGCAAAAGAGCTGGGTCTGGAAGTGGTGCGCGTGCCGGCCTACTCACCGGAAGCGGTCGCTGAACATACTATCGGCCTGATGATGACCCTGAATCGCCGTATTCATCGCGCTTATCAGCGTACCCGTGACGCAAACTTTTCGCTCGACGGCCTGACCGGTTTTAACATGCATAACAAAACCGCGGGTGTTATCGGTACCGGTAAAATCGGGATCGCGACGATGCGGATTCTGAAAGGTTTTGGTATGCGGCTGCTGGCGTATGATCCCTATCCGAGTGAGCAGGCGCTGGAACTGGGCGCGGAATATGTTGATCTGAAGACGCTGTTTGCTGAATCCCACGTCATTACCCTGCACTGTCCGCTGACGCCGGAGAATCATCATCTGCTCAATGCCGACGCGTTTAAACAGATGCGCGATGGGGTAATGGTTATCAACACCAGTCGTGGTGGTCTGATTGATTCACAGGCAGCGATTGACGCGCTGAAACAGCAGAAAATCGGCGCGCTCGGCATGGATGTTTATGAGAATGAACGCGATCTGTTCTTTGAAGATAAGTCGAATGATGTGATTCAGGACGATGTGTTCCGCCGTCTGTCGGCGTGCCATAACGTGTTGTTCACCGGCCATCAGGCGTTTTTAACCGCCGAAGCGCTGACCGCCATTTCTGAAACGACACTGAATAATCTCAGCCAGCTCGACCGGGGTGAAAACTGCCCGAACCGACTCTCTGCCTGACTGTGCGGGCCGGAGCGATCCGGCCTGATCATCAGCGCGCGCAATTCCCGCCAATTAACGCCTGCTCATCACAGCGACGTCCATTGACTAACTGACACATCCCCACTCTTGAGCCATCCAGCTGATGCGAAAATGCCAGCGTTCCGCCCGCATTTGAACAGGTGCTTTCTGCCAGGGAAGACATCACCACCCGTGGCTGGATGTGGGCGGCGGTGGCTTGTTGCGGTGGCTCGTTATCATCACTGTTGCTGCTGCAGGCAGAGAGTAATAACGCGGCACCGGCCAGCAAAAAGGTGGCTGCTTTCATCAGTCGGACTCCGGGAAGTGGGGGAAAAGGCTGGCTCAGCATATGTCAGGCAGCACAACGGGTCGAGAGGTGAAACAGCTTTTTACAAAATTCTCCGGCGTCATTTGCAAGCAGAATTATCTTGTTTACCTGTTATCGCTGAACTGTCACCCTTTTTCGGCCCTTATTAATTCGGAGTAAAGCCATGTTAATGGATATGTTAATTCGCATAGCGCTGGCCGGTATTCTCGGCGGCCTGATCGGCATGGAGCGCCAGATGCGGGCCAAAGAAGCGGGACTGCGTACCCATATTCTGGTCGGTATCGGCAGTGCGATGTTTATGCTGGTATCGAAATATGGCTTCGCCGATATGCTCAATAGTGACCATGTGGCACTGGATCCCAGCCGTATTGCTGCCCAGGTAGTCAGCGGCATGGGTTTCCTTGGCGCAGGCACCATTATGATTCAGAAGCAGGTGGTGAAAGGCTTAACCACGGCGGCGGGATTATGGGTGACTGCGGCGATTGGTCTGGTGATTGGCAGCGGCATGTATGAGATCGGCATTTATGGCACGGTGCTGGCGCTGGTGGTGCTGGAAGTCTTCCGCCGCCTGAGCCATTTTCTCATCGGTAAACATCATACGCTGCTGGTTTTTCTTAAGCCCAAAAGTGTGCCGCTGGTGCTGCTGGTCATGCAGCGGGAAGGCATTCGCTATGGCAATGTGACGGTGATTAACCGGGATGAGGAGAGTGGTCTGTGTGAGCTCAGCGTTCAGGTGACGCTGTCCCGCAAATCAAACGATGCTCACCTCTACGATAAGGTCATGGAGATCAAAGGAGTTCAGTCGCTGGAGATGATGTAAATTCCTTTCCATAAAGATCATTCCTGCTGAACACAGGCCGGTCAGCGCCAGGACGTTGCAGAAGGGAGTTATCGGTATGCACTGCCTTCTGCCCTCTGCATCAGATTCATCTATTATCATCATCATGCAGCCTGACCTGAGATATAGAGCCCGCCGGGAATTAATGTCATAATCCGTGATTGTTTATTAAGGTAACCATTTATCCGGTGAAAAATGCGCCAGACCTCTGACCATCGTGACGAAACCCTGTCCGCTTCTGTACGTAAAAGTAGCTGGCCGGTACTAAGCATGCTTATCTTTACGCTGATTGCGGGCGCTATGGCCATCATGATGATCCTGGATCATCGTAATTCCGTAAATAATGCGCTTGAGACCGGACAGTGTCTGGTGGGGGAAGGCGCTGAAAGTTTGCTGGAAATGCTCAGACATTTTTTACATCATGCTTATCGCTGGATTTTTAAAGCCTGTGGCTAGCAATAATAAATTCAGTGCAGCAGGAAATGCAGTAATCCGTGTCGGTTTACCAGCAACAAAACGCCGCAATACATGACTGCAACATAGCAGAGTAAAAAGAGTATCAGCGTCAATATAAATCGGACACCATAATTTTTTATATCGTGAGTGTTTACCGGATGTCTCATCGAATTTAAAGTTTGCTCCGTCCTTATTCACATATATAGCCAGCAATTTAACGATTTGTTTCGCTGCCCGCATTACCATGATGTGCGGAACGATGAAGTCACAGCAAGTCTCTCAGGAAAAACAGTTATGAGTGTAAAAATTAAAGCCGCCCTTTTTAACTTTCACATTCACTTTAATGGCTTTAATTTCACCCGTCTGCTTTGAAAAGCAACAGCTTAGGACGTGGCGATATGTGCCAGTCAAATCGATTCAGATTTAATGGGATACAAAAAAACACTGATGCCTGTGCATCTTACGTATCCCCAATTATAACCCGGCAGTGTCAACGCATATTCAACAGCAGCGTTTTTCAGATTCAGGCGTTAATGAAATTAACAGTGCATCAGGATATTTAACTCCCTGCAGATTTATAGCAACAATTAAAATAAAATTTTCAAATCAGATAAGCATAAACAGGACTCCGTTTATGCATGATTGATTAATAGCGGTGCATGCTCTTTTTTTTGTTAACTGGTCGCTCTGATGAAATATCTGTTAATTATCTCAATCATTTTTATGACTGCGGGTTGTGCGGCAAAAAAAGAGAATGCGCGGGCTGATGCTTACCAGGCATCACTGCCATCCTGTTCTGCGCACAATGATGAAATCGATTGCCAGTGGAAAGATGTCCCAGCCAGCTGACATCGCATAGTTGAACTCTGTTCGTGTTGTCTCAGCCCGCAATTTTTGGGTAATGACCTGTTAAGGCCTGCCCTCATTTTTCACTGAGTACCGCCGCATCGATTTATGTCGCTGCCCCCTTAATGGGTAGTTTCTGCCGGATTCCCCCGGGCGGCTATCCGCTGATTACTTCACTCCAGTACTGGCATTCGCGGCAACAATCCGTACCATACGCTGCATATTCGTGACACCACAGTGAAGTGTCTGGCTGAACGCGCACGGCAATTTGCCCTTTAGCTACGCTTTCTGGATTTTGAGACAGGTAAAAATGCAAGATAATCAAACGGTTGACAAGAAAGAACAGTACAACCTCAAGGTAAAGCATTAAATAAACCATCTGATTGAAATTATTAAATTTTTCTTTTTAATCATTAACTTACCGTACGAGAATATGTACGCCAACCACCGCTAAAATACATTTTTCATGCCCTTTTTTTGCTCCTTTTTGCTTAATCTGCCCCTTTATTGCCCCCTAAATAGGACTGTGATCAGACCATACTTTCTTGTTCTCATAGGTGACTTTTCCCAGCACGATAATCCCATCAAGCCTTTCCCCGTCGATCGTTTCCCCGTCCCGGATGATAATTCCAGACCGGAAAAGCTTTCCCAACGATGGATACTCACCCAGCTGAAATGCGATAGTGTCGCCAGGCGCTGGCGTTAGTGAACGGTCTACCAGTGAATCGGTCCGGCGTATCGATGCGTATCATGTTGAATGCTGGATTTTAGGCTGGCGGCTTCGGGTGCAGGTGACTAATCTCAAATTACACCAGCAGCCTGCTCAGACAGGTGCGGCTCATGTATAAATCCACACTAACTAATGGGATTAAGCCCAGGTTATGATCTTTTGAGAGGGCTGCTTAGCACCCAGAACAGACCTTTTATTAAATTGATTGACGAGAGAATGGTTATGGATGAAGCCGATTTAGCGCAGGACCGAGAAGAGGCTATTAGAAACGCAGCCCTAGCAGCACGCCAGCAAAGACTGACCAGCCCTGACGGAAGGTGCATCTGGTGTAAAGATGAGCCAGTTGTAGCCAATACTGCTTTCTGCTCAGCAGAATGTGATGAAGACTACCACAAGCATCAGCGCGAAATCAGGCAGCGTGGTGGTAGAGATTGATTCCAGTAACGCTTTTCAGATAAGGTTTGGAATGAAAATAATTATGATGGCAGCATCCACTTTATTGCTTACCGCCTGCGCACCTCAAAGCGACAAGCCACGACCTGTTGGCATGGCGAATCCCGCCTCAGTTTATTGTGAAAAAGTCGGCGGCAAACTGGATATCGTTAAGGGCCCGAATGGTGAATCAGGTTACTGCACCCTGCCAGGCGGTGAACGTATCGAGGAATGGACGTTGTACAGAAGGGATAAGCAGTAGGCCACATGGCCGAAAATGATTTTTTATGGCAGGAGGCCGCAAAAACGCGGCCTTTTCTTTTGTTTATTGTATCTATCGGGCAATGGGCTTCCCAAAATGAACACGTTGCCGCTTAATCTTCATGCGTACCACCGCATTTTCCAGCACCTTGCCTTGGGACTACCCCCACTTTTGGTGATCCTTTTCATGCCATAACCTGCCTGAGTAACCACACCGGCACACTCCTCAGATGACGTTTTGCCTGACCGATTTTCAACCACATACTGCGTCAGCCAGCCATCCTGACAGCCTATGTCCATTCCATAACTCATCGATCGTTAACAACGATCAATTTCCTGCAATTGATAGTTAAGAATAACTTTAGTGATGTTGATCACTTTTACGGCTGCGCTTACGTTGCATCATTTATCAGCAGGTCGTAACTGAAAGGAATTTGCTGATGGAAAAGAGATTTCTCACAGAGAAAATTCAAAGAGAGATTCTTACTGCGCTGGCAATTGCTTATCCCGATCCACTTACGGGAAGACAATATTTTGCGGCGTTTGGGCGGTATAGCGAATCCGTTATGTTGGAAAATATCGAGGCTCTGGTCAGACGCGGCCTGGTTCGAAAGACGACGATTCGCAGTTGCGGGGGCGTCAGTTTTCTGTTGCTGGCTGAACTGACGCTGTCCATCGGGGATTTCATATTGTCAGCCGATCATGGTCCCACAACGTAAGTCAGAAATATCCAGCAATACCTGTGTCCGTAAAAAATGACAACGGGCTGTATCCATTTTTTATCAGAATACTGGCTTTTCTGGAGGTCATTAAGCAATGAGCAGCAAGCTTTTGTCTATAAAACTGCAAAAAGATATTCTCAGGGCATTATCCATTTTTCATCCGCACCCAATGACGACCAGACAGTACCTGAGTTGCTTCGATGATGTTGACGAGTTCAGGATGCTGGCCAATATCGAAGAACTGATACGACAGGGACTGGTCCATCAGGAGGCCTTAAGGTGTTGTGATGGAGAGCAGTTTTTATGCCTGGGTCGATTAAAGCTGGAAAGTAAAGGGTATGACTTAGCCTCTGCCGAATGATGTTTTTACAGGTCTGATAACTGTTTACTTCATGATAGATAACGTATTGAGGAGTTGGCGCTTTATAGAAAAGTGGCTAATACGCCAATGGTCGCTACGCTTAGCTTGTGGCTGCTTTCGCAAAGCAGTTATGCATCAGCGATGTTTATTCGGCAGGTATCCTCTGCTATGTACCCCGCCTCTTTCGTGAGTGGCGGGCTTTTATTTATGGTGGGTTGAAAGATTGTTGAAGTGTCCGCTGCTATGCTTCTCCGCTGCGGTGAATCCCCCTAAGCAGTGGGGCTAAGCCAAATCAATTGCTTTTACGCGGTGTCCATATAAGTAATTGCTCGGTATCGCGGGTCAGGTTCTGGCTTTTCTGACTCACCGGGAGGCACCCGGCACCGCAGCGCTTATAATCAATGTCACTTGATGGTTTGTTAGGGTATAGAACTCATGAAACAGTTTTTCTTCCTTGGAATTTTCTTCCTGACGGCATGTAGTGCTAATCACCTGGAAAGCAATGCCCAAAATGTTCGAGTTACAAATGGCGATCCTAAAGGTGATTGCACATTTTTGGGAACTGTAACTGGTGAGCAGGGTAATTTTATCACCGGCGGATGGACATCTAATGCCAATCTTGAAACCGGCGCACTGAACTCGCTACGTAACCAAACCGCGAAACTGGGCGGAAACACCGTTTCTCTCATTACCAATAGGGCCGGTAATAGTGGATTCTATGACAATTCAGGCGGTAGTTCTGAAGAGACAAATGTTGTGATTACTGGAAGTGCATGGCGATGTAACTAGTGCCCGAAAAACTTACTTCAATATCATTAATTTAGATTTTTTCGGCCCCTTAGCTCAGCGGTCAGAGCGTGCGACTCATAATCGCCCGGTCGCTGGTTCAAATCCAGCAGGGGCCACCATATCGCGGCCATCGTATAATGGTTATTACCTCAGCTTCCCAAGCTGATGACGCTGGTTCGATTCCCGCTGGCTGCTCCATCAGAGTGACCCCATCGATCACATTCCTGCATCGTCATTGCTCAATTTCCTCTTTTTCAATGTGCGCCATTGACTAACTGTTGCTTTCAGAGGACTTAAAATTTGCAAAGCGAATACAGTGAATAACATGGAGCGATAATGAAAACCAGTTTTTCTGACAAATCCCAGTGGGGTATTCTGGAATATCTGTTCCGTATTTACCCGCGCACGATGACCGAAGATGAAGTCCGCAAAGAGTTCGGCGATCCTCATAATAAAGGCCTGGTCTCCAACGTCAGACAATTAATCTCTGAAGGCAGCATAGAAAAGACTGCGATAGTGAAAATACTGGGAAGAGATGCTGTTTCAGCTCCAGGGCTTAGAATCACCCGTGATGGCACAAGACTGGTCAGAAAATCTCTGCACAATAACTGACCAAAACCCTATATTTTACTTCATAAATAAATCGAGCGAAGATATGAAATGGTTTAACGTGATGGCCTGTCTGAGCATCCTTACTGCCTGTAGTTCTGCCCCAATGAAGCATGAAAGTTCAGCAGACCGATACTGTCATCTGCAGGGCGGCACGCTGTCTTATGAAAAGCGACTGTTCGGTAAAACCGGATACTGCGTGCTACCTGATGGCACCAGGATTGAGCACTGGCGCTTATACCTCAAAAATCGGGTGCTGCCCTGACATGAAAGATTACCAGGGGAAATTAGAAATTTGACAATAAATCCCGTACATCAGTAATACGTAGAGGCCAAGCCACCCTACTGCCAATAATTTGGTTGAAACTTTTTTCACGTGATCACCTTAAGAGAAGCAGTAATCTGCGCACCAGGCGAAGAAAAACCATATAGCCACGCAATATGCTATGACACCGGACGCAAAGAGGAATATGTCTTTTGCATTTAACTTAAACATCCCTCAATGTAACCAGCCCAACAATCAACCAAATTAAAACGACACTAAATATCCCCTTAAATTTCTGGCGGTTTTTCCACTGGTGTCATCGATAGTGATAAACTTGATTAAAATCAATGAAACCCTTAGATGATATGGTTCCGTTTAACTAATATTGCTTTTAACAGTCGCATAATCATTTTCGTGAGTGCGACCTCACTAATTATTGAGTTTGCTTTTTTATCGGATTGCGATGACGCCCTGTGTGGGCGTTTTTTTCACTCAAAATTGTTGTTGTATCGTGATGTTGTGTAGGCGTTTCGAGGCAATTCTTGTCTGTTCTGTCCTGTGCCTCAGTGGCTGCCTTTCATTCCTGAAGGCTTGAGTTAAGGCAGCCTTATTTTTATCCAATCATATGGACGCAAACTAAATCATTCACATTGTCAAACAATGGTAAGAAAAGAGTCAAAAAATGGAACTTAATGAAGAGGAAACGGAGGTGATTGCATTATTCCTCAGCAGTCACTGGGCTGAGTTCTTTGAGAAAAGCCAAGATTTTATGTCTATTGTAGCCATCCACAAGCTAGCTGAAAAATTCAGGCTCAGCGAGCCGAAAAGCTTCACATAGGAAAACTCTTAAGAGAGACAGAGTGCCCGAAAGGAAAGGCCACTCCAGAAAAAAGGATTTAATCTCCCAATGAAACCCAACCAGAATAAATTAAACTCAATCCAAGCATTGCGAGGCCTCGCAGCCATGCTGGTGGTTATGTTTCATTTTAGAACAGACCTTGCTTTAACCTTCCCTGTCGCAGATCGTGCTTTTGGATGCGGCTCAATTGGCGTAGACCTTTTTTTTATGATAAGCGGTTTTATTGCTTATTATGTGACCCATAATGAAAATAACGGGCTGAAATCCTCCCGTGAATTCATGATTAAGCGCTTATGCCGTATACTTCCTCCCTATATAATTGCTACATTATTTGTTGCTGGTAAGTCGTGGGAGGCATGGCAAATCACACTTCAGTCTTTTTTTTTCCTCCCCCGAGACATCACGCAAATAGCGCCATACTTCGGCTATGCCAAACTGAACGTTGGCTGGACACTGAATTATGAATTCGTCTTCTACTCACTCTGCGCTCTAGCACTTATTTTCAAAAAAATAAAATTCGTTGCTTTAACTCTTTTCATTACTCTTCTCGTCGCCATTCCATACCATCTAAATGGATCACATGGATACTTAGCAAGCATTAACTATGGTTACCCTGGGTATTTATCAATAGCCACCAATGGGATGATGCTGGAATTTTTAGCGGGAATCCTAGTGGCTCGCTTAACATTTAATAAAAGACTAATTCGCTCAAAAAACACATGGCGTTTTATAATTATCTCATCTTCCATTTATTTCGCATATGTAGCAACCGGATTCGGTGCTGGTTTAGGTAATGGCCGTTATGGTTTTGCCAGCGCTGCATTTTTTCTTTTATTGGCCTTTACTGGTTATGAGGCCCGGTTTGGGATGACTCCACCTGTATTCTTAACCACTATCGGAACCGTTTCATTTTCTGTTTACCTTATGCACAAACGAGGAATGTCTGTAGCCATTAAAGCAGTATATCCATTTTATCATGGTCACTATGCTGGATGTTTTGCTACCCTCATTGCCTTAATCCTTACTGCAATATTTTCTTCAGTTTTTTACAAGTACGTAGAAGTCGGTTTATGTACTATTTTAAGAAGAAAGCTGCTGCCTCCTAAGAACTCCTTAACTACTGGCTAAAGTAAGGGGCAATCCGCCACCCGTTCAAGTGGCGGATTTAACCTCAGGGTTTAACCGGCCACTCTATGGTGTGGTATTTTTCTTCACTATCTATGTGGGCGAAGTCCATAGCTTCCAGTTCATCCATATATGCAAGCCAGCTATCCAGTTTCTTCTTCTGCTCCTCGCTAAGCTGTTTGCCAGCAAGTAGTTTTGTCTGCCATAAACTGATTGTGGTATTTGCTGCTGATAACAGGCTCTGGCGCTGTGATTCGGCCTTAGCCTGCCAGTCGATTACCGGATCGGTCAATGTGGGGCTGCCTTCGCTATCAGATGTGATTACTTTACCGCTCGCCTGCCCTTCAAGCAGATTCTGATATTGCTCATCCGAAACAGCAACGGCATCATCAGGCCAGCCGTCAGGCGAGGACTTATAATCGCCCTCCAGCTCAGAGTGATAAAATCCGTTATTTTTTTCACTGTAATAAATAGTATTCATATTCTCACCAGCCTATAGCTTCCCAATAAGCGCCTTCATTATCTTGGCCGCAGAGAAATCCGGCCTGATTAACATTACCCGCTGTGGCATAGTTATCAGAATAAACATTAACTCCACTTTCAACGGCTGTTACCTGCACATTTGCACAGGCGTTGGGAAATGTTATTGGAAAATTAACCTGATAATGTCCGCGTGTACCGGCATTTATAAAGCCCCATTGACGGATGCGGCCGGTTACACTATCTCGTTCCCAGCCTCCGCCCAAGTCAGCAGTATTTCTGGGCTGAAACGTATTACTCACCCAGGTATTGTTATTATTAATCTGTGCACCTATCTGCGCACCAACCCAGTTACTGAGATAGCCACCCCATACACTGCCATATATATTGCCGTCTGTTGCTAACCACGCATTGCCAGCCTGGACATTACCAGCAGCATGGAAATTACCATTCTGATCAAACACGAACGACTGAACGCTGCTGAACCCATCAAAAACAAGTTCCCCATAAGCCAGCGTGCCAACATGCTCAACGATGCGCATAAAGAATGACGCGCCGTCTTTAAAGTCCTTGTCACCGCCTCTTGCCTTTAACGTCGTGCGGAACATCGGCCCGTAGAGAAAGTCTCCGACGTTACCTTGCAGAACGCTGGATATAACCGTAATGCTGGCGTCTTCATTCAGGTTTCCGCCCCACATAGGGTAGGAATTACTCTGTGCGGGCGTGGGGGGATTGACCGTGGTGAACAGTTCGCCCTCATCTGAGGTGTCTACGGTTAAATGCAGCTTTCCATCCTCACCCCAGTCGATATAGATGCGGTGGTTACCGGATGAGTGCAACCCACCGTTAGCCTGAACGGCAGTCCAGTTACCTACCTGATCGAGCGCAAGGGATTCTTTAGCTTTGTTAACATCGTTCAAGTCGGACAGGTTTTTGTCGGCATGCAGATACCGCAGGTCGAGATTTGCCAGCGGGAACAGGGCCAGCCAGTCACCGGCGTCTGCAGCAGGTTCAGTGGCCGTTTCTTTCTGCGCCCGCCAGACAATGCCACTATTGGTCACCGTGGCACCCGCCGGCCACGTCCCGGCCACCCAGTCCGGCAGCGCATGCCGGAGCAGCCACTGAATGGCCTCGTCGGTGCGCTTCTGCAGGGCGTTAAACCACTCCATTGGCGGGATACCGTTCGTCGCGTCGGTGACCGTTTTCCCGTCCGGGTCTTTGCCGTCAACCGTCACGCCCCAGCCGCGGGTTATGGCCGGGAAGTCCAGCACCTCGCCCTCATTTGCCCCTGACGCAAAGATATTGCCGTCGGGTCGTTTTCCTGTTGCCATACTCTTAATTCTCCACAAAGGTGTAATTCATGCCCGACGCGCGTGGCAGCACGTCCAGCGATTTCGCGCAGAACAGCACAAAGGACTCCGCGCCGGTGGTGGTTATCTGCCAGTGACACGCGCCCATCACATCCACCTGATAACGGTCAGCGCCGAACAGCAGTTCGCAGGCCCGCTCTAGGTCGTCCAGCGTGCAGGCCGAAAAGTTTCTGATGCACCGGGCCTTTATCAGCACCCGCATTTCCGTATCGGTCAGCGTCGCCGACGCGCTGGTGGTGTCGCCGTGACGGTACCAGGGGGAGCCGCCCGCATTACTGACCTGAAAGCCCCGCGTGTCGGGGTAGCCCCGGAAGGCAAAAAACTCACGCGCCACGGCTCCGTTCAGCACGCGATCCTGCCCTGTGATTTTTCCGATGATGACGAGGTTCACCCCGCCGGCGTGCTCAATGTCCAGCATGTCCGGTACCGACAGCGCACCAGTGAACGACTGTGCCATGTCATCCGCCAGCGCCTGAACGGTGGCGCGGGCTTTCGCTTTCGTGACGTACTGTGAGATGAGGAGGTCTGCGTAGCCGGTCATGAACTGGTATCCTCAATTACCTGCACGGTAATGCCGGTCGTCAGAAAGCGGGCTTTCTCCCGCGCACCGATGGCAACCGAAAGCACGTCTGCCGGCGTTTCGCCGTCGCGCGCCAGCAGCACATCGCGCACAAACACCCCGCTCACGGCTCCCGCCGCTGCGCTCACGTCCGACCGGTAAACCCATTCGCCTGTTTTATACGCCAGCGCCACGATGGCGGCCTTCACGGTGTCTTCATCCACGTGCGTGAAGTTCTCCCGGCGCCCGATTCTGATGACGGCGGCCACGTCAACGGCAGCCGGCCGGTCGAAGGGTATCGCCACGGTCTTTCCGCTGCGGCGCGTCACGGCCACCGAGACCGCCCCCTGCAGGCCCGTTCCCGGCCAGTTGTCATAGATGGCCTTTGCCACGGCGGCATTGTCTCCACCCTCGACGATATAGTTCACCGTGTGCGGCGCCACCCCGTCGGCGTCGGTCTCATCCGTCCGGTTCTCCAGCGCCACCGCATCGGTGACACCGGTCAGCCCGGCAATATCGGCCAGCGTGCCGTCCACGCAGTTCGACGAGGCCCGGGCGCGCGACTTATAAAAACGCGCCAGCAGCTCCGGGTCAGTCTCCTCATTTTCACCCGGCGTGGCCGCCACGGTGGTGGTGGCCGAATCCCAGCCGGCAATCACCGTCACGATGGTCAGCGGCGTGTCTGCGTCCACGCTGAACTGCCCCGCCTCCGCAGAGCGGAAGTCCGCCTTTACCGTGCCGTCCGCCCTGAATGTGGCATCCGTCTGGGTCACCCACTGCGTGCCGCCGCCGCTCACCGTGGCGCCAGCCCGTACCGTTTTACCGGCGGTACCGCCGAGCAGCGCGTCCTGAATCACCGAATAGGACGCCCCGCGGCGCGTCAGCCCGGCAAAGGCTACCTTCTGTTCCAGCCAGGTGCCGGTGGCGTTGTCCGGATCGTTCGCCTGCGCAACCGCTTCGATGACGCCCTCGATGTCGGCGCGCATCTGGGCAAAAATGCCGATCATCTGCCCGTCCGGATCGTCCGGGTCCGTCAGGATGTCGTCACCGTAGATGCCCTTAAACTTCGTCACCAGCCCGGAAAAAATATCGTCGAGCCGGTCGGCGACGTAGCCCTGATCCGTCAGTTTTCCCATCAGACAGTAACCTCGCTCTCAGTGCCGTAAATGTCAGTGAAGGTGGCCGCAACCGTCAGCTTTCGTGTTTTCGTTACGTACTGCGTATTAAACGCCGTCAGCGCCTTCACCCCGCCCGTCTGCAGAATGCAGCTGCGGATATCGGATTCCATCTTCACGCGCGTGCCCCGGCGGGCCATATTGCCCAGCCACTCCAGCCCGTGCTCCAGGTCAAGAAACCAGTCCTGCTTCAGCGACAGCAGCCGGGTTTTCACCTTCTGCCGTACGCATTCTGATTTACTGGCGTACGAGGCGCGGCCCCGCCCGAAGGTCCAGTCGCCGTCCGTATCGAGCCTGCGCGTTCTCATTGTTTAGCCTCCGAGGTCTGACCGCTCTGGCTGTCAATGTGGTGGTGTGATTTGCTGCCGATGCCGTCGACCGTCACGTCGCCGCCGGTGACCTCCACCGGACCCGTGATTTTCGCCGCCGCACCTTCACCGCCGCTGGCCGACAGGCCGCCGTTCATCGCCGCCGCCCCTGTCACCGTCAGCGTATCGTCCATCGTGGCCGGCTTCAGAAACTCCGCCTCGCAGTGGACGGTCAGCTTCGCCCCGTCGATATCCACGTTGCCGCCGGTATCGATGGCCACATAACCCGGACCGTCCAGCTGGCGCATCACGATGGCGTTACTGCGAAAGCTGCCGATCGCCCGTGCCAGGCTGGAAAAACCGGGCAGAAACCCGCCGTCGCTCCAGTCGTGCTGGCGGTGCTCTGCGGCCTGGCTCACCTGCCCGCTGCTGAACCAGTTATCGATACAGCGATCGGCAAACAGCACCCAGCCCTCGTCGCCGGGATTCACCGGAAAGGTGAAGGCGAAGCCCCCGCCGCGCGGAAACTTCACCGGCACGTCGGCCAGCACGGCCGGCGTAATGGCGTCACCGTTCGCATCCGTACCGGCAATGGCCGGCTGCAGCGTCACGGTCTGCCGTTTATCATCAAAGGCGGTGACGATGGCAGGCATGGCGACGCGCAGGCGGCCTGATAAATCTCCCGCAGCAGCCCCCATCACCGAATCCAGCGAGGCCGTGTCCCGGCTAAGCGTGCTCATCTTTTTTCTTCCTCTTTTTCAGCTTTTTAGCCTGCTTAAATTTCCCGTTCACCAGCGTCAGCCGGGATTCCCAGCGCGAGGCGTGCGTGTCGCCGTCCGACTTCACTGCCACCGCCTTGTAGTCGCCGCCGTAGTCCGCCACAATGGATTCAACCCGCACCAGCGAGCCGACGGTGATTTCGGGACGCAGCAGGCAGGACACCTCCAGACCCCGATCGGTGGGTTTCGGGCTGCCCAGCATGCCGCTGGCCTCGTTCAGCAGCGCGCCCTCGCCCGGCAGGCAGTAGTCCGGGTGCAGGATGTGCAGCTCGCCGTTCTGGATCATCCAGTCCGCCCCGTGATGATCGGCCACCTGGCTCATCACGTGCCGGGCCGGGCCGTAACAGACCTTCGCCCGCGTAAACGTCACATCAGCCGGCAGGCCGATGTTTCCGGGCGTGATGCCGGTCATTTCCCCCGCACAGTGTGCAATCACGTCCTCATGCGTGCTGCCCGCCGCCAGCGTCACGTTCACGAAGGCGTCGCGGTATGCGGTGGCGCCGTCGTCACAGGTCAGCTCGAGGATGAAATCCAGCCCCTCGCGGATCACCGCGGGCTTCGTTATCTGACCGGCGTACAGCACCCGGCAGTTCTCCAGCGCCCCGTAGCCGACCGCCAGCGCGACCTGCCTGAACTCCCCGCCGGTCACCTGATGGCGATGCGAGGGGTTCAGGTTCCAGACGCGAATGGTGGCCTTATTGGGCGTTTTATCGTGGGTGTGGGTAATGCTGAAGGCGACGCGGAGGTTGTTTATCTGAATGGATTCTTTACTGTTGCCGATCGTCAGAATGTACTGACGGCCATACTGCTTAATCGCTGTCATCGCTCCTGTCCATCAGGTAGAGAACGCAGCGGCTGCCCATGTCATTGCCGCCGTAGGGGTTCAGTGCGTTACCGCTGCTGTCGTAGAGATACAGCCAGAACGGCAGGCGGGTACGCTTCAGCACCGGCACGCCGCAGACCAGGGCATAACCGCTGATGAGGGCCTGACTGGTGTTCGCATCCGCGATATCCACCAGCCACTGCCCGCCGGGTGGTACCGGGTTATAGCGCAGGCTCAGCTGATATTTTGTGTCCCCGACCCTCACCTTCAGGATCTGGTACGGATCGCTGCTGACCGCGAGTCTGTAAAGTGTTGCCATGCCCGTTCTCCGGTTCACATGAAAAACCCCGCACTGCGTAAACAGTCGGGGTTTTGTTTCCTTTTATATATGAAAAAACCCGCCGGAGCGGGTTCAGTGGTAACTGACTGAGGCTATATTAAGCAGCTTTCGGGCCAAATCTGGCGATAAATTCCTGCTTCACCTGAATATCGAAATCCGTAAAGAGCGCGACAGGTTTTACCCCCCGCCCCAGTTTCTCCAGGCGAACGAATCCACGAGAACTCAGGGTCTTAAGAGTAACAGACAGATTACTTTTTTGACGCCCTGACAGCTCAGCAAGTTCGCTGATAGTTTCTGGTTTTTGTTCTGCCATTAATCTGAGAAGTTCAATGTTTTCGTTGCTCAGGACCTGAGCCAGTGCATTTACTGATGTAAACCACACTTTGGGCTCTCCCGGCTCAGGTTTGTACTCGCCTTTAACTATAGCAAGCATCCTCTGACGGATGTGCTCTTCAGGCATTACACCAATAAGAGCTTTCATATTGTTACCCTCGGTTTTCTCGTTGCGCGATGACTTCATCTGACTTTATAAAAAAGTCCTCTATAAGCTGCGCTGCTGACACAAACTCGTACGGATACCCTTTATCATGAGGGGTTCTGTGCATATGGTCGAAAACCATCCTTCCGGCATAGCAGCCTTTTTTAGGAAGCTTTATCCCATGAGCATTGTCTATGCCAAAGACACGAGTGTTGTATTTGTCATGTAGCGTTAAAGTGTAACGTAAGCCATGTGGAATAAATGATGTGGGTTTAACTTCCCAGACTTCAACTTTCCACCAATAGCCATCATCCCGATACACTGTCGATCCATGCAAAGAAAGTAAATAGTCTAATCCGTTATCTCTTTCCATAATGGCTTCCGTTAACGTTATGACCCAATCATAACCTTAATCACACCGATGTCAAATTCCTATTGCTCTATGCCCAGCGCGGTAGCCTGCGCCTTCAGTTCCGGCGGCAGGTCTGCCTGCTGCAGCTGCTGATTACCTTTTTCCACCGCTTTTGCCGCCTGTTTTACGGTGCGCCCGCCGGTTTTGCCTTGGGACGGCACCTTCAGGCCACTGGCAGTCTGCGTGGTCGTGATGAATATCTCACGGCATTTCAGGCTGAACGCCGCTGAACCGGTGCGGGTGAATTTCACATCCACATTCAGCAGCAGGCACTGCTCATAGCTGGCGGTCTGGGTTGTAATGGCGATCGGGGTCGCGGACTGCTGCATACTGCGGAGCGCCTTCAGCGCATCGGCCACGCGCTGATCGCTGGTCGCCAGGTCTGTGGAGTCTGTATCAAGAAGGGACGGCAGCCAGGGTGCCAGCGCCCGCTGCCCGGATGAGCCCCCCACCAGCGAGCTGGCTGCAGACGCCACCTGATCCAGTACCCGGTTTGCCAGGCTGACGCCCTGCGCGGTGAGGCTTTTAATTTCGCCCGGGATCGGCAGGTCGTCAATAAAGTCCGGCTCACGGACGTAATTGTCCTGTGCCAGCTGATTAAACAGCGTATCGGTCGGATCAAAGTCCACCATGATGCCGGTGACCTCAAAAGGACGCGGCGTCAGTATGGCATGATCGGAAATCTGCGTACCGGACTCGACCGGGTTATCCGTCACCTTCAGTTCAGAATGATGCGTTTCCTCGGTTACCACATCAAAAACAAAGGTACCGATTTTGGTTGTGACCGCTGCGTCGCTCAATATCGCCGCCCTCCCGTGCCGTGGTTTTCCATCGATGACGCCAGGCCGCTGTTTGCCTCACGCAGGCCCGCCGCAAACCCGGCAGCATCCTGGGTGTAAACGTTAACCGGGCCGTGGATGTTGACGGAGTGATCGTCTTTATGCTCAACCGTTGTGGCTTTCTCGCCGGATTTATCAGTTACGGCAGGATCATGAGTACTGAACCGTTTACCCGTCGCACCGGATGCCGCCGTGGCCGGATCGGCTTTTACCGGGCCGGATGGCAGGGTGAAATAATCGCGGTAGGCTGCCGGACGATTCACCTTCGTCCACTGCGCAATCTGCCCCAGCGTCCAGTCGGGGTGAGCAGCCTTCAGCGCTTTAAGGTAGTCACCGCTGCCCTGCCGGTGCTTCTCCGCAGCATCGACTTTTGCCACTTCCTCATCCATATATTTACCGACACCGCCCTGGTGCGCTTTCTGCTTGTCAGCCAGGTCTTTCTTTTCAGCGTCCGACAGTTCCGGCGCCAGGCCAATTGACGACAGCGCCTGACGCCCCTTTAGCGTGCCGATATCCATATAGTCGAGCCAGTACCGGAACCAGGCCATCATGCGGGTAATACCGTGCTCAAAGGCGCTGAAGAAGTCGTTCAGGTAGCCCTTGTCCATGATACCCAGCTTAAACTCGTCCCACTTTTTAATCAGGGAGGCAATGCCCGCTATGGCCCCGACAACGCCCACCGCTATCAGCCCCGGCAGCAGGGCCAGCGGGTCAATCAGTGCGGTCAGTGCCGCCACAACGGCCTCTCCGTCGCGAACGAGCTCAAGCGCCGCCGCCACATCGCGGAATCCGCCGGCAAGTTTTGCCACCAGACCGATGATGGTTGTCCATTTCGACACGAGAAAAATGCTGGCGAGAAGAAATTCAACGCTGTGCACGCTGCCGAACCACTGGCTGAATTTTTCGGCCACCAGCCCGGTCAGCCGGATAGCCTCTGCCACGATTTTCACGATGAGGGTCAGGATCTGACTGATGCCGGAAAGCATCTGGTGCGCATCGGGTGATTTCGCCCACGTTTCCCACTGCGTGATCAGGTCAGACAGCTCATTCTCCAGCTGTGCAAACACGTGGTTGTCCATAACCTGCATCTGGAAGGCCTGCCAGTCGTTCCCCCAGCGGGCAATCAGGCCGGTCATCGTTCTGGCGTGTTTGTCCATCGTGCCGCCGAACCGGTCGTCGAGAATTTTAGTCAGCTGCTCAATGGTTTTATTCGCATCGCTGATGTCCAGCTTAACGGGTATCGTCTGGCCTTCGCGGTTAATATAGGAGCCGTGATAAGACGTTTCGCCGCCTTTACTGCTCCTGTGCAGTTTGATCCCGGCCTGCGCAATGGCGCCGCCCATGGCATAGCGACCCTCCAGAATCTCGCCAACGTCTTTACCCAGCATGTAACCAATACCTGGCATGGCGGCCATGGTGTCGCCCATTGCCTTCATCGCGGCGGCGGTTGGCTCCACGCCGTTATTTTTCAGTGACAGAAAGGCCTCTTTCGCCGCCTCCAGTCCCATCACGGGGTTAGCGCGGGCAAAGTTCACCAGCCAGTGAAACTTCTGCTCCCCTTCTGCCGCCGTGGTGTAGAGTGACTCGAAGGTGACCTTCATATCCTCCATCTCTTTCGCGGTGCGGATAAACTCGCCGCCCACCTCCTTTGCCATCTCCGCGCCTTTCTCCAGCGCGTGAGAGAGCAGATTGGCCGCCGTGATGGTGCTGAGCAGGGAATGGCGGGTGCTCTCGCCGTGGTCGCCGATGCGCTTCAGCTGTTCGTCGAACGCCTGGCCGCCGCGCAGGTCAGCCTGAAAGCCCAGCGCGTAGAGAAATTCATCAATTAGTGCCATAATCTGCCTTTATTGATCTACGTTACTATTTACAGTTGGAATTAACACCACCCATGGCAAAACAGGATCAAAGGCGATTAACACCTGTCAGCAGGCGTAAACATATTAATCCCGCAGTTTTAGGTTTATTCGTTACGCTGATTTTTATGGCAGGGAGCGTGATGCTGATCATTGAACATCGGGATTCGATGAATAATGCACTGGATACTGGGGAGTGCCTGGCTGGCGAGCAATTTCATGGTCTGATCGATTTTTTAAAACACCTGTTGCGCCTCGCTTACCGCTTTATTTTTAAAGCATGTGGTTAACTAATAACGCAGTCACCCACTGGAAAAAAATATGAACTTCAAACCGGAAGGCCAGCAGAAACGACATGAGCACCATCAGCACACCGTAGCCACACAGCAACAGGGCCAGCAACATAAAAATATCGCCATAGCACGACAGGATTTTTTTCATATTTGAATCTTTTTCATCAACCATTTAATCAGATTGCATTTTATTATAGTCATTCAGTATGAACCTGATGACAACAACGTTCCGGTGTGCGGCATGTAGAACACAGAACACACCAGCCTGCACCCTGATTTATTCATCAGGTCTATTCTCGTCAGGATCTCATCCGACTGCCTGGTAGCGTCATGCAGCGCTATCTATTTTTCAGGGGGAACGCCAAACACCGTGCATCGCGCAGGTTAGCTCTGACTTCGTTTTACGCAGAGGCTTTAAATGAGGGGCATCCCATTTCTAATATTAAAAGCCCGCAATCAGCGGGCTTGATAAAGTGCACAACACCGTATATCAACTGGCTGGCTTCACTTTTTGAGTATCTTCAGAATAAGAAAACACAGCATTATCGTTTATTCTTTTAATAGAAACAATGGGAATCCACTTACCAGAAATGTCGTAATACATCTGCTGCTCTTTCTGAGCACCTGTTAATCCAACCTCCCCAGCTTCAGGGTTATACCATAAAGCCTGGATATGGTCTTTTGATGGGTCATTTACGTCCCAGAAAGGTGGGGCTGTGTTAACGATTATTTCATTATTAATATCTACATATTTATATTTATTAAAAATCTTTATAGATGCTTCTACAGACGCTTTAAAGTATTTTGCTTTATGTGAACTGAAAGAACAAAAATCTCCAACACCTCCCGAACCATATTCACTTATCCAGTCATCTGACGTCAATACTCCTTTAGACTCACAAGTACTGTTATCTTCGTCCTCATCATGCAATTTATTAGTTGCTTTAAGAGCCCCGCAACCATACGTTTTTCTCTGGGCGCTGGTCGCATTTACAGGATAAATGCAGCGGCTTTTAAAGCTATCGGCCCCTCCACTTTTAAGCAATATGCCATACCCTGTTTTATTAAAATCCCATATAGTGTAATCATGAAGACCCATATCTTTACGAAGATAACTGAATTGAAGACTTTTGTCATTTACGTCTTCTTTTAAGTAAGGTAAGTAAGGCTTCCATGTTGGATACTTTCCATTAGTTTCATTTGTCCTGATAACCACCCCGGAACAATAACTTGCAGGGTCGCCATCACAGTCAGTTACCACTTTTTCATATCGACTATTTAGCGCAGCAGCCACATCTTCGCCGCTCGTCATACCAGCATAACTTACTCCCGCAGGCAGACAGGTCAAAAGCAAACCTGAAGCTAAAAGCTTAGGGAAATTCATAACTCCTCCATGTTTAAGACAAATAATAAAAACGAAACTCATTAAACTTCAGGTTATCCTTTCCTTCTATATTTAACTGAAACTCACTTAATAAAAATCAATCTTTGTTTTATTCATTCAAATTTATTTGGCTTGTTGATTATTAATTGAAGTTTCGTTATATCGGTTTTCAGACAGGATTTTTTTCTGTTTCATTTTTATCTGTCTCCCTGATGGCGTCATGCAGTGCCATCAGGTCCGGCAGGGTGTAGGCCGTCTTCAGCTCGGCGAGGCTGGCGTATTTCCGGATAACGGGTGTCCAGATGAACCAGTCGGGGCCGTCTCCTCCGTCGCTGAGGAGGCTTCCGCTTCTCCCGCCACCTCCCTCGCCTTCGCCAGGAACGCCATCACCGACTCCATCCCCGGAAACAAACTGCCCAGCGTGGCGCGGATACCAGTAAAAAAATCCTCAAACTGGTACAGCGCCCCCTCCACCAGCAGCTGCGGCAGGTGTGACCGGTACTGATTCAGGTGCGTTTCCGCCTGGTCCGCCAGCTTAAACGGCATGGCACCCGCCTCCGTTCTGACCACCGTGCTGTCGAACACCATCCGCTGCAGCTCTGCCAGCTCGTTGCCGTCCATCACCGAAAACGCCAGTGCGATGGCGGTGGCCATCGAGCCGTCACCGCCGTTCATCATTTTGCTGCGCCCGATGGCACCCAGTAATTTCTGCAGGCAGCCCCAGCCCTGCACGGCGTTAACCGGCGTCATCACGTAGTCCACCCCGTCAAGGGTAAGCGTTTTTTTCAGCTCCATCAGTATCCCATCCCCGGCATCAGCAGCAGGCTGCCCGTCTCAAAAACCATCGTGAACGCGTTCGGGTTGTGCTGCGCGCCGCGCGTGTAGGCCGGCAGCGCGGTGAAGTAGCCTTTTGAGCCGGTCGCCACGTCATCGTTAAGCAGGTCGGTGATAATGAGCGAGAACGGCGTAAAGGCCTTCAGGCTTTTGCGCTGAAGTGCGCGCTGCTGACTCAGCCAGGCGCAGTCAGGATGGTGCTGCAGCATGCGGATGGTCAGCACCGTCGACTCGTCCGGATTGCTGACGAACACCCCCGTGCCGTGCGCACCGATCGCGTACTCCCCCGCGTCTTTGGCATATTTGTAATCGATGGCGTTATTTTCCGCCGTGAAGCCGGTGATCACCCGCTCGTTCAGCATCAGGTGAACCTGTTTGATATCAAAAGCAGCCATGGCTTAACGCTCCGTATTCACTGTAATCTGCACCGAGTGGACAGCGCCCGCGAGGTGTGCGCAGACGGTGATCGGCGGACACTTGCGGTTTTTCAGATCGTCCGCCGACAGCGTGGACACCGAATCCGCATAAATGTAGTAGCCGTTCTCGAGGTAGTCCCCGGTCGCCAGCTGGCCGACCTTATCACCCGCCCAGGTGCCCGGCCCCACCATCCCGTTTTTCACCGCCATGCGCATCACCGCATCGATATAGCCCTTGATGGTGGTGACGCCTGCATCGGACAGCGCGATCTTTTTCAGCTGCGCAAAGGCGTTAAACGTGTTGGTCTGGATTTTATTCTTCAGCCAGTCCAGGCCGATGACCTCGTCCGCCCAGTAGACCTGCCCCAGCATCCAGCCCCCGGCCAGCATCGCCTTTGTGCCAAAGTTCGTGTAGTAGTTGACGCCCAGCGCGTCGAGTTTGTCCGCTGTGGGGCTGTCCATGTCCGGATCCGGCGTGACGCCGGTCAGCGTTTTGAACTTGAGGGTCAGCAGAGAGTCGGAAGCGCTGAAGTTAATCGAGCACAGCAGCGCGGCGGCAGAGACCGCACCGGACGGGCCCGGCATGCTGACAGTACGATCGGCGAGAAGCAGCGTGCGGTAATACTGCTTTTCTGCCAGGAGCTTAATTTTCTCCAGGGCTTTACTGCTGATGTCGGTCACCGTCACGGCCTGAATTTTACCCGCCGCCTGAATCCAGGCACAGGCCTCCTCCAGCTCCGCATCGTCCAGCGTTTCGCCCACCGGCGCGCCGCAGTACCAGCCGGACCAGCGGACGTTCAGGTTTTCATAGGCTTCGGCGAGTGGGACCCGGTCAAACGCGGAGTCCACCGGCCAGACGGCCACATAAAGGTACTGCGGACGCGAGGCCTGCTCAAAAAAGAGTTCTGCCGTGGAGAGCAGCGCGCCTCCGGCGTCGGGGAAGTCCCCCTGAAACGCCTTCAGCGAGCCGTATTTGCGGTACACGTCATCGTCAAAGACGCCGGCCGCCTCGGTGGTAAACAGCGTGACGGTGCCGAAGTCGGCCGCCGACACAACGTCAGCGGGCGCGTTGACCGTGACGGAAATAACGTCATCAATGTCGCGGGACATGATTACCTCTTGATTTCAAAATTAATCGTGCCGGTCGCGGTTGCGATACCGACGGGAACGGTGTGAATGGTTGAAAGCGGAACGGAGTAGCGGTCGTCGTGGGCGAGGGTCAGGGTCATCACCGCCCGCTCCTCCCACCCGCCTGGCACCCCCTCAGAAATATTGCGGGGTAGCGTGTAGTGCGGGCAGCTGGTTCCGGCAGCAGTCAGGGACTGCATACCCGGCGTGGAGCCCAGCCATGCAGCGAGTGCACGCAGCACATGCATCGCGCCCGGACCTGACGCCTGCACGCTGACCATCAGCTCCACGTGCTGCCGGATCTCCTCCTCATCTTCGGATATCTGGCAGCGGCCCGGCGGCCCCGGCTCCAGTGCTGAAATCTCACGTAGCGTAATAAACGGCTGGCCCGGAATGCGCTCGCCCGTATCGCCCAGCCGGACGTCAGAAACGCCCAAACCCTCCGCTATCGGGGCCTGCAAGTTCTGCAGCGCGAACCGCGACCGCATAGAAATAGCCATAGTCAGAAAAGTCCTGTAGGTGGACGACACGCCAGCTTTCACCGTGCCAGGCCACGACGTCGCCGAACGCCAGATGCTGTGCGGCCAGCACCACGATGGCGTCATGCAGGCGGGTGCCTTCGGGCGCAAACTGCAGCGCGTCCATGTCGGCGGAATAAATCACCCCGCGGTTGTTACTCAAACCCGCAGGCTGCCAGTCGTTGGTGGCCGGATGCGTAACCGTAAATTTCCGGCTCATGCCCCCGGTCACCACCCGGCGAACGTTCGGCCTCATTTACTCGCACCTCCCGTGTCGGTAATAAAGGTGAGGGACTCGTACATGTCGCGCGTGTCGATCAGCGGCGTGTCTTTCCCCCCCTTCTTCTTCGCCGTGCTGTCCGCATTGGGCTGCAGGTGTCCATCGGTAAACGATGCGCGGAGTTTTCGCCGCACGCGGCTGCCCACCAGCGTCATCGCCTCCTCAACCGTGATGGTGCCGTTCAGCACTGCCTTAGCGCGTACGGCCATCTCCTGACGGAAATAGTCATTCTGATGGAAGGTGTAACGGAAAATTGAGCGCTCGGGGATGTGTACCGTGTGCGCAGGCACCTGATGGAAAGTCTGAAAGTTGCCGTTTTTGCGGAACTGACCGCTGTAGGCAAACGTGCCGTCAGCCCGGATGCGCCGCGTCACGCTGACCGTGTGCGCCGGGACGTGAACGTCACCGCCGTACTCGTGCAGCTCCATCAGCCCGGCGTTGCCCAGCGTCAACCCGTCCTTACGGGGGTTATTCTCGCGCGGGATCCCCACCTTCACGCCCGCCTGCTTCAGCGCCATCATGCTCTGCAGCAGGGCTTTCACCTTCGCGGTGTCCGGTCTGTCACCCATGCTCATGCCCTCACCGCAAACGTGTTGATGGCTACCGACAGCAGGCCGCGCAACAGGCCGGAAAGCCAGAGAAAGGTTACCGCCCCGCTGTCAGCCTCGCCCGAATACTGCAGGCTGACCTTACCGGCAGTTTCCATCGTGACGCCGCGCGTCAGCGCGCCATCCAGCTCGCCGTCCTGCGCCGCCAGCGCCAGACGGCACTGTGCCTGCACCAGCTGGCGGGGAATGACGTCGGGTTTTAACGGCCTGTCGTCCAGATAAATGCCACAGCGCGGCCAGGGGAGCGGCTGAACCGGATCAGCACATACGCCCAGCCAGTTCAGCCCGTTCAGGTAATCCATGGCCTGAAACAGCAGCGCCGGGCACTGATCGTCATCAGGCACATCATGTCCGCGCGAGCCAGCAAACGCCGTCAGATCATCCACGCTGGCATAGCTGTTGAATCCCGCAGAGGTAGGTTCTGTATTGATAATGATCATCATGACACCCAATAAGCTGAGGGAATGACTGCCGGCAATATCGCGTTACCGGGCGTCACTTAATTTCTGTTTCAGCAAATATCCTTCCAACGGCCAGATTTTCTGCACCGCGTTCTCATGCGCAATCCTGCGGCCGATTTCAGGGTCGAAATTCTGCGGACTCGCACATGCGCTCTCGCCTGTGACAGTAAAACCGTTTTTCAGCACAAGAACGCAGAATGTGAGCAACTCAAGAGGTGCAGTTACCACTGAAAAATCGCTGTAATCGAAATGCGCCTCGGTGATCCCACCGTTTCGCACGGCTTGTGCAGCCGTGAAGTAGTGCTCGCTGGCGATAACGTCCACGATATGTTGTGGGGTGACGCGCGGTGCAGTCTTGCCCTTTGCCTGAATTTCCAACTCAATATTTTTGTCGTTCATTTAAATTTTCCATTTAAAAAGGGGCCGGAGCCCCTTCAGTGATTAGCTGGATTCACCGCCGCCGATGCTGATCAGCACGCCTGCAGTGGCCTTGTTCTCCTTGAAGTGCTTCGTCCAGTTGCCTTTGGTGCCGATTTTGGTGATGTCGGGATTTGCCCCTTTCGCCGTTGCCCAGCTGTAGCCCAGCAGATCGATGTTCACCACGCCTTCCGCGCGGTACCCGATTGCCAGGTTCTCCTGGTCGTTAATAGGATAGGAGCGGAAGCCCGGAGCCTGCGACTCCGTGATTTTCACCGCGTTGGGTACCAGACCCAGGATAGAATCTGCCGGGCAGCGGTCGGTCACCAGTACCGGCTTACCCAGGGTTCCCGGCTGACCGCCATAGACCACCACGCCCGCTTCCTCATACAGCTTGTTGTCGATGGCCTGATCAACAATGTCGAAATACGTGGCGGAGTGCATGACGAACAGCGAGACGCGGTTGAACTTATCGCCATACTTGCGCAGGCCGCGGGTCAGCGTTTTTTTGCCGTCGGTGGCAATGTCGGCACTCACCTGCATGTCGTTATTGTTGCCGATGGCGGCCACCAGCGCCTTAACGGCATAGCTGATGTAGCCTTCCAGCGAAGCATCGGCGGCATCGGTGCCCACCACCTCAGAGAACTCGCTTACGTCACGGCCGCGACGCTTGAAGGCTTCTTCTGTGGTTGTATAGGGGCCATATTTCCAGGGCGTTTTAACGCCGATCGCTTCGCCGGCACCGATTTTCTGGCCTTCCACGGTTTTGGTGGAATCAACGTCGCGGAACTCAATCGAGCCGCCTACCTGATAAAAAGCGCGTTTTTTAAAGTCGCCCTCGATCAGCTCGTTATCGAGGATGATGGCACCGTTCGATGCGGCGTTGAACACGTTGAGGTTGTCCTGGCGGCGCTCCAGAAACGCGGTCTGCGCCAGGTCGTCGTAAATGATCATGTCGGCATTGGTTGTCGTTGACATGGATTTCAGTCCTTATTCTTTAGGGAGGCGCAAAAAGGCCTGCTGGCCATGTTTGTGGATATAGTCAGCTTTCTGCTGAGAGGTCATTACGGAGCGTTTCAGCGCGCCGCCAGCGCCGGAACGGTGGCCGCCCGCCCCGGTACCTTCGGCCTGCGGAAACAGGTGCGGCGCAGTTTCTTTCAGGGATTCGGCCCACTCCAGCGGTGACAGCGGTGTTTTGCCATCCTTACCCAGTACCGGATTACCCTCACCATCTACCGCCACGGCCTCGCCGTCATCGTTCAGGGTGAAGGTGCCGCGGGCGCGCAGGATAATGTCGTCGGCCGCCCCCGGCAG
The DNA here is from genome assembly GCF_025910055.1 of Pantoea sp. JV6. Classification (NCBI taxonomy): domain Bacteria; kingdom Pseudomonadati; phylum Pseudomonadota; class Gammaproteobacteria; order Enterobacterales; family Erwiniaceae; genus Pantoea; species Pantoea sp. JV6. Next base: position 163,830 of record NZ_JAPCIM010000004.1, on the reverse strand, counting down.
TGCACCGGTTTTCAATGCCGCACTGCGGATGGCATCGCCCAGCACGCGATCGCTGAATTTTTTCGTAAATGCCTCGGCCTTTTCCGCGCGCTCATTAGCGGCTTTGATTTGCTTATCGACATCAGCGCGCAGGCGTTCGGTGCGTTTGTTCAGCACGTCATCAATTTTCCCTTCGGCAATCAGCTTTGCCTCTTCGTCGTCGGAAAAACGCTGCAGAATGGTTTTAACGGCATCCGGATCGATACCGTCAAAACGCGCCAGATTATCCTTCTGCTGCTTAATGGTGCCCAGCAGCTCGCTGTTTTTGGTTTTCAGGCCGTTCACGGCGCTGTTTACGCGCGCATCAATGAGTTGCTGGATCTCCGGTGTAATCTCGGGTTCGCCGCCTGACGGCGCTCCGCCATCACCGTTCTCATCTGCCGGTGCGTAATATTTCAGGAACATATTTCTGAAGAGCATATTTTCCCCTCGGGAATGGTCAGTTAGCGGGCCTCGCCCATAAAAAAGCCCCGGCTTAGCCAGGGCTGTCTCAGGTTTACATAAATAGTCAGCCTAAACCGGCGCGCTTAAACGCTGCGGCATCACGCTGGCGCAGTTCGTCCAGCGTCAGCCACTGCCCGTCTTCGGTATAAAAAGAAGTGAGTCTGAGCCCACCGTCGCGCAGCAGCTTTCCGCGTACGGGGCCGAGAATGTCATCCTGCCGGCTGGCGCGCTGGCGGGAAACCCACTCCGGATAGGTGCTGGCGGCGGGCACCTCGCCATTCATTTTCTCCTTTTCAGCTGCGGTCAGGTCGTCAGGCAACAGGCCCATGTCCTGCCAGCTTTTAAATATCAGCGTGTACATGGACCGGCAGTGAAAATGCAACCGCCCCGGACCGTCGCCCCACGGGATACCGTGCTTTATGGGCTGATTGTCCAGGGTGTACTGCAGCGCATCGCGGATGCGGCACGGCGGCGAGGTCTTATTGTCCAGGGTGGATAGCCACTGTTTGGCCCTGATCAGATGATCGTTCGCCGTCGCCGTCTGCTCCCGCACGACTTCAGCCGCATGCGCCAGTGTGCTGTAACCAATGGCCGAGGCGTTGGCGCGGCTTTTGTTCAGTGCCCCGTCCTGCCAGTTGCGGGCCTTTGTGCCGCGCACGCTTCTGACTATCTGATCCGGCGCGTCACCATTGCCCAGACCGGTCCGTACCGTATTGACGATGCGAGCAAAGCGATCGGCTTCCAGCTTATCTGTCCATTCTCTCAGCGTATAACCGTGAAAAGGCTCGGCTACAGCACGGACGTAAGCCTGCCCGGCATCGATTTTTTTCAGCAGCCCGCGCTGGCTCACCACCTCCGGCAGCAGGGACTTCATCAGGTCAAAGCCGAAACCGGCCTCATACTCTGTGAAATCCTTGAGTACCTGACCGAGCTCGCTGAAAAAGCGCGTCACCGCCTTACGGTTAATTTCCCTGACGGGTGCCAGCAGGCCGGACAGTTTTTTGACGGAGAGACTGCCTGCAGGAATATCCTCCAGCGCCACCAGCAGTTTTGCAGCCAGCTCCGCGTCATCTGCGTTAAGCGATGAAACCAGCCGGCTGACTACGCCCGCCTCATACCGCGTCAGGTGTACCCGGTGGGCGATCAGCTCATCGCGCAGCCGTTCATTGATCGTTGCCATCATTCAGTCCGGTAAACGTCGGAAATTTATCTTTCAGCGCCTGAATCACATCTTCCGGATCGTCGGCCGGGTCGATGATGTCCAGCTTCTGGAACGTGCGCACCAGGTCGGCGTCGCGCATGGCGCCCGACTGCCAGGCACTGACAATCGCCGTAACCATGCCGGAATCGGCTACACGGGCGATGAATTCCTGACTCAGGATGTAGCTGCTGGTTCCGGACACGTCACCGGTATAGCGCGCGCACCAGTTCAGCACCCGGGTATAGGCCTCCGAGACGTTGGCCACACAGATGCTCAGTAAAGACGTGGCGGCGGTCTGTTCGCTGCTGGCCTGCGTGGCCGTTTTGATCGCGCTGTTCTGCTCAATAAGTCGGGCACCCAGCGCCACCATGTAATCACGCTTGCTGTCCATCGCCTCTTTAGCCAGCATGTTTGGCTGTGCCTGGGCATAAGCAAAGGATCCGTCTTTGGGCAGCATCAGCGGGTTGCGAGAGCCGACTTTGACGCCTGATTTCTCAAGATGATCGCGCCATTCTGCCGTCAGCCCCGACATCCAGGGCTGCACCTGCCCGCAGAACCAGACGCTGTCTTCATAGTCGGCACTGTTGCGGTAATGACCGAGGTTAATTTCGGCCAGCGCGGCCAGCGGTGGCTCGTCCAGTGTCGGATCGTTGTTCTGCGCCCCCACAAAGGCGAAAGGAATTTCGTCCCACGGCGTGGCGGAAGCAAAGGCGCGCGGCGTGGTTTCTTCGGCGACGGCATACGGCCCGGTCTCTTCCGATCCGGTGCGTTTCCAGATCCGGCAGACAAACGCCCCGTTCTCCAGCGCGAGCTCGCGGTACTGCACGCGCAGCTTAAAGCCGTAACCGTCCGGCTCCTCGGTCACCTCGCGCAGCACCACCAGCACCAGCCGCGTCTGACCATTCAGGGTCTGCGTTCGCCAGTTGATGATGTCTTCTGTCCGGTACCCCACGATAATCGGGCGCTGTTCTGCCGCTGAATAATCAGCAAACAGCCCCTCGCGCCCCGCCTCGAGGATATTCTCCAGCACCACCTGCGACTGCTGATAAATGCTGGTACCGGCCCCGTCCGCATTATTGAGCAGGCAGGACAGCTTATCCGGCGCGTTAATGGTAGGCACCTTACGAAACGCCATACCCAGCATACCGATCTTGGTGTTACCGGTGATGGGATAGAAAACGGCACGCTCGAGATAGGCTTCATTGCGCCGTCTGTTACGGGCAGAGCGGTCGGTCGGATCCAGCCGGGGGAGATAGTCATGTCCGGCACTTTTAACCGCGTCGGCCCCGCGACAGACGTCACGGATCATTTTCCACAGCGGCAGAGCCGCCCTGTGCTCCGGGCGGATAAAGGTAATATCGTTATTCTGGCTCATCAGAAGGTGGTATCCAGAGAGATTGAAAAGGCTGGTTTTACAATGGGGAACTGCTTCACGATGTAATACCCACCCGCATCGTTGGGATGGTCATTGCCAGACTTTTTGTCCGGCTCGCCGTTATCGCCCCAGACCTGTTGTTCCAGCGACTCGGTATAAACCGGGCAACGTTTCACATTAACCTTATAGCGACGCTCATTATTGCCATTACAGAGCATGGCGTTCATGGCATTAATACGGTCTTTTACCGGTGGGTTAGCCTCTTCAACGATGACATGAAAACCTGCATGTCTGAGCTGGGCGATATCAGTCGTACTGGCGTTACTCGATTTCCGCGAATCACCTGATGCATCCGGATAAATATAAATTTCCCGCACCTTACGGTAATCCTCACCATCATAGAGCCAGAAACGCTCTTTAATTATGCGGATCATATCCGGCGTATCGTAAGCATTGATGATTTCACTCACTGCGCACGGCAACCCCAGGCGAAGGACGTGGACAATACCTGCCATTTTCCCCACGTTGAAATCCATACCAATATAAAGTGGTTCGCCCGGCTGCTCTTCTTCATCGCAGTTATTCAGTCTGCGATCAAACTGGTGATAAATCGTGCCGCTGGTCAGGTTGGTAAAAAGACCGCGCAGGTACGCCTTAATTAGTTCAGGCGGATATGATTCCATCAGCGAAGGGATATAGTCCGGCGGCAGATTTTTCTCGTTATCAAACGTCGAAGCCTGCACCAGACCGTACAGGGTTGTCAGCGAGGGTTTATTACGTACAGCCTTTACAAATTGCTGATAAACGAATTTAAATCCCTCGGGCGTGGTCGTAACGTCAATCCCGTTCCGCAGGCCCGGTACTTTATAACGCATGCGGGCAATGATTTTTCGCCAGGCTAATTCCGCTTTTTTCACGGGCATAACATCCAGCTCATCAATCAGCGCATTACCGATTTTGAAACCCACGATGGTCTGTGGTTTTTCCATGGACCGGCAGATGGTCGTACCGCGATACTGCTTACCGACGTAAAAATGAACCTCTTTATTACTTTCATTGATTTCAACGCGCATCCCCCAGTCAAAGGCAACCTCCTCAACCGTCGGATAAAAAATGTCGCGGATCTGCGGATAAGTGGGCGCGAAATATCCCTGATTGATGCGGGGATGCTCCCACATCTCTTTACAGATACCGCCACATCCCACCCACGTTTTACCGGACCCAAACCCGGCAACGTACGCCCTGAACTTGTGAGGCATGGCAAGAAATCGCGCCTGAGGAATATTAAGTGTCGGTGAGATCCCCATCGTCATCAGTCCTTACGCGGGCATCCACGACATTAATGTTAACGGCCACCGGTACCGGCTCGCTATCCTCCGGATCTGATGACAGCTCCCTGCGCAGTTTTTCAACTTCAAGCTGACGCCGTTCTGTTTCGATCTGCTGCAGGCGCTGAGCAAATTCGCTTTCCGCCAGTCCGAGACGCTTCATAACAGCTTCAAACATCCGCTCTCTGTTGATAGTGGATATTTCCACTCCGCCCCTGGTAATTTTCGTGCCGGCATAAGCGAGTCGCCCGACTGAAGACAGCTTTGTTGAGTCCTGCATGACTGCGCGGCCGACACCTTCACCGTTGCAACGCGGACATTCAGGATTCGGATCGCGGGTGTGGTTGTATCCATAACCGCCCGTATCGAGGGGCTCTTTACGTTTCCGTTCCACCGCCTCCGAGCGCTTCTCTTCAAATTCCACAGCATCACGCCATTGGTAGTGATAACTGAATCCCCAGCAGTATCGGCAGGCGCCACGACGATATTGTGATATCTCGTTAGCATCGAAGGTGGCGAGCTGCCAGGCTTTCTCTAGCACCTCATCAGCCGATCCAAGCGTGCGCACAATGGATGCTTTCTGCTGCTGCGCAATTGCCTGCGCAATTTCAACTTTTTTCAACAGGCGCTGACCGATGGAGTAAGCCGTTCTCTCGCTGTACCCGGCACGGATTGCGGCCTGAGTAGCATTGCTGTCTTTCAGATATTCCGCGATAAAAAGGCGTTGCTGTGAAGTCAGTACGTCATCATCTGCAAGCGATTCTGCGCACTTTTCCTTTTGCGCAGTGCGCACTTCTGTCTGCGCAGTTTTTTGCCTACTTTTCTCAGATGGCTTTTTAATGTAGCGACGCGCAGATGCATAATTCAGCCCCTGCGCCTCACACCAGTCTTTCGGGGAGATACCGGTTTTTGCATGTGCGGACAGGAACCGTTGCTGAAGGTCGCCCCAGTCCGGTTTTGCCATTGGTTAACACTCCGTTGAAACATATTTATGCAAAATACCGCAACTTATTCAGAGCTTACTCTCATTCATATGAAAAAATGCCAAAGAAAGTATCGCTTCAGAATGCTGGCATAACTTAATGAGAGCCCAAAACATTAATAATTCAGGGACAAAACATGAAACATCTACTTGAAAAGGCTTTTTTAGAAATTCTTCGAGAAAAAAAATGCTCCTCTCAGACTGAGATTGCAGATGAACTTAGAAAAGTAGGGTTCTCTGGTATCAATCAGTCAAAAATCTCACGGATGCTTGTGCGGGCTGGCGCAGTCAGAAATCGCAATGCTAACGGTGAGCTGACGTACTGTCTTCCCTCAGACATGACAACACTTGCTGTTTCAAGCCCGCTGAAAAGTCATGTTATTTCAATAGAATGTAATGCACACATCATTGTTGTTCATACAAGTCCAGGCGCAGCTCAGCTCATAGCCAGAAGTCTGGATTCACATGGTAAACGCGCTGGAATTCTTGGTACGATTGCAGGGGATGATACTGTATTTGTTACCCCGACCAGAGGAACCGATATTCATAAACTGGCAGAGGAGATTAAAGGAAAATACCTGTAATCTCCGGCTGTGCTATGAAATATCTTATGATATTTGCCAGCGTGGGCCGTGCTGTTTATTCAGCTCCAGAGTCAGTATTTCCCCCCAGAATATCCACCAGCGCAGTATCGACGGCGGCGTCAATCTGCGTATCCAGATCGGACGTAAACTGTGCTTTTACTGCGGTAATGACCGCATCTGATTTCAGGGCTTTTTTCACCAGGTCATCGGTGAAGATATCTTTTACTTCCGTCATAGCTGCCTCCTTCGGTTGGTTATGGCTGAACAGCCATTGTGTAATCCACATGGTCAGTTCCTTGCTGAGTGAATAAAAAACCCCGCTTAATGGGCGGGGTCAGGTACGGCGGTGGAAGGCGTAACTGCCTATTCCTTCTCTGCCAAGTGCGGTTTCCATGGTGTTGTGCTCGATGCAGTCAAAGCCCTGACCGTCAAACCAGCGAACCAGGCCGTCGTGACTCCAGTACCAGATATGCTCCAAGGGTTTGTAGTGGCGCGATCGCAGCAGATGTTCTGCGCCAGTAAAAATCGGTACAGAGACAAAAACCCATTCTTCTGCTTTCGCAACTGCCACATCAGGCCGGTCAATGTGTTCCAGCGCATCCCAGAAGCTGAGAGCACGATAATGCTGTGCATAAAGGTCTGCCCAACGGCCCCGACTTTTCAACCATTCAATACCATGCGGATTAACGTCATAACCCTGGGTATTGGGCCTTGCTTCCACAAACTGGCCAGCCCCAATCCCCACGTCCAGCAAAGGGCCCGTATAATGACGCGCCACCAGCTGAATACGTGCCAGGGTCAATGCCCGCCCCATCGGGGTATCTGCAAGAGCGCAATAATTATCGAAATAACATGCATTGTAATGACGATCATCGGGCACTGGGTAATATCCCATACCCAGCGCGGGCAGCCAGACCAGCCCGTTTTTCAGTTCATCAGAGAACGATTTCATGCAACCACTCGTTAAGTTTTTCGTCAAAATTGCTGATGCGCCGGTCACAGTCGTGATTTGCCTGGTTACAGCGACAGTAGTTATCAGGGATAGCCCAGCGCACTCGGCGTAAATCCATCTCTGAACAGGTGAGAATTTCTGGCGCGTTATGGCCTCCGCGCCCGCCGGCCACCACAAACAGCGGCCTACCGTACGCAATCGCCATCGGGATGGAAAAGCCTACCGGACTGACCACACAGGCAGCATGCGCATACAGACTGCAGAGCTGCGTGAGTGTCATTTCACCATGGTGCAGCTTCAGGTCGGCTTCCGGTTCGTTACCCACGATCCACTCCACGCCCGGCACGGTATCGGCCACGCTCACCATGAAAAAGTGCTGGCGCAGCATCTGTGCGGCGCGGACGAGATAATCAGGATCAGGATTGCGCGAGGCGCTGGCCCACTCTATACGCACGGTCGCAGGCCGGATAATGGCGACAGGTCTATCCACCGGGATCCGCGGATGCAGATCATTAAACTGCGGCAGGTCGAACAAAAGCGAGCCATCCACAACAAACTGGTGCCTGAACGCCGGGATTATGCCGCCGTTGGCCAGGTCGTTCGGGCCATATCCTATACGCTTTATCACGCCGCCGCGTGGGGCCGGATGGTAAGCGTAACGGGTGCGAAGCTCGTTTTTTTCCTGCGTCCGGAGGTGCGTACCGCTACGCACGCATTTTATATCGAGGCCCCGATACAGCTCAGGCCAGCAGGTGCGTACATAAGCGCCGGGAAAATGGCGCAGGAACGGGCGCTGGTAAATAGAGTCACCCAAGCCCAGCATGCCCTGAAAATAATACTGCGTCATAAAACCTCTTCGGGTACCACGCGCGGGAAGCAAGTCAGCGACGTGTGGCGCGAACAATTGATGATGCTGACAGACGGCAGGCTGTTCACCAGACGCTGAAATTCACCCTGCCAGCGCCGGATGCTTTCGCCGTCGGGATTTTTCAGGTCCTCAGGATGATTGCCGTGCCAGTGTGCGCCGTTCTCCAACGAGCAGTCGTAGCCCAGCAGAATGATCCGATCAGCGCCGAGGTATGCCGCCAGCTGAATGGCGCGCTGGCCGGAGTTAAATGAATCATTATCCGGCGCCCTGAACATGTTAACGCCGTAGCGCAGGTGCGCCCGGCCGCTGACCGTCCAGCGCTTAGCAGAGGTTTTCAGCGTGCCGTGGTATTTATCCCACCAGCTGCAGTCGGCGGCAAAAAGGTGATGGCAGTCAGGTGCCAGTCCGATGCTGGAGTTAACGGCGATGACGGGGTGTCCGGATGACATTGCCAGGCGGCAATCACTGGCAGTCAGCGACGGGCCACTGGCGATGCAGATCAAAGTTTTTACCTGCATTGGCACGCTCGCATTAAAAAGCCTCACCAGTTGATGAGGCTTCGCAGGGTACATATTAAAAGGAGGTTTAATCGAATATGAGACTTAGTGCCTGCTCAAAATCATCGGCTTTTTTTTGCTCAATATGTGGTATGCCATTGAGCACAAAATACCTGCATGAACCATCAATATCAGAATTCCCCATTGACGCAAATTTCGGCAGTAATACATTTTCATACCACGCAATTTGCTGGTCTGCCTCGGTGCTTCCGCAATAGTTTGGAATTGTCTGTGAGGTAAGAACAACGCCGACAGACCATTCATGCTTATTAATCTCAAAATTTATGAGGAAATCAGCTATAAAAGTTCGTGGCTCAAGCCCTGACAATGATGCTTTCACAACCAGCTCATGATAAGTCGCATCAAACCCCTCGCGGCGCTCAGTAACGGTAAACCTTTATCACTGAAATAATTGCGAGCTTTATTAAGGTACTCCATGGCTAGTGAAGGCAGTATCGCAAAATGGCGCTCTGCACGGTTGTTAAGATATTCTTTTTCTTTGGCCTTCAGTTCTGCAAGGCGCATCTGTTTGGCAAGAGACATATTAACCCCTTCAAATGTAGGTGAATGTACTTTACTGCTGCATCCCTGCCTATTTCAAACACTGGGTGCGGACAAACTCCTGCAAATACTTCAGTTTTTCCCGATCGCGGATGATGCCGGCGCGGATATCAAGAATGTTTTGTCGAGAATCTCCAGCGAGTTCGACGGCGGCTCCATCGCCCATGCCGCCGGAGCCTGCCGCTGTGCCGGTATCGGACACGTGGCATTTTGCGCGGACATACATCCGGCGAGTACCAGCGGCAAGCTGGCGGCGAAGAGCATCATTTTCAGATTCGGCAGCACTGAGCGCCTCCATATGGGTTTTGTCGAGCGCGGCCAGCTGCTGCTGGCGCAGGTTAATGTCGGTGATGGTGGCGGCCTGCTGCTTAACTACCTTCTGAGACTCATTGGCAGTTTGGCGCCATGCAAGGGCTTTATCACGGTAATGGTCAGCCGCCCAGCCCAGTGCAAGAGCCACTACAAGCATCCCGGTGGTAAAGTAAGTCCGCAGAGTCATGACAGGAACAGCATCTTTTCTGCAGCCCTGCGTTTCACAAGACCCGGCAGTTTTCGCCCACCGGCATTTACCCATTTGCCGAACTCATCAGCCGCTCCGGCATAATCTCTGGCGTTCAGTTTTTGCAGTAGTGTGGATTTGATGAAGTTTCCTGAGCCCAGATTGAAGATGAATGACACCAGCGCGTCGAACTGATTCTGGCTGAGTGAAACATTCACGTCTGCACTAAGGGTCAGTTCCGCAACAAGGCAGTCCTCTTTAAGCCATGCTTCTGCTTGTTCTGCTGTGCAGACATCACCGGTGATGACACCATGAGTGTGGCCGTAGCCGATAGTGAGCACCCCCGCCGGGCAGAGGTAGGCCTTCGTTTTTAATCCCTCAAACTTTTTAATCATGTCGAGACCCCTCTGACTTACTTTCACGCGCTTTTCCTTTCAGCAGATGACCAGCGTTGCCGCGTGCCTGACAGACGGTAACGCACAGCAGGAGGTTTATCAGCACCTCCGTCCAGTCGGTATAAGCATATTCGCCCGTCAGCACCCGGATGGTGACAGAGGCTGTCATGACGGTAAGCAGCCAGGCAAACCAGGCTACACGCCGATTATGCGGTAATTGACCTCGACGGAATGTCAACAGCCGTAAAGCGGTAACACCACAGATGATGGCGTTAGCGTTAAGCAGAAAGGTTTCGTATGTCATCAGCCACCTCCGCGAAAACGTGACAGCAGCGACGGGGCGTCTTTACTGCTGAGTGCCATCAGGATGCGGACCACTGCCGCAGATGCCACCAGTGCACCTATGGGCATATCTACTGCCGTGTTATGTGGGGTTACAGCTTCAATCAGGCTGGCGGTAAAAGGTGCGGCCACCAGGCCTGCTGCAAACGACAGTGCCCCGAGGAACAGACGCCAGCAGAGGCTGAAATCACTGGCGGACGCCACGAATATGGCCGCCCCGGCGAACGCACCGATAACGGTCGGGCCGTCGAGCGGGCCAAACAGACTCACGAGGGTTACGCCGGTTACCGCTGCCGTGGCAACGCCGGTGCCGGTTACGGGCTCGGTCACATTGATCACTCCGGAAAAGAAAAAGCCACGCGCCAGCCGTGCGCAAGGTGCGCGATAAGGTGCTGGTCGTGGCTTTGGTTATGGGAAATACAAAATTACATGACGTACGTCATCAGCCCTTGCTTTGACCTTAATACAATTTCATTTCAGCCCGTTCGTGTTTGGGACACGGACAAACTTCAGTTTAGAGAGATGGCTGATAACTCTCTGATAAAGGAGAATAATTATGGAAGGACTTGATTTCATGAAGCCCTTAAGCTCTCAGCTTGATAAAGTATTGCCTCATCTGGTAGGGCAAAAAGAAGTGCTGGATAATGTTTTGCCTTATTACCTTGCTGTTGCTGCAAAACTCTCTGGCAAAAACACAGATGAAATTTTCGGTTATAACATCAAAGCACTTGACGCCGTGTTTGGCTCATCAAAAGCCGGTAAAAACCATAAGGAACTTGCCGAATCAGAATATGCGTATCTTGTCCATGCTAAGACTCGGGAAATTTTTGATAAATTACCAGGCAATGATGAGTTGTAACAAAGCAGGATAGACACTGCTTATAATTGAGAGGCAATATCTTTGAGCAACCCGGTTGCTTTAGTAATTGCCTCTTTTTCATAATATGAAAGTGATTCACCATCCACTTTTTCAATACGGCAACTCAGTGTCAGTATTTCACCAAACGCGAAACCCCTATAGCGCAGAGAAACGGTTGCATTAACCGACTGCCCTTCACTTTTTAAACAGGCCACAGCTAATTCATAATCTTCACTCACTTCAATTCCTCTCCATTGCGCTGGCCCGCCGCAAGATTACAGGCCAGGCGCTCTAACGCCTGAAGTAATAAATCTGTTTCGCAAGAAAATACACACGATACACATAACCCCATTGCAAATCATGTGTACTGTGTGTATGATCATCACATCAGTTAACGAGACGGAGGAAGATTGAAGAGTTCGGAACTGATAAAGCTGTTAGAGAAAAATGGCTGGCAACTAGACAGAGTGAAAGGAAGTCATCACCAGTTCAGCCACCCGGATTTCACTAACATAGTAACGGTTCCGCACCCTAAGAAAGATTTGAAGACTGGTACAGCTCACCAAATCATGAAGGATGCGAAACTTAAATAATCAGGAGCCGCCCGCAAGGGCGCTCTTTATGCGTGAGGTGAATACATGTTGTATTACGGCGTCGTTGAAATCGACCACGACAAAACAGCCAGCGGTTACTTCCCCGGCATTACCGGCTGTATTTTCGCAGGCGATAATATGCGAGAAGCACTGCAGGATGCAGAGTCGGCGCTTAACGCTCACTTTGAGCTGATGGCCGAAAAGGGTCTTTCCATTCCTGAAGCGAATGATATACCCGATATCGATTCAGGTGATTACGGTGAGAGTGGCCTGAAGGTGGTGATGATCTGCGTTGATATCGATATCACCAAATATCTCGGCAAGTCAGAGAGGATCAACATCACCATGCCGCATCTGCTGATTGAGAAGATCGACAGGGCTGTGGGACAGGACTCCCGCTATACCAGCCGAAGCCAGTTTATTGCAGAAGCTGCACGCAAAGAACTGTCTCACCGCTAATCCTCTTTTCCTTCGTCTCGGGCCGCACATAGCGGCCTTTTTTTATTATCCCTGACGCAAACGCGGTAATTTCCTTGCTCGCGAACCACAGGGATAATCTGGTGCAAACTGGTGGTAACGATCCACCCTCTCAACCTCTTCAGGGAAGCGCTAATCCTTCTCGGCTAAGTTTGCATAACTGGCGGGCAAGGCAGGCTTCGAACCCGCGACATCCTGATTACAGGTCAGGCGCTCTGCCATCTGAGCTAAACCGGCGAATTCAGAAACAAAAAAAGACCCACCGCGAGGTGAGCCTTTGGCTGCTTACAATTGTGACTAAAGGAGTTGCTGCGGTGCCGGGTGCCTCCCGGTAGGTCAGAAAAGCCAGAACCTGACCTGTCCGACACAGGCTATCGCTTAGAGTTATGAGCAACTGGCTTGGCCCCATCGCATAGAGGGATTCACCGCAGCAGAAAGATGCTAACCATTCTCAATTAAACAATGAAGCAACCAGCCCGTGGTGGCCTGTGCTAATTTGCGGCGTAGTGATATGCGCTTTTCTATAGTGCAAAACCGAAAAAACCCGCACAACGGCGGGTTTTGAAATTTTTCTGTCGCCTCAAACCAGGGATTTCCGAGGAAAACGCACACCGATTCACTTTCGGGCTCTAAAAAATTAGTGTGGTAGTAAAGCTTACTCTGAGTACTGTGTGGCAACAGTAGTCCTGCACATAATTAATGCTGCACTTCGATTTGTTTCCATCCCCTACGATACATGCAATCCTTAACAAGGATATCCCGACTACTTTCGTTGGCATCGCTTGTTGAATAGCTTGTATCTGTGGTTTTAGTTTTTTTATCTTTTGAAGTGTATCTGTCAGTTATCTCGTTATCAGGCGGCAAATCTTTAAGAGCCTGTGCTTTGCATTGAGTCTCAGCAATATCCTCCTGATGTGGATCGGCCCCATCTTTAACCCATTTATACTCTACGCACCCTGTAAGACTGAACATAAACAGCACAAGCATCACTTTCCTTTCCATGAGAGCCTCTTCATATCAGTAATTTATGAGGTTCATCTTAGGGCAATAACAGGTCGGCGACAACGCCCCCTGTATCCCGTGCCTGCCGCGTATAACCCACTGGCTCCGGCATCATGAAGGTCACTTTTCTGAAGGGCAGAAACAGAAAAACCCCGCCTAAGCGAGGTCTTAAATCTTAGAGGGAAATGATGATTAGCACGCAAAAAACCCATCATTAGAGTAAATCTAGCCAATTCTGCCCACTTTTGCAATCACTATTTTGTCACTCGCATTAATTCACGTTCTGCATAACTCTCTTCAATGTGGCAAACCTCAATGAGCTGTTCAAAAAGAGGTTTAAAATTACGTTGCCAGGTAGTTTTCGGAATTGCCAAAGCACTGTAAATTTCAGCCTCGCACAGACGTAAATATCCGCGACCGTTGCATTTATCGCAATCTTTCATAACCGGTACACCCTGTATCTCGCTGGTTTTACGGTCCAGTACCTTTCCCCGCCCATGACATCGGCAAGAATGATCAACCGAGCCCTTACCATTGCAGGTTTTACACAGCACACGCACCTGCTCCCGACGCTCTTCACACACTTCCCAGTAAGAAGGGAATACCCCTTTAGTCGTACTCGCCCATTTGGGCGGCTTGCCATCAGGATGTGTCACTTTAGTGGTGAATACCTGAGCATTAATAAAGCCGCCTCCATCGCAATCCACGCATGGTTTTCTGCTGGCGGCGCTGCGTGAATAGTCTTCAAAAGCATAGCGGCCTATGGCATGAAAAAAATGCTCCTGGGAGTCCACGCTCATTTTTTTTACCGCCGGGAGGCTAATGGCTTTATTGCGACAATACTCTGTGAGGTAAGAAATGGATAAATCTGGCCCCATAACGCCAACTTTTGCGAGATAGAGCTCGAGCCCCACTGCTGCTCTGCTCGAGGTCATGCCCAGCGCAGCCATAACCTCGGTAATGCACAATGATTCCCTTGCGGTCGCTGCCGGACTGTCAGAAATCAGCGTAGATTTCGGAGAAAAATATTTCGCTACTGCTTCTAATTTCATTCTTTGTTTCCGCTCAGGAGTTGACTAACCTGCACAAGCAGGCCTTCTTCGGTACCGTAAATCTCCTCCCACATCTTTTGCCCGGCATGAATGGCCACGCCGTAACCGCCGGTCCGGTGGTGAGGAGGACAAAGAGGAATTGTTCGATAGTGGCTGGCTCGCTGCCCCGTTCCGCAGCCTGCACGAAGGTGATGGATTTCAGCCGGACTGAATACGCCGAGCTGCTGGCGGCAGACGATGCAACCGAGTTCGGCGACGCGCTGCAGGTGATTACGTTCTGCTTTGGTCACAGTTCGAGACATTGCTGACCTCCGCCGGTGACAAGCCGATCCCATTTTTGAAAGTCGGTCGGGTTGCTAACCCAGTGCGCTGCGCGGATAGTGGCGGCCTGTTCCGGAGAATGGATGATCCGCCGGTTATGCTCAGGCAGATTCGCCACGCAGGCCGGGCAGTAATCCACGGTTTCAACGATGCAGCCGCCGCGACGCCAGCAGATGTGCATCGTGCTTTTGAGAGTGGCACACTGGCGGCACATCGGCGCATCGCAGGTGTAGGGTTCGAACGGTGAGATGCATTCCGGCTGGTGCTGGCTCGGGGGATAGCCCAGATGGCCATCACAGAGCAGCGTTGCCGGAGCGCCGCAGAAGATGCAGGATTGTTTTTTTATGCTGCATACTCCCAAAGCTGAGCCGCAGCGTTTTCTGCTTCCTGATGTGAGCTGAACGGTCGGTTAAGGATGTGCAGCCACAGAACATTGAGAACAGCTTTATAGACTTCGCGGAACTCTTCTTCTGACATGCTGGCGAATGAAATGGATCGCGCCTCGCGGCGAATAGTGCCATCAGGAAGGATGAATTCGTCATAGAAGCCAGCGGTCATGACCGCCCATTTGCGGTACGCCTCAAAGGATTTAACCAGCACCACACTTTCAGCGCACTGGTGCCCTGCGCGCGCAAGCCAGACATCCAGTGTTTCATCAAGAATATTCTGTTGGCCGGTCATCGATATCAGGTAATCGACGTAGCCGCGCAGAAGCCGTTTCTCGGATTCGCTGACTGCACCAGCGATCGGTATCCAATACTGAAAGCCCAGATTGAGCAGGGAGAAGAAGAGTTTGTGGAAGCGGTAATTACGCGCCTGGCGTAGGTCGCAGTTAAGCAGAACGCCAGGTCTCAGACGGCGCACGAAATCGCTGGCCTCGGGAGTTGCCGGAGTCAGTGTCTGTGGTGCGGATTTTACAAGGTATAACTGTGCCATCAGTCTCTCCGGTGGCACAGTGGTTACTCGGGCTGTTCAGACCCGGTGAGTATTATAAAGAGGCTATTCGCCTGCGTCCAGGACCTGAATGCCCGCTCTTTCTGATGCCACCTTGATCATATTCAGACTGGCAACGAACTCATCATTTCTCAGTACAAATCCCCAGGCAAAGCTACCATCTTCATTTCGATAAATGATAACTGGCCGGGTGCTTTCTTTGATTTCAGGGATAAGGTGATCAGGAATAAACACAACTCACCTCGCCAGATATTTGAGCAGCCGATACAAAATTCATTATTACCTCAGAGTTATGCTCTGAGGAAAATCGTCCTGACTTCCCCAGACCTGCATCCGTGCAAAAATGAAAATCCCGCGAAATCAAACTTACCCCCATTAGAGGCAGAGCCATCTTTTAAGCGCTTTCTCTGAATTTGTAAATTGACCTGAATCAAGCAAGGATAACGGTTGTAAAATCACAATGCTTTTGCTAAACAGGGGATAAACAGATGTAACCCATTACAAGCATAATGGCCTGGTCTGACCAGATTAGTTTATAACACCGGAGATTCACCCTGCACCTAGCTATCGCAATTATTAAAGACGAAATTCATCGCATTCAGCTGTCTTATGGAGAAATTGCAAATAATTCAGGGATTCCCCTCAACAGATTACGTAACATGCTGACTGGCCGAACTCCGGTATCGCTCGAGGAGCGGGATCTGATCTGCTCAGCAATCGGCGTATCGCCTGTAAATATTGTTATCCGACGGGGTGATCTGGCGGAAAGCAGCGATTATCTGGATCTGAGCTGGATGCCTGAGGGGATGCGAAAGTTACTGACTGAATTCTGCAGAACTCTGAAGTTTTCTCTGACAAAAAATGAGGTGGCTAAGCGATATGGGAATTCCCATATCGGACCAGTGACAGGATTGGGTGCATTGAGGCCAGCCGCAACAACGTAAAGAGTTGGCGGGGATTTCTCCCCGCCGGTTGCTCTTACTTAGATTCGTAATCCATGAATACAGCAACCTCCGTGTGGCCGGTTCGGATTCGGACCTCACAGAGGTCTTTTCTCATCACCAGTATGGCGGCCAGCGCCGCCCCTATAACGATGGTGGCGATCAGGATCGCCGTTTGCTGCTTCATGGTTGCTTCTCCTTGCCTTTCGGCGCGTAAGAGGCTACCTTTATGTTGTCTAGGCATAAAGATTGGGCCTCGAGTTGATTTATATCACTCGGGGCTTTTCTCTTTCTGCCGTCGGCAAATGCTTAAGGCAGAAAGCCTCAAGCACCCACAGCGATTATATCTCACTTTATTACTGTAGACACTGGGTTACGACTTCCCGCCAAGTGCTTCAAAGATTTCCTCTGCCAGCTCTTCACCATCTGCACAATCAACATGGCAGTGAGCGATGAACAGATCCCAGTTTGTCTTCTAGGAACTGGCGCACCGTCAGCGCCTGAAAATCATCAAGTTCGGACATAGGTTCCCCTCAGTTTTTAATATGACGCATCATAAAGAAAGCGAAGACTATAACTGCTACAAGAAAAGATAAAACTACGATCCCATGTATCATTTCGATACCTCCACGCACTATGTGATAGGGTCAGATTGCGATTATTCAATATCGAAACATTATGCTCGCGGAAAGCCCGCTGTCTTCAGCAGCGCCCAAGCGATCACACTCGCTCCCTGAAATACGCTACAGCGGCCTTTTTTCGGTTAATCTGACGCCTGATTGCCTCGAGGGATTCCAACCAGCGCAGCTCATTTTTAACCTGCTGCTTCTGTCGCCGGATCCAGCTCATGGTAGGGAACTCCTCCACATCCTCCGGTGCTGACCAGACAACCTTCAGTGGTGCTGGTTCTGGTTCTGGTGCTGGTTCTGGTTCTGGTTCTGGTTCTGGTTCTGGTTCTGGTTCTGGTTCAGAGGCTGCCACCTCTTCCCGCACTGATACAACCGCACCCGGTAAGATTTCCGGCTTAACTGGTAAATTTTCCTGCCGGACTGGTAAAACTGATAAAGATTGCGGCTTATGTGGTAATGATCCCGACTCCGCTGGCAGGCTCCAGTGCGCACCGTCTCTGTAAACAGCGCCCTCCTCCTGCAGCTCCCGAAGCATGTTCAGGGCATCCGGAGCATCAATTTTCATGATGGCCGCAAGCTCACGCGCTGTGGCTTTGCCGGTTCTTGACAGAATATCAGTCAGTTTTTCCATGAGATAGTTTCCTTCAGATCAGTGTGCCCGTGCTGCACGCAGCAGCCGGTCGAATTCGTTATATCGTGTGATGTAAGCCAGTTCGGCTTCGCTAAAGCGGATCGGCATCCGTGACTTACCCTCAGTGCTGCGTCCTGTTACAGCAGCGGACCGCTCATAAAATCTGTCGCTGACGCTGCGCAGACAGTAGGCCCGGTACTGACCACGACGTGAGGTTTCCATGCGGCAGTTGGGTGAGCCCTCCAAGGTCTTAAGCGCTACCCAGAGACTTTCCGGATCGTATTCCGGATGTGCTTTGCGCAGCAGTGCGTGCATATCCGGTACCGTCAGCGTTTTGCCGAGGATGATTTTTGCCAGCTCAGCGCCGGTGATTTTGTGTGAGGATTTCACGTTCAGTGTCTCCCTGATTTGAGGTTATCCGCACCGCCAGCATTTTCAGCGGCGGCTTTCTGTCGCCTGTACTGCTCGAGCAGAAGCTGCGCGGGCGTTGGGCCAGCCGGGTGCCGGGGTCTCTCAAGCTGCCTGCGCACTGGCGGAATCGAAAACCCGTTATTGACGTGCTTCTCCCACTTCGCCAGCAGCCTTGCCGCCAGCCTTTCGAGCTCGTGCTCAGTCAGCTGCAACTCCATTCCCGTGCGGCGCATCTCCGTACAAATCTGATATAAAACATCGTGCCGCCAGGGGAACAGGTCAGCCGAATCGTAGCGGTATGTTTCATTACGCCAGCGCCAGTACTCGCTCATCACGTCGCTGGTTTTGAGCCCCAGTACTGTTTGGCTATGCTCAGCCGCGAGCGTCACGAACTCGGCGAGATCAGGGGGCCATGAGTTACCAGCCGCACAACGTGCAATCATGGCGTTACAGATGTTCGTCATCTGGGCGCTGGTCAAATTCCCGACCTGGGCCATCCAGAGATCTGACGGTGCAGAACCGTTTTTGGTCGTCCACCGGCTTGAGTAGATTTCTCCCATGATCTCCCAGAATGCCCATGCCCTGTCCTCGAGCTCTCTGCTGCTCACGAGCTGCGCGGATTTTCTGAACGGCGGCGTTAGCGGTTGACCGAGAATTCGGCTCTGCATGTTTGGTACCTCGCGTATTGATTTTCTCTAAAGCTGCGCGCTGCAGCTGGGCTGCAAATTTCTGTTCCCACTGCACCTGATGAAAAAATTTACCTTCAGCCACCCAGTAAGCGATAAAGCTATTCAGGACCGGCTGCCAGTTCTGACGATTTATGCCTGCAGGTATGGCTCTGCCCCACAACGCGGCGTACCGCTCGAAATCGGGCGAAGGTTTCCAGCCAGGGAATAGCGAGAATTTACCCGTTGGCGGTGAAGCTGAATGCAAAACACCTGGCTGACCGGGATAGCCAGGGAGATTACTGGGAGGACTATTTTTGCCTGGCGGAATTTTGTTCACGCTATGTATGGGGTTTAGATCTTTAGGTTCCTCTGGGGGATTCCGGATCCCGTTTTTGGGATCGTTTAACGGAAAAAACGGGATCGTTTGGTCGTTTTTAATACACCCGCTTTCGGGTATATTCGGTTTAATCTCTCCGTTTTTGGGTTTGTTTAAACCCTCCCAGTTTTGGAAACATTCCCGTTTTTGGGTGTATTCCGCATCAGCTACACCCTCTTCCACACCCAGCAGGCGATAAACAGGGATCTGCCTGGTGCGTCCGCGCCGTTCGCCGGTATCCTCAATAAAACCCTGCGCAATAAGATATTGCAGACAGGTCTGGACCGTTTTTTTATCCAGCTCAGTCGCTTCAGCCAGCGCGGTAATCGAGGGGTAAGCCGTCAGATCTGCACCGCACATATCCGCCAGCCAGGTCAGAACAGCTTTGGCAGATGATCTGCCCGTCTTAACTCTTTTGGCCCACCGCATTGCGTCAAGACTCATACAAACCTCTTAAAACCTGCGATCGGACTCGTCGCTGTCGGTTGGCTGAAGTACCACGTCGAGCAGAATAAACAGGCAGCCGCCGATAAAGGCGACGCCCAGAACCATAAAAAACATTGTGACCAAAAGGCCCAGCAAATTGCCCATTAGCACCTCAATGAACAAGTAAGTTACCGGCAGGCCCGCTGCCATCCATACGATCTGACAACGCGATGATCGCACCTATCATGGCCTCCATTTCACGGTCGATACGCTCTTTGCGCATAACTAAGTCCCTGCAGGTCTCGGACGAATGGCTTCGCATTCTGGCCAACAGGAAAACCGGCATCGCCTTTTCGATCGCGGGTAGAAGCGCCTGAAGTTTCCGCTGACTAGCCGGCGACTCGCTTTCAGCCCATCGGTATATCTTCTGCACGTTATTGCCCTGCGCATTCGGGTGATCGCTGTGGTAAAGCAGACCGGCCATCCCGAGATCAAAATAGGCATCTGCTATGGCGTTCGCCGGTACTTTGCGGCCGTCAGCTGCACGAGCCCAGGCATATAGCGCATCACGAATGTGCTCGTGTTTGATTCTCATGAATCGGATCTCCATTCCGTTTGGATTTACGATGGGCGTCATAGATGCTGGTGTCGTAGTTCAGGGCGCCATTTGATGCGGACTGGAGCCTGGCCGCATGAGCTTCAGGAACTAATAAACCCCATTTATAGACCGACGGTGTTCTAACTCCCGCAGCTGCAGCCAAGCGACTTTTACTTTCCCCGAAAAAAATCAGGGCATCCTTTGTGTACATAAAACCCTCACTCAAGTTAGCCATAGCTAACAATTTATATGTTAACAATAGCAGAGTCAATTGGATTTAGCATTAGCTAACTATGGACATGAAAAAACTAACAATTGGCGAAAGAATAAGGGCTAGAAGAAAAGAACTGGATTTTACCCAGCGTTCACTCGCTAAGGCCCTGAAAATATCGCACGTATCAGTTTCTCAATGGGAGCGCGACGATAGCGATCCGACTGGGAAGAATCTCTTCGCCTTATCAAAAGTTTTGCAGTGCTCGCCCACTTGGATACTCTTTGGAGACGATAGTCAGCAGCCGGAAGAACCGCGTGAAACAGGACAAGTGCTCGACGAACGGCAGAAAGAATTACTGGAGCTTTTCGATGCACTACCCGAATCCGAACAGGATGCTCAGTTATCTGAAATGCGTGCTCGTGTTCAGAACTTCAACAAACTTTTTGAAGAGTTACTAAAGGCCCGTCAACGCGCTTCAAAAAAATAATCTGCCAATACAATAACATACCTCCCAAACGCGAATTTGTTAACCTTAACTAACAAATTCTGCTTGCCTGTATTGTTAGCTATAGCTAATATCATGTTCACCAACCACACAGTGGTTACTCAAAAACGTTCCGCTGGCCCGGCGTGAGGGCATTATGAGGAGAGGATGTTGAAAGGAAACTCAATGAAAAACGAAATGGTGGGGTTCGGTTCCTTTTGGGTACGCTTGATGAACGCCCACCAGAAAACTATCCAGCTCCCAAGTTCTCGTCAGGATGGAGGAAAAGGTATTCATAGCCCAGAGTACAAACATTCGCACCGTTTTGTTCAGCGAATGAACAAAACAGGCGGAATTCCGCGCGGCAAAGTTTATCCGAGGATGTTCCGCCTGGGTTATCGAAGTGAAAGCAGACTTGACCTTACCCGATCGACTCAATAAGCGGTAAAGGTGTCAATGCTTCGGCAGGAACCAGATGTTCTGGAAAGTAGTTTTTGGCGATTATAACCGATAACTTTTTGGCAACCACTGGTGATGGATTGTGATTAACCAACTGATTCACTGCTTCAGATAATTTAAACCAACCATCTTTTTCACAGGTATACATGTAACAGCT
Organism: Pantoea sp. JV6; assembly: GCF_025910055.1. Lineage (NCBI taxonomy): Bacteria > Pseudomonadati > Pseudomonadota > Gammaproteobacteria > Enterobacterales > Erwiniaceae > Pantoea > Pantoea sp. JV6. Next base: position 142,451 of record NZ_JAPCIM010000004.1, on the reverse strand, counting down.
GACGGTATGTTTAGTAGACGGTGATACGGCACTGTGTTTCGAGACAATGGCATAGCCCCCACAAGCCGGACATTTTACTTCTTTACCTTTTTGCATAGTTAACTCCTTACTTGGTTTGAACTCCCCGTAAGGATATCCCGCCGCCCGGAGCGGAGATTTGATCTGAACCCGGGCACCTTAAAAGGAAGCTTTATGAAACTGACCAGACAGCAGGCGCTTTGTGCTGCGCGTAGTAAGGCAGCCATCGCAAAGTTTTTAGGTGATAAGAACATGTGGCGTGAAGCATTAAGACTTTATTTCTACGCCATCGGTGGTAAATCGCAGCAACACTAATATTTAATTTAAGCCACACCAAGGAAAACTATTCCGTTAATCCGGCAGGACCACACACATTTTAATTAAGGAAATATCATGAAATTAAGCACCGCTGGAATTCATCACGAATTATTAATTCAAATCCCGTTAATAAGTATTCTGCACATTTTTCAGGGTGGCCTTGATCTGGGCTATATCGCCGCAGAAACGACCATGGCGGGTGGAGGGAAATTTACCACGCTCACGCCTTTTACCAGCGAAGGCATGCTACCCGAAACGCTGTGCATAGACTGTGCTATCCAGGCATTGCTGCAGTACCGCGCAGGCAATAAGGACTTTCTGCCCTGCGACCGCCGCCCGCGCAGTTTCATCCTGGAGATTATCGCCACGCAAAGTTACGCCTCGCCGCTTCACTGATTTTCAGCTGCCCCGTTCGCGGGGCACTGCAACCGCGTGCGCATTATTCAGTGTTCAGGCGGTTGTGGTGTAGCTCAGCGGAAGCAGCGCCCGGCTTTGGCACAGGGTACGGGTGGTCGCCGGTTCGAATCCGGCCACCACAACATCATCCATTTTGCTGTGTGTAGTCCTTCCCCGCCGGTATAGCGGGGCTTTTTAAAGTGCACCGCTGGTGCCTTTTACAAAGCTTAATAAGGAGACGTTATGCAGACTTTTTCTGTTTTTTTGCGCCCGGAGGATCCCGCATCCGGGCTTCCCGAGTACGCCACGTGTGTTGAAGCGCGTGCGGCATGGCTTGCTAAATCCCAGGCTATGGCCATGCTCGATGAGTTTACCCCGGACAACGCTCATCAATACGCAGAACCGCTGGTCGGCGAAGATCGCCCCGGCCTGCCCCGTCCGCCCATGAATGTGCTCAGCACCGATTTTCTGAAAAAATACCCCTGGGATAAAGAAAACCATGTCTTCGCTGAACGCCCTCAGGCAGACAGTAAGCCAGTAAATTTCGATGCCCTTTCCTCAGAACAGAAAATGGCGGTCCTAGTGCGCCACGGCACCACTGACGTTGACAGCATGCAGCTCAAAGATGCGCTGCATCTGCTAAACGACGAGCGCGACACGCCAGAGGGTAGCATCACTGAATCCCTGTATCGCACGCCCGGCGTTGCCGCCATGTACCCGGAAGCAGTGCTCGGACTCATCAGCGAGCTGGGTAATCACTTTGACGGTGCTGACAACTGGCAAATGATGAAAGCCTTCAACGAAAAATGGCTCAAAGACCGCCGGGCCGCACGTAAGGAAAACAGTAAAGACATCACCACCCTGCGCACGGCATCAGGTTCCAGAGCAGGCGGTGCGGAGCCTACCGATCGCAACCCCAGCCTGAATCACGACTTTCAGTCACTCAACCTGGAAATTGCGCTGGGCCTGGTCGCCCGTTCGCAGGATTTTGACATTTATAACCTGCACACCGGCACTATCAACCGGGCGCGCGACATCATCAAACTGAAAGAAAAGCCTTTCCCTGCCTGGAGCGCTGCGATGTGCGCAACGCCCGGCATCCTGGATTTTTCCCGCGCCATGATTATCTACACCGTCAAAACCGCGCCTGATGATATCCACATGACGCCGGGTGCCCTGCAGACGTACATCAATAAAACCCTGACCGAAACCGACCATGCGAATCCGGATCCGGAAATTGTGGCCATCGCGTGCGGAAACCGGCCAGCTCAAAAAGGAGAGCAGCGTAATGAAGCCCAACAGAACCCGACAGGCGAAGAACACGTACTGGCTGATGCAGCGCAACCGGCTGGAACAGTGGAATCGCATACAGACAAGCCGGATGGCGCAGCGTCGGGCATGGCGAGCGTACCACCTGTAACAGAGCGCGCTGGTCCGTTTTATGCTCGCAATGAGGCTGGCGAGGTTAAGCGCGCCAATAAAGAAAAAGGTCTTCATGACCTGCTTAGCCAGGGTTATACCGAAATCACTAAAGATGAATACCAGAGTCTGAAGAACTCGCCCGCAGTCGAACCGAATTATCGGGAAACCGCAGAATCGTCAACCAGCACCGCACACGAAGAGCAACTGGCGGCCAACATTAACGGTGTGCAGATCGTCGAAACTGCACCCGGGAAATTCGGCATCGAAGCACTTCTGGCACCAGACGCCTCATCTGAGGGCGAAAAAACGGAAACGGTAACGCTGGAACCAAGGGAAACCAGTGCACCGGCGCCAGCCTTTCCTGCAGTGCTCGACTACGGACGCTATGAGGGCATCCCGCACGAAGTCTATCACGCAGCGAACGGCATCAGCAGCAGCATGGTGAAAGATGCGCGTATCTCCCTGATGTATTACCACGGCCGCCACATCACCGGCACCATTCCCCGCGACACCAGCGATGCACTCACACTCGGCACGCTGGTTCACACCCTGGCACTTGAGCCTGAAAACTTCGCAACAGAGTTTTCGGTGCCTTTCTCCCTGCCTGCAGGTGCGATCAGCACCACGGCTGAGATGAAAGCCATCATTGAGCAGCACAACGCCACTCTGGCGCCGGCAATCAGCACAGATGAAATTAAAGCCATGCTGGAGGCGCACAACCAGCAGTTGCCAAAACCCTTCACGATGGGCAGCAGTGCTGAAGAAACCGGCTTTCTCTATTCCAGCCTGCCGGAAGCATTCCGGCGTATACCAGAGGGTGAGAAGCATACCGGTACCGCCATGAAGGCATGTATCAGGGAATACAACGCCAGCCTGCTGGCACCGCTCAAAACTGCCGGAAGCCGTGACTACCTGCTTTCTGAACTTGAAAAAATCGCGCCTGAAAAGGCTGCTGAAGAACAGGCTAAACCCCAGCCATTCGGTACCAGCGGCAGTAAGGATGAGCTGGCAGCCATCGTGCGACAGATTGCGCCGGACACCGTTTTTGCCGACGAGCTGCGCGCGCTGTGGGAAAAAGAGAACAGCGGTAAGACGCTCATCACAGCTGAGCAATATTCGCTTGCCACCGCAATACAGTCTGCCCTGCTCAGCCATTCTGTCGCGTCAGGCTGGCTGCAGCATCCGCAGCGCCGGACGGAGGTAAGTTATTTCGGCATCGATGACGATACCGGCCTGGACGTTCGCGTACGGCCCGATCTGGAAATCGACGACGGGCGTGAACGTCTGGCCTTTGACGTGAAAACCGTCAGCCTGCCGCGGGTCAAGCAGGATAATCTGCGCTATCGCCTGCACCGCGAAATCATGGAGCGCGACTATCACCTCAGCGCAGCCATGTACTGCGACGTGGCCATGTTTGACCGGTTCTTCTGGATATTCGTTAACAAAGAGCCGGGCTATCACTGGGTTGCCGTGGTGGAGGCATCCGAAGACGAACTGGCGCTGGGACGTGCGGAGTACCGTCAGCAGCTGGCCGCCATACGCCGCGCGAAGGATACCGGCATCTGGCCGGCACCGGTGACAGAAAGCATCTATGACACCCTGACCAGCCACGAGTACGACCGGCTGAAAGTAATGATGGAAAACGGAGCAGCATCATGAGCAACGAACTGACCACAAAAAGCAGCACCGGTACCAACATCATCGACAGCATTTCTATTCTGACGAACGGCGAACTGTTCGATCGCATGATGATCGTATCCAAGGTAATGGCCAACTCCGGCGTTATCGTCCCGGCCCATTTCCGGGGAAAACCTGATGCCTGCATGGCCGTGGTTATGCAGGCCGCCCGCTGGGGTATCGACCCGTTCATTGTGGCTCAGAAAACCCATATCGTTGGCGACGCACTGGGCTACGAGGCGCAGCTGGTGAACACGGTGATCAACAGAATGGCACCGACAAAAGATCGCCTGCACTACGAGTGGTTCGGGCCGTGGGAAAAGGTTATCGGGAAATTTGTCGAAAAAACCTCTGCCAACAACAAAAAATACATTGCTCCGGGCTGGTCACTGGCAGATGAAAATGGCGTGGGGGTAAAAATCTGGGCAACACTCAAGGGCGAGACAGAGCCCCGCGTACTCGAGCTGCTTCTCAGTCAGGCCCAAGTGCGCAACTCTACACTGTGGGCCAGCGATCCCCGCCAGCAGCTGGCCTACTTGGGCATCAAGCGCTGGACCCGACTCTACTGCCCGGACGTGCTGGCAGGCGTTTACACCTCTGATGAGCTGGGCGAAAACGAGGCCCGCCCGGAAAAAGATATTACGCCGATCGCTGAGCCGATCGCGGCAGTGGTAACCGCCACCTCTCAGGCTGAACCAGAGCCTGCGGGCAACACTATCAGCGCGGAAGAGCTCGCCGCCGCACTTGGTCTGGCGCTTGATGAAGCCAGCACGCCCGACGAAGCAGCAAGGGTTGAAGAAAGGATCGCCGCTCACAAAACAGATCTGGGCAACTCGCTTCTTTTCACCCTGAAAGGAAAGGCACAAAAAAAACGCAGCGGTTTTCGCGCCATCAGGGTAATCAGTGATGCATTTGACGCAGTCACAGAGCCGGACGAACAAACACACCAGCAGCTGGTAACCCTCATTGAAAACCGCAAAAACGTTCTTCCGGATGATGAATATCAGCGCTTCACCATCGCTCTGCAGGACATTTTTGCCTGAACAACTTCGGCGGCCGCATGGCCGCCCTAAAGGAATATCGTTATGACTGTACAACGTTTTAACCCGATCGCTGCAGCGGCGATCGCAGCATCCCCGACCGGTAAATACGTTCTGGCCAGAGACTACGACGCCCTCCTGCAACAGAACAACCGGATGCGTGAGGCTATCGAATTTGCGATCGCGCCCGATCTCTGGACGCTGATTTGTGCTGATGAGAGAGCATGGCGCTATAAGCGCGGCGCGCCAAAGTACCAGGACGTATTACGCCGCGCTCTGGAACCCTCCGTCACTGACACATTCCTTAACTCGGTTCGGGCTCAGGCCATTTCAGACGCATTGGATTCCTGCACCGCACTTTGTGAAACCGACTGTGTCATGGACGTTCACGATATCAATTATGAGGATGCGGAATTGCGTGCCGAGGGCGCCACTGAGCTACGCGATGAACTGGTCGCATACGCCAACCAACTCTGCGCCGGTAAGGAGAGTGTTTGATGAGCTTAAAGCCCCTGGAGGTTCAACGCGACCAATATGGCTATTGGTCTCACCCGGACTATCTGGCGTTCTGTGATGGTCTTGAATTTATCTCTACCGCTGAGTTTGATCAGTGGATGTCCGAGCATGGTTTGCAGTGGAAAGTTGAGTACCGTGATGAAGATATGATCGATCCCATTGTTGATGGGTGCGATATCTCTGCATGGCAACCGGAAAGTCCTGAAGGTAACGGCTGGTTCGTTGGCTCCATACATGACACTGAATACGGTGCGGTTTGTATTTGGCTCCGCGCCGGTAAGGATAGTGAAAAATGACAGTTAAAACGCATACCGGAACGGTGATCACGAACACCGGAAAAAAACAGGTCAGATTGCACCAGAGCGCCACAACGTGGGTGGTTAGTGGCAAAGAGTATTACTACAAAGAGACGGGCCTTCGTGGGGGCGCAGGAGGCACACGTGCCCGCCTGCTATTGAATAGCATCGTTCCGTTATTAGTTGATTAAATACCAAAGGATGGCGAGTAATACCTAAACTTCCGGCTGGACGCAACTTAGCTTAGCGCTTGGGCCATTCGGTTTATTGCAAAATTGGGTGATTTCTAAGAATCAATTTTTTCCCGGCCAATCTGTAATAATGTTGGCCGGTCATGGGTTACGCATGACGCAGATTAATTTGAATGTTGAATGGGTGGTTGAAAAAGGACTTACGCACCTGACTGGTTTAAGCGACCGTCAAATTGAGAACTACCGGCAAAACTGCTGGATCGAAGGGGTACATTTCAAGCGCGTTTCACCAAAGGGTAATGCGGGAAATAAGGGCCGAACGATTTGGTACAACTACCCAAAAATTAACAGGTATATTCAGGACTGGTAAAAATGGCAATGTTACCTACAGGCGTAGAAATCAGGGGCAAAAGCATCTGTATCTGGTTTATGTACCGCGGTAAACGTTGCAGAGAAGTCCTCAAAGGATGGACCGCCACTCCTGCCAATATCCGTAAGGCCGGCAGCTTACGCTCAGTAATTGTAAGTGAGATCAATCTGGGTGAGTTTGATTACCAGATGCGATTCCCCTCTTCCCGAAAAAACGCCGGGATGGCAACGACCCTTGCCATTAACACTTTCGGAGAATTATGCGAAGCCTGGTTAAATATTAAAAAAACAGAACTCACTGCGAATACTGTGCGCAAAACTTTGTCGCAGATAAAAACTTTAAGGTATGTGGTTGGATCTGACACGCCTATTGCAGACATCAGGCATAGCGACATCCTCAATTACAGGTTACAGATACTGGACGGCGAAACACTTTATCAAGAATCACGACGTTCAAACAAAAAAGGCAGAAGCGTTCGGACAGTTGATAATTACGTGTCACTGCTTAACGCCCTGTTACGCTTCGCATATTTATCTGGCTACATTGCCAATAAACCGTTTGAGGGGATTAAGAAACTGCAGAAGTCACGGACTAAGCCCGATCCCCTGTCCAAGGCCGAATTTGGTCAGCTGATGGCTGCTGAGAGCGGCCAGAGCCGTAACATGTGGCAGTTCGCTATTTATTCTGGGCTGCGCCATGGCGAAATCGCGGCGCTGGCCTGGGAGGATGTGGATCTGCAGAACGGCACGGTACATGTGCGCCGCAATCTGACTGCGCTCAAAATGTTTGGCCCACCAAAGACAAGAGCTGGTGATCGTACCGTTAAACTCCTGAAGCCTGCGCTTGATGCGTTGAAAGCACAACGCATGGTCACCGAGCTGCAGCCGCGCACAACGATAACTTTTCACCATAGAGAGTACGGATCGACTGAAAAGCAGAAGGTTCGGTTTGTTTTCGTTCCCAGACCGCAAAAGGGTGTGCAGAAACCCTTCTACTCACTTTCCAGTATCGGTTCGCGCTGGAACGCCACGATAAAACGTGCTGGTATTCGCCGCCGTAATCCGTACCATACGCGGCATACTTTTGCCTGCTGGTTGTTATCGGCTGGTGCAAACCCCTCTTTTATAGCGAATCAGATGGGGCATGAAAATGCGCAGATGGTTTTTGAAATCTACGCGACATGGATCGAAGAGTTGAATGGCGAGCAAATTGATATGCTCAACAGAAAATTGGTATTTTGAAAACACAGCGCAATAAAGAATTGAGTAAAAGACTCGATAGTCAAAGATCAAAAATTTCTGAAAAGTCCGAGTCTTATTTACTCATATTTATTTTCTTGTGCTTTTTTCAACCAATTGAAGAATGTGCTTTCCAATTGCTTCTGACATTTTTGGCGGTACAGCATTGCCAATTTGTCTTGCTTTAGATTGCATTCCTCCTACAAATTTATAATGATCAGGAAACGTTTGTAAACATGCTGCTTCACGAACAGTCAAAGCCCTATTTTGATCTGGATGACCAAAACGCCCATTAGAATAGCTAATACACTTAGTAGTTAATCCGCTTGCCGGTTTGTCCCAACTTAAACGTCCATATACATCAGTATGACCTTTGTGCTTCTTATGGCATTCAAGTAATAATTCTGCTGGCCATGATTCCCTCCCACCACCTTCAGGGGTGCACCGAATGCGTTGGAGGTTTTTTTCAGATAGTTTTGCCGCAATATGGTCTTTAATATGAGCATGACTCTCTCCTGCCTCAATGGGCGGAAGATGGCTAATCCAGTCTCTAACTGTTGAATAAGGACTTTTACCATCGCCATGAGTTTTATCAGGCAAAGACACCTCATAATCTTTTGCAGCTAATAAAACAAGACGTTCCCTAGTTTGAGGCACTCCATACCAAGATGCAGGCAGAACCTTATAATCAAAACTATAACCAAGGTAACTTAGCGTCTTCAGAAAATCATTAAAAGTGCCTTCGCTTCTGTCGAATTTTTGCATACCCGGCACATTCTCAACAAAAACGAAATCTGGAACATTTTTAATGACGAATCGTGCAAACTCTTTTAAGAGGTCTAATCTGGGATCATCATTCTTTTTATTAGAGTTTTGTCTTGAGTATGGTTGACAAGGTGCACAACCTGAAAAAAGTACTGGGCAATTCTCCCCAATCTGCTCTTTAATTCTTGCTAATATGTTTTCATCTACACTTCTTATGTCTGCATTAATAAATGTTGAATTTGGAAAGTTTTCACTGAATGAAGCGGCTGCGTCTGCATCAAAATCGAGCCCAAAAACCACATCAAAACCAGCCTGATGAAAACCTTGACTTGTTCCGCCGCAACCTGAAAAAAAATCGAACACTTTGATTTTATTCATTTTTATGCCCTCTGCACTTCGAAATCTATTCAATAATACCACGGTCTAAAGCTTGTGCCAGCGACTTTCTAATCTGCTTGAAAACCACATGTTCATAATCAATTGTAGTAAGCAAAATGTTTTGAACTGCAAACACATCTGCGGCTGTTATTTCATCTTTTTCTTTGCCAATAATTTTCTGGCTTAAGAATTCTATTTTGTTTTTATTGACGTCCTTATCTTCTAAGTCCCATTCATTTTCATTGATTATAGATAAATATTGTTTATTTTCACATTCTGATATCAAAAACTCTTCAGGGGTATTCACAGGTAAATAATGAACCTTTTGGAAGGCATATTCTAGCACTGCACGCTGACTCTTTATAAGTTCGTCTTTATTTACTCCATCCCTGTTTCCACTTGCATTAACTGTAAGCTCACAGTCATAATATTCCTTCATTGTTTTTACCAAGTCCCGATCAGAAACCTCTTCAATTTTCTTCGGTTTTAAATTCTTATTCTTATCACCGTCGAGTAGAAACAAAATATCCTTCCTGTCAACTAAAGAATAAGTAGGCAAATGCTTGCTTAAAATTGTTTCAGCACCACCAGGTATATATATGATGTTAAATGATTTTCTCAATCGCCCATCATTCCTTATGGCGCGTTTAACTAATTCTGCCGCAATTTTATCCTCTGTAATTATCGTTCTACTAGACAAATCATGGCCAAGTTCGACAAACGCTTCGTCTGCAGATATATTTTGTGCAATTTTGGATGTTTCAGTTTTCAAATCATATATAAAAAGCTTGATGGATTCTTTAGGTAAGAAATTCACTATGGTTGGAGAGTGTGTTGAAATAACAACCTGATGCTTCTTTTCGGAGACTATCTCGAAGATAATTTCCATTGCTCTTTTTTGAGCCCCCGGATGTAATGACACTTCTGGCTCGTCTAACAGAACAAGGGAATTAGGCTTTGCATTAAAAAGGCTGATAATAAGAGAAACTACAGCAAATTCACCGCTACCTGCATATGCTTCTGTATAGCTCAGTTGGTCTGTAGATAATAAAGCAGTTCCTCCTCTAGCCCCCCAAAAACGATGCTCCAAGAATCTTATGCTTTGATAATCACGACCTAAAACATAAGATACTGCTTCAATCATCTTTGGATTTAGGGTGATATTTCTAACAATGGTTTCTTTATTCCACAATTTTAATGACTTAAGATTTTCATCGAAAGCTTTTTTAATATATTTAGACTTTCCCCTTATAAAATCTTGCTTAGTAATTAACTTTCCACTTTTTTTCTTCCGCACCTTATAATCAGAATGATACATGCATCTATCATAAGCACTGAGTTCAGATCTAAAGTCTAGAAATACCAATGGTTTTTTAATTTTATTAAATCTAGTAGCATTTCCCGTTTTCAAAGCAACTTCGGCTTGGCTCTCCATGTTATCACCAACCAATGGCCTGCTCGTCTCCCAATAATCCAAAGTTTGTTTCGTAGCATTTACCCGGGTCTGCAGAATTTCAACCACTTTATCAAATTCATTTTTATAACCATATATATATCTAGGTTTTAAAGATGAGCCATCTGTAAGCTGCAACTCAGGAAATACGTCTGTTTCAGTTGTAAACCAATATCGAGTAATGTTTTTACCATTCGGACATCCAAATAGCGCTTTAATTACTGAACTTTTGTTGGTACCATTTTGCCCAACCAGTACAGTAATCGGAAATTGAAAATCAATCCTTGCATTACGTTCTAAATTTTTGAAATAAGGAAACCTGACATGAGTAATAAAGGATTCAAACTCTCCATTGGCAAAGCTTTTTTTTAATTTTCTTACCATGTCCTTATGATCTTTATCTTTCATATGTTACTCCTAGATAACTATTCAATTGAGAAAAAATGAGCAATAATGAAAAGTGCAGTTAGAATTCCGTTTGTCTGATGAGCGATGATTATTTCAACACTTTGAGGATTGTGCTTCATAAAAGACAATTGACTTAAATGTACTCAAGGTTTATCGCTCAGGCAAGATGTCAACATCATGTAATTATGACTGACAACTGTCAAAGTAAAACGTACTATATGCTCAATGATTAGCTTAAAGATGCTCATCGCCACTCCCTAGGGCGTGTTGCCCTTTAGGTGCCCCTTAAGCAATGCAAAATCCAAAATGATCGATATAAATCAAGAAGTAACGAAGAAAGAGCAGTACAACCTCAATAAACTGCAAAAACGTCTGCGTCGTAACGTCGGCGAAGCCATTGCAGATTTTAATATGATTGAAGAAGGCGACCGCATCATGGTCTGCCTGTCGGGCGGCAAAGACAGCTACACCATGCTGGAAATTTTGCGCAGTCTGCAAAAAAGCGCGCCGGTCAACTTCAGCCTGATTGCCGTTAACCTCGACCAGAAACAGCCGGGCTTCCCTGAGCATATCCTGCCGGAATATCTTGAGTCGCAGGGCGTTGAGTATCGGATTATCGAAGAAGATACCTACTCCATCGTCAAAGATAAGATCCCGGAAGGCAAAACCACCTGCTCACTCTGCTCGCGCCTGCGCCGTGGCATTCTCTATCGCGTCGCGACTGAGCTGGGCTGTACTAAAATTGCGCTGGGCCACCATCGCGATGACATTCTACAGACGCTGTTCCTGAACATGTTTTACGGCGGAAAAATGAAAGGCATGCCGCCAAAGCTGATGAGCGACGATGGCAAGCAGATTGTGATCCGTCCGCTGGCTTATTGCCGCGAGAAAGATATCATCCGCTTCTCAGAAGCGCGTCAGTTCCCGATTATTCCGTGTAACCTCTGCGGTTCTCAGCCGAACCTGCAGCGTCAGGTGGTGGCCGATATGCTGCGAGACTGGGATAAGCGCTATCCTGGCCGTATCGAAACCATGTTCAGCGCGATGCAGAATGTGGTGCCGTCACATATGGCGGATATCAACCTGTTCGATTTTAAAGGCATTAAGCATGGCGATGCGGTGGTTGACGGCGGGGATCTCGCCTTTGACCGGGAATCTCTGCCGCTGCAGCCAATTGGCTGGCGGGCTGATGAAGAGGATGCCCCGGATACCAGCGCGCGTCTGGATGTGATTCAGATTAAATAAGTGCTGGAAAGGTTAAGGGCGTGCTGATGGCAGCACGCCCTTTTTTTATATGTTGCGATGCGGTGGTGGATCCATTATCGGCGGAAATTCCGGATCTGTCGGCGGATCAGGCTGGGGTTGTGGCTGAGGAATAGGCTCAGGAATCGGGATCGGATCCGTGGGGATCGGCTCGCTGTTAAGAATCGCGCTCATGCCGTACTCCTTTTGTTGCGAATGGACTTTAAGCTTAGGTAAGGAACGGCGTTACAGCCAGGCGGGCAAAAAAAAAGCCGGCACACGGGCCGGCATGTTTCGAATTAAATGTGCTATGCATTAATTCTAAATTAGGAAGTAAGACAATATGGAGCGCAACGCCCATCGCTTGACGTTGCATTCACCTGCGGGAGAGAGTTTGCGTCAGCAGCGACAATGGGTTCTTGATGTCGATCAGCTTTTGCGTCCTTAACTGGATTTTCAGCGCAGATAACCGATACGCTACGCATAACGCTAGAGCCAGCGCCGCTTGCGCAGGTACCCTGCTACCCCGACGGCCAGTGCCACCAGCAGCAGACAGAAGATAGAGAAACCGTATCGCCATTCGCCGCCCGGAATACCGCCCAGGTTGACGCCAAACAGGCCGGTCAGGAAGGTGGCTGGCAGAAAAATCATCGCCATCAGTGACATGGTATAGGTACGACGGTTCATCGACTCCGCCATCGCAGAAGCAACCTCATCAGCCAGAATCGCGGTACGCGCCACCCCCGCATCCAGATCATCCAGCCCGCGTCCCAGCCGATCGGCGATTTCCTGCATCCGGCGCCGTTCGGTGTCATCCATCCAGGCCAGTTTTTCACTGGCCAGCCGCGCATAGACATCCCGCTGCGGTGCCATATACCGCCGCATCACAATCAGCTGTTTGCGCAGCAGGCCGAGTTCGCCTCGTGCCGGCATCCGCTGGTCAAGCAGCGCATCTTCCAGCTCAATGATTTTGTCATGTAAATCTTCGATAAACTCGCTGGTGTGATCGGTCAGGGCATCACAGATATCGACCAGCCAGCTGCCGCAGTCAATCGGGCCGTTACCATTCTGCAAATCCGTGAGGACTTCATCGACGGCAGAAACTTTACGCCGCCGGGTCGAGACGATGAGTTTATCGTTGATAAACACCCGCATCACCACCAGCTGGTCGCGACGCGCATCGCTGTTGTGGTTGACGCTGCGCAGCACGATCATAAAGCCGTCGCCCAGCCGGCTGACGCGTGGACGCATACTGTCGCCCGCTAAGGCGTCTCGCACGGCATCAGGGATTTGTGTCGTCGACTGCAGCCATTCCGCGCTCTTACGGTGGGTATAGTTCAGATGGAGCCAGCAGGGCTGCTCACACTGGATGACTTCATCTTCAGCAATCGGGATCATCCCGCCCTTGCCATCCAGCTGGCAGGAAATTATGGCATCTGAAACCTGTAACGCTTTTCCTTCAATTACGTCCACACCGTCGCCTCACTACTAAAATCAATACGATACAGTCTAGCGTGACGGTGTTGAGTTGCAATCTCCGGGCTGTGTAGAAAGATGTCAGAGGGTGGCCGGTTGACCGGCCACCTGCACTCAGTGCTTTTCAATCCACAGTTCGCGACTGTAGGCGACATCTTCAGGGTTAGTGATGGGATAGCCTTTGACCCAGGGTTTAATCAGGCGGCCATTGGTGTACTGATAGATGGGGGCGATCGGAGCCTGCTCAGCCAGGATCTGCTCGGCACGGTTGTAATCGCTGTTACGTACCTGATCGCTGGTCTCCCGGCTGGCTTTGGCGATAACCGCATCATAATCCGCGTTGTTAAAGCGCGCGATGTTGCTGCTGTTGCCCGACGTCAGCAGATTCAGGAAGGTGGAGGGTTCATTGTAGTCACCGACCCACGAGGCGCGGATCACATCGAAGTTTCCGCTGTTACGGCTGTCGATATAGGTTTTCCACTCCTGGTTCTCCAGCGTGACATCCACACCGAGGTTCTTTTTCCACATCGAGGCCACTGCAATCGCAATCTTCTGGTGGCTCTCAGAGGTGTTGTAGAGCAGTTTGAGTTTCAGCGGCTTGCCGGGACTGTAACCGGCAGCAGCGAGCAGCGATTTGGCCTGTGCATTCAGGCTGTTCTGATCGTGCTGTTGCATGAACGTGGGCAGTGGCTGAAAGCCTGCTGTCACATCTGGCGTAAAGTGCCACGCCGGTTTCTCACCGGTGCCCAGCACTTTTTCAGCAATCACTTTCCGGTCGATAGACCAGGAGAGCGCTTTGCGAACCCGCACATCGGCCGTTGGCCCTTTCTGCGTGTTAAACGCGTAGTAGTAGGTGCCTAACTGGTCAGGTGTGTAGACCTCTCCGGGCAGGGTTTTCTTCAGTAGCGCATACATGTTTTTCGGGAAGGATTCGGTGATATCAATATCGTTGGATCGATAACGTTTAGTGGCGCTCGACTCTTCATTAATCGGCACGAAAGTCACTTTCGTCAGCACCGAATGGGCATCATCCCAGTAGTGAGGATTACGTGTCAGTACGATTTTTTCGTTCACTACGCGTTCGCTGAGCTGATAGGCCCCGTTGCCCACCAGTTTGCCGGGTGACGTCCAGCTGTCACCCTGTTGCGCAATAATTTTCTGCGGCACCGGGAAAAGCGCCACGTTAGCCACCAGCGCCGGGAACCAAGGCACCGGACGATCCAGCGTCACCTTCAGCTGGTTTTTACTCTGGGCGACCACACCCAGCTTGTCGGGCGTCATTTCGCCTTTGGTAATCGCTGCCGCATTTTGAATACCGCTTAAGCCCGCGAACCAGGCAAAGGCTGAACTGTTTTTTGGATCGACCAGGCGCTGCCAGCTGTAGACAAAATCCTGAGCCGTGACCGGATCACCGTTCGACCAGCGCGCGTTATTACGCAGCGTAAAGACCCAGGTTTTGTTATCACTGCTGCTCCAGCTCTGCGCCACGCCCGGCACGATTTTGCCCTGCGCATCCTGATTGGTCAGCCCTTCAAACAGATCGCGTATCACCTGAATTTCAGGCAGTCCTACCGCTTTAAGCGGATCGAGCGAAGCGGGTTCATCTTTAATATGGCGAACGATCTGCTGCTGTTCAGCCAGCTGTGCGCCAGCGGGTGGATTCGCCGCGATGGCGGGTGTGATGATGCTGCTCAGGCTGATTGCTGCCAGCGTCATGCGAAAGGTCTTGACCATTATCACTCCTTTACCCCAAAGAAGCGCTGCATCAGTCTGTTGCCGATGCAACTTGTGCAGGGCACTTTAGCGCAAATGGCTGACAGATAAATAGCTATTTTCCGCACACGGCTTTTCCGCTACTTTTAGTAAAACCCTTTGAGGAAATAACTATGTCGCCACTCCATCCACGTCCCCTGCGCGGCAAACTGGACGTCCCCTATCAGCAGTATGGCCGCTCAGTGCTGGGTGCGCCGCTGCTCTGGTTTCCGGCGCCGCTGGGCGATCCCGAGAGCGGGTTGATTCTGGCAGGCACTCACGGTGATGAGAATGCGGCCATCGCCACCCTCTCCGCCGCATTACGGACGCTGCCTGATGGAATGCGTCGGCACCACGTGGTGTTAGCGGTCAATCCTGATGGCTGTCAGCTCGGACTGCGCGCGAACGCTAACGGCGTCGATCTCAACCGCAACTTTCCGGCGGCGAACTGGCAGTCAGGCGAGACGGTGTATCGCTGGAACAGCGCTGCCGATGATCGTGATGTGGCGCTCTCGACCGGGGCTCATCCGGCTTCTGAACCGGAAACCCAGGCGCTCTGCGCGCTGATTCATCAGCTGAAACCACGCTGGATCGTCTCATGGCATGAACCGCTGGGCTGTATTGACGACCCGCATCAGGCAGAGATTGGTGGTTGGCTGGCCAGCCACACCGGCCTTCCGCGGGTCAGCAGCGTTGGTTATGACACACCAGGCTCATTCGGCAGCTGGTGTAAAGATCTCAGCCTGCCCTGCGTGACTGCTGAAATGCCGGTGATTTCAGTGGATGAAGCCACTGAAACCTACCTGGAGATGATGGTTAATCTGCTGCGCTGGCAGCAATGATCAGCTGACCGTTGCGCACTTTAATCGCCGGTTCTGCATCCACCGCCAGCCAGGTCGGCCCGTCGAGATCGGCAAAGCGAGTCTGCGGCACCAGCGGCAGTGCGGCGCGTATAGCCCGCGAGGTGCAGAGCATGCAGCCGAGCATGACCGCAAACCCCTGCTGCTGAGCCGCATCGGCCAGCGCCAGCGCCTCGGTCAGCCCGCCCGCTTTATCCAGCTTGATATTGACCATCTCATAACGGCCTCGCAGCGACGCCAGGCTGTCACGGGTGTGACAGCTCTCATCGGCGCAGATCGGTAATGGATGGATAAAGTTCTCCAGCGCCGCATCCTCACCCGCTGGCAGGGGCTGTTCCAGCATCGCCACATTGATGTCCGCCAGCAGCTGACAGCGCGCCGCCAGACCTTCAGCGTGCCAGGATTCATTGGCATCCACAATCAGGGTCGCGTCCGGCACGGCGGCGCGAATCGCCATCAGCCGTTCGGTAATGAAATTATTATCCAGCTTAATCTTCAGTAGTGTTGCCCCATGCTGCCACAGCGCCAGCGCGCTGCTGGCCATCGCCTCGGGAGTATCAATGCTGACGGTCTGCGCGGTCACCACATCCTCAGGTGCGGTTACGCCGCTAAGCTGCCAGAGGCTTCTCTGCTGCTGATGTGCGGCGAGATCCCACAGAGCGCTGTCAATGGCGTTGCGCGCCGCCCCGGCTGGCAGCGCCTGTTGTAACGCCTCGCGCGTCATGCCCTGTTGCAGCGCGGGCAGCAGCGCGGCGATTTGCGCCAGTACCGACGCCTCGCTTTCACCATAGCGCGCATAAGGCGTCGCTTCGCCAACGCCTTTTACTCCGTCTTCCTCAATTTCAACCACCACCACTTTGACTTCAGTCCGGGTTCCACGGGCAATGACAAACGGCGTATGCAACGGCCAGGCTTCGGGATAACTTTTTACCGTTCTCATTTCCACTCCACAATGTGCGACGCAGTGGCAGACCGCCACGTTAAATTCCACAATTGAACTCGTAAACCCTTAACATTTATGTCATAAACAACGGCTATCTTTTGCCGTTTTGTGTCAGATCTTTTTTATCATTAAAAGGAATCACTATGTCTCAGACTGTTCATTTTCAGGGTAACGCCGTACCGGTTGCTGGTCAGTTTCCTCAGGCTGGCGATAAAGCCAAAGCTTTCACGCTGGTAGCGAAAAACCTGGTCAACGTCGCGCTCTCTGAGTATGCAGGAAAACGCAAAATTCTGAACATTTTCCCGAGTGTTGATACCGGTGTCTGTGCTTCATCGGTGCGCAAATTCAATCAGGCCGCGAGCGAACTGAATAACACCGTGGTGTTATGCATCTCTGCCGATCTGCCGTTTGCCCAGTCGCGCTTCTGTGGCGCAGAAAACCTGAACAACGTGGTGACGTTGTCGACGCTGCGCGGCTCGGAGTTTAAATATGATTATGGCGTGGAAATTGCCGATGGTGCGCTGGAAGGTCTGACCGCACGTGCCGTAATTGTGCTGGATGAGAACGATAAAGTGATCTACAGCCAGCTGGTTGATGAAATCACCACTGAGCCTGATTATGACGCTGCGCTGACCGCGCTGAAGTAATAAAAAAGCGGATAACCAGGTTATCCGCTTCCCATCTTCTGTTTACCGTTTATTCGCTTTCGGTGCGCTTCTGCCCCAGACCATACTCCCGCAATTTATTCGCAATCGCCGTATGCGACACACCAAGCCGTTTTGCCAGTTTTCGGGTGCTGGGATAGGAGAGATAGAGCCGCGTCAGAATCGACCGTTCGAAACGACTGGTGATCTGATCCAGCGTCCCTTCCAGCGCCTCATCGCCCAGTGACACATCCAGTGCCTGTTCAGGCAATACGATATCCTGCGGACGCAGTTCGTAACCTTCCAGTTGGGTTAACGCCCGATAAAGCGCATTTTTCAGCTGACGCACGTTACCAGGCCAGGCGTAGCGAGTCAGAAAAGCGTTAAGCTGCGGCGAGAGTCGCGGACGCGCCATCCCCTGCTCATCCGCAAAGCGGGCAACAAACATCTCGGTCAGCGGCAGAATATCCTGCGGACGATCGCGCAGAGGCGGCAGTTGCAACGTCAGCACATTGAGCCGGTAAAAGAGATCCTCGCGGAATTCTCCGCGCTGCACCAGTTCAATCAGGTTTTTCTGCGTAGCGCAGATTACCCGCACATTGACATGCACTTCATGCTCTTCACCGACGCGGCGGAAGGTGCCATCATTGAGAAAACGCAGCAGCTTGGTCTGCATTCTCGGCGACATCTCACCAATCTCATCCAGCAGCACAGAGCCGCCGTTAGCCTGCTCAAAAAAGCCTTTCTTGCCTTCCAGCGCATTCGGATAGGCTCCGGCGGCATGACCAAACAGCTCGCTTTCGGCGACGTCGTCGGGCAGAGAGGCACAGTTCAGCGCCAGGAAGGGATTCTTCCCGCGAGCACTGCGCAGATGGCAGGCGCGTGCCAGCATATCTTTCCCGGTGCCGGTGTCGCCAACGATCAGTAAGGGCGCATCGAGCATCGCCAGTTTACGCGCCTGATCCACCACCTGACGCATCTTCGGCGTGACAGCAATGATATGGTCAAACTCCGATTCATCGGTGACCACCAGATTCTGCAACTGACGACCCATGCGGGCTGTCGACTTCAGCATCACCATCGCCCCCACTGGCCTGTCGTTCTGGCCCTCTTCGCCCGGCAGATAAATAGGACGCGCTTCCATCAGAAAATCGCGGCCCTCAATGACCACATGCTGCGCCTGCGCTTCAACCCGATCGCTCTCCAGCCAGCGCATGAAGTTGAAGCCGTTAATCAGGTTACCGGCGCTGAGGTTGCGCATCTTCTCTTCATCGAGATTAAACAGGTTCTGTGCGGCCGGATTAGCCAGTTCAACCTTGCTTTTCAGATCGATGGAGAAAACCGGATCCGGCATCGCCACCAACAGGGCGCTCAGTGCACGATGCTCGCGTTCAGAGGGCATGTACGCTACCGTGCGCACATCTGTTACGCCCGGTGTACGCCGGATTTCCGCCATCAGATTGCTGAAGGCGTCAAATTCCAGTGCAGAAAAGTTCAGGTAGATGCGGCCCAGCGCCGTGATTTCGATACCGCGTAAATCAATGTTGCGTGCCACCAGCAGATCGAGCAGTTCACGCGTCAGACCGAGTCGGTCCTGACAGAACACTTCCAGACGCATTGCGTTCGCCTTAATCAGGTTCAGATAAGACAATAATACGCTAAGTCGCGCACCTGCAGAAAGGGATCTGTCAGGAAAAGTTGACAGCTCCGACGCGTATGGCGGACTTTTGTACTGCCCTGCTGGATCAGCCGAGCCCCAACTGATTGTCAGCCTTTGTCAGCACCAGACTGTTGATTGCAGGCGGATTGCTGTATATTTTTCCCAACCGATTAGAAATGATTATAAAATGCTGACTTTCTTCGCAAAATATCTGACTGTGGGTCTGGTAAATACCCTGATTCATTGGGTGACCTTTTTTATCTGCCTCAGTCTGGGGCTGTTCCAGTCGACCGCGAACCTGATTGCTTTTTGCCTGGCCGTTACCTTCTCTTTCTTTGTTAATGCGCGCTGGACATTTAACCAGCAGGCGACAGCGTGGCGATATATTCTTTACGTCGTTTTTATGGGCGCGATGGCATTCAGCGTCGGTTATCTGGCTGATCGATTCGGCCTCTATCCGATTATTACGCTGATCACCTCATCGGCTATCAGTCTGGCGTGTGGCTTTCTTTTTTCCCGCTTTATCGTATTTAAAGGAGAATAATGAAAATCTCTCTGGTGGTACCGGTATTTAATGAAGAGGAGGTCATCCCTCTTTTTTATGACGCGGTCAGAAAATATGAAGCGCTGGCAGCCTGGCAGGTTGAGATTGTTTTTGTTGATGATGGCAGCACAGATGCAACGCATGCGCTGATTACCCAACTGAGTCAGAGCGATCCGCTGGTACGTAGCCTGTCGTTTATTCGTAATTTCGGCAAGGAACCCGCGCTGTTTGCCGGCCTGGAAGCCGCAACCGGCGATGCCGTTATCCCGATTGATGTGGATTTACAGGACCCCATCACTGTTATCCCTGAGATGATCAACAAGTGGCTGGCGGGTGCTGATATTGTTCTTGCCAAGCGGATGGACAGAAGTGCCGATGGCCACTTCAAACGCAAAACCGCCCGCTGGTTTTACAAACTGCATAACAGCATCAGCCATCCGCAGATAGAAGAGAATGTCGGTGATTTCCGGCTGATGTCGCGTGAAGTTGTCGAGAATATTAAGCTGCTGCCCGAGAAGAATCTCTTTATGAAGGGGATTCTGAGTTGGGTCGGCGGAAAGACTGATATCGTAGAATATGTTCGTACTGAGCGGATCGCGGGCCACAGTAAATTCGGCGGCTGGAAGCTGTGGAATCTTGCGCTGGAGGGACTGACCTCATTCTCTACGGTTCCACTTCGCATCTGGTCATATCTGGGTTTTCTGGTGGCCTCGCTAGCTTTTCTATATGGACTCTGGATGATCCTGGATAAGTTGCTGTTTGGTAACCCGGTGCCAGGCTACCCCTCTATTCTGGTTTCCGTGCTGTTTCTTGGTGGCGTTCAGCTTATTGGGATTGGCGTGCTGGGTGAATATATCGGCCGCATTTACATGGAAACCAAAAATCGTCCTCGCTATATTTTGCGAAAATCCGCGCCGAAAAAAATTAACTCCCCTCAGAATACCGACTAAATTGCCCACTCAGGGGCAGAGAAGATGGACAGATTAATAAGGATGACAGATGATCGCCACTGATACCGGCATAACCCGCCGTCAGGTCTTTTTGCTTTTTGTGATAGTTTTCCTGATTGCTTACAGTCCTGCTTATTTAACCCATTACGCCTACACCGATGACTGGACGAACCTCTACTGGGCTAATTTTGACAAGCTGAGTATTCTAAACTGGGACACGTTATCCGGCAGGCCGGTATATGGCATTATTCAGTACAGCGCCTCTTTTCTGGTGGAGAGCGTAGAACGCCTGGCACTGCTGCGTTCTGTCGCAATTGTTCTGCTCATCTTTACCGGATACTACATCTATACCCTGTGTCAGAAATATGCGCTGCTGGAGAATCAGGCTCAGCGGATCACCTTTGCGTTATTGCTTTGTCTGCTGCCCTCATTCCAGGTTTATATTGCATGGGCATCCTGCTTTCCCTATATCGCTGCAATTCTGCTGGCAGGTGCCAGCTACCGCTTCTCGATAAAACCGGGCATCACAGGTCGCATTATAGCGGTCTGCCTGCTGACCATGGCCTTCTGTCTTTATCAACCGGCTGCGATGAGCTTTACCTTCTTTGCCGCACTGGATTTGTGCCTTTCAGAACGGAAAATCGATAAGAAGCGTGCGGTAATCTCTCTGATGGTGCTGGGCGCAGGAATGTTCGCAGCGCTCATTGCCTCGAAGGTACTGCCCGTACAGATTTATGGCCATTCGCTGCCGCGTTCCGCATTCAGCTACGACGTCCCGGTTAAACTGAAATGGTTTTTCAGCGAATACCTTAAGAACGTTATCTGTAACTTTGACCTCGGCGCAAAAACAGTATCGGTGATCATCTCATCGATCATTATTGGCTTTGGACTGAAGAAAATTAAAGCAGCGGGCAATGACAAATTTTATCTGATGTTTATCTTATTGCTGATTGCCGCGCTGCCTAATCTGATTGTCAGTGAAAGTATGGCGGCCTACCGGACCCTGATTGCCGGTGCGCTGATCACCACCAGCGCGTTTATCCTGGGCCTGTTTGAAATCAGCAAAAAGTTAAAATGGAAAAAAACCTTTTATGCACTGCTGGTGATAGCTGCCGCCTCGCTGTCGATAAGCCACCTGATTAATGGCTACTCGGTACCCGCCCGCAAAGAATTTGCCCTGCTTGAGCAGGCAATCACTCAGCAGGTACCTAAAGATTTTCAGGGTGCGCTCTATTATCGGCTGACCGGGGAGTATCTGCCCAAGGTTGCGACGCTACGGAAATATGATGATTTCGGCGGACTGGGGTTAAGCATGTCATGGACATTCGGCGGGATGGCGCATTTTATCAGGGAGAAAAATGGAATGGCCTACACGCTGCCAGCGGATCCGGTGATCACTGATGAGTCGGGCTGTCCTGGTGAGTGTCTGGTCATCGACTCCCGACAGGTGCTGCGCCAGCCACACTAAAGAATAAAGGCGGCAATGCCGCCTTTAATTTGTCACGAGAGCGTCAGGCTGACTTATTGCCACCCTTCTGCAACGCCTCTTTCAACTGGCCCAGCAGCTCACGACGGAAATCGCCAAGCCGTGGTTTATCCTGCTCCAGCCACGGCAGTGGACGGCACAGCTCCATCGCTTTGATGCCCAGTCTTGCAGTCAGCAAACCCGCGCCAATACCCTGCGCGGCGCGCGTGGAAAGCCGGGCGGCGATATCCTGCGACATCCAGTCCATACCCACTTCCCGCACCAGTTCGGAAGCCCCGGCAAAGGCCATGTTGAGCAGCACCAGACGGAATAGCCGGATGCGGCTGAAGTAGCCCAGCTCAATGCCGTAAATAGCCGCGATGCGATTGACCAGCCGCAGATTACGCCAGGCGATAAACGCCATATCCACCAGCGCCAGCGGGCTGACCGCAATCATCAGCGTGGCTTCAGCAGCATGACGACTAATTTCGCGCCGCGCCTGCCGATCCAGCACCGGCTGCACCAGTTGCGCATATAAGCGGACAATTTCACTGTCATTGTGGGTTTCGTGCAGCGAGGCATGCCAGCGCTGCAGGGCCGGATGCGCCTGATCCAGCTCTGCCTGCTGCGCCAGTTTTTCGCAGAAGGCCCGGCCTTTGCCGATGCCATGACTGTGCAGCAACTCACGGCCTACATCCCGCTCCTCGGCGCGCTGACGCAGCTGATAGAGACGACGCCACTCGGTGGTCAGCGCACCCACACCCGCCAGGACGATCAGACCACCCGCCACGCCACTGCCCAGTGAAAACCAGTCGCGGGCCAGCCAGGCGTCATGTGTCCACTGGACACCCTGCGCAATCACGCTGACGCCAAACAGCAGCGCGCCAGCGGTCACCAGTTTGCGCCACAGGCTGCGCTTAGGTTTCAGCGCAGCCTCCACCGCCCGTTCACCTGCGCCTTCCTCTTCGACAGCGACCTCTTCATCCTGCACCGCCAGAAACGCCGCCTGCGCTTCCGCTTCAAAAGTCTGTGCCGGGCGCAGCGGCGTGGCGCTGCTCTCATCCAGCGGACGGGCAAAATCGATACGCGGCTTCAGCGGATCACTCATCGCAATTTATCTCCCAATAAAAATTCCAGCGCGGCATCCATGCGGATATGTGGCAGCGGGCGATCGACGTCAAGCTGCTGCGGCCGGAACTGTTCAAACTGAAACCCCTGCTGCTGCCAGAAGGCATTACCGGGCAGACGCGGCGGGACTTCACCCGGATAGACGGTGAGCGGCTCACCATCATCCAGCCGGTTTCCGCGCAGGGCCGGAATCTTCTCGCCCCGGTGATCGACCAGCCCGCTCTGCGTCGCCTGCACCGACGCCAGCCCGATGCAATCCATGCTAATCCCCTCAAACGCCGCGTTCTGCCAGGCATCCTGCACCAGCTGCTGCAACAGTGACACCATATTGCCGTGCTGATCGCTGGTGATGTGATCGGCCTTGGTGGCGGCAAACAGCAATTTGTCGATTACCGGTGAAAAGAGCCGACGAAATAGGGTTCGCTGACCGTAATGAAAACTCTGCATCAGCTGCGTCAGTGCCAGCCGCATATCGTTAAACGCCTGGGGTCCGCTGTTAAGTGGTTGCAGGCAGTCAACCAGCACAATCTGGCGGTCAAAACGCAGGAAATGATTTTTATAGAAACCTTTCACCACATGCTGACAGTAGTAGTTAAACCGCTGCTGCAGCATGCTGAAGTTACTGCCCTTGTCCGCCTGCGCCAGCTTAGTGAGTTGCGCTTCATCAGCCGTCGGCCAGGGGAAGAACTGCAGCGCGGGAGCGCCTGCCATATCGCCAGGCAGCACGAAGCGACCGGGCTGAATAAAGTGTAAGCCTTCAGATTTACAGCGATGCAGATAGTCTGTCCAGGCAGCGGCAATCTCTGCCAGCTGGGTTTCATCGGCGGGTGCAAGCGGGTCGAGTTTTTCGCAGAGGGTTCGCCAGGGCTTTGCCCACTCAGCACGATCGCCCTGCAGCAGACCGTTCATCTGCCGGGACCAGGCGAGATAATCCTGCGCCAGCATCGGCAGATCCAGCAGCCATTCGCCGGGATAGTCGACAATTTCCAGATAGAGTGTCGCGGTCTCTTTCAGATGACGCAGCAGCGAATCATTGGGACGATAACGCAGCGCCAGTCGCATTTCGCTGACGCCGCGTGTGGGTGTGGGCCAGGCAGGCGGCGTGCTGTAGAGCTGTGCCAGCCCTTCGTCATAGGTGAAACGGGCCGTGCCCATGTCACGCTGGGGTACCCGCTTTACGCCTAACAGGCGCTCATCCCGCACCACGGAAAACAGCGGCAAACGCGCGCCGCTGTGAACGGTTAAAAGCTGATTAACCAGTGAGGTGATGAAGGCGGTTTTGCCGCTGCGGCTTAATCCGGTTACCGCCAGCCGCAGGTGGCGATCAACGCCACGGTTCATCAACGCCATCAATTCAGTTTGCAGTCTTTTCATCTTTCTCCCTGATGAAGCGCGATGCCAGCCGGTTCATCACGCGTTTCAGCAATGGCTCAAGCGCCACAGCCAGTAGCAGACGTAACGGGCGTCGCGCTACCGATTTCACTGCCCAGCCAGTGACACCGGCGGGACCGTAGGTAACAGCATTAATAATGATGAATTTGGCGGCCGACTTCAATGCAGGTGCCGCGCGGTGACGAAAAGCAGTGGATCGCGAAAAAGACATCAACACCTCCATTGAGTGAGCGAACGGGCCTGAGACAGGCCCGGCAATAACAGTAGCAGAATCAAATCTGGCGGAAGCGGCTGCGCACGCTGAAGGTTTCAGACGTCACATAGCGTTCCAGGTCGCGCACGCTGCGCTCATCCCGTTGCAGGGTGCTCTCCAGCTGATCCAGCAGTTCACTGGCACTGGGCTGGCGCTCAGTCTGGGAGGCAGAGGCGGGTTTCACATCCAGTACAAAACCCAGCACAAAGTAGGCGATCACCGTAAAGAGAAACAGGCCAAAGAACAGTGATAACACCACGATGACACGCAGCAGACGAACCGGAATATCGAGATACTCTGCCAGGCCTGCGCAGACACCCATAAATTTCCCTTCATCTGGCTTGCGCCACAACTTGCGTCCTTTAATCATGGCTGCCTCCAGTTTGGATGTTCGGCGTCCAGAATCGCTTCCAGCGCGTCAATACGTTCGCGCATCCGCTGCGCGTCCTGGGTCACGCGCTGCAGGCGCTGGATTTCGCTTTGCGACAGTTCCGAACCGCCGTTGCGTTTGTTGTTGTAATGCAGCCATAACCAGATCGGTGCGACAAACAACACGAAGATCGTTAACGGTATGGCGAAAAAAAGTGCGCTCATTGACTCTCCTTAATCACTTATCGCAACGTCGATGATTACTCACTGCGGTTCATTTTGGCTTTCAGCGCATTAAGCTGCTCGCTGATTTCATCGTCCGCTTTCAGGTCAGTAAACTCCTGGTTCAGCGTCTTTGGTTTACCAAAACCATGGCTTTCTGCTTCCGCTTCCATATGGTCGATGCGACGTTCAAAAGATTCAAACCGTGCCATTGCTTCGTCGATCTTACCGCTGTCCAGCTGACGACGAACATCGCGTGATGAAGAGGCCGCCTGATGACGCAGCGTCAACGCCTGCTGGCGGGCACGTGTCTCACTCAGTTTTTTCTCCAGCTCGCTGATTTCGCCTTTCATGCGCTCCAGCGTCTCTTCAACATGACCCACTTCCTGTTTCAGGGAGGCGATAAGATCGGTGAGTTTCTGTTTTTCAATCAGCGCCGAACGGGCCAGATCATCTTTATCTTTGCGCAGCGCCAGCTCCGCTTTTTCCTGCCACTCAGCCTGCTGAATCTCCGCTTGCTCAATACGGCGTGACAACTGTTTCTTTTCAGCCAGTGCGCGTGCAGAGGT
Organism: Pantoea sp. JV6; assembly: GCF_025910055.1. Lineage (NCBI taxonomy): Bacteria > Pseudomonadati > Pseudomonadota > Gammaproteobacteria > Enterobacterales > Erwiniaceae > Pantoea > Pantoea sp. JV6. The sequence continues at coordinate 116,496 of NZ_JAPCIM010000004.1, read as the reverse complement.
GGAGCGTACTTCAACTAAGGTGTCTTCCATTTCCTGAATCATCAGCCGGACCAGTTTCTGCGGATCTTCCGCACGCTCCAGCAGAGAATTAATGTTGGCATTAACGATGTCGGCGAAACGAGAAAAAATACCCATAATGATGTTCCTCTTTTAATGTTTTAAAACGTGAAGTCCTGCTGAGTTAATACAAAATGCGTGCCAATTTTATAATTTATTGATTTTTATCATATTTTAAATTTTACAGCCTTTCCCGCTTGTTTTAAGATAGTCAAAATGATTAAGGGGTGGCGAAATTCATCATGACAGGCACTAGCGATAATCTCCTGGGGGAGTCAAACAATTTTCTTGAGGTGCTGGAGCAGGTTTCCAAACTGGCTCCTCTTGAGAAACCGGTACTGGTGATTGGTGAGCGTGGAACGGGCAAAGAGCTGATCGCCAGCCGACTGCACTATCTCTCTGACCGCTGGCAGGGGCCGTTTATCTCGCTGAACTGTGCCGCGCTGAATGAAAACCTGCTCGATTCTGAACTGTTTGGTCATGAGGCTGGCGCCTTCACCGGCGCGCAGAAGCGCCATCTTGGCCGTTTTGAACGTGCTGACGGCGGCACGCTGTTTCTCGATGAGCTGGCAACGGCACCGATGCTGGTTCAGGAAAAGCTGCTCAGGGTAATTGAATATGGACAGCTGGAGCGAGTCGGCGGCAATCACTCCCTGCAGGTAAATGTGCGACTGGTCTGTGCGACAAACGAAGACCTGCCCGCGCTGGCGGCGGCGGGAAAATTCCGCGCCGATTTGCTGGATCGTCTGGCCTTTGATGTGGTGCAGTTACCGCCACTGCGCGAACGACGCAGCGATATACTGGTGATGGCCGATCATTTCGCTATCCAGATGTGTCGCGAGCTCGGCCTGTTACTTTTTCCCGGCTTTACCCCACGGGCACAGCAGGCTCTGCTTGATTACCACTGGCCCGGCAACGTTCGCGAACTTAAAAATGTGGTGGAGCGCTCGGTCTATCGTCATAACAGCAGCGAGCAGCCGCTGGATAATGTGATTATCAACCCGTTTGCTTCACGCCCTGAACCGATTGCTGTCATCCGGACCAGTCAGGAGGCGGATAGCAGCGCGCTGCCTGCCCTGCCGCTGGATCTGCGTCAATGGCAGAATCAGCAGGAGCGGGATCTGGTGGAAGCCAGCCTGCAACAGGCACGTTATAACCAACGCCGTGCGGCTGGCTTATTAGGCGTCACCTATCATCAGTTGCGCGCAATGATGAAGAAGCACGATATAAAAGCAGAGAGTTAATTAACGCCGCCCCAACCTATGATTTTTCTCTGCTTTGTGAATTAACAACCCGGTATAAACCGGGCTGTTTTTCACGTTGAGCCACCTATCCATTATGTGTTGTGCGACTTAGTCCCCATTTTTTCAGGTTGCCTGATGGCAGGAACCAGACCGACGCCAGCGGTAGCCATCACCACGGCCAGCGCTGACATCAGCAATACAGCACTCATACCAAAGTGTGTTGCCAGCGGCCCCGCGACCAGTTGTCCAAAGGGAATGGCGATAAAGGAACCCATCGCATCATAAGCGTACACGCGAGCCAGCTTATCCGGTGGGATATGAGTCTGTAATGAGTGCGCCCAGGTTACGCCGAACAGGCCCAATGACATGCCAGCAATGAAGAACCCTACTATCAGCAGTGCTGCTGACGCATTCTGGCTCAGCATAAATATTGGGAGTGCGTAAAGACCTGCCAGCATCGCGCCAATAAAGAGATCACGACGTGGATGCCATTTCATAGCCAGAAATGAACCTGCAATTAAACCCGCGCTATGGGCGGCCACAATAATTCCCCACCGCGCCCGTCCGAAAGAGGCGTCGGCAATCATCGGGCCAAGTACCACCACAATGCCATTAAAAGCGACGTTGATAATGGCGAACTGAAGGACTATCGACCAAATCCAGCTTCGTCCGGCGAACTCTGCCCAGCCTTCTTTGATATCGCGCAGGATATTGCCTTGCGAAGCCGCGGCTTTACTCGATTTCACACGAATCAGGAAATAGAGCGGCGCGGAAACGGCAAAACCCAGCGCATCAATTGCCAGCCCCCAGCCCGGCCCGACAGCGCTGGTGATAATTCCCCCCAGCGATGCCCCCATTACCGTACCGCCATAAATCCCCAGCTGAATTAACGCGTTAGCCTGACGCAAATCCGTTGCAGGAACTACCTGCGGAACCAGCGCAGACGATGCAGGCAGTGCGATGCCTGCCGCCGCACCATTCAGAGCACCCAGCAAAGTCAGGCTAATGACGGTTGCAGAGCCATCAAGCACAGACCAGGCGACGATAGCCTGAGAAACAGCGGCAACCACTGCCGATGAAACTAATACCCGACTGCGTGAGTAGCGATCGGCGGCAACACCGCCCACCAGCAGGAAAAGCACGTTACACAGTGAACGGGACGCAACCACTATCCCTAAATCAGAAGCAGACCCGCCAATATCCAGTACCGCAAAAGCCAGCGCAATGGGTGCAATCCCATTGCCCAGCACGGTGAACAGGCGTCCAAAAAAAAGATAGCGAAAGGATGTATGCTGAAAAGCCTGAACGTTTTTTTGGAATTTATTCATTGCCAGGAAGTGGGTGACCAGAAGATGAGCTTATAGTACCTGCGTTTTTGTAATAGTTAAGTGCGGTTTAATTCAGGACCCGCTTAGCTAAACGGGAGGCCAGCAGAGATAACATCAGCATTAACTGACTTTTCTCTCCCTTTTTTCATCGCCACACCGCATTTAAAGCGCCGGTTCTTTCAGCAGCTTTCCCTTCCCCGTCCAGGCAGGCATGCCACTCTATAAAAACCAAAAAAAAGCCCGCCAACAGGCGGGCAACGATACTGGAAGCAATGTGAGCAATGTCGTGCTCTTCTACGGCAGAGCCACCGTCGAAGCGCAGATGAATAATAATCATTCTTATTATCATCTGTAAACAAGTTATTGAGAATTTTTCTCATTACCACACCTTCTGTGCGCTCTTTTTACCGCCGCGATGATGAAAATCAGTCTGGCAGCGGTTGCAGGTTTTGGGACAATGCCCGCTTTGCGATACACTCTGTTTAATGCCTCAAAATCGTTGAGTTCTATGTCAAAACTAATATGTTCGCTGTTGCTAAGTCTCAGCGTGTTGAGTGCCCCTGCGTGGTCAGCGCCTGCGGGTGATATCCGCCAGACCGGCTTCGTCTATTGCGTCAGCGGCACGCTGAACACCTTTAATCCGCAGATGGCCAGCAGCGGGCTGACTGTCGATACGCTGGCGGCACAACTCTATGACCGCCTGCTGGATGTCGATCCTTACACCTATCGTCTCAAGCCCGATCTGGCGTCCAGCTGGGAAGTGCGCGATAACGGCGCAACGTATCGCTTTCATCTGCGCAGCGGCGTGCAGTTTCAGCAGACGAATCAGTTCCGGCCCACCCGGGCGCTGAACGCCGACGATGTCGTGTTCAGCTTCGCCCGGATGTTTGACCGCAATCACCCCTGGCACAACGTCAATGGCGGCAACTATCCCTACTTTGACAGTCTGCAATTTTCAGACTCCGTGCAGAGCGTGAAGAAAATCGATAACAGAACGGTTGAGTTCAGGTTAAACAGCCCGGATGCATCGTTCCTGTGGCACATGGCGACCCACTATGCGCCAGTGCTGTCGAAAGAGTATGCCGACCAGCTCACCGCGCAGGGCCGGCAGGAAGAGATGGACAGACAACCGGTTGGCACCGGTCCTTATCAGCTCAGTGAATACCGTACCGGTCAGTACATCCGCCTGGCGCGCAATCCTCACTACTGGAAAGGGGTGCCGCGTCTGCAACAGGCGGTGATCGATCTCGGCTCGGGCGGCACCGGGCGGCTTTCCAAGCTTCTGACCGGTGAATGTGACGTGCTTGCCTATCCCGCGGCCAGCCAGCTCACCATCCTGCGCGATGACCCGCGCCTGCGGATGACGCTGCGTCCCGGCATGAACATCGCCTATCTGGCCTTTAATACCCGCAAGCCGCCGCTCGACCGCCCTGAGGTGCGTCACGCGCTGGCGCTGGCGATCAACAATGAGCGGTTGATGGAGTCAATCTATTACGGCACCGCCGAAACCGCCGCCTCGATATTACCTCGCGCCTCATGGGCATATGATAATGATGCGCGCATCACCAGCTATGATCCGGAGAAGTCCCGTGCCGCGCTGGCGGCTCTGGGCATCAGCGATCTGCATCTGCGGCTGGTGGTGCCTGCCGCGTCGCAGTCGTGGAATCCCAGCCCGCTGAAAACCGCCGAACTGTTGCAGGCGGATCTGGCGCAGGTTGGCGTCCGGCTGACCATTGTGCCGGTAGAGGGGCGTTTTCAGGAGGCGCAGCTGATGGCGATGAATCATGATCTGACACTGTCAGGCTGGGCCACCGACAGTAACGATCCAGACAGTTTCTTCCGGCCGCTGCTCAGTTGTGCAGCGATTCGCTCGCAGACCAATTACGCGCACTGGTGCTCGCCGGCCTTTGACGAAACGCTGCAGAATGCGCTGTTATCACAACAACTCTCTGGCCGCATCGACAGTTATGACAAAGCGCAGCAGATTCTGGCGCAGGAGTTGCCGGTGCTGCCACTGGCATCCTCTCTGCGACTGCAGGCGTTTCGTCATGATATTAAAGGGCTGGTCCTGAGTCCGTTTGGCAACGCCTCGTTTGCCGGGGTTTATCGTGAAAGCGATAAGGAAAAGTAAGTGATTATCTATATTTTGCGGCGCCTGCTGCTACTGATCATTACCCTGTTTCTGCTGTCGCTGGTGAGCTTCAGCCTGAGCTACTTTACACCTGACGCCCCGCTGGAAGGCGCGGCGCTCTCGGACGCCTGGTGGTTCTGGTTTAAAGGGATGCTGCAGTTTGATTTCGGCGTCTCCAGCACCAACGGTCAGGAGATTGGCCTGCAACTGCGTGAGGTTTTCCCGGCCACCATGGAGTTGTGCATCCTGGCGTTTCTGTTCGCGCTGCTGGTCGGCATCCCGCTGGGGATCTGTGCCGGCGTGATGCGCAATAAATGGCAGGACAAAACCATCAGTGCACTGGCGCTGATTGGCTTTTCTGCGCCAATTTTCTGGCTGGCGCTGCTGCTGACGCTGTTCTTCTCGCTGACGCTGGGCTGGCTGCCGGTGTCCGGTCGTCACGACCTGCTCTATCCGGTGCAGAGTGTCACTGGCTTTGCGCTGATTGATGCCTGGATGAGTCCTTCGCCCTGGCGACATGAGATGATAATCAGCGTCCTGAACCACCTGATTTTACCGGTGCTGGTGCTGGCGATGGCACCGACGACGGAAGTGATCCGCCTGCTGCGTAACAGCACCAGCGACGTGATGGATAAAAATTATGTCAAAGCGGCGGCCACGCGAGGTCTTTCGCCGTTTACCGTGATCCGCCGCCACGTGCTGCATAATGCGCTGCCGCCAGTGATCCCGCGTCTGGGTCTGCAATTTTCCACCATGCTGACGCTGGCGATGATCACCGAGATGGTCTTTAACTGGCCGGGTCTGGGACGCTGGCTGATCAACGCGATTCGCCAGCAGGATTACGCGGCGATCTCCGCTGGCGTGATGGTGATTGGCGGGCTGGTGATTCTGGTCAATGTGATTTCTGACGTGATTGGTGCGGCCATGAACCCGCTGAAACATAAGGAATGGTATGCCCTGCGCTAACGCTCAGGGCGCTTAGGCAAAACATAAAATAAACATATGAATTTTGTCTTTCAGAAGTCGTGCTGAAAGCAGGCATTGATGTACACGAATATTGTTCCTGCAGAAACCGATTTAAGTTCGAAGCGTAAAAATTAATGAGGAGATGAACATTTATGGATGAAGTTGATCTGGCACAGGAGCGTGAAGAAGCGCATCTCGCTGCCTCTCTGGCAGCTCGTAAGGCCAAACTTAGAAGCCCGAACGGCTTATGCATCTGGTGTAAAGATGAGCCCGTAGTGGCTGAAACTGCTTTCTGTTCAAGCGAGTGTGATGAGGATTATCATAAGCATCGCCGGGAGCAGAGCCAGCGGATTGTTTGAAAGAGAATGAAGTCACCCGGTCAGGCTATTACGCGGGTGACTCAGATAAACTTGATATAAATGTCAGGCAGCCCTCACAAATATAAAGCAATAAAAACGATACCGCTTGATAGATTCTTGATATTTCCTTGTCTTTACGTTGATAAAATAAATGCATAATGCCCTGATTAAAATGTCACAGCAGAGACCATCTGTCCGGAGTTAGTGACAGGAAACAAAATAATATAGGGCGGCTGACATTCAGGAACCATCTTTTAACTCGATTTATCAGAGCGACTATCAGGTTTAACATTTATATGAGCCACTTCAAAAGAATGCTTTACGGCTGGGAAAAATCCGACGCTGGCATTTATGAGCACTGTTTTAACCGTTTTGGCGGGAGTGTTAATATGCATCCTGACGTGATCAGGTTTTTCTCATCTCGCACAGGTCATGAGGCAACGTATTTTCATAAAGTAAAGCAAGGTGGCTATATTGCCGCATATGCCCTGCTGGATCACTCACGGATAGGTGTCGATCAATGGAAAAAATTCCCGCTATCTTATGATGAGATCATGGTGCCAGCGGCTAAAAATGCTTCTATGTGTTTCCCTGAAAGAACCAATAAAATGTCACATTTCAACAGGCACAACTTCATAAATTTTAACTTTTCATTTGCCCGAAAAAATAAAGTGTGCTTTGTAAAAGAGAACTATTCAGTTAAAACAGAAAAGAATCGCCGCAACGAATACAACCGGTTCATACGTGCGGGTGGCCGCTGCTGTGATATGAATCAATTCAGCCCTGAAGAGCTGGCAGACTATTATATCTTCCTTTTTAAATCCCGTTTTTCTGACAACATAACCTGTTATTCCAGGGAGAACCTGATCACGCTTATCATTGCCATGAAAAGGATGCTCTTCGGCTATATTCTTTTTGTTGGGAACGAGCCATGCGCAATGGATCTGCTCTTCATGGCTGAGAGTGAACACATCATCTATTTTGATGTGCCAAACGGCGGCGTTAACATGAAATATTCGGACCTTAGCCCGGGAAGTTTACTTATGTGGAAAAACATTGGTGCGGCACGGGACTACTGTAAGCAGACGGGCAAGGAGATGAGGCTTTCAATCGGTTCACTTGATAAAGAATGGACGTATAAGCTTCGCTGGGCGGATGCGCACTCCACGGGGAAAACAATTTTTTAATCTTTCAGGAGAGGCTGGCTTATTTTCTGCATCGGAGCGGCTGGAAATAAGCACAAAACCGCCGAATCCTGAAATGCAAGGCATCAATGAAAGGTGTTTAAAAAAACGTTTAATCTCAGGGCCGATTTTAATTTTTATGCATCACTCTCCTTCCCCGCCGTCCTGTAGATAATAATTTGCTATGCATACAATCCGGTAAACCTATGGCATTACGTAAGCTATTAGCCTCTGCCTGAAAATGGTGTCATCGCTGGGGAAGCAGAGAGAGTTTTTATCTGATTTTTTTTGCAGCATCAGTGACTCGCCAGATGCCAGGAGGCATACCAAAATGTCGCGAGAAGGCGCGCGTGAACGTTTGCTGTGAGTCGTAGTTGAACTGATCAGCTACCTCTGCAATAGTGGCTTCAGTAAACCTTAAACTCAGCGAGGCCGCCTGCATTCTGGTGTTATTAATATATTTCCCGAGGCTGACTCCGCAATGCTTTGTGAACATTCTGTTAAGGTACCATTTTGAATATCCACTTTTTTTAGCCACTTTATCCAGGCTTATTTTTTCATCCGTATGATCATCAATCCATTTTATTAATGCATTAAAGAAGTTTTTATCTGTCATGCCATCCCCCTTTTGCGTTTTTTGCGGTCTCTTTTAATTCAAATCCATTGTCACACAAAATTTAATTCTATATTGATCGTTTGCAATTGCCTTGTCTAAGCTCCTTTCATTTTATTCTCGCCACTGATTTATCTCCTTTAGTAAAGAGTTCCCTCTCAGGACCCGACTATCCCTCAAAGTCATCAATGTACAATCAGGAAATGATGAAGAATCTGTCAACGTTGCACAAAAAGTGATCTCTGTTGAGGCGAACCTCTTAGGTGTTGGATTATCCGTCTTCTGTAGATGATTTACGGTGTATTACTCATGCAGCATCATGAAGGATTTCCTGTGCGGGTTCCGGCAGGGTTTCAGTAGTGAGCCATTCGCGTAGCGCGTCTGCACCTGAAACCGCCAGGCGGGCATGCTTCCACAGCGGTCTGAACACCGGGACACCTGAAGCCAGCCGGTAATCGCGCATAATATCGGAATCAGGTAATTCACTGAGATGACTGATATTTTCAGGATAGTCTAAAATTCTTTAAGTAGGCGTCAGCAACAAACCTCGCGGTAACGACGCGGTTTATCAGAAAGAGGACGAAAAATGAAATTCGCTGTAATTTTTGAAGATACCGGCGTTGAAGAGGAACATGAGTTTGACACCAAACCCGTGGCCGGAGATTTAGTGACGTTAACGCGCGATGGGATAGGTAAAGATTATATCGTGATCATTGAGCCGGATCCTGACCACACCCATGACGATGGGCCTGACGGACACCCGACAAAGGCCAGGGTCCGGCCAGCGTAGCCTCCGCTAAGATCTACTCCGCCGCCCAACAGGGCGGTTTTTATTGCCTGTTATCCGGAGGCGAATATGACTTTTTTCAGTCTGTTCAGGACGATATGCTGACGCGGATCATAACCCTTTGCAATCCAGAGCCGAAATTGCTGACGCCGTTTCCTTGCCTGTAACAGGGATATCGACAGATAATCCCCTGTAGTCAGCTGACGGGCTAAGCCTCCCAGCGATAACGGCAGAAAAATGTCACGCCGCCTCAAATGGAGAGCCTGACATTCAGTCCGGACGAGTTGAAGATAACCTCTGCTTTGTCGCGGCGCTTACCCAGCGCTTTCCTGAGCTTAGTGTCTGTCTGCAATGTGTACATCTTCTTTGCGTCTACGCAGAGGCGTACACAAAACACATAAATTACCGCTACTCAGAGTCAGCCATGATAAAGAAACATAAAGCATGTCCTCAGGATAACCCTCTGATATGATTGACTTTTATAAAGAAACGTTGTCCGAACTCAAGCACAATAAAGTGAAAGCGTATGCCCTCCGATAATATCTACGCCGAAAAACGCCTGCCCAGCGCGTTTCGTCAGAGCTGGCACCATTTCTATGGCAACCCGATTTCGATGGTCGGGCTGTATGGCTTTGGCGCACTGCTGCTGCTCTGTCTGTTTGGCGGGCTGATAGCGCCATACGATATCGATCAGCAGTTCCTGGGTTATCAGTTGCTGCCGCCGTCCTGGTCACACTACGGCGATGTCTCCTTCTTTCTCGGCACTGACGATCTGGGTCGGGATGTGCTGAGCCGCCTGCTGAGCGGTGCGGGCCCGACGGTGGGTTCGGCGATTCTGGTGACGCTGTTCGCCACGCTCGGCGCGCTGGTGCTGGGCGTGCTGGCAGGCATGACGCATGGCATACGCTCGGCGGTGATGAACCACGTACTGGATACCCTGCTCTCTATTCCGTCGCTGTTACTGGCGATTATCGTGGTGGCGTTTCTCGGACCGCGACTCGAGCACGCATTGCTGGCAGTCTGGCTGGCGCTGATTCCACGTCTGGTGCGCGAGATTTACAGTGCCGTGCATGATGAGCTGGAAAAAGAGTATGTGGTGGCGGCACGTCTGGATGGTGCCAGAGGCCGCAACATCCTGCGCTACGCCATTTTGCCTAACATTTTACCGTTGCTGATCACCGAAATTACCCGCGCGCTATCGATGGCGATTCTGGATATTGCCGCACTCGGGTTTCTCGACCTGGGCGCGCAGCTGCCTTCGCCCGAATGGGGAGCGATGCTGGGTGATTCGCTGGAGCTGATCTACGTCGCCCCCTGGACCGTTATGCTGCCGGGTGTGGCACTGATGGTCAGCGTATTAATTGTTAACCTGCTCGGTGACGGCATCCGTCGCGCCGTCGAAGCGGGAGTGGAATAAATGCCGTTACTCGATATCCGTAATCTGACCATTGAATTTATGACCGCTGACGGACCGGTCAAAGCGGTCGATCGCGTCAATCTGACGCTGGGCGAAGGTGAAATCCGTGGCCTGGTCGGTGAGTCCGGCTCCGGTAAGAGTCTGGTTGCCAAGGCGATCTGCGGCGTAACTAACGATAACTGGCGTGTCACCGCCGATCGCATGGTGTTTGATGATGTTGACCTGCTGCGCCTGTCGTCGCGCGAGCGCCGCCGCATTATCGGACATAACGTCTCGATGATTTTTCAGGAGCCGCAATCCTGTCTGGATCCCTCCGAAAGCATCGGTCGTCAGCTGATGCAGGTGATCCCGCGCTGGACGTATAAAGGTCCGTGGCTGAAACGCTTCTGGTTCTGGCGCAAAACCCGCGCCATCGAACTGCTGCATCGCGTCGGCATTAAAGATCACAAAGATATAATGCGCAGCTTCCCCTATGAGCTGACCGAAGGCGAATGCCAGAAAGTCATGATCGCGATTGCGCTGGCTAATCAGCCGCGTCTGCTGATTGCCGATGAGCCGACGAATGCCATGGAACCCACTACGCAGGCGCAGATTTTCCGCCTGCTGAGCCGTCTGAACCAGAATAACAACACCACCATTCTGTTGATCAGTCATGACCTGCGCACCATGAGCCAGTGGGCGGACCGTATCAACGTGATGTACTGTGGTCAGACGGTAGAAACCGCCCAGAGCGAAGATTTAATGAGTACGCCGCACCATCCTTATACTCAGGCGCTGATTCGGGCGATGCCCGATTTTGGACGATCCCTGCCGCACAAAAGCCGTCTCAATACTTTGTCAGGAGCGATCCCGTCGCTGGAGAGCCTGCCGATTGGTTGTCGTCTGGGGCCACGTTGCCCTTATGCGCAGCGCAAATGTATTGAAACGCCACGGCTAACCGGCAGCAAAACGCATCTTTATGCCTGTCATTTCCCGCTGAATATGGAGGGCCAGTAGCATGGAGACCCTGCTGGAAGTGCGCAACCTGAGTAAAACCTTTCGCTATCGCACGGGCCTGTTCCGCCGTCAGCACGTTGAGGCGGTGAAGTCGGTCAGTTTTACCCTACGCGAGAGGCAGACGCTGGCGATAATCGGCGAAAATGGCTCCGGCAAGTCCACGCTGGCGAAGATGCTCAGCGGCATGGTCGCCCCTACCGAAGGTGAGATTCTGATAGACGATCATCCGCTGACCTTCGGCGATTATGGCTATCGCAGTCAGCGCATCCGCATGATTTTCCAGGATCCCTCAACCTCACTGAATCCGCGTCAGCGTATCAGCCAGATTCTGGAGTTCCCGCTGCGGCTCAATACCGATCTCAGCGCGGAGGATCGAGAGAAACGCATTATCGCTACCCTGCGTCAGGTGGGATTACTGCGCGATCACGCCGGCTATTATCCGCACATGCTGGCACCCGGTCAGAAGCAGCGTCTGGGGCTGGCCCGCGCGTTGATTTTGCAACCCAAAGTGATTGTGGCCGATGAAGCGCTGGCCTCGCTGGATATGACCATGCGTTCCCAGCTGGTGAATCTGATGCTGGAACTGCAGGAGAAGCATGGTATCGCATACATTTATGTTACCCAGCATCTGGGGATGATGAAGCACATCAGCGATAAGGTGCTGGTGATGCATCAGGGCGAAGTGGTCGAGCGCGGCGGCACCGCTGATGTACTGGCCTCCCCGCTGCACGATCTGACCCGACGACTGATCAGCAGCCACTTTGGCGAAGCATTGAGTGCCGAAGCCTGGCGGCGCGAGCGTTGATTTTGCTGCATATCGCGGAAATTGCGGGCCGATTTACCTGATTTATGAGAGACGTGCTAGAATCCGCACGTCGATTAACGTCGGTCGCTCACTTTTTAACCATGCGGCCGCCAACTACAATGACCATAAGGATTACAGCTATGGGTTTTCTTTCCGGTAAGCGCATTCTGATTACTGGCGTTGCCAGTAAACTTTCCATCGCCTACGGTATTGCACAGGCGATGCACAAACAGGGCGCAGAACTGGCTTTCACCTACCAGAACGACAAATTAAAAGGTCGTGTGGAAGAGTTTGCCAAAGATTTGGGTTCAGACATCGTGCTGCCATGTGACGTAGCCGAAGATGAGAGCATCAAATCTCTGTTCACTGAACTGGCAAAAACCTGGCCGAAATTTGACGGTTTCGTTCACTCTATCGGTTTCGCCCCTGGCGAGCAGCTGGTTGGCGACTACGTGAACGCCGTTACCCGCGAAGGCTTTAAAATCGCGCATGACATCAGTGCTTACAGCTTCGTCGCGATGGCCAAAGAGTGCCGCGAGATGCTGAATCCACACTCTGCGCTGCTGACACTCTCTTACCTGGGTGCTGAGCGCGCGATCCCGAACTACAACGTGATGGGTCTGGCGAAAGCGTCGCTGGAAGCCAACGTGCGCTACATGGCAAACGCCATGGGCCCGGAAGGCGTGCGTGTTAACGCCGTTTCTGCCGGTCCAATCCGCACCCTGGCAGCATCAGGCATCAAAGATTTCCGTAAGATGCTGGCACATTGCGAAGCGGTCACCCCGATTCGCCGTACCGTTACCATCGAAGATGTCGGCAACTCAGCAGCATTCCTCTGCTCTGACCTGGCTGGCGGCATCACCGGTGAAGTGGTACACGTTGATGGCGGCTTCAGCATCGCCGCAATGAACGAACTGGAACTGAAATAAGTTCTGCAAGGGCGAGCCTGGCTCGCCCTTCTCTTTGCTCCCGCCTCGCCCTTCCTGCCTGATTTCGCTGCCGTTATACCGTAACGCTATTAATTATCACCGATCAATCTTTTGCCCCGGACTGGCCATCAGCGACGATAAGCCTGCCCTTCGGTTTATGCACATTTTCAGATTCTGCCGCCTGCATACCGAACCCGAATTTGCAAAAGGATTGATCATGGAACAACGCCGCTATCCGGGCCATAACCACTGGTTTTACGAGAGCCAGACCAGTCCACGTACCTCACAGGCCGCACCGCTGGTGCCCGAGGCCGCCCATATTGATGACCGTTTTTTGCTGGGATGTTACGCCGATGACAACGTGGTGCAGTCACTGCTGCGCACCAATCAGCCCGCCCTGCTGGCGGCGCGCGATCTGGCACAGCTGCTGTTCCCCGACCGTGTCGTCACCACGCTTACGCACACCTTAACGCTTTACGATCGCCTCAGCACGGCGCTGACGGTGGCGCAGGTGGCGGGTGTACAGCGGCTGTGTAATCACTACTCTGCCCGCCTCAATCCGTTGCCCGGGCCCGACTCCTCACGTGAAAGTAATAATCGCCTGACCCAGATTACGCAGTATGCACGCCAGCTGGCGATGCAGCCTGAGCTGATCAGCGCCAGCGCAATCACTGCCCTAGATGCAGTCGGCCTGACAGAGCCCGATATTGTGACGCTGAATCAGGTGATCGGCTTTGTCAGTTATCAGGCGCGGGTGGTCGCCGGTTTACAGGCGCTGCAGGCCCAGCCGGTACGCTGGCTGCCCGGCAGCACTGCACCACCGGATGCTGAGGCCGCAGGTTTTGATCAGCCTGCCCGCTGGCAGCCGGTGCTGAAACCGCTGGAGTTGCGGTATGCCAGTGCTGAGCAGCTCGCTGCCATTACCCGCTGTCAGTCGCTGCCGGGAATGCAGGACGCGGTATGGCTGCTGGCACACGATCCCTCAGTGCTCTATGGCTGGGCGCAACTGCGTCAGCATCTCACTCAGGACAATACTCTGGCAGAAGCGACGGCCGCCCGTATTCTGGGCAGTCGCTGGGCGTTCCGGCTGCTGGCCGGAAATGAGATGTTAATTGAGGGCGTGGATGACGCGGCGGCAAAAAAGGAAGAGCAGCAGATTATTGCGCTGGCGGCGCAGCTGACCCGTTCGCCAGAGCGTTTCAGCGCGGCCCATCTGCAGCCGCTAATGGAGGCGGGCTGGGAAGCTGATGCGCTGTTCGCGCTGATACAGAGTGTCGCCATAGGCAACTGGAACAGCCGCCTGTTTTACGCCCTGGGCGAATCGCAGTAACCGCGTTAAACCGGCAGCAGACCGCGCGCTTCGTCGAAAAAGTGCTGTGCCAGCGGTGTGGCACGGCCAGGCTCAGCGATGACCAGCGCCGCCTGGCGCGCCATCGGCGGCAGCGTGATGGCGCGCTGCTGCAGCCCCTGTAATGAAGCGGATAGGAGATGACCGACCGGCGACACCAGCAGCCCCAGGCCGACCTGCGCGCACTGCATCAGCTGCATGACAGAGGCGCTCTCCACGATCACCCGGGGCACCAGCGCCGCTTCACGAAACGCCATATCGAGATAACGCCGGAAATAACGCGTCGGCTCCGCCAGACAGAGCGGCTGTTGTGCCACTTCATCAAGCGTCAGCGCGGTTTCCCCCACCAGCTCAGGGAAATGGTCGGGATGGAATATGGCTTCAACGCCCCGATCTGCCAGCATCTCGGTCTGAAAATGGAGTTCACGCAGGGTTGCCATCTCGAAAAAACCGATCCCGACATCCACGGTGTGGCTGTTGAGCGCTTCCAGCAACTGGTCAGCACTGAGTACCGCAATGCGATAGTCGAGCTGAGGATAACGCGCCTGCACCGCTTTCAGCAGCAGCGGCAGTGCCATGCTGCACTGCGGCACCACGCCAACCCGCAGCGTACCGTTTACCCCATGCTTCAGCGATTCCACTTCCAGCTTCAGCCCCTGATAGACCGAAACGATTTCCCGCGCCCATGCCAGCACACGGTCGCCCTCTGGGGTAAATCCGGCAAAGTTATTGCTGCGGTTAATCAGCGGCAGGCCCAGCTCGCGCTCAAGATTTTTCAGGCGCATAGAGAGGGTTGGCTGTGTAACAAAACTGGCTTCCGCGGCCCGCCCGAAATGGCGTTCACGCTCCAGGTTACACAAGTAAATGAGTTGTTTAATGTCGATGTTAATTATCCATCAGCAGGTTGAAGGCTGTTCGCATTACTGTCTCGTTCGCAGGATCAACCAGAGTATAAGGCTGAATGTTACCCCGCGCAGGCTAGGATGTTTTAACCGCACGGTTCATTTGCGCAGGCGGAGCGATGAAATCAACACTACGCGCCGCCCTGGTTTACGCATCAGTGAGAGATGCGCACTTAAATCATCGCGCCCTGTTGTTTTGCTGGCTTAGTAAAGATGGCATTCAGCGCCAGACAGATTAACCCGAACCCCACTGGCAGCAGGAAATCGTAGCTAAGCAGCCGGTAAAGCCCGATTCCGGCTATCCCTCCTGCAAGGAAAGAAAGCAGGGTCAGACAGTGCAGTCGCAACCGGCTCAGATAGAGCGGCGCCTCTTTCGGTGACGCTTTACGTCGCAGCACCTCAAACAGCATTGCCAGCTCAATACCGATATCGGTCGCCGTGCCGGAGATATGGGTAGTGCGAACGCGGGCATTGGAGATCCGCGTCACCACCGCATTCTGCAACCCCATTAAAAAACTCAGGCTCATGATTAACACGACACCAGGCGACTGCGGCGGAAAGTGATTTTCAATCACCCCCAGGGCAATCAGCGCGCTGCCCTCAATCAGGATGACAAAGGCATAGATGGTGCGGATATTTCTGCGGTGCCCGGCATTAATGATCAGCGTTGAACACATGGAACCCGCAATAAACAGAAGCACGATCGACAGAAAAAACAGGCCAGGCCCCAGATTCGCTTTTGCGAGATGATCGGAAAGCAGCGAGACATTCCCGGTCATGTTGGCTGAAAAAAAACCGACGATCTCAAAGGCTGCGGTATTCAGTGCGCCTGCGGCAGCGGCAAGCGTACAGGCCAGTCGGGTATCCGCGCTGTTGCTACGGGCACTTTCCGTGCTGATTAGCATGACCACCCCATATTTACTGGAAAGCCTTATAATCCGCCGATTAGCCCTGCGCCACAAGGCACTGCATCAAACTCTCCCCTCTCTGTCGGGCATTACTCAGCATCGGGGCTCCGGACTCCGCGCTGCATAAACTCAGCGCGGAGCCCCCTGATTAACGGTTTGCCAGACGGAAGGTGGAGACCGACTGCGTCAGATACTGCACCTGCTCTTCCAGCGAGGCAGATGCTGCGGCAGACTCCTGCACCAGCGCCGAGTTCTGCTGTGTGACGCTGTCCATCTCGGTAACCGCCTGCTCAATCTGACCGATACCGCGACTCTGTTCATCAGAAGCGGTTGAGATGTGCTCCATCAGCAGATTCACGCGGCTGACAGAGGAGATAATGGCGCTCATCGCCTCACCGGTCCGGCTGACCTGATCGGAACCGGCGTGGATGATCGAAACAGATTCCGCAATCAGCCCCTCAATCTCTTTGGCTGCGGTGGCGCTGCGCTGGGCCAGATTACGGACTTCCCCTGCCACCACCGCAAAACCGCGACCCTGTTCACCCGCCCTGGCGGCTTCCACAGCCGCGTTCAGCGCCAGAATATTGGTCTGAAAGGCGATGCTGTCGATCACGGTGGTGATCTCCTCGATCTTCTTCGAGCTGGCATTAATCAGCGCCATCGATGTCACCACTTCCTGCGAGACCTTTTCGCCGCTTTCCGCGTTTTTCACCGCTTCACTGGTCAGGCGGCAGGCTTCAAAGACGTTTTCAGTGTTCTGTTTCACCGTTGCGCCCAGCTGCTCCATGCTGGCAGCGGTTTCCGTCAGCGCGGCGGCCTGCTGTTCGGTTCGCGAGGCGAGATCGATGTTGCCCGCCGCAATCTCCTGAGAGGCGGTGGAGACTGAGCGGGTTGAATCGCGCACCTGGAGAATAATGGCGGTCAGCGCGCTGCGCATCTGCTCCAGCGAGCCCATCAGCAACTGAATTTCACTGCGCGAACCGGCTTTGACCGGCACCGTGGTATCCAGGACGCCCGCCGCAATCAGCTTGCAGTGTTCCTGCGCATCATTGATCGGCGAAAGCACATAGCGCTTCATGAAGATGTAAATGGCGACGATGATGGCGAAAAACAGCACCCCAAACAGCCCCAGCAGGGTAATGCCGGAGGTGAAGTGACTCTGTGCATCGCTGTTAAGTTTTTTGGCATAGGTTTCATGCTGGGCCAGCACCCGGTCCAGAATGATTTCATACTGACGGTCAAGGCGAACCACGGTGGCGATCTGATTTTTAAAGCGCACCTGATCGTGCGCCTCTGCCGCCTCAATCAACGGCTGTAAACCCTGCTGACGATAGGCCTGATAAGCCTGGCTATAGGCGTCGGCTTCCGCCTCTTCGCCCGGCAGACGCGGCGCGTTCATATAGGCCTGAAATGCAGCATCCGCTTTGCCGGCCACGGTCCGAACGCTGTCCAGCGTGGCGGGATTATTTGCGTCACTGCCCTCAATCTCCTTCATGTACTCCATCAGACGCACACGCAGCGTGCGGCTGTGGTTGATTGGGTCAATCACCGAGAGCACCACGCGGATCTCTTTGTTAACCGCATTCAGCGAGTGATTGCTCTGAATTAGCAGCCAGGTACTGATTGCCACGCTGGTAAGAAACAGCGCCAGCAGGAAGGAGAAGATAATCAGGGAGGATTTTTTTAACGACATCGCGGTGTTCCGAAAAGTAAGAGGATTAGTCGCTATATCGGCAAAAAGGTACGCCCCATTAGGGCTGGGCTTTTTTTAGTTACAATAAGCGGGACGGCAGCGGGCGGAGCGCCTCCGGGAACAGGCGCTAACCGCCCACGGGCGTCGGGCGGTTAGCGTTGTGACGAAGAGTGAGACAGGCTGCCGTTAAGCGACGCCCAGCGCCATTTTTACCTCGTTGGCGATCTTCTCGACCTGCGGGCCGTAGATCACCTGAATGTCGTGCTCGCTGACGCGATTGACCCCGTTGGCACCGGTGCTCATCAGCGTCTGATCGACCACCTGATTCATCTCTTTGACCCGTACGCGCAGCCGGGTAAAGCAGCAATCGACATCCTCGATATTGGCCTGCCCGCCCAGCCCGCTGATAATGACCTGAGTCCGTTCATCCGCGGCGACCTGTTGCGGTTTCTCATCCTCCGATTCACGGCCCGGCGTTTCAACATTCATCCGGGTGATCACCAGCCGGAAAGCGTAGTAGTAGATCGGCGCATAGATCACACCCAGCGCCAGCGTCCACCACCAGTGGGTTTTTGCCCCACCCAGCATGCCGAACACCACCAGGTCGATAACACCGCCCTGCACGTTGCCAATCATCAGATGCAGCATCGACATCAGCATAAACGACAGGCCGGTCAGGAAAGCGTGCAGCAGATAGAGCACCGGCGAGACAAAGATAAAGCAGAACTCCAGCGGTTCGGTGATGCCGGTGGTGAAGGAGGTCAGCGCCCCCGCCATGACCAGTGCTTTCACCCGCTGTTTATGCTCGGGTCGGGCGGTGTGATAGATCGCCAGCGCCGCGGCGGGCAGGCCGAACATCATCACCGGAATCTTGCCCTGCGCCAGAAACTGCGTGGCGGTGCGCAGCGTCTCATCGGGGATCGATCCCGGATGAGTCAGTGACGCGTTGAAGATGTTCAGTGCGCCAACCACGGTCTGGCCATCGACCACCGCCATGCCGCCAATAGGCGTGAAACGCACGGTTTCGTTAAGGATATGATGCAGGCCGGTGGGGATCAGGATGCGCTCAAAGGCCCCCAGCAGAAAAGCGCCATACTGCCCGCTTTTGCCAATCATCTGTCCAATCCAGGCGATACCGTCGCCAATGGTCGGCCAGATCAGCGCCAGCAATACTCCAATCAGTGGCAGACAGATCACGGTCACAATCGGCACAAAACGCCGTCCGCCAAAGAAGCTGATCGCGGTAGGCAATTGCTGGGTATAAAAGCGATTGTGCAGCGCCACCGTTACCAGTCCGGCAATCACCCCGCCCAGTACGCTCATGTTGTAGGTAAAGACGCCCAGCATGTTGATATATTCCGCCGAGGTCATCATGGCGGTGGTCTGATCCATCCCCGCCTGCTGCAGGGCTGCAGGTGTAGTGGTGGCGGCGGTGATCCCCTTGGCCGCCAGCGTCGCGCTGATACCAACGTTCATCACGATATAGCCAATCACCGCGGCAAAGGCGGCGGTAGGTTTTTCCGCTTTCGCCAGTCCGATGGCACTCGCTACCGCAAAGAAGACCGGCAGATTAGCGAATAGCGCTCCGGCAACCTTGCGAATAAAGCCGATAATTAACTGCGGCACCTGCATCTGCGCAAAGGCATCGCCGGTGACCGCCGGGTTCTGCATGGCCGCCGCCAGCCCAAGGAAGATACCTGCGGCAGCGATGACCGAGATTGGCATCATCAACGCTTTGCCAAATGCATGAATCTGGCTGGTCAGCTGTTTCATGGAGTCGTGCCCTCTCTGATTGTGAACAGCAAGTATTAGCCTGTTGTCGGGAGAACTCCCGTTATCAGCAGGTTAAAGGCGGGTAAAATCTGACCAGCATCACATTTCTGGCTTATGCACGATAAACGCCAGCTATCGCACCATTAAGTCAATCAATTAGACAAGGTATGAGGATAGCTGCAGACTTCCTTTCACCATCAGGATATAACCTGATAACAAACACCAAACAATAATTCCTACTATAAAAAGCCTGCACTCAATATGAAATTTAAACGCCAAATCAAACCCTATCGCGCGGCAGCGGGCGGCTGGGGTTCACTGGAAGCCACCACGCGTTTCGTTCTTGACAGCAAAGCGGCCCTGAAAAATATGCGCAACCTGATGCGCATGAACAAAGCACGCGGTTTTGACTGTCCAGGCTGCGCCTGGGGTGATGACAATAAAAGTACCTTCAGCTTCTGCGAGAATGGCGCCAAAGCGGTGACCTGGGAAGCGACACGCCGGATGGTCGACACCGACTTTTTCGCCAAACACAGCGTAACCACGCTCTATACCCAGAGTGACTACTTCCTGGAGTATCAGGGACGTCTGACTCATCCGCTGCGCTACAACGCGGAAACCGACCACTACGAGCCCATCAGCTGGGATGATGCGTTTGCGCTGATCGCGCAGCACATCAAGGCGATGGATCATCCGGATCAGATGGAGCTCTACACCTCCGGTCGCGCCAGCAATGAAGCCTCCTGGCTCTATCAGCTTTTTGGTCGCCTGATGGGGACCAATAACTTCCCTGACTGCTCCAATATGTGCCACGAAGCCAGCGGCACCGGCCTGAAGCGCAGCATTGGCGTCGGTAAAGGCACCATTCGTCTGGATGATTTCGACCACGCAGATGCCATTTTTGTCTTCGGTCAGAATCCCGGCACTAACCATCCGCGTATGCTGCACAGCCTGCGTCACGCTGCCGATCACGGTGCGAAAATCGTCACCTTTAATACCCTGCGCGAACGCGGTCTGGAACGTTTTGCCGATCCGCAGAAACCACTGGAAGTGGTGACCTCGAAAGCGGGCAACATCAGCTCCTCCTATTATCAGCCGAACCTGGGCGGTGATATGGCAGCGGTGCGCGGCATGGTGAAATCCCTGCTGGAAACCCATCGCGCGCGTCTGGCGGCTGGCGAAAGCGGCCTGTTCGATCAGACCTTTATCAATGCCAAAACCAACGGCATTGAGGCGTATCTCGACGCCGTGGATAACACCAGCTGGATGCAGATTGTGGCGCAGTCGGGCCTGACGCAGGCGCAGATCCGTGAAGCCGCGGCGATCTACCAGAGCGCTGACCGGGTGATCTGTACCTGGGCGATGGGCATCACCCAGCACAAACACTCTGTCGACACGGTGCGCGAGATCACCAACCTGCAGTTGCTGTTTGGCCAGCTGGGCAAAAAAGGCGCAGGCCTCTGCCCGGTTCGCGGTCACAGTAATGTGCAGGGCAACCGCACCATGGGCATCGATGAGAAACCGGCGAAAGCCTTCCTGGATGCGCTGGGGAATCATTTCAATTTCGAGCCCCCGCGTGCGGCAGGCCACAACACCGTGGAAGCGCTGAACGCCATGCTGCGTGATGAAGTGAAAGTGCTGATCGCGCTGGGTGGCAACCTGGCGGCCGCCGCACCCGACTCACCGCGCACCGAAGAGGCGATGTCACGCTGTGGTCTGACCGTGCATATCAGCACCAAACTGAACCGCAGCCATCTGGTGCCGGGTCACGATGGGCTGATTCTGCCGACGCTGGGCCGCACCGAGCGCGATCTGCAGGCCACCGGCAATCAGTTTATTACCGTGGAAGACTCCTTCAGCATGGTGCACGCCTCTGAAGGGATCGGTATTCCGCTGGCGGAAACACAGCGTTCTGAGACCTGGATTGTTGCCGGTATCGCCGAGGCGGTGCTGGGTGATGAAAAAGTGAAATGGCGCGAGCTGGCGGGTGATTACAACCTGATCCGTGAGCACATCGCCGCGACGATTCCGGGCTTTGCCGACTTTAACGCCAAATGTGACATCCCGGGCGGTTTCTATCTGGGCAACGCAGCAGCCGAGTTGCGCTTCAATACCCCGAGCCAGAAAGCGGAGTTCAACGCCTCGGCGCTGCCGACCTCACTGTTCCCGAATCTTGATCAGGACGTGCCTTTTACCCTGCAGACGCTGCGTTCGCACGACCAGTACAACACCACCATTTACGGCCTTGATGACCGTTACCGTGGCGTGTTTGGTCAGCGTGAAGTGGTGTTCATCAACCCGGACGATATGGCAGACCTGGGCTTTACCGAAGGCCAGAATGTCGATATCGAAACGCTGTGGAATGATGGCATTACCCGTCGCGTCAGCGGATTCAAACTGGTTCCCTACAATATTCCGCGCGGTAACCTGGCGGCCTATTATCCGGAAACCAACCCGCTGGTGCCGCTGAACAGCTTTGGTGATGACAGTGGTACACCGACCTCAAAATCGGTGCCGGTGAAGCTGGAACTCTCTGAGGCACTGGCCGATCAGCGCATCGCCTGACAGCCCTTTCACTCCCCCCTAAAAAGCCGGCTCGTCCGGCTTTTTGCCTTGCCGCGCGACGTCGATTCGCGTAAAACTGTCAGCCGCAATCAGCCAACGAAACGTAAAAATTATGTTCCAGGATAACCCGCTGCTCGCGCAGCTGAAACAGAAGCTCCATTCGCAAACGCCTCGTGCTGAAGGCGTCGTAAAAGGCACTGAAAAAGGCTTCGGCTTTCTGGAAGTCGATGCGCAAAAAAGTTACTTCATTCCGCCACCGCAGATGAAGAAAGTGATGCATGGCGATCGTATCACCGCCGTGATCCACAGCGATAAAGATCGCGAAAGCGCTGAGCCGGAAACCCTGGTTGAGCCGTTCCTGAACCGCTTTGTTGGCCGGGTACAGAAGAAAGACGATCGCCTGTCGATTGTGCCGGATCACCCCCTGCTGAAGGATGCGATCCAGTGTCGCCCTGCGCGCGATGTCAGCCATGAGTTTGAGAATGGTGACTGGGCCGTGGCGGAGATGCGTCGCCATCCGCTGAAAGGCGATCGCGGCTTTTATGCCGAACTCACCGATTTTATTGTCAAAGCTGATGACCATCTGGCGCCGTGGTGGGTGACGCTGTCGCGTCATAACCTTGAGCGTGAAGCGCCCGATGTCAGTTTTGGCGAGATGCTGGATGAAAATCTGACGCGTGAAGATCTGACCGCGCTGGATTTCGTTACCATCGACAGCGCCAGCACCCAGGATATGGATGATGCGCTCTTTGCGGAAGCCCTGGACGATGGCGCCCTGCGTCTGACCATCGCTATCGCCGACCCTACCGCCTATGTGCCGGAAGGCAGTCAGCTCGATAAGCTGGCGGCGCAGCGTGCGTTTACCAACTACCTGCCGGGCTTTAACATCCCGATGCTGCCGCGCGAACTCTCTGATGATGTCTGCTCGCTGCGTCCGAATGTGCGCCGTCCGGCCCTGGCCTGCCGCGTAACCGTGGCAGCCGATGGCAGCTTAGGTGATGACGTTGAGTTCTTTGCCGCCTGGATCGAATCCAAAGCCAAGCTGGCGTATGACGACGTCTCTGACTGGCTGGAAAACAGCGGCTCATGGCAGCCGGAAAGTGAGGCGATTGCTGAACAGATTCGCCTGCTGCATCGCCTCTGCCTGGCGCGCAGCGAGTGGCGTCAGACTCACGCGCTGGTGTTTAAAGATCGCCCGGATTACCGCTTCCTGCTGGGTGAAAAAGGTGAAGTGCTGGAGATTGTGGCTGAACCGCGCCGCATCGCTAACCGCATTGTCGAAGAGTCTATGATTCTGGCCAACGTCTGCGCGGCGAAAGTGCTGCGTGACCGTCTCGGTTTTGGTATCTACAACGTCCATGCCGGTTTCGATGCCACCAATGCTGAACAGGCCGCGGCCGTGCTGGCCAACCATGGTATTACCGTGGATGCGCAGGCGATCACCACGCTGGAAGGTTTCCGCGTGCTGCGTCGTGAGCTTGATGCCCAGCCGACCCAGTTCCTCGACAGCCGGATCCGTCGCTTCCAGACCTTCGCTGAGATCAGCACCGAGCCTGGCCCGCACTTTGGCCTGGGACTTGAGGCTTACGCCACATGGACCTCACCGATTCGTAAGTTCGGTGACATGGTCAACCATCGTCTGCTGAAAGCGATTATTCGCGGTGAGCAGATCGCTCGTCCGGATGATGCGCTGACGGTGACGATGAGTGAGCGCCGCCGCCTGAACCGCATGGCGGAACGTGATGTTGGCGACTGGCTCTACGCCCGTTATCTGGCGCCGTTTGCAGCAACCGACCGTCGCTTCAGCGCCGAGATTATCGATGTGTCACGTGGTGGCATGCGTGTTCGCCTGCTGGAGTTTGGCGCGGTCGCCTTTATCCCGGCGCCGTTCATTCACGCGGTGCGTGATGAGCTGGTCTGCAGCCAGGAAAATGGCAGCGTTCAGATCAAAGGCGAAGTGGTTTACCGTGTGACCGATGTGATTGATGTCACCATCGCCGAAGTCCGCATGGAAACCCGCAGCGTCGTGGCGCGCCCCGCCGTCTGAGTAGTGACGTACTGAGCAGTCAATCGGGCGGGATAACTCCGGTTATCCCGTCTGTTTCCACCCCGCCCGCATTGCAAAAAAGTTAAATTTGTACCCCGCTTCACACTTCTCCACTGATTAACTTTCACTTACATTCCATTACATTAAGTTTGACTCGTTGTTTTCGATCGCTTTCCTCTCGGTCCTCACAAGGAGTTAGTCATGAAAAACGTCAAAACCAGTGCGATCTGGTTAGTGGTGGCGTTAATCGGCGCGGGCGCTTTCGCCATGCTGGCCCTCAGCCGCGGCGAACACGTCAACGCAGTCTGGCTGGTGATAGCCGCTGTCGCCTGTTACAGCATCGCTTATCGCTTCTACAGCCTGTTTATCGCCCGCAATATTTTCGAACTGGACGACCGCCGGATGACGCCTGCCGAGCGGCTGAGCGACGGGCTCGATTATGTCCCGACCAATAAATGGGTGCTGTTTGGTCACCACTTTGCGGCTATTGCCGGTGCCGGCCCGCTGGTGGGTCCGATTCTGGCGGCGCAGATGGGCTTTCTGCCTGGCACCATCTGGATCCTGGTCGGGGTGATGCTGGCAGGTGCGGTACAGGATTTCCTGATACTGTTTATCTCAACCCGTCGTGATGGCCGTTCACTGGGCGAGATGGCACGACAGGAGCTGGGTGCGTTTGCCGGTGTGGTGACCATGCTCGGCGCGCTGGGCGTCATGATCATTATTCTGTCGGCGCTGGCGCTGGTGGTGGTCAAGGCGCTGGCGAACAGTCCGTGGGGACTGTTTACCATCGCGGCCACCATTCCGATTGCGCTGTTTATGGGCGTCTACATGCGCTTTATCCGGCCCGGTAAAATCGCCGAAGTTTCACTGATTGGCTTTGTGCTGATGATGGCGGCGATTATCTATGGTGGTGACGTAGCCCAGCATCCTTACTGGGGGCCCTTCTTTACCCTGAAAGGCACCTCACTGACCTGGGTGCTGGTGATCTACGGCTTTATTGCCTCCGTGCTGCCGGTCTGGCTGCTGCTGGCTCCGCGTGACTACCTTTCGACCTTTCTTAAAATCGGCGTGATTGTCGGGCTGGCGGTGGGGATTGTCTTTGCCATGCCAGAGATGAAAATGCCGGCGGTCACCAAATTTATCGACGGTACCGGCCCGGTCTTCTCCGGCGCGATGTTCCCGTTCCTGTTTATTACGATTGCCTGCGGCGCCATCTCCGGCTTCCATGCGCTGGTCTCCAGCGGCACCACGCCAAAACTGGTGGAGCGGGAAAGTCATATCCGCTTTATTGGCTATGGCGCGATGCTGATGGAATCCTTTGTGGCGATCATGGCGCTGATTTGTGCCTCGGTACTCGATCCGGGCGTCTACTTTGCCATGAACTCCCCGGCTGCGCTGATTGGTACCACCGTTGAAAGCGCCTCTCAGGTGATCAACGGCTGGGGCTTTGTCGTCACGCCGGAAATGCTGAGCGGCATCGCCCGTGACGTGGGTGAAGGCTCGATCCTGTCCCGCGCAGGCGGCGCGCCAACCTTCGCGGTGGGAATGGCCCACATCATTACCGAGATCTTTAACAGCCGGGCGATGATGGCGTTCTGGTATCACTTCGCCATCCTGTTTGAAGCGCTGTTCATTCTGACGGCGGTCGATGCCGGTACCCGCGCCTGCCGCTTTATGGTGCAGGATCTGGCAGGCACCGTGGTGCCTTCTATGGCGAATAACCGCTCCTGGCTGGGCAATATGGCCGGCACGACCGTGGCGGTCGCGGGCTGGGGCTTCTTTGTCTATCAGGGCGTGGTCGATCCGCTCGGCGGCATTAACACTCTGTGGCCGCTGTTTGGTATCGGCAATCAGATGCTGGCGTCCATGGCGCTGATCCTCGGCACCGTGGTGCTGTTCAAAATGAAAAAGCAGCGTTACGCCTGGGTGACTATCCTGCCAACTGTCTGGCTGTTTATCACCTCGATGACTGCCGGCTGGCAGAAAATCTTCCATGAAAAACCGTCGATTGGCTTCCTGGCGCAGGCGAATAAGTTCCGCAAAGGGCTGGATGAAGGCGTGATCATCGCCCCGGCAAAAAGCGTGGCGGATATGCAGACCATCGTCTTCAGCAATCAGATTAACGCGGCCCTGTGCGCCTTCTTTATGCTGGTGGCGGTCACGATGCTGATCTCTGCGTTCTTTGTCATTCGCCGGGCGCTGCGCAGCGATCTTCCTACTACGCATGAGTCCGTTGTGACGCTGCGCAACAAGGAGGTGCGTCATGTCTGATGCTATTCATCAGTCCCGGCGTCCGCAGGGAGAGTGGCAGATTATCCGCTGCCAGCCTGCCGCCTCCCCACAGCCACAGACATTCAGCTGGCGTGGATTCTGGCGCGGCCTGCAACAATGTTTTCGCTTAATGGTCGGGGTGCAGGATTATCAAAAATATCTGCAGCATATGCGACTCCATCATCCCGATCAGCCGCCGATGAATGAGCGCGATTTCCACCGTTACTGTCTGGATGCCCGCTTCCCCAGCCAGGCAGGCAAACTGGGTAAATGTCCCTGCTGACCGCACTAAACAGCCCCGCAATGTCGGGGCTTTTTTGTGCCATTCTTATCTGGATGGGAAAATATATTCGGTTTGCATCTTGTGCTGGCGTCAGATGATGAATACTGTTGCTAAAATAATGAGATAACGCCTGCAGAGCACTTCCCGGAGGAAGTTTCCATGACCGATGAACAAGGGCAAACGTTGTTGTACACCCTTTTCGGTACAACCAGCCCTCATTGGCGTCTGACCGCGGACAGCGATGCGTTGCATTTTGCCGAAGATGAGTCGTCACAAACTAATATCGCCCTGCCGTTGACCCCTGGCCAGGCAGCCATGATACGCGCGATGCCGGTCATCACTTCAAGCATCAATCTGACTATGACGCTGCAGGGCATTGATGTTCCGATGCATTTTGTCGGACGCAAAGTGAACCAGGCGACCTGGGCAGGAACCGCTTCTGCCTGGGGCGATACCTCAGCGGTCGCCCGCGACTTAACCCTGGGTCTTTCATTCGCCGAACAGGTGGTTTCTGAAGCCAACTCGGTGATTGTGATCCTCGATCAGCGCGGCAATATTCAGCGTTTTAACCGTCTTAGTGAAGAATACACCGGTCTGAATGAGCATGAGGTTATCGGCCGTAACGTCTTTCAGCTCTTTATGACCAAACAGGAGGCCTCTCAGTCACGACGCAACATTGCGGGCTTCTTCCGTGACGGTAACTCCTATGAGGTGGAGCGCTGGGTTAAAACCAAAAAAGGTCAGCGACTGTTTCTGTTTCGTAATAAGTTTGTTCACAGCGGCAGTGGCAAAAATGAAATTTTCCTCATCTGTTCTGGCACCGACATAACCGAGGAGCGACGCGCCCAGGAACGCCTCCGGGTGCTGGCAAACACCGATACGGTGACCGGTTTGCCTAATCGCAACGCAATTCATCAACAGATTAGCCTGGCGCTGGAGCGATCTGAGCGCGATGAGACCGGCGTGGTCTACCTCGATCTCGATAATTTCAAAAAAGTGAACGACGCCTACGGTCATATGTTCGGCGATCAGTTACTGCAGGCGGTTTCACTGGCGATTCTTAGCTGTCTGGGTAAAGACCAGACTCTGGGCCGGCTGGGTGGCGATGAGTTTGTGGTGCTGGCTGAGCACACCAGCCAGGCTGCGCTGGAGGCGATGTCCTCACGCATTCTTGAGCGCCTGCGTCAGCCTTTCCGTATCGGACTGATCGAAGTGTACAGCGGTTGCTCTATCGGGATCGCGTTCGCGCCGCTGCATGGTGAAGATCGCGAGAGCCTTATTCGTAATGCTGACACCGCGATGTATCACGCCAAAGAGAACGGTCGTGGCAAGTTCTGTGTCTTCGCGGCAGAGATGAACCAGCGGGTCTTTGAGTACCTGTGGCTGGACACCAATCTGCGTAAGGCGCTGGAGCTGGATCACCTGCTGGTGCATTACCAGCCGAAAATCGACAGTGATGGTGAAGTCCGCAGCGCCGAAGCGCTGGTACGCTGGAACTCACCCGAGCGCGGCCTGGTCTCCCCTGCTGATTTCATTCCCTACGCCGAAGAGTCGGGACTGATTGTGCCGCTGGGACGCTGGGTCATGCTCAATGTGCTGAAACAGATTATCGTCTGGCGACAGCAGGGCATTTTTCTGCGCGTCGCCGTCAACGTGTCGGCACGTCAGCTGATTGATCAAAGCATCTATACTGACCTGAAACAGGCACTGCATGAGGCGAATATCACCGACTGTCCTATCGATATTGAGCTCACAGAAAGCTGCCTGATTGAGAATGAAGCTGAAGCCCTGCGGCTGATGAAGCAGTTTCAGGAGCTGGGCGCACAGGTTCATCTGGATGACTTCGGCACCGGTTACTCATCGCTTTCTCAGCTCGCACGTGTGCCGATCAATGCCATCAAGCTCGACCAAAGCTTTATCCGCGATATTAATAAACAGCCCGTCTCACAATCGCTGGTACGAGCTATCGTCGCCGTCGCCAAGGCGCTCGATTTGCAGGTGATTGCAGAGGGTATTGAGACCCCGGATGAAGAGAAGTTTGTCCTTAACAGTGGTGTCGATGGGCGTCAGGGCTACTACTACGCAAAACCAATGCCCGCGGAACAGTTTGGGCATTGGCTGGCTAAGCATCCTGCCCGCGTTTAACGCTAATTCAGATTAACCCGCTTTACGCAGTGATGCGCTGTGGCGGTTTTGTAACTGAACCAGGCGTTCCATGTAAGCAATGTCTTTAGGTTCGATGGTAAAGGCGTAATCGACCCAATCTTCGGTAATATCCATCAGCTCAGCGCGTGACAATTGCAGCACGCGCTGACGCGCTTTCAGCATAGCCCGCACGCCATTGAGTTTAGGACGTAACGTATCGATAAAGGTGCGGGTGGCGCGGTAGCTATCGCCAGGCTGGAAGACTTTATCCACCAGTCCGCGCGTTTCATACCACTCTGCGCTGTGGGACTCCCCTTCACAAATTAACTCCTCTGCCAGTTTCATGCCGGAACGACGCGCGACCAGTGAGTAGCCGCCCATGCCGGGAAAGAGGTTAAAAGCAATTTCCGGAAAGCCCATCCGCGCGTTGTTCTGCGCCAGAATGAAGTGATGTGCCAGCGCCGCTTCGAATCCGCCGCCTAACGCACTGCCCTCAATCATCGCCAGCGTCACCGCGCCGGTATCAAACCCCCGTGCTGCCGAATGGATGCAGTCAACGCAGGCACGGGCATAGGCCCGCAGCGCCTCACGGCGGTTATTGCGAATGCACTCGACAAAGAAGCGCAGATCGCCACCGGCGTTGAACATCTGTGGCACCAGAGAGCCGGTAACCCAGAAGTCGATCGGCAGACCGGAACGCTGAGCGGCATAGCTCAGATTCATGATCTCCTCAATCAGTTCATGGTTGAAGCTCGGACGGGGCTGTGCACGCAACATCATCCACATAGTACGACGCCCTTCTTCGTAATAGGCGACTAACTGCGTGGTGTTGCCGACTTCGGTAAATAATCTGCACGTTGCTTGGTTAATAACTGTCATTGTCTCATCCTCTGTTTATATTTGATGCGTTAAATACGCCACATCAGCGTAATGCAGAGTGAGGCCAGACCAAATGAGAGATTGATTTACAACACAAAATCCAGAGAGATCCCCGACTCGCGCGTCGGGGATTGATTAGGCGGGTTACTTAATAGCGGCACGCTGCTCCACGGCAACATGAAGACGCTTAACACGTTTTGAATAGATGGCCGTGATGATCGGCACCAGCACGGAGGTCACAATCACGGACGTTGCCACCAGCGCCGTGGCAGCAGGGGCAATCGGTTTAAACTGCGGCAGCATCTCGGCAATCAGCACCGGTGTCGCCACCGCTGCGCCTGCCGTACTGGATGCAGCTATGCCAGCCGTGCCATCCCCGCCCCCAATCAGCCGATCAGTCAGAATGAGTGGGATACCGGTAATGATGATCACCGACACGCCCAGCATGATGCCCAGCAGTCCGGTTTCCGCAATGACACCCAGGTTAATGGTGTTACCCAGAGCAAAGGCGAAGAAAGGAATCAGCGTATGGACCGCTTTTCCGAAGAAGTCGCGCAGCTCCGGATCAAGATTCCCTAATGCAAACCCCACAATAAACGGCAGGACCGCCCCCACAAACACGTGCGGCTCGAATGAGGCGATGCCGGCGGTGCCCAGGATAACCATGGTCATTAATGGCCCGGACTCCAGAGACATCAGCACAAACGCACCGGCCTCCTCTTTGGAACCATATTGCTGCATGATCGAGGCATAAAGGCCGCCATTGGTCATATCCATGGCAGCCACCAGCGCCAGCGTCGATAACCCGGCAAACATCCCTACTTCTACGCCATTCTCCGGCATCACCCGAGAGGCGATGGCAGCTACAACCCAGGCGACGGCAATCTTGGTAAGCACCAGCGTGCCCGATTTACGCAGTACCGTCCCGGTGGCGCTGAGTTTAATCGACGCGCCCATACAGAAAAACCAGACGGCCAGAATGGGTACCGTGCCGGTCATCAGGCCGTTGGTGAAAGAACCGAAATATTTCCCGGCGCCTGGAGAAAACGTATGACAGAGTGCGCCGATAAAGAGCGGAATGAGCATCATACCGCCCGGAATTTTGTCTATTGCACGTTTGATATGCATATGGATGTCACCTTTGCTATGCCAGAGGGTGGAGCAGGAAGTGCCCGAAGGCGATGCAAGCAAAGTAGTGACTTGAGGTAATCAAAACAGTGATCGCCTCGATAAAATGAAACGCTGTTTTATTTTTAATGACCTGTTGTTTTGATAACTATGATGGAGATCGCCATACCAGTCTCAGATGAGACTAAAAAAAACGGGACGCCGTGGCGTCCCGCTCGCTATTTTTGCCCGTACCAGGCGTTCTCGCCATGCTTTCGCAGGTAGTGCAGGTCAAGCAGCGTCTGGTTAATCGGCGGCAGATTAGCGGTCAGCTGCTGGCTGAACAGGCCCATATACGCCACCTCCTCCAGCACAACCGCGCTGTGTATCGCAGCATGAGCGTCTTTCCCCCAGGCAAACGGGCCATGAGAGTTGACCAGTACCGCCGGGATCGCCGAAGGAGACAACCCACGTTGCGCAAAAGTCTCGATAATCACCTCACCGGTGTTCCACTCGTAGTCGTGCTGAATCTCTTCATTGCGCATCGACCGGGTACAGGGGATCTCACCATAGAAGTCATCGGCGTGGGTGGTTCCCCAGGCAGGAATCGGTCGTCCTGCCTGGGCCCAGATGGTCGCATGCCGCGAATGGGTATGGACAATGCCACCCACCTCCGGCCAGGCGAGGTAAAGCGCGCGGTGTGTCGCCGTGTCCGAGGAGGGGCGTTTATCCCCTTCCACCACGTCGCCACTCGCCAGATCGACCACGACCATGTCGTCGCGCTTCATCACTTCATAGCGCACGCCGGAAGGTTTAATCACCAGCAAACCCTGTTCGCGATCAACAGCGCTGACATTGCCCCAGGTGAAGGTCACCAGGTTGTATTTGGGTAGATCCAGATTCGCTTCCAGAACCTGTTGTTTCAGGTGTTCCAGCATCTATTTTCTCCTGCTGACAATCGTCCCTGAATTTTGCGGAGTCGGACGCGAAAGAGTTATGGAGCAAATGGCTATAAACGCAGAAGGAATGGCTGTGAATGCAAAAATGTGTCGTGATTTCAGAATTTTCTATCTTCGGAATTTAACCAGAACGCTTAGAATCCTCTCAGGCAATGCGTGGCCCTGTCGGGTTTGCATTGCGACTCTCCCGCTACAAACGGTTTGTCCATGGTGATCACATTTCCATGCCGACACGGATGCGGCAATGATGCGACACAAGCGGGCTGAGGAAATATCGGAGCTATACTAAGAGTGTTGCCTCTGTGAGCACATCAAAGGAGAAGTGTATGACAACAACAATGAAACGAATCACTGCCATTGTACTGGCAACCACGTTAGCTGTTGCACTGAGCGGCTGTTCTAACTGGTCTAAACGTGACCGCAACACCGCTATTGGCGCGGGCGCGGGTGCGATTGGGGGTTCAGTATTGACTAATGGTAGCGCACTCGGCACAGTCGGTGGCGCCGCTGTCGGTGGTATTATCGGTCATCAGGTCCACTAAAGACCTTATTAAAAGAATAATCGGCTACGCTAAGCATCTACACAACAATCGGGCTACTTCGGTAGCCCGATTTTTTTTCAGCCACCCGCCAGTTTGACCTTCATGCCTTTGGCTTCCAGCAGGCTTTTCAGTAAATCGCGCTTATCCCCCTGAATCTCGATAACGCCCTCTTTCACCGAACCCCCGCAGCCGCACTTCTTTTTGAGTTCGGCCGCCAGCAGCGTCAATGCCGCGTCGTCCAGGTCGATACCGGTAATCAGGCAGACGCCTTTTCCCTTGCGACCACTGGTCTGACGCTGGATGCGCACAATGCCATCCCCTTTTGGCCGCTCCGTCGCTGGCTCCGGCTGGGTAATGCGGCCGCTGTCGGTTGAGTAAACCAGTGGATTATCCTTCGCCATTATTGTGTCTCCAGACTGTGCAGGATCGCCTGCAGGGTGGCGGCAGGATCGGCGGATTGGGTGATCGGACGCCCGATAACCATATAGTCCACGCCCGCCTGCTTCGCCTGCTCAGGTGTCATGATGCGACGCTGATCGCCTGCATCACTGCCTGCCGGGCGAATCCCCGGCGTAACCAGCGCAAACTCCTGACCTAAAACCTGTTTGAAGCGGACAGCCTCATGGGCGGAACAGACCACACCATCCAACCCGCACGACAGTGTCAGCTTCGCCAGTCGCTCTGCCTGTTCGGCAGGAGAAAGCGTAATGCCCAGCCCTTTGAGATCCTCTGCATCCATACTGGTCAGTACAGTCACCGCAATAAGCAGGGGCGCCTCTTTACCAAAGGGAAGCAGCGCTTCACGCGCCGCGTTCATCATCCGAGCCCCACCACTGGCATGGACGTTGACCATCCAGACCCCGAGATCGGCAGCGGCCGCCACGGCATGAGCGGTGGTGTTGGGAATATCGTGGAATTTAAGATCGAGGAAGATTTCAAAGCCGCGCTGCTGCAGAGTGTTAACCAGCGAGGGGCCAAATAGCGTAAACATCTCTTTGCCTACTTTAAGGCGGCAACTGCGGGGATCGATCTGGTCGACGAAACGCAGTGCGCTGTCGAGGTCATGATAATCCAGCGCTACCAGAATCGGCGAAGCGGTCACGTTGTGGGGTGAAGGCATGGCATTTCCTCTGCAACAGGCGCCCGCAGGCGCAATAGACAAACGGCAAGCATTCTACCTGCGGTGTCTGACCATCACAATCGCCATTGCCCTCCTGCCTGGCAAATTATGCACTGCCGCTGAGGGCTGTAAGCTAACCTGCTCTCTAGTATGTTGTAACTATAATGGGCTATTAACAGTGCAGCTGTAACGGCCGGTTTACTGGCCGTCGAGGCCACGGATGGGCTTAACTGAAGACCAGGTGCGGCAGGATGGGCAGTGCCAGTAGAGTGCGTGGGCGGTAAAGCCACACTTCTGGCAGCGATAGCGCGGCTTGGTGCGGATCTGTTCGCCAACCATGTCGCGCAACACCATCAGGCTCTCTTTCGCGCGGCCATCTTCCGCCTCATGCAGGTTTAAATCCATCAGGCGGTGGAACACCCGCATGGTAGGATGACGCTGCAGCTGACGGCTGATGTAATTCTGGGCCGCTTCGGGCCCCTGCTGCTGCTCAAGGATGTCAGACAGATAGAGCTCCGCAGCCGCGCCGGTGTTCTCTTCAACACAGCGATGAAGAAACTCTGACCAGGCGTCGGGCTGATTGAGCTGCTGGAAACAGGTCTCCAGCATCCCCAGCGTTTCACTCACCAGCTCTTTATCCTGGTCCAGCACCCGCTGCAGATGGCCCACCGCTTTAGCGTAATCGCCTTTTTCCATCAGGATACGGCCCATCATGATCGAGATACGTGCGCTGTTGCGATCGGCCGACTCCCCTTTCTTAAGCAGGCTCATGGCACGATCGAGATCGTCGCTGCTCATCGCCTGCAGAGCCAGCTCGCAGTAGAAGTGGGCTATTTCGCCTTTCTGCTTCTCTTTGCCAAGCTTAACCAGCCGCTCTGCGACTTCAATCGCCTGCTGCCAGTCGCTGGTTGCCTGGTGGATCAGCAGCAGTTGCTGCAGCGCACCCACCCGAAAGTCAGTTTCATCGGTGAGCTGCTTAAACATGTCTTCCGCGCGGTCATATAAGCCCGCCGCCATATAGTCGCGGCCCAGTTGCTGTACGGCGAGCAGTCGCTGCTCATAGCTCAGGGAGGCGCTTTCCATTAAAGCCTGATGGATGCGGATGGCGCGGTCGACTTCCCCGCGCGAACGGAACAGATTGCCCAGCGTCAGGTGTGCTTCAACCGTGCCGCTGTCCTCTTTCAGCATCTCAAGGAAGAGGTCGACCGCTTTGTCCTGCTGATTGGAGAGCAGGAAGTTTACGCCAGCGACATATTCACGTGACAGTCGGTTGGCTTCCTGTTGCTTATCCTGATGCGCGCTGCGACGGCCCATATACCAGCCATACGCTGCCGCCACCGGCAGTAACAGAAACAGCAATTCATGCATCAGGGATTATTCCCGGCCAGCCGGAGAAGATGGCGTGGTCGCCAGGGTAGTACTCTGCTCGATTTGGGTCTGCATACGCTTAATTTTCCGGTTGGCATTCGCCAGGGAGACGCGGGTCCGTAACCAGAACAGACCGCAGATGATCCAGCCAAGCACGAAACCTGCGCCAAACAGGGATGCCAGTAAGGTCGAGATGCTGAACTCACCCTGCGCCAGCAGATAGTTAAATGTAATGACCTGATCGTTATGCGCACCCAGGGTGACGGAAATAATGAAAATGACCAGTACCACTAAAAAAATCAGCAAATATTTCACAGTGCATCCTGTTGTGAGGTTGTCGGGTAGAATTATGCCAAAACTCCAGCAAAAATGCTGCTCCCAGCAGCATCGGGCGGGTCGCTTTTACGCAGGCCCGTCTAATAATATGGGGTCTTACGGGTGAATTACAATCAGGGCTCCCGCTGCGCCACCTCTTTTTGCTCTTCCGGCGGCAGCGTCAGCGGGCCACAGAATCGTTGCGCCAGCCAGGTGGCAATGGTGACCAGTAGCCAGGAGAGTATGGTTGCCATCGCCAGATCCCGTGGCCAGTGCATGCCCAGCAGCAGACGACTCGCCATTACGCCGGTGGCCCACAGAAAGATCACCACCACGGTTTTATAGTGCCGACGCGGCCAGAGCAGACCCAATGCCAGCAGCGCCCAGCTGGCGGCAAACATAGTATGTCCCGACGGGAACGCGAAACCGGTTTCAAACGCCCAGTGCCGTTTCAGCCAGCCTGGGAGCTGTGTCTCATCGGCAATCAGTGAGGTTACCATCTCGCCACGCTGTTTGCGCTTCAGCTCGTAGAAGGTCTTTTCATCCAGCCCGTGATGCTGTTCCAGCCAGATCACATAGGGACGCGGCTCCTGAATCTGCTCTTTGATATAGGATTTGGTGTATTGCCCGGCCAGAATGGTGGCGTTCATGATCAGCAGCAGTAAGATAGCTGGCTTCAGCCGAAAGCGCAGGCACCAGAGCATCCAGGCACTCAGCACGACGCTGGTAACAATGCCCCAGGGGTTGGTGACGGTCTCGGTCATCCAGAAGAGACCTTTCAGCAGCGCATTGCTTTCGCCTGGTTGCCAGCGCCAGCCGCTCAGCCAGACTGCAACCGGCATGATCAGCAGCAGCAGCATTCCAAAGGTGGTACGACGTGAAATCTTAAACATCCTCTTCCCTTATCCCGGCGTCAAAAGAGAGCAATTGCATAACTTTAGCTTAAAAAAGAATAACATAACCGTTGCCGATTGGATAATTGTGCTTTATCACTGCAATTGGTATCAGAGATTACCAGCCCGCTTGCGGGTTGTGGCACAATATTGCACGTTTGTCGGGCCACACTGGCCTGTGCACTATCATGATGATAGTGCATCCTCTGAAGGTTCTGGAGAGTCACATGCAGCTTAAACGGGTGGCAGAAGCCAAACTGCCCACGCCATGGGGAGATTTCCTGATGGTTGGTTTTGAAGAACTGGCAACCGGACATGACCACGTTGCACTGGTTTTTGGCGATATTAATGATAACGAGCCGGTACTGGCGCGCGTTCACTCTGAATGCCTGACCGGCGATGCACTCTTCAGCCTGCGTTGCGACTGTGGTTTTCAGCTGGAAGCCGCTCTCAATGCCATCGCAGAAGAGGGTCGCGGCGCACTGCTCTATCACCGTCAGGAAGGCCGTAACATCGGTCTGCTGAATAAGATCCGCGCCTATGCGTTGCAGGACAAAGGGTATGACACGGTAGAAGCGAACCATCAGCTGGGCTTTGCCGCCGATGAGCGCGACTTCACGCTGTGCGCCGATATGTTCAAACTGCTGGGCGTCAATGAAGTGCGACTGCTGACCAATAACCCGCGTAAAGTGGAGATCCTCAGCGAAGCCGGTATCAACATTGTTGAACGCGTGCCGCTGGTCGTGGGACGTAATCCGAAGAATGCGCACTATCTGGATACGAAAGCGGAAAAGATGGGGCATCTGCTGCCGAAGTCATAAATAAGCTGGGATTCACTGGCATCTGACCCTTGAAGAAGCCCAATCGGAGAGAATCCTCAAGCAACGGATTAGCTCAACGCGCAGGGGGCACGGTCAGAAGAGGAAAGCGTCCCGCCGCCCGGATAAAAACGCCGGGAGCGTTTTTGAACAACGCAAAGCGTTGGCCCGGTACGGGCGCACCTCAGGGATGAGGTGCGTAATTGCGCGGGCCGGGCATGTCATGGATCACGGCTTTTGCGTCTTTCCGATCTGACCGTGTTCCGTGTGCAGCCACGGTCTCACAGCTTCTTATTACAGACGTTGTAAGCCACATAAAAAAGC
The DNA here is from genome assembly GCF_025910055.1 of Pantoea sp. JV6. NCBI lineage: Bacteria > Pseudomonadati > Pseudomonadota > Gammaproteobacteria > Enterobacterales > Erwiniaceae > Pantoea > Pantoea sp. JV6. The sequence continues at coordinate 79,420 of NZ_JAPCIM010000004.1, read as the reverse complement.
CGGGTTTTCCCGGCTTTTTTTATCAGTCCAGCATATTGCGGATAACGTAGTGCAGGATGCCGTCATTGCGGTAATAGGTCAGCTCATTACCGGTATCGATGCGACAGCGAGTGTCCAGCTCTTCCTTACTGCCGTCGGCACGGGTCAGCGTCACTTTAACGCTGCAGCCAGGCGTCAGTGCCTGAAGATTTTCCACGTCAATGCGCTCCTCACCGGTCAGCCCCAGGCTTTTGCGGGTCACGCCCTGCGGAAACTCCAGTGGCAGAATGCCCATCCCAATCAGGTTTGAGCGGTGAATACGCTCAAAAGATTCCGCAATTACTACCCTGACCCCCTGCAGACGTGGTCCTTTCGCCGCCCAGTCGCGACTTGAACCAGAGCCATACTCAAGACCCGCGATGACCGCCAGCGGCACGCCTTCCGCCTGATATTTCATTGCCGCATCATAGATGGCCAGCTGTTCGCCACTTGGGTAGTGTCGGGTATAACCGCCCTCCACGCCGGGTACCATCTCATTGCGGATACGGATGTTGGCGAACGTACCGCGCATCATCACTTCATGGTTACCGCGACGCGAACCATAGGAGTTAAAGTCTGTACGCTCCACGCCGTGTGACAGCAGATACCGTCCGGCCGGACTTTCCGCTTTGATGCTGCCCGCCGGTGAAATATGGTCAGTGGTGACCGAGTCGCCCAGCATGGCGAGCACTCGCGCACCGCGAATATCCTGCACCGGCTTAGGCTCTTTCTCCATATCGTCAAAGAAAGGCGACAGACGAATATAAGTCGATCCCTCATCCCAGTCGTAAGTCGCGGCTTCACTCACCTTAATCTCCTGCCACTCTGGCGTACCGTCGAAGACTTCAGCGTACTCTTTGTGGAACATGTCGCTGGTGACCTGCTGCACGGCCGTAGCGATCTCTTCCGGTGAAGGCCAGATATCTTTCAGGTAGACCGGCTGGCCCTGACGATCGTGGCCCAGCGGCTCGGTCTGCAGGTTGATCTTCATGTTACCCGCCAGCGCATAGGCCACCACCAGCGGCGGCGACGCCAGCCAGTTGGTTTTAATCAGCGGATGAATACGGCCTTCAAAGTTGCGGTTGCCGGACAGCACAGCACCCACCGTAAGGTCGCCTGCTTTGATCGCAGACTCGATCTCATCTTTCAGCGGGCCGGAGTTACCGATACAGGTGGTGCAGCCATAACCAACCAGATTAAAGCCCAGCTCGTCGAGATAAGAGGTCAGTTGCGCGACGGCCAGGTAGTCTGAAACCACTTTAGAACCGGGTGCCAGCGAGGCTTTGACCCACGGCTGACGTTTCAGCCCCCGCTCTACCGCTTTCTTCGCCAGTAAACCGGCCGCCATTAAGACGCTGGGGTTGGAGGTGTTAGTACAGGAGGTAATCGCACTGATCACCACCGCTCCATCGGTCAGCTTATGCGTCAGCCCGGTATCACTGTCGGTATACTCAACGATTTTATGGGGTTTCTGCGCCTGATTCACTTCCAGCTCATTGCTGGCATCAAACGCGGCGGGCACATCGCCCAGCGACACCCGATCCTGCGGACGTTTTGGTCCTGCGAGACTCGATTCCACCTCATTCATATCCAGCGCCAGAGTGCTGGTAAAACGCGGCTCATCGCCAGGGTTGCGCCACAGCCCCTGCGCTTTAGCATAGGCTTCCACTAATGCTACCTGTTCGGCATCACGTCCGGTCAGGGTCATGTAGCTCAGCGTGACGTCATCAACCGGGAAGAATCCGCAGGTTGCGCCATATTCCGGTGCCATGTTGGCGATGGTCGCGCGGTCTGCCAGCGGCAGATCGGCCAGGCCATCACCGTAAAATTCAACGAATTTACCGACAACGCCGTGCTTACGCAGCATCTGGGTGACGGTTAACACGAGGTCGGTTGCCGTAATGCCGGCCCGCAATTTGCCGGTAAGTTTGAAACCCACCACATCCGGGATAAGCATTGAGACAGGCTGACCGAGCATGGCGGCTTCGGCTTCGATTCCCCCTACTCCCCATCCCAGCACGCCAAGCGCGTTGATCATGGTGGTGTGAGAGTCCGTACCGACCAGCGTATCGGGCCAGGCATACTCTTCACCATCAACGGTTTCATGCCAGATCGCCTTGCCGAGATATTCCAGGTTCACCTGATGGCAAATACCGGTGCCCGGCGGCACCACGCGGAATTTATCAAACGCCTTCTGGCCCCAGCGGAGAAAGACGTAGCGCTCATGGTTTCGCTCCATCTCCAGCCGGACGTTCTCTTCAAAGGCGTCATCATTGCCAAAATGGTCGACAGTGACCGAGTGGTCGATAACCAGATCAACCGGTGACAGCGGATTGACTTTCGCCACATCGCCGCCTAGCCGATTCACTGCTTCTCGCATCGCAGCAAGGTCGACTACCGCAGGCACGCCAGTAAAGTCCTGCATTAATACACGGGCTGGCCGGTAGGCAATTTCACGATCGGCGTGGGCATCTTTTTGCCAGTCAACCAGCGCCTGGATGTCCTCCGTCGTAACAGAGTCACCATCCTGATAGCGCAGTAAATTTTCCAGCAGGACTTTAAGGGATTTTGGCAGGCGATCGATATTGCCAAGGTGTTGAGCAGCATGGGGAAGACTGAAGATGTGATATTTTTTGGTGTCGACCTGCAGTACTTCCTGACTCTGCTCGCGTAGGGTAGACGACATAGCTCCTCCTTTCATTCATGGTCTTTAAACCTCAGAGAGACAAAGGTTTATGTTAAAGATAGACCACAATTTCGTTAACGTTTTGATTACAACACAAATTGCTACAATCGATCGCAAACGAAAATGCCCCGTGAAGTCACGAGGCATCATGAAAAGGTGATTTTAATTCAAATTACAGGGTTATCCACACCGCCGCAGACCAGAACGCAAAGGAGAATGCATACGCGCTGAGCCAGGACATTTTAATAATATTCATTTGGTTCACTCCTTCGCCGGAATCGGGCGTAAAAGTTTTTGCGGTCACCTTATAGAAAGAGGCGACACCCTTTGGTCGTACAGGATGTGGTAAGGGCATTTATAGGCCCACCGGAAATTCCGGTTTTAAAAGAACAGTGACGAAGAAATGGTCTGACAACGTTATTTGTTTTTAGGGTCCAGAAACGACTCAATAAAAAGTCTCTGGTTATCACTCAAATCCCATGAATCGGGGATAGACACTTTTTCGTCCTTTGCAAGGGGTTCTTTTCCTTTACAGGAGACCGTCTTGTGCTGACCCGAGGTCAGGGAACGTTTATGGCTGAGTGTATTTGCCCACATGGCTTTAGCCCCAGATACGCCAAATCATTAACGCGACAACTACCCAAAACAGCGCAGAGGCAGCGAATACGGTTAACCAGGCTTTGCGACGAGTGTTGCCGGTACGCTCAACCTTGGTGCTTTTTGCCGGGAAACCCGGTTGTACAGTCAGTCGTGTATTCATAGTTTTTGATAATCACTCTCAACAAAATGATTGATAACATCGATTAAGATTTAGGAGGAATCCTAAACGCGTTAAGGCCAAAAATCCAGTTATTTTTATTGAGTACAACGATTAACGGTATTAATCAATGAGCTCAGGTAACGTAAGAAATCATTAATACCGGAACTAATATTTAATTAAAAAACCCGCTAAAAAATTTGAGTTAATTTAAAAACAGATCCACTCAAAACTATAGATAACACTTAAGAACCTTATGTTTACTGGCTTCCCACGTTAGCTCTTAACTGGAGTATGGGAATATTCCTGGCAAGCCGCAAAGTGACATAGTTAAAAATGTGTTGTAATTCGCATTTAAGAAAGCCCGATGAGGAAACATGTGATCAATGTTTCATTTACAAAAAAATCATAAAAACTTTTGAGTCTCATTTGGCGCTAAAGCCTGGAGACAAAAAAGGCTGCACCAGGCAGCCTTATGTTTACGCGGGGAGGTTAAATTCTATTTAAACGGCAGTTTGATATCTTTAAACATCGCTTCAATGTCTTCATTGGAGCGCAACGCAACCGCAGTATCTACCACATCGCGCGTCAGGTGCGGTGCAAAACGTTGGATAAAATCATACATATAGCTGCGCAGGAAGGTGCTGCGGCGGAATCCAATCTTAGTGGTGCTGTTGGTAAAGATATCGGCGGCTTCAATGCGAATCAGGTCAGGATCGGCCACCGGATCTACTGCCATGCTGGCGATAACGCCAACCCCCAGACCTAAGCGGACATAAGTTTTGATTACGTCGGCGTCAGTCGCGGTAAAGACGATGCGTGGCGTTAAACCTGCACGATTGAAAGCCGTATCCAGTTCTGAACGCCCGGTAAAGCCAAAGGTGTAGGTCACAAGGGGATATTCGGCCAGCTCCTCAATGGTGACCTGCCCTTTTCCTGCCAGCGGATGATCGGCAGTCACCACAATCGCCCGATTCCAGTGGTAGCACGGCAGCATGATTAAATCGTCATAGAGATGCAGGGCTTCGGTGGCGATGGCAAAATCTGCATTACCTTTGGAGACGGCTTCGGCGATCTGAGTTGGAGAACCCTGATGCATGTGCAAAGAGACGCGAGGATAGCGCTCAATAAATCCTTTGATCACACCAGGCAGCGCGTAGCGAGCCTGGGTGTGCGTGGTTGCGACATAGAGCGAGCCTTTATCAGGCCAGGTGTGTTCACCGGCTACCGATTTAATCGCATCCACTTTGGAGAGAACTTCTCGCGCTATACGGATGATCTCTTCCCCTGCAGGCGTGACCTGGGTGAGATGTTTACCGCTGCGGGCAAAGATTTGCACGCCCAGTTCATCTTCCAGCATACGCACCTGTTTACTGATGCCGGGTTGAGAGGTGTAGAGACCTTCCGCCGTCGAAGAGACGTTGAGATTGTGATTGACCACTTCAACGATATAGCGCAACTGCTGTAATTTCATATCTATTCCATCCCGGTAAGTTACAGAGTCGCATCCCCGGTTGACGTATAGTCGCGAGGGTAAAGAGATGCTATGCATCAGAAAAGGTCGGAAATGCTATAACAACTATATCAGTTTAAGTGAGAGAGTAGAACGGATTGATATAAGGCTCAGAAAAAGGCCAGCGAGCGCTGGCCTGAGTATGATGACAGAGTCGGGTCTGGCCTGCTTTGAGACCTGTCTTGCGCATAGAACCGGGGCAGATCGGAAAGTCGCTCAAGCCAATCCCTGGTCGCTCGGCCCGCGCCATCCATGGCGCGGGACGCTTTCCTCTTCTGCCCCGGTTCCCTGCGCACTGAGCTTATTCACTGCTACAGGATTCACTAAGCATAGACCCTGTCGGCAGAAAAAAGGCCAGCGAGCGCTGGCCTTCAGGGATTACTTTTTCGCTTCCTGCCATTTGCCATCTATATAGAAGGCGGACCAGCCGGTTGCCTTGCCCTCTTTTTCTGAGGAGACATACTGCTGTTTGGTCTTGCGGCTGAACCGCACCAGCGTTTTGTTGCCTTCCGGATCGGCTGCTGGCGCGTCGGCCAGATATTTCAGCTTCTCAGGCAGACGATCTTTGAAGCGCTGTAGCTCTTCCACCAGCGGCGCACGCGTCTCGCGTGATTTCGGGAAGGTGTTGGCCGCGAGGAAAACGCCCGCCGCACCGTCACGCAACACGAAGTAAGCATCTGACTTCTCACACGCCAGCTCTGGCAGCGGAACCGGATCCTCTTTCGGCGGAGCAACTTCACCACTACGCAGGATCTTGCGGGTGTTTTTGCACTCTTCATTGGTACACGCCATGTACTTACCAAAGCGTCCCATCTTCAGGTGCATCTCCGAACCACACTTCTCGCACTCCACTACCGGGCCGTCATAGCCTTTGATGCGGAATTCGCCCTTCTCAATCTCGTAACCATCACACTCCGGGTTATTACCACAGACATGCAGTTTACGTTCGTTATCGATCAGGTAGCTGTCCATGGCCGTGCCACACTTCTGGCAGCGACGACGGGCACGCAGGGCGTTGGTTTCAGCATCATCCCCTTCCAGAATATTGAGAACTTCATTTTCCGGGATCAGGTTGATGGTCTGTTTGCAGCGCTCTTTAGGTGGCAACGCATAGCCGGAACAGCCCAGGAAGACGCCGGTACTGGCAGTTCGAATCCCCATCGGACGGCTACAGGTCGGACAGTCAATCGAGGTCAGCACCATCTGGTTCGGCTGCATCCCGCCCTCTTCAGGATCTTTCTCAGCCAGTTCAAGCTGCTGGGTAAAATCGGTGAAGAAGTGGTCGAGTACCGCTTTCCATTGCGCCTGGTTATTGGCAACCTGGTCAAGGTTGCTCTCCATGCGGGCGGTGAAATCATAATTCATCAGTTCGCGGAAGTTCTCTTCCAGACGATCGGTGACGATTTCACCCATTTTTTCCGCATAAAAACGGCGGTTTTCAACCCGTACATAGCCACGATCCTGAATCGTCGAGGTAATGGCCGCATAAGTGGATGGACGACCAATTCCGCGCTTCTCCAGCTCGCGCACCAGTGACGCTTCGCTGAAGCGCGCCGGTGGCTTGGTGAAGTGCTGACCGGGCAGCAGTTGCTGCAGGTCCAGAACATCACCCACGCTTACCGCAGGCAGCGTACGATCTTCATCATTCTTACGCAGCGCAGGCATCACTTTGGTCCAGCCGTCGAAACGCAGAATACGGCCTTTCGCTTTGAGCCGGAAATCACCGGCGGCGGCAGTAATGGTGCTGGAGTCATATTTTGCTGGTGTCATCTGACAGGCAACAAACTGACGCCAGATCAGCTGATAGAGTTTCTGCGCATCCGCTTCCATATCTTTCAGCTTTTCCGCCACCACTTCCACATCAGAAGGACGAATCGCTTCGTGCGCTTCCTGGGAGTTCTCTTTGCTGGCGTAAGTTATGGCGTTTTCAGGCAGATACTTTTTACCGAAATTGCTTTCGATATAGCCACGCGCCATGGCGACCGCATCCTGACTCAGGTTGGTCGAATCGGTACGCATATAAGTAATGTGGCCCGCTTCGTACAGCCGCTGGGCCATCATCATGGTCTTCTTGACGCCAAAGCCGAGACGGGTGCTGGCAGCCTGCTGCAGTGTCGAGGTGATATAAGGCGCGCCCGGCTTGCTGCTGGTCGGCTTATCTTCACGATCCACGATCTCATAGCGCGCTTTTTCCAGCAGCGCGACGGCGGCATACGTCTCGTCGCGGTTGACCGGACGGAAGGCTTTATCGCCTTTGTGCGTCACGTCCATCGACAGCTCATCGCCTTTCGGCGTGGTCAGCGCGGCATTAACTTCCCAGTACTCTTCGGGAACAAAAGCTTTAATCTCACGTTCACGTTCCACCACCAGGCGAACGGCAACGGATTGCACACGTCCGGCAGAGAGACCACGAGCGATCTTTTTCCACAGCAGTGGCGAGACCATGTAGCCCACCACGCGGTCCATAAAGCGACGCGCCTGCTGAGCATTAACCCGATCAATATTCAGTTCGCCCGGCTTTTCAAACGCCTGACGAATCGCATTCTTGGTTATTTCGTTAAACACGACGCGGCTGAAGCGCGAGTCATCACCACCAATCACTTCCCGCAGGTGCCAGGCAATGGCTTCCCCTTCGCGGTCAAGGTCGGTTGCGAGATAGATGTGGTCAGCATTGGCGGCTAACGCCTTCAGTTCGGCGACCACTTTCTCTTTGCCGGGCAGAATCTGATAGTCCGCTTCCCAGCCGTGATAGGGGTCAACACCCATGCGGCTGACGAGTGCGGCCTTCTCATCTTTTTTAACTTTTTTGACTTTTTTGTCAGTCGAAGCGTCTTTGACTTTCTTATCTGTCGAGGCGTCAGCACTTTTTTTCGCGGTTGAACCACTGGTCGGCAGATCCCGGATATGACCCACGCTGGATTTAACCACGTAATCACTACCCAGGTATTTATTGATTGTTTTAGCCTTTGCCGGGGACTCAACAATAACGAGTGCTTTACCCATATTTACCTTTACCTAATGAAAACATCCTGCTTAACGGGAGAGGATTGGATGCCCAAAAACCCAATGGGTTCAATATTGCTGCGCCTGTTTAACATTTCAAGGCGGAGGGGTCAATCTCAGATCAGATGATGTGGCGTTATGCAACTGCATGATAAAGAGTGCTTTTTCTATCTGAACTCATCGCACATCCTGGTGCAAAATCCCTGAAATCGGAATCGCCCACACTCTACCTGATAAAATCTGTTACGCAACTTAATTAGCACTCAGCCCGGACTTACGCCAGGTTTTCATCGATTACACCGATTTGTCACAGCGTGTGACTCGCCAGTAATATAGAAAGGATTGGAGTACTGTCAAACAGGAGTCAATAAATGCAGAGTTCAACTCAGGCTATTTCCCGCCAGGCGTTGCTGGAAAAGGCCAATGCGCTGATCAAAGAACATGATGATTATTTAGCGGGAATGCAGGCGGATGAGGTGATTCAGCAGGGAGAAGTGCTGGTATTTCGCGGACCGTTTTTTCTCGATGCCGATGGAGTGCCGACGGCTAAAACCACGGCGGTGTTTAACGTGTTCAAACACCTTGCCGTGGTGCTGTCGCCGCTCTACCACCTGGAATGAAAAAACCCGGCGCAGGCCGGGTTTCGCATCATCAGAGCAGTGGCTTTTCGCCGCGCTGCCAGAGTTTCAGCAGCAGGCGCTCTGCCACCGAGCCGGCGCTCTGCGTAAAGCGATCCATCACCTTACGGCGGCGGGCATAATGCACGCCGAGCACGCTGAACTTATCCATCTGACGGATGATCAGATCATCGCTGGTGCCGATTTCGTCAACCAGGCCGAGGTCCAGCGCCTGGCGGCCATACCAGTGTTCACCGGTTGCCACCTGATCGATGTCGAGTGACGGGCGCATCTGGTGGACAAACTGCTTGAACAGCAGGTGCGTTTCGTCGAGATCTTCCTGGAATTTCTCACGTCCCTCTTCGGTGTTTTCACCAAACAGCGTCAGCGTGCGCTTGTACTGTCCGGCGGTATGCAGCTCAATATCAATATCGTTCCGTTTCAGCAAGCGGTTGAAATTGGGGATCTGCGCGACCACGCCGATGGAGCCAATAATCGAGAAAGGTGCTGCCACAATACGATCGGCTACGCAGGCCATCATGTAACCGCCGCTGGCCGCCACTTTATCCACGGCCGCCGTGATACGCAGACCCTGATCGCGCAGACGCTGCAGCTGCGAGGCTGCCAGGCCATAGCCATGAACCACGCCGCCAGGGCTTTCAAGACGCAGCAGCACTTCATCGCCAGGCTGCTTGACGGCCAGCACGGCTGAAATCTCTTCGCGCAGTGAAGTCACCTCATGGGCGTCCATGCTGCCTTTGAAATCGAGTACATAGAGCGTGGGCTTCGCACTGTCTGTCTGCCCCTGCTTCGCCGCCTGCTTTTCCGCTTTGGCTTTCAGCTTTTCACTTTTCTTATGATTTTTCAGCCAGACTTTTTGTGCCTGAGGCTTCATTTTTGCCAGCTGCAAATCCTCTTTCATCTGTTGATAGTCATCATCCAGATGAGTCAGTCGAAGCTGACCGTTTTGTGCCCGTTTGCGTAACGCGGCATTCATCACAATCATGACAATCACAGCGACGGCAACCACCAGTGTCACCACTTTCGCTAAAAACAGTCCATACGTTGAAATAAAATCCATAGGTCGCCTTAGTAAACAGAGAATCAAAAACAGTTCGCCAGTTTAGCCGTTTTGCCCCGCTTCGTCGCCTGAAATGCCAGCAGCTGGCACAGAATGGGTGGGTTGGCGATTGCGCCCATTCGTAAATTCAGGCATAAAGCGGAATCATGCTGTTTTCGCTGGAGGACCCCGCTGTGCATTATCAACCGAAAAGCGACCTGCTCAATCATCGCATTATCCTGGTCACTGGCGCTTCAGATGGCATTGGCCGGGAAGCGGCGCTGACTTATGCCCGCTATGGCGCAGAAGTGATCCTGATGGGCCGTAACCCTGAGAAGCTTCAGCAGGTCGAACAGGCGATCAATCAACTCAATCTCTGCCCGGCTCACACTGTGGTGTTCGATCTGGCCGAAGCGACACCGGAACGTTGCCAGCAGGTGGCAGAACAGCTGGCCCAGCAGTTTCCGCGTCTTGACGGCGTGCTGCATAACGCCGGTATCCTCGGTGAGATTGTGCCGCTGGCTGAACTTGACCCACAGGTCTGGCAGCAGGTGATGAACATCAACCTGGACGCCACCTTCTTCCTGACGCAGGCGCTGTTGCCGCTGCTGTTAAAATCGGATGCCGGTTCACTGGTGTTTACCACCTCCAGCGTGGGCCGTACCGGTCGCGCGGGCTGGGGGGCTTACGCCGTCTCTAAATTTGCTACCGAAGGCATGATGCAGGTACTGGCTGATGAGTATAAAACGCAGGCATTGCGGGTGAACTGTATTAATCCGGGCGGGACGCGAACCAAAATGCGTGCCAGCGCGTTCCCGCAGGAAGATGCCAATAAGCTGAAAACCCCTGCCGATTTGATGCCGCTCTACCTTTATCTGATGGGTGATGACAGCCGTCGTAAAACCGGGATCAGCTTTGATGCCCAGCCAGGCAGAAAACCGGGAGCCGCTGAATAATGGCTGACGATCGTCATCAACAGCGTCAGCAGCGGTTAAAAGAACAGGTAGATGCGCGTATTGCTGCAGCCACGGAGGTTCGTGGCATCCTGATGGTCTTTACCGGCAATGGCAAAGGCAAAACGACTGCGGCCTTTGGCACCGCACTCCGCGCCACCGGTCATGGCAAACGCGTGGCGGCTATCCAGTTCATTAAAGGTGACTGGCCGAATGGCGAGCGAAACCTGCTGGAACAGCACGGTGTTGAATTTCAGGTGATGGCAACCGGCTTTACCTGGGATACGCAGAACCGCGAAACGGATACCGCTGCCTGTCTGGCGGTGTGGCAGCATGCAAAACGGATGCTGGCCGATGAGCAGCTGGATCTGGTGGTGCTCGACGAAATCACCTATATGGTCAGCATGGATTATCTGCCACTGGAAGAGCTGATAGCGGCCCTGCAACAGCGCCCGGCGCATCAGAGCGTCATCATTACCGGACGTGGCTGTCATCGCAGCCTGACTGAGATGGCGGATACGGTGACTGAGATGCGGCCGGTTAAGCACGCTTTTGATGCCGGAATACAGGCTCAGCAGGGAATTGACTGGTAACAGAAAAAGAAAACGCAGCCCTGGGGCTGCGTTTTTAGCGATCGGGCAACGTGATTAACCGGAGTTACGTTTGCTGCCCGGATTGCGGCGTGGTGCACGTGGGGTGCTGCTCACTTTACTGTGACGTTTCACGGCACGACGAATCTGGTTCGCTTTGGTGCGACGACGATCTTTTTCGACCACCAGTTTGGTGACCGTTTCATCATCCATCTCCACCAGGTTACGCAGGTAGTTAACCGCAGGCAGATCCAGTTCGGTCCAGCCACCGCGTGGCAGGCCTTTTGGTAAGGTGATATCGCCGTAGCGAACACGCATCAGACGACTGACCTGCACGCCGACCGCTTCCCATAAACGACGCACTTCACGGTTACGTCCTTCGGTCAGGGTCACGTTGTACCACTGGTTGATCCCTTCTCCACCGCCAAATTTCAGGGTTTTAAAGGCAGCCGGGCCATCTTCCAGCTGAACGCCCTTGCTCAGCTGACGAATTTTATCATCGTCGACCTGACCAAAGACGCGCACCGCATATTCACGTTCCACTTCACGGCTCGGATGCATCAGGCGGTTCGCCAGTTCACCGTCAGTGGTGAAGAGCATCAGACCACAGGTGTTCACATCCAGACGGCCAACGGCAATCCAGCGTGAACCGCGCAGACGAGGCAGACGGTCAAATACCGTTGGGCGCCCTTCAGGATCGCTGCGGGTACAGAGTTCACCTTCTGGTTTGTAGTAAGCCAGCACGCGGCAAACTTCGGTTGCTGATTCAGCAATCGAGACCAGATGGCCATCAATACGGATTTTCAGAGATTTGCTGCTTTCAACGCGGTCGCCCAGGGTGGCGATCTTGCCGTCGACGCTGACACGGCCAGCGGCAATCATTGATTCGATTTCACGACGCGAGCCATGACCGGCACGCGCTAAGACTTTCTGTAACTTTTCGCTCATTGAGCTTCCTCTTTGTCGCCTTCCCAGGCGTCACGGTAGGGTGATAATTCTTTCTGAATCAACAGGTTAACCTATTAATTCGGCCCCATTATACAGGCATTTACCCCTGAAGTAACGCGCTTTATGAGTGGGTCTGAAGCGAATTAAGAAGGGTCAGCCTCTGATAGTTTTAGATCTGATAATATCTGACGCTGATTTAAATAATCCCCGTGCATCTGACAGGAATAAGATTAATAAAATGCATGTATTAAAAACTTTATAGCTGATGACAATTAAATTTTCTAACCACTTTAGTTTCATCAACGTAATGTTCTGGTGATAAAAACCTTAACACTATCTTACACTTTCGCTGGTTTTCCCTTGCTTTTATTCTTCTTAAAAAAACATTAAAGTTAGCACAAACAACTGTTTTAATGACTTAATCCATTATAACCGCTCGGTAAATACAAAAAACCCAGATTTTTTCTAACGCAGATTTATTTAAGGCCTTATTTTCAAGGACATTTGATTCTTATTAGCTTTAATAAATTGTACGACACTATTAAGCTGATATACTTTATTCCTGTAGCACAATAAAAAGCAGGACTCACGACAGAGGGGTCTTGCAACAATGAAGTCCGGCTTTTGTTATTCGTTTATAAAAATAGTCTTTTTAGATTAATCCAATAAACCGGCGCATCCGGAGTTGTTGCGTTAATACGGTTCAGTGATGAACCTTGCTTGCATGTCAAAAATCTTCACCAGGGATTTCCCGACATGCCTGAATAAAGAAACCCATCATGAAAAACCTGTTGCTGTGCCCGGTGCTTGCTGCACTGGTGCTGAGCGGGTGTTCTGTGGGCCACACTGAGTACAGTCGTACGGCGATGCAGCACGTAGATATGAGCGTGACTGGCATTCCGACGATCCTCGGTCTCGGCACACTGGGCACCAGCATTCCTCTGACGCCTGAATATAGCCTGACAGCTGCGCACGTTGCCAAAACTGCCGTGCAGCGCGTCAAGTCTTATCACCCTTATTGCGACCTTGCGATTATTTATCACAAGAATGACGCCAGCACGCTGACTAAGTTCCGCAGCAGCGACATCGGCGATCCGGTTAAAATGTATGGCTACAGTTTTATTTCAGCGATGCCGGTTGAATCGACCGGAGTTAATTTAGCGCGTACGGCTATTCGGAATAACTGGAATAAAAGTCCCTGTATAGCCATGGCCTCCAATGCAGGTGTTGTTCAGGGGATGTCGGGCGGCGGCGTTTATAACCGTGATGATACGCTGGGCGGCGTGATTGTTGGCTATTCTGACTCGATTAAAAATGGGCGTAATAACAAAGTGATCCTGAAAGATGTGTCACTTTATATTCCTTACGGCCAGTTTAAAAGCTGGTTAGAGTCGAATCTGGCCCAGACACCGACACGCGGTGCCTGAGCCTGAGGGCTTACAGGAACGGGCGGGTATCGCCCACCCCTTCACGCACAATTTCCGGCGCATCGGTGGTCAGATCGACCACCGTGGTCGGCTGCTGGCCCAGCGTGCCGCCGTCGATAATCAGATCGACCAGCTTGCCGATGCTGTGCTGGATCTCTTCCGGATCGGACTCGGTGAAATCGTTGCCCGGCAGAATTAATGAGGTCGACATCATCGGCTGATTCAGTGCTTCCAGCAGCGCCAGCGCCACGGGATTAGAGGGCACGCGCAGACCAATGGTCTTACGTTTTTCATTCATCAGGCGGCGCGGCACCTCTTTGGTCGCCTTGAGAATAAAGGTGTAGTTGCCTGGCGTGTTGTTTTTCAGCAGGCGAAACGCTGAGTTACCCACCTGCGAATAGACCGACAGCTCAGAGAGATCCCGGCACATCAGGGTAAAGTTGTGGTGCCCGTCGAGCTGACGGATACGACAGATACGCTCCATCGCGCCCTTCTCCTCCAGCCGACAGCCCAGCGCATAGCCGGAATCGGTTGGATAAACAATGACGCTGCCTTTGTTCAGGTAGTCAACCGCCTGATTAATCAGGCGAGGCTGCGGGTTGTCCGGATGAATATGAAACAATTGACTCATAGAAACCTCGTGTCACCTTTCCGTGATTGCCAGGCCGGGAGCCAGATCCGGGAAGCGTTCCCAGACCGGCTCAACCGCCGCGGGCAGCCAGAGTTTGCGGCCCAGTTCAATCCACGGACAGGGTTGATGAAAATCAGAACCTTGTGATGCGGCCAGTTCATTATCTCTGGCGTATTGCGCCAGCGTCGTGCGCTCATTAGGCGGCTGCTGGCACTGCGCGACTTCCATCGCATCGCCGCCCGCTTCGCGGAAATGGGCGACCAGTCGTTTGAGCCACTTTGCCGATAAACCGTAACGGCCAGGATGCGCCAGCACGGCGCAGCCACCAGAATGATGAATCGCATCAATAGCTTGTTTAATTGTACACCATTGTGGCGGCACGTAACCGGTTTTGCCACGCGCCAGATAATTTTTGAACACCTGCGCCATATTCTCTGCTTTACCCTGCTCAATCAGGAAGCGGGCAAAGTGACCGCGGGTAATGATGCCGCCATCAGCCAGTCGCGTGGCTCCCGCCAGCGCATCCGGGATACGTGCCTTCGCCAGTCGCTCACCAATCTCTTCTGCACGTGCTTGCCGACAGGCATGTTGTCCGGCCAGAAACGCCACCATCGCCGGATGGCGGATATTAATGTTCAGTCCCACGACATGAATCTCATGGTTTTCCCACAGGGTGGAGATTTCTGCGCCTGCCAGCACTTTTATCGGTAAATCGTGATCGATTGCCGTTTGCTGCGCTTCATCTACCCCTGCAACGCTGTCGTGATCGGTGATCGCCAGTACGCCGACGCGCATCTCAACCGCTCGCTGCACCAGGGCGGCTGGCGTCAGTAAGCCGTCGGAGGCACGCGTGTGGCTGTGTAAATCATAAACCGGGAAACGGGCGATATCGCTCAAGAGAACTCCTGCAAAAACTAAACCGGCCAGCATGATAACGATTTTCACGGTCAGTGAAAAAGTGTATTGACATTTCCGCCCTGAACCCGTTAACTAGTACACAAGTTCACACGTAACGGGTATTCAATCATGGCTGTTGTAATCACGCATTTAAACGGTTGGCGCGATGTTCCCGAAAACGGGCGACAGGGTCGTGCACACTTTGCGTAAACGCTGTGCTAATACCTGAGCCCGCCACCGAGCGGGCTTTTTTTTGAGCGAAATTCAGAGAAATCATCATGCCAAATGCGAAACCTACAGTGAAGTTGATTACCGGCACCGCACCCTACCGCGAAGATCCGGCCGCAGTGTTTCACCAGCTGTGCGGCGCACGTCCGGCAACCCTGCTGCTTGAATCCGCTGACATCGACAGCAAGCGCAACTTAAAAAGCCTGCTGATTGTCGACAGCGCGCTGCGCGTCAGCGCAATGAGCAACAATGTCACCGTTCAGGCGTTGTCAGAAAATGGCCGCGCCCTGCTGCCGCTGCTGGATGAGGCCCTGCCTGCGTCGGTCAGCAATCAGGTTCGTCCCGATGGACGCGAGCTGACTTTTCCGCAAAGCACCGACCATCAGCAGGATGAAGATTCCCGCCTCAAGGCCCTGTCGGTGTTTGATGCTTTGCGTCTGATTCCACAACTGGTCAACTCCCCTGCCGATGAGCGCGAAGCCGTGCTGCTGGGTGGCCTGTTTGCTTATGATCTGGTTGCCGGTTTTGAAACCCTGCCGGAGCTGGATAATCAGCAACGCTGCCCTGACTACTGTTTTTACCTGGCAGAAACCTTACTGGTGATCGATCACCAGACTCGCAGTGCGCGTCTGCAGGCCAGCCTGTTCTGCCCGTCCACCAGCGAGTTCCAGCGCCTGCAGCGCCGCATCGAGCAGTTGCACGGCCAGATGCTTCAGCCGGCACCGGCTCTGCCGGTCCAGCCGGTAGAACAGATGACGCTGACCACCAGCCAGAGTGATGAAGAGTATTGCGACGTAGTACGCACACTTCAACAGGCGGTTCGCATCGGCGAAATTTTCCAGGTCGTGCCGTCACGTCGCTTCTCGCTGCCGTGCCCGTCGCCGCTGGCTGCTTATGAGACACTGAAAAACAGCAATCCCAGCCCCTACATGTTTTTCATGCAGGATCAGGATTTCTCCCTGTTTGGCGCGTCGCCGGAGAGTTCGCTGAAGTATGACGCCACCTCCCGTCAGATTGAGATCTACCCGATTGCCGGTACCCGCCCGCGTGGCCGCCATGCTGATGGCTCACTGGACCGCGATCTCGACAGCCGCATTGAGCTGGAGATGCGTACCGACCATAAAGAGCTGGCTGAGCATCTGATGCTGGTGGATCTGGCGCGTAACGATCTGGCGCGTATCTGCGTGCCCGGCAGCCGTTACGTGGCTGACCTGACCAAAGTCGACCGCTACTCGTTTGTGATGCATCTGGTTTCCCGCGTGGTGGGTACGCTGCGCGCGGACCTCGATGTGCTGCACGCTTATCGTGCCTGTATGAACATGGGCACGCTGAGCGGAGCACCAAAAGTTCGCGCCATGCAGTTGATTGCCGGGGCTGAACGCACCCGTCGCGGCAGCTACGGCGGCGCGGTGGGCTACTTCACCGCCCAGGGCGATCTCGATACCTGTATCGTTATCCGCTCCGCCTACGTAGAAGACGGCGTCGCCACCGTTCAGGCGGGCGCAGGTGTGGTACTGGATTCAAATCCGCAGGCTGAAGCTGATGAAAGCCGCAACAAAGCGCGCGCCGTACTGCGCGCTATCGCGACTGCCCATCACTGCAAGGAGATCTTCTGATGGCCGATATTCTGCTGCTCGATAACATCGACTCTTTTACCTATAACCTGGTTGATCAGCTGCGGACCTTTGGTCACAACGTGGTGATTTACCGCAACAATCTACCTGCCGAACTGCTTATTGAACAGCTGCAGCGGATGGAGAACCCGGTGCTGATGCTCTCTCCCGGTCCCGGCGCGCCAAAAGATGCTGGCTGTATGCCGGAGCTGCTGCGGGTGCTGCGTGGTCGTCTGCCAATTATCGGTATCTGTCTGGGTCACCAGGCGATTGTCGAAGCCTATGGCGGCCATGTGGGCCAGGCAGGCGAGATCCTGCACGGCAAAGCCTCTTCAATCGACCATGACGGCGAGGCGATGTTTGCCGGTCTGAGCAATCCGCTGCCGGTGGCGCGCTATCACTCGCTGGTGGGCAGCAACACGCCGGAAGAGCTGACGGTGAACGCCAGTTACAACGGGATGGTGATGGCCGTTCGCCATGAAACCGATCGCGTATGCGGGTTTCAGTTCCATCCTGAATCGATTTTGACTTCTCAGGGCGCGCGCCTGCTTGAGCAGACGCTGGCCTGGGCGCTGGCGAAGTAACAGGGAGAATAAACATGCAACAGACACTGGAAAAACTTTACCAGGCGCAGACGCTGAATCAGGCTGAGAGTCATCAGCTGTTCAGCGCCATCATTACCGGACAGCTGGAGCCAACGCAGCTCGCTGCCGCGCTGATCGCCATGAAGGTGCGCGGTGAAACGCCGGAAGAGATCGCCGGAGCCGCCACCGCGCTGCTGGAAGATGCCAAACCTTTTCCCCGCCCTGATTATGCGTTTGCCGACATTGTGGGCACCGGCGGCGATGGCAGTAACAGCATTAATATCTCGACTGCCAGCGCCTTTGTCGCCGCGACCTGCGGTCTGAAAGTGGCGAAGCACGGCAACCGCAGCGTCTCCAGCAAATCGGGCTCCTCCGATCTGCTGGCCGCCTTTGGCATCAATCTCGATATGCCCGCTGACCGGGCGCGCCAGGCGCTGGACGATCTGAATGTCTGCTTCCTGTTTGCGCCGCAGTATCACACCGGTTTTCGCCACGCGATGCCGGTCCGCCAGCAGCTTAAGACCCGTACGCTGTTTAACGTGCTGGGCCCGCTGATCAATCCGGCACGCCCGCCACTGGCGGTGATTGGCGTCTACAGCCCGGAACTGGTGATGCCGATTGCCCAGACGCTGAAAGTGCTGGGTTATCAGCGCGCGGCGGTGGTTCACGGTGGCGGAATGGATGAGGTGGCGCTGCACGACGTGACTCATGTGGCCGAACTGCGTGAAGGTGAAATTACACGCTATCAGCTCTCGCCAGAGGACTTTGGTTTTGGCTTCCATCCCAAAGAGGCGCTGGCGGGCGGCACGCCGGAAGAAAATCGTGACATTCTGACCTCTTTACTCCAGGGTAATGGCCAGCAGGCCCATGAGGAGGCCGTCGCCGTCAACGTGGCGATGTTGCTTAAAGTATTCGGTCAGGAAGATCTGCGTGAAAACGCACAGCAGGCGCTTAACGCCATCCGCAGCGGACAGGCTTATGAGCGTGTCGTCGCACTGGCAGCAAGAGGATAATCATGAAAGGCACCGTGTTAGAAAAAATTGTTCAGGACAAAGCGATTTGGGTTGAAGCCCGTCAGCAGCAGCAGCCTCTCTCTACCTTTCAGAACAGCATTGAACCTGCCAGCCGTCATTTCTACGACGCGCTGCAGGGTGCAAGAACCGCGTTTATCCTGGAGTGTAAAAAGGCCTCTCCCTCGAAAGGCATTATTCGCGAGGATTTCGATCCAGCCGCCATTGCCGGGGTCTACCGCCACTACGCTTCCGCGGTATCTGTGCTGACCGATGAGAAATATTTTCAGGGCGACTTCGCCTTTCTGCCGATTGTCAGCGCGGCCATCACCCAGCCGGTGCTGTGCAAAGATTTTATCATCGACCCTTATCAGATCTATCTGGCCCGTTACTACCAGGCGGATGCGATTCTGCTGATGCTGTCAGTGCTGGATGATGAGCAGTATCGTCAGTTGGCCGCCGTGGCGCACAGCCTGAAGATGGGCATTCTGACTGAAGTGAGTAATGAAGAGGAACTGGAGCGGGCTATCGCGCTGCAGGCCAAAGTCGTGGGTATCAACAACCGCGATCTGCGTGACCTCTCTATCGATCTTAACCGCACGCGTCAGCTGGCACCGCGCCTGTCGCACGGCGTCACGGTAATCAGCGAATCAGGCATTAACAGCTATGCCGATATTCGCGAGCTGAGCCATTTTGCCAACGGCTTCCTGATTGGTTCTGCACTGATGGAAGAAGCCGACCTGACCGCAGCGGTGCGTCGGGTCACGCTGGGCAGCAATAAAGTGTGCGGCCTGACCCGTGCCGAAGATGCGCGCGCCGCCTATGAAGCCGGGGCAATCTATGGTGGTCTGATCTTCGCGGAAGGTTCCCCGCGCCAGATTGACACCGCTACGGCGCAGACCGTTATCGCTGCGGCGCCGCTGCGCTACGTCGGCGTGTTCCGCAATGCCGCTATAAGTGACATTGTCACGCAAGCCGGTGCACTTTCACTCTCTGCGGTACAGCTGCATGGCAACGAGACGCCGGCGTTTGTGGCTGAACTGCGCGCGGCTCTGCCAGCAGAGATTCAAATCTGGAAGGCGCTGCGCATTGAAGGCACCTTACCGGCGCGCGACTGGCCTCATGTTGACCGTTATGTGTTTGACAATGGCGACGGCGGAACCGGACAGCGTTTCGACTGGTCGCTGTTGCAGGGGCAGACGCTCAACAACGTGCTGCTGGCCGGTGGCCTGAGCGCGGATAACTGTGTTGAAGCCGCGCAGCTCGGCTGTGCCGGACTGGACTTCAACTCTGGCGTGGAAAGCGCGCCTGGCATCAAAGATGCCCGTAAAATTGCCGCTGTGTTTCAGACACTGCGAGCCTACTGATTTGCCTGGCCTGCTCAACGGTGGGCCCGAGAAAGGAAGATAAAAAATGACGTTACTTAATCCCTACTTTGGCGAATTTGGCGGAATGTATGTTCCGCAAATCCTGATGCCAGCCCTGCGCCAGCTGGAACAGGCGTTTGTCGACGCCCAGAAAGATCCTGAGTTTCAGGCCGAGTTTACCGACCTGCTGAAGAACTATGCGGGTCGGCCTACCGCCCTGACGCTGTGCAAAAACCTGACTAAAGGCACCAAAACCCGCCTCTATCTTAAGCGTGAAGATCTGCTGCACGGTGGCGCGCACAAGACCAACCAGGTGCTGGGTCAGGCGTTGTTAGCCAAACGCATGGGCAAAAACGAAATTATTGCCGAAACCGGTGCGGGTCAGCACGGCGTAGCTTCAGCGCTGGCCTGTGCGCTGCTGGGCATGAAATGCCGCATCTATATGGGCGCAAAAGATGTGGAGCGTCAGTCACCCAACGTCTTCCGTATGCGTCTGATGGGCGCAGAAGTGATCCCGGTGCACAGCGGCTCCGCCACGCTGAAAGATGCCTGTAATGAAGCACTGCGCGACTGGTCTGGCAGCTACGAGACATCACACTATATGCTCGGCACCGCAGCGGGTCCGCATCCCTTCCCGACGATTGTGCGTGAGTTCCAGCGCATGATTGGCGAAGAGACTAAAAAGCAGATTCTGGAAAGAGAGGGTCGTCTGCCCGATGCGATCCTCGCCTGTGTGGGCGGCGGCTCCAACGCCATCGGCATGTTTGCCGACTTTATCGATGAGACCAGCGTGAAGCTGATCGGCGTAGAGCCTGCGGGCCACGGCATTGAGACCGGCGAGCATGGCGCGCCGCTCAAGCACGGTCGCGTCGGCATCTACTTCGGTATGAAATCGCCGATGATGCAGACCCATGATGGCCAGATTGAGGAGTCTTACTCGATCTCTGCCGGCCTCGACTTCCCGTCGGTAGGCCCGCAGCATGCGCACCTGAACAGCATTGGTCGTGCGGAATATGTCTCCATCACCGATAACGAAGCGCTGGCCGCCTTTAAACAGCTCTGTCGCGATGAAGGTATTATTCCGGCGCTGGAGTCATCCCACGCCCTGGCGCACGCCATGAAAATGATTCAGGCCGAGCCGGAAAAAGAGCAGTTGATTGTGGTCAACCTCTCTGGCCGCGGCGACAAAGATATTTTCACCGTTCATGACATTTTGACAGCGCAGGGAGAAATCTGATGGAACGTTACAATCAACTGTTTACGCGTCTGTCAGCGAATAACGAAGGGGCTTTCGTTCCTTTTGTTACGCTGGGCGATCCGTCACCAGAGCTTTCACTGCGCGTGATTGATGCCCTGGTTGAAGGAGGCGCGGATGCACTGGAGCTGGGTATTCCCTTCTCAGATCCCCTTGCAGATGGCCCGACCATCCAGAATGCGACGTTACGCGCCTTTGCGGAGGGCACCAACACCAGCCAATGCTTTGAAATGCTGGCCACTATCCGCCGTAAGTATCCGGATCTGCCGATTGGATTGCTGATGTACGCCAATCTGGTCTTCACCAACGGTGTGGATGAGTTCTATGCCCGTTGTGCAGAGGCGGGTGTGGATTCGGTGCTGGTGGCGGATGTGCCCGTTGAAGAGTCCGCGCCCTTCCGTCAGGCGGCGCTGCGTCATGGCATAGCACCCATCTTCATCTGTCCGCCTAACGCCAGCGATGAGCTGCTGCGCGAGATCGCTTCACACGGACGGGGTTACACCTACCTGCTGTCGCGCGCGGGCGTGACCGGTGCTGAAAACCGCGCCAGCCTGCCGTTGCAGCATCTGATCGACAAGCTGCGTGAATACCATGCAGCCCCGCCGCTGCAGGGCTTTGGTATCTCTGAGCCTGAACAGGTTAAGGAAGCGATCGCCGCGGGCGCTGCGGGCGCGATCTCCGGCTCTGCGATTGTCAGAATCATCGAAAAACATCATTCAGAGCCTGAGGTGATGCTGAGCGAGCTGAAGAACTTTGTCAGCCGTCTTAAAGCCGCCAGCCGTTAATCCTGCCAGCATGCCTTATCGCGCGATAAGGCATGATTTGTTTCCTTTTTTTTCATTCCCCCATTTGCCCTTTTTGCAAAATCTGCACCACAATGACAATGCGCCGTTACGGTAACGTCGCATCCATTTTGTGACAGGGAGAGAAAGCAATGAAATTCGTTAAACTGCTGACAGGTGCTGTACTGGCGGGCGTGGTTGCGCTGACACTGAGCGCCTGTGCGCCAACCGCAACCAAAGAGGGAACCGGTGGCTATATTGATGACACTGTGGTGACCACAAAAGTTAAAGGTGAACTGCTGAAAGATGACTCGCTGAAATCAACTGAAATCAACGTAGAAACCTTTAAAGGTAAAGTTCAGCTGAGCGGTTTTGTTTCATCACCACAGATGGCTAACCGTGCCGTTCAGGTTACGCGCAGCGTGGCGGGCGTGAAGTCCGTTGTTAACAATATGCAGATCAAATAACGTCTTAACAGACAAAAAAAGGCCGCTGATTCAGCGGCCTTTTTATCATCTTTATCATCAGAAACGGTAACCTGCTCCGAAGAAGAAGACCCAGGGATCGATGCGCATATTGATATTCTGCTGCTCGCCACCCGCTTTAAACTTCACTTCCGTATCAATATCCATGTACCACACCGACGCATTCAGCATCCAGTCACGGTTAATCTGATAATCCAGACCGACCTGACCCGCCACACCCCAGGAATCCTTCACGCTGAGATCGGTCAGGCCCGCATCGCGGCCCGTTTGATTGAAATCGGCATCGTAAAAGGTGGTGTAGTTGATACCCACGCCAACGTAAGGACGCGCTTTGCTCTTGCTGTCAAAGAAGTAGTACTGCGCCATCAGCGTAGGCGGTAACTGGCGTACCGTTGCCAGTGTTCCGGTCGGGCCCAGGCCCACTTTGTGACGGAACGGTGTGGCGGCCAGTAATTCGACACCAATGTTGTCGGTTGCCATGTAAGTAAAAGTCAGGCCCAGCTGCGTGTCGTTGGATGCGCTGAACTCGCCCATCCCTAACACATTATCGGAACCTTCGGTGGGCCGGACGGTGGCACTACCGGCACGCATAAAGAAGTCGCCTGCTTCGTGGGCCATCGACAGTTGGGGAAAAGCCAGAGCCAGCAGCATCGCGCATTTTGCCAGTTTCATCATCACTCCTTTGCTTAATGTTAATGTCGCGAACGTCATCGCTTTTTGCTGGCAAATATTTAACGTGATTTACAGAAAATTGCACTCTGTACCCTTCAGATAAATTACTTAAAAAACAATGAATTGATTTAGATCAATTTCGGCTCGGGCTGGCGCAGCAAAATTCCCCTTGCTGAATAATTTCGCCAGGCCTATTTTGCTTATCTTCTCTGGTGATTTTGGTTCGATGCCCTGGGAGGGGCGGGTGATCAAATGAGTGAAATAACTAACCCTTGTGTCAGCTGTGGCGCCTGCTGCGCCCATTTCCGCGTCTCATTTTACTGGGCCGAAGCCGATGATGCAGGCGGCCCGGTGCCGACCGCATTAACCGAACCGCTCAGCCTGTTAATGCGCAATATGCGTGGAACGAACGATCGCGCGCCGCGCTGCGTTGCCCTTGAAGGCGACATTGGCGGCTGTGTCTCCTGCGGAATTTACGAACAACGTCCGACGCCCTGTCGGGAATTTTCGATGTCGGGCGAAGCGGGTATCCACAATGAAGCCTGCGATCGCGCCCGCGCCCGGTATGGTCTTCCCGCCCTTTTTTCTCCATCTTTACCTGTCATGACAGAAAGTTATGCCGCAGCGGGTGCCAGCAAGCTGCCAGAACATGTACAATCGCCGGGTTAATTAACCCGGTTCCTCAAAGGAGTGTACATGTCTATCACGGCAAGCTCGTTATACCGTGACACAGGAAATTTCGCGCGCCATCAACTGGCTACGGTGCTGTTGATGTCGCTGCTGGCCGCTTTTATCACCGTCATGCTGGTGCATGTGCTGACGCCGGGTGCCGATCAGATGGCCCTCCTGCAACAGGGTGACGATAGCGCCGGTTCGCTGTTTGAGATGGTGCAGAATATGTCACCGGAACAGCAGCAGGTGCTGCTGCGCGCCTCGGCGGCCAGCACCTTCGCTGCGCTGATGGGGAACACGCTGCTGCTTGGCGGAATGCTCTATCTGATCCCGATGGTCTCTTCCGGCCAGCGGGTCAGTGCGTTGCGGGCGATTGGTGCTTCAGCGCCGCTGCTGCCAAAGCTGCTGCTGCTCACCTTCCTGATGACGCTGGTGGCGCAACTGGGCTTTATGGTGCTGGTGGTGCCAGGCATTCTGCTGACGATTCTGCTGTCGCTGGCTCCGGTGATGGTGGCCAGTGAGAAGATGGGTGTCTTTGCCGCCATGCGGGCCAGCATGCGGATGGCGTGGAAGAATGTGAAGCTGATTGCCCCCGCGATTCTGCTCTGGCTGCTGGCCAAAGTGGTGGTGATGCTGTTCTTCTCTTCGCTGACGGTTTTACCGCTGAATGTCTCGTCGGTGATTTTCACTGCGGCAGGCAATGTGGTTTCGGCGATGTTGATCATCTATCTTTATCGGCTCTATATGCTGTTACGTTGATTGACGATGTGCCTTCGGGCACATTTGCAGCCAACTCTGAATGGAAAAACTATGAAGCAGCTACTCGACTTTCTTCCCCTGGTGGTCTTTTTCATCTTCTACAAGCTGTATGACATTTTTGTCGCCTCGGGCGCGCTGATTGTCGCGACCGGTCTGGCGCTGGTTGTCAGTTGGGTGCTCTATCGCAAGCTGGAAAAGATGACGATTTTCACCTTTGTGCTGGTGGCGGTTTTTGGCACCCTGACGCTGGTGTTCCACAACGATGAGTTCATTAAGTGGAAAGTCACGGTTATCTACAGCCTGTTTGCCGCCGCCCTGCTCTACAGCCAGTGGTTTATGGAGCAGACGCTGATTCAGCGCATGCTGGGCAAAGAGCTGCAGCTGCCCGACGCAATCTGGCGCCGGCTCAATGTTGCCTGGGCGCTGTTCTTCTTTATCTGCGGCCTGGTAAACATCTATGTCGCCTTTTGGTTATCTCAGGCGTTTTGGGTTAACTTTAAAGTGTTCGGTCTCTCCGGTCTGACCTTACTGTTTACCCTGCTCAGCGGGCTTTATATCTGGCGACAGATGCCGCAGCAGGAACAAAAATAATCATCTGCCCGGTCCGCCGGGCATTTTTTAGCATTCACGTGCATAGAAGTGGAAGCAATGGGCGAAAAACATACATTGCCGAAAGGCGAAATGGTGCTGCGTACGCTCGCCATGCCAGCAGATACCAACGCCAACGGCGATATTTTTGGTGGCTGGCTGATGTCACAGATGGATATGGGTGGCGCTATCCTGGCGAAAGAGATCGCTGAAGGACGCGTGGTGACGGTTCGCGTCGACGGCATGTCATTTATGAAGCCCGTCGCAGTGGGCGATGTGGTGAGCTGTCATGCGAGCTGTCTTCGTACCGGCAACAGTTCCATGACGATTAATGTGGAAGTGTGGATAAAAAAAGTGTCGTCTGAGCCGATTGGACAAACTTACATTGCGACGGAAGCGGTGTTTATTTATGTGGCGGTCGACAATGAGGGCAATTCCCGTCCTCTGCCAGCCGGTCGTGCCAACCAGCAACCCGGCGAATGAAAAACAGGTCAGGCTGTTTCAGCCTGACCTGACGCTTTATTCCAGGCTGGCCCCACCATTAATCTTAAACACGATATTCATGGTCAGACCCTGCCCTGGCTTTCCTTTCTCATAGCGCCAGGTTTTCATCGCCTGCTTAACGCCCCGCTCAAACATATTGCTCGGCTGAGCAGAGAGGATCTGGATGTTATCCACTCGTCCGTCACTATCCACATCAAACTTCACCCGCACCCGTCCTTCTATCCGCAATGCCAGCGCGCGCTGAGGATAACCAGGTTTACTCACGGTAAGAGCTTTTGGGCCGGTTGAGGCCGATGAGGTGGGTGACGGCGTAGATTTTGGCGCCGTGGTCGGTTTGTTCTGCGTCGCCGGGGCTTCCTGCTTAAACGGATCGGCCTGCGGTTTGCTCTCCTGACGCGGCTTCACCTCGCGTTTAGGCTGCTCCCGCTTGTGCTCTGGTTTCGGTTTGGGCTTTGGCTTAGGCTCAGGTTTGGGAATCGGCACCGGCTCCGCTTTCGGCGGTTCGGGCACGGGCTGAGGTTCCGGCACCGGTTCAGGTTCTGGCTGAGGTTCTGGCTGTGGCGCTGGCGGCTCCACGATGGCCGGTGCAGGCTCAGGCTGAACTTCAGGGGCAACCATGGTAACGCTGATGGGCTGCGACGCTTTGGGCACCTCAATCACCTGCTGGAATGAAGCATACAGAATTCCGGCTATCACGGCCCCATGCAAAGCAACAGACAACAACATGGAGACAGGCGTGCGTTTAGGTAATGGCATAGTCAGCGTGGTCATAACAGTCGCAGTGATTGAATGAAGCAGCGATTTTAAATGCAAATAGCAATCAGTTTCAATAACTCCCGCCATCCCGCCTGAAGAAAAGCGCTTTTTAGCCCTTTATGCTGAGCCATTAACCACTCTGAGGTTTCGTTTGCACTCTGAGAGGCAATCCCTTAACGTGTTGCGAAATTCTGGTTAATGGGAGTTCCTTAGTGCTTTACGTCATTTATGCAGAAGATACTGCAGATTCACTGGAAAAACGTAACGCCGTGCGCCCTGCCCATCTGGCACGGCTCAAACTGCTGCAGGAAGAGGGACGCCTGATCATTGCAGGCCCAATGCCTGCTGTCGACAGCAACGATCCTGGTGTAGCGGGCTTTACCGGCTCAACCGTGATTGCTGAATTCCCGTCATTAGAAGAAGCACAATCCTGGGCACAGGATGATCCCTACTTCGCCGCGGGCGTCTATAAGCAGGTTTCGGTTAAGCCGTTTAAACGCGTCTTCTGATCGTGACTCAGCATTGAAAATGGCTTCTGTGCCTGGCACAGAAGCCATTTTTATTTTGATCGTTCAAGAGAGGAAAGATGCAGATAATCATTCTGGGGCTACTGGCCATTATCGCTTTACTGATCGGCAGCGCGGTTTATCTCTGGCGAACTCAGGGCTGGCGTAATAAAAAGCAGTGGATTGTCATGCTGATCGTGCTGGCGGCGGCACTGCAGCTGGTGAACGTAACGCTGATGATGACGACACAACGTCTCGCTGGTTAATCAGACCTGAGGTTTCATTGCGACAGAGCAGCACATCACTCCCTGTCGCAGCGACCGGCCGGTCTGAATATTCTGCCTCGCGAATAAACGCAGCGACCAACTGATCTTATTAAATTAAAGCGTTGTTCTGAACGACATTGATAATAAACCGGCAGTAAACCGGCCTGGTCTTTCAGTAATACACGCTCTTTAATATCCCGCCACTGGCTATTTTCAGCGATGAGTTAACCGCGATCCAGAATCAGGCCAATCAGCGCATGATAGTGCTGTTCTTCTTCCGGGCTGGTGACATGCTGTAAACGGCCGATCAGTTTTGAGCAGATCGCTTTACGATTCAGACTACGACCCGAACTGATAATTTCCGTCACGACGGAGCCAAGAATGGCCTGTTGTGATGGCTGCGCGGCGCTATGTAAATACGCGGAGATGTCAGAGACTGAAGCGGGAATACGAACGTTAGTCTGCATGGTTGACCCTCATAGGATTCATTTAAGATTACTAACCGATGCGATAAAGTTATACAACAACGAGCTATCTGTACAGATATTTAGGTTAAAAAATCAGATTGTCACGTTTCAATGAGAACAAATCCATAAATAACAGCACATTACAACAATGTAAAGTTGTACAACTTTTTAGCCTGCTGTTTTTATCCTGTTAATATTTCCTCTTTAGTCCGCGCCTGCATGACCTGTTTTACTATTAAAAAATGATCTTTCCGTCCTTTTTTTAGTATTAAAGAGGAATTATCTCGCAGAGCTGTCTACATTTACCCCTTGTGAGTTGAACCTCTGAATGGATGCACAGCACAGTCGCGGGCACATTATGCATAAAACTTATTCTGGCCAGTCCCTTACATTGCTCGACCCGCTGTTATCCCGGCTCCTTTCTATTGTAGACCCCAAAATAGAAGTAATGAGTGGTTACCCTGCTAATTGCTCAGTGTGGCTCACTGTCTATTATCAGCGTAAATCGCGTCAGTGGTCTTACGAATGGTACGATCGTGTGGGTTACCACAGGCCGACTGAGCTGGGCAGCTCAATGGAATGTCTGATGCGCGAAGTCAGCGATCGTGGCGCGTCGCATCAGGAGCACCTGATAGCGCGACGGGCGATGGCAGAATCGGTTTTTTTTGAAGCCTGATTTGAAGTCTGAATAGCCTGCTTTGTCCGACAGGCTGAATTCACCGGGCTTTCGCTATATTATCTGCGTAATAAACAGAATCGAACGACGCTGCTGTTGTGCCAGCTGATGGCGAATGCAGTGGATACGCTTATACCGCCGCGACTGCCCTTCCAGCCAGCGCGAGCGGCGGCGATGCACCTGCCGTAACATTCTCCAGCGCGCCACTTCATTTCTGCTTCGTTTCATCACTTCCTCTCTGACGTCATACACACGAGATATACGCGAGGGCATTATAGAGATCTCTGCGGTAATGCCAAATCGGATCCTTCATCGAGGATGTCCGGGATAAAGGGTTCCGTTAGCCGTCATCTGCACGTAAACTTGCCGGACGAAAGCGCGAACGGGATGTCCACTTTATGACCACTTTTTATACCCTGATCAGCTGGTTGCTGGTGTTTGGTTACTGGCTGCTGATCGCCGGGGTTACGCTGCGCGTATTGATGAAGCGACGGGCAGTGACATCCGCGATGGCCTGGCTACTGGTTATCTATATTCTGCCGCTGGTAGGGATTATCGCTTATCTCTCTTTTGGCGAACTCCATCTGGGTAAACGTCGTGCGGAGCGCGCCCGCACCATGTGGCCATCCACTGCCCGCTGGCTTACTGACCTTAAGCAGTGCCGTGAAATTTTTGCCACCGAACACAGCGACGTTGCGCGTTCGCTGTTTGAGCTTTGCTACCATCGTCAGGGCATCGCCGGGGTTAAGGGCAACCAGTTGCAGCTGCTCACCAGCGCCGACGACGTGATGCAGGCGTTGATTCGTGATATCCAGCTGGCTCGCCACAACATTGAGATGGTGTTCTATATATGGCATCCCGGCGGTCTGGCGGATGAAGTGGCGGAATCGCTGATGGCGGCATCACGCCGGGGCGTTCATTGCCGTCTGCTGCTGGACTCTGCGGGCAGTGTTACCTTTTTCCGCAGTCCCTGGGTCGGCATGATGCGTAATGCCGGAATCGATGTGGTGGAAGCGTTGCAGGTCAGCCTGCTGCGCGTCTTCCTGCGACGGATGGATCTGCGTCAGCACCGCAAAATCGTACTCATTGATAACTACATCGCTTATACCGGCAGCATGAACCTGGTCGATCCCCGCTTCTTTAAACAGAGCGCGGGTGTCGGTCAGTGGATTGACCTGATGGCGCGAATGGAAGGCCCGGTGGCCACCGCGATGGGGATTGTTTTCAGCTGCGACTGGGAGATAGAGACCGGCAAACGCATTTTACCGCCGCCGCCCGATCGCAACATTATGCCGTTTGAACAGGAGAGCGGTCACACCGTGCAGGTGATCGCCTCCGGCCCCGGCTTCCCGGAAGATATGATCCATCAGGCGCTGCTGACTGCGGTCTATTCGGCGCGTGAACAGTTGATCATGACCACGCCCTACTTAGTGCCGAGCGACGATCTGCTGCATGCTATCTGTACGGCGGCGCAGCGTGGCGTCAATGTCAGCGTGATTGTGCCACGTCACAATGACTCGCTGCTGGTTGGCTGGGCCAGCCGCTCCTTCTTCAGTGAGTTGCTGGAAGCGGGCGTGAAAATTTATCAGTTTGAAGATGGCCTGCTGCACACCAAAAGCGTGCTGGTCGACGGACAACTGAGCCTGGTGGGAACCGTGAACCTCGATATGCGCAGTTTATGGCTGAATTTTGAAGTGACGCTGGTGGTTGATGATGCGGGTTTTGGCAGCGATCTCGCCTGTGTGCAGGATGACTATATCGCCCGTTCCCGCCTGCTGGATGGCAAGCGCTGGGCAAAACGTGCCTGGTGGCAACGCATCGTCGAACGACTGTTTTACTTCTTCAGTCCTTTACTGTAAAACGAGCCAGATTGTGTAAATGGCCGCAGGCCGACAGGACAGACTATGGATTTAAATAATCGCCTTACCGAAGATGAAACGCTGGAACAAGCCTACGATATTTTTCTCGAACTGGCCGTCGACAATCTTGATCCGGCAGACGTCATTCTCTTCAATCTGCAGTTCGAAGAGCGCGGTGGCGCAGAGCTGTTCGATCCCTCTGAAGACTGGAAAGATCATGTCGATTTCGATCTGAACCCGGACTTCTTCGCCGAGGTGGTGATTGGGCTGGGTGAAGCGGACGGTGAACCGATCACCGACGTCTTTGCTCGCGTGCTGCTGTGCCGCGAGAAAGACCACAAACTCTGTCATATCCTGTGGCGTGAGTAAGCGTCAGATTTGATAAGAAAACGCCGGGCGATTGCCCGGCGTTTTGCATTATAGCGGGTCGACTTTCAGACAGGAGACCGCGTGATTGAAGCTGCCTTCCAGCAGCGGCCGGGTTTTCGCACACTCCGGACCGGCAATCGGACAACGGGTGCGGAACACGCAGCCTGATGGCGGATTGATCGGCGACGGCAGCTCCCCTTCCAGCAGCTGAATCTGCTTGTTCTTCTCCTTGTCCGGATCGGGGATCGGCACCGCGGACATCAGCGCACGGGTATAAGGATGCTGAGGATTGCTGTAGACCTCTTTGTAGGTGCCCAACTCCACCGCATGCCCCAGATACATTACCAGCACCCGGTCAGAGATATGTTTCACCACCGCCAGATCGTGCGCAATGAAGATCAGCGATAAGCCCATTTCACGCTGCAGCTGCTGCAACAGGTTAACCACCTGGGCCTGAATTGAGACGTCCAGTGCGGAGACCGGCTCATCACAGATAATCAGCTTTGGCTCCAGAATCAGCGCGCGGGCGATACCGATACGCTGACACTGACCGCCCGAGAACTCGTGCGGATAGCGGTTAATCAGGTTAGGCAGCAGCCCCACCTTCATCATCATATTTTTAACGCGGTCTTTCACTTCCTGACGCGCCATTTTTGGATGATAGGTACGCAGTGGCTCTGCGATAATATCGCCGATGGTCATACGCGGGTTCAGCGACGCCAGCGGATCCTGGAATATCATCTGGATATCGCTTCGCGCCTTGCGCCACTCCTCTTCACTTTGCCCCAGCAGATCACGGCCTAACCAGGCGACCCGACCTTCGGTCGCCTTCACCAGCCCGATAATGGCGCGCGCCAGGGTCGATTTACCACAGCCAGACTCGCCTACCACGCCCAGGGTTTCCCCCTCATACAGACGCAGGCTGACACCATCGACTGCTTTCAGGGTTTTTGATGGCTGCCAGAACCACTGCCTGCCATCTTTGATGTCGAAATGCACCTTGAGGTCGGCGATTTCCAGTAACACTCTTTTTTCAGCTACGGTGCTCATACTAACTCCTCCACCGGCTTAAAGCAGGCGCGCAGACGGCCTTCGCCAAAGGGTTCCAGCGGTGGTGCCTGGGTGCAGATATCCATAGCGTGCGGGCAACGCGGCTGGAAGGGGCAGCCCTGCGGCAGACGCAGCAGGTTGGGTGGATTACCCGGAATCGTCGTCAGGCTTTCCCCTTCCGCATCCAGACGCGGCACCGCATTAAGCAGACCAATCGAGTAAGGATGTGACGGCTGATAAAAGACATCGCGGGCACGGCCATACTCCATGGTGCGTCCGGCATACATCACCAGCACTTTGTCGCAGATCCCTGCCACCACACCCAGATCGTGGGTGATCATGATAATGGCGGTGTTGAACTCGCGCTTCAGGTCGTTGAGCAGCGTCATAATCTGCGCCTGGACGGTAACATCCAGCGCGGTGGTCGGCTCGTCGGCAATCAGCAGTTTGGGACGGCACAGCAGCGCCATGGCGATCATGACGCGCTGACGCATACCGCCGGAGAACTCATGCGGATACATCTTCATCCGCTTGCGCGCTTCCGGCATTTTCACCGCATCCAGCATTCTCACCGACTCTTCAAACGCCTGCGCGTTGTTCATCCCTTTATGCAGCTTAAGCACTTCCATCAGCTGCTCGCCCACCCGCATATAGGGGTTCAGCGAGGTCATCGGGTCCTGGAAAATCATCGCAATCTGTTCGGCGCGCAGTTTATTGAGCTTGTTCTCGGGCAGATTCAGGATCTCTTTGCCATTGAACATCGCCGAACCGCCAATGCGGCCATTTTTCGCCAGCAGCCCCATCAGGGCAAAGGCGGTTTGTGATTTGCCGGAACCGGACTCACCGACAATGCCCAGCGTCTCACCGGCGCGCAGCGAGAAGTTCAGATCGTTAACGGCGGTAACATCACCATCGTGCGTGCCAAAGGTAACGCGTAAATCTTTGACCGTAAGTAGCTGTTCGCTTCCCGCGCGGGCCGCCATTGCTGGCTGGAATTCATGAATAGTCATCGGGAAACTCCTTAACGATCTTTCGGGTCGAGGGCATCACGCAGGCCATCGCCGATAAAGTTGAAACAGAACAGCGTGACTACCAGGAAACCTGCCGGATAGAGCAGCAGCCACGGCGACACTTCCATCGAGTTTGCCCCGTCGCTGAGAAGTGCGCCCCAGCTACTCAGCGGCTCCTGCGTACCCAGGCCCAGGAAGCTCAGGAAGGATTCAAACAGGATCATGCTCGGCACCAGCAGCGAGGCGTAAACCACTACCACGCCCAGCACGTTCGGCACGATGTGGCGCACCACGATTTTCCAGGTCGATACCCCACCCACATGGGCCGCTTCGATAAACTCTTTGCGCTTCAGGCTCAGCGTCTGGCCGCGCACAATACGCGCCATATCGAGCCACGAAACCATACCGATGGCGGCAAAAATCAGCAGGATATTGCGACCAAAGAAGGTCACCAGCAGGATCACGAAGAACATAAACGGGAAGGAGTTAAGGATTTCCAGAATACGCATCATCACCGAGTCTGTTTTACCGCCGAGATAGCCAGCAATCGAGCCATAGAGCGTCCCGACAATCACCGCGATCAGCGCAGAAGCCACGCCCACCATCAGCGAGATACGGCCACCGATAGCCACACGCACCAGCAGGTCACGACCCGAAGAATCGGTGCCGAACCAGTGACCAGAGGTGGTATCGGGCGGCGAGGACATCATGGCCCAGTCGGTATCGTCGTAAGTGAACTGCGCCAGCATCGGCGCAAAGATCACGAACAGGGTGATCAGGAACAGCACCAGCAGGCTGATGGAGGCAGCGCGGTTATGAATAAAACGACGACGCGCGTCCTGCCAGAGACTACGCCCTTCTACTTCCAGCTTCTCACTGAACGCATCAAGAGCTTCGCTGTTTTTCTTACTTAACATCATGGCGAACTCCGCAATCAGTAACGAATTTTGGGATCGATAACGGCATAGAGCACGTCAACAATCGCGTTAAATACGATGGTCAGCAAACCCACCAGAATGGTCAGGCTCATCACCAGTGAGTAGTCACGGTTCAGCGCGCCGTTCACAAACAGCTGACCGATGCCCGGCAGACCGTAGATCGACTCAATCACCATCGACCCGGTGATGATGCCGACAAATGCCGGTCCCATATAGGAGATCACCGGCAGCAGCGCCGGTTTCAGCGCATGACGCATTACAATGCGGCGCAGCGGTAAGCCTTTGGCGCGCGCGGTGCGGATAAAGTTGGAGTGCATCACTTCAATCATCGATCCACGGGTGATACGCGCGATACTGGCGATGTAAGCCAGCGACAGCGCCACCATCGGCAGCAGCATGTAGTTCCACTGCCCACCATTCCAGCCGCCGCCCGGCAGCCACTTCAGGGTGATGGCGAACAGCAGAACCAGCAACGGCGCGACCACGAAGCTGGGTATCACCACGCCGGTCATTGCCACCCCCATCACCGCAAAATCCCACAAGCTGTTCTGTTTGAGCGCAGCGATAACTCCGGCCGTGACGCCAAGTACCACCGCCAGCAGAAACGCGGCCAGCCCAAGTTTGGCCGAGACCGGGAACGCATGCGCGACCAGGTAGTTGACCGAATAATCTTTGTATTTAAAGGATGGGCCGAAGTCGCCGTGCGCCAGCTGCACCAGGTAATCGACATACTGCTTACCGATAGGATCGTTGAGGTGATATTTCGCCTCAATGTTGGCCATCACTTCCGGTGCCAGGGTGCGCTCGCCAGTAAACGGGCTGCCGGGTGCCAGTCGCATCATAAAGAAGGAGATGGTAATCAGGACGAACAGCGTCGGGAGCGCTTCAAGCAAGCGACGCAGGATGAATTTTAACATTGCCGTACCTACCAGGCTGTTGCTTCACAACATATAAAAAAAAGTAAAAGGCGGCGCCAGACGCGCCGCCACTGCTGATAGCCTGAATGCTATTAGTGTTTGATGATGTAGAAGTTTTTATCGAGCGTTTTATCCAGTGGATCTTTACCGGTATAACCGCCGACATAAGGTTTCACCAGACGGGTGTTCACGTAGTAGTAAACCGGGACGATGGTGCTGTCTTTATCCATGATCTGCTCGGCCTGCTGATAGTCAGCTGCACGGGCTTTAGCATCCGGGGCCTTAATCGCGTCGCGAATCACTTTGTCAAACGCATCGCTCTTATAGTGCGAGGTGTTACTGCTGCTGTTGGACAGCATGGTGTTCAGGAAGGAAGTCGGTTCATTGTAGTCCGCACACCATGCCGCACGGG
Organism: Pantoea sp. JV6; assembly: GCF_025910055.1. NCBI lineage: Bacteria > Pseudomonadati > Pseudomonadota > Gammaproteobacteria > Enterobacterales > Erwiniaceae > Pantoea > Pantoea sp. JV6. Next base: position 44,575 of record NZ_JAPCIM010000004.1, on the reverse strand, counting down.
AAACATCGTAGTTACCCTGATGACGGGTATCCAGGAAGGTTTTCCACTCCTGGTTTTCCAGCTTGATGTTCACGCCGATATTTTTCTTCCAGATCGACGAGGCGGCAATTGCCAGCTTCTTGTGCAGATCGGAGGTGTTATAGAGCAGGTTAAAGGTCAGCGGTTTGTCGGCGGTGTAGCCCGCTTCGGCCAGCAGCTTTTTCGCCTCGGCATTACGCTTGTCCTGTGACCATTTGAACCAGTCTGGCGGCAGAATGTCCATGCCGTCGGTCGCTGGTGGCGTGTAGCTATAGGCAGGTTTCTGGCCCTGCGCCAGCACTTTATTCACCATGATGTCACGATCCAGACCCAGCTTCAGGGCAGCGCGCACGCGCGGATCGGTGAATGGCGCTTTCTGGTTGTTGATTTCGTAGTAATAGGTGCAGAGATATGGATCGACGTGCAGCTCTTTACCGTTGTCACGCTGCAGCTTTTTAAACAGCTCAATTGGCAGGTTGTTATAGGTCATGTCGCTGCCGTTCTCGGAGAAGTAACGGTTAACGTCACTGACTTCTGAACTGATCGGCAGGAAGGTGACTTTGTTCAGCACCGTATGCTCATTGTCCCAGTAGTTCGGGTTACGCACCAGGGTGATACGTTCGTTAATCACGTGCGCTTCAAGCTTAAAGGCACCGTTGCCGACCCAGTTCTGCGGCTGCGTCCACTGATCGCCAAATTTCTCAATCGCCGGTTTGTAAACCGGTGACATGACGGAGTTAATCAGCAGCTTATCAAAATAGGGAACCGGCTCACTCAGGGTGACTTCCAGCGTGTGATCATCAATGGCTTTGACGCCCAGATCGGTAATGGGTTTTTTACCGGCGATGATGTCATCAACGTTCAGGATATGACCATACTGCGGATAGCTGGCATACGGTGAGGCGGTTTTAGGATCGACCAGACGCTCCCAGCTGTAGACGAAGTCCTGCGCGGTGACCGGCTCGCCATTGGACCATTTGGCATTTTTACGTAAGTGGAAAGTCCACACTTTGAAATCTTTATTTTCATAGCTTTCCGCTACGGCCGGAATCGGTTTACCGTTGCTGTCATTGACCAGCAGACCTTCGTAAAGATCACGAGCCACGTTGTCTTCCGGAACACCTTCAATTTTGTGCGGATCGAGCGACTGCACTTCATCGCCATTGCCGCGAACCAGCTCCTGTTTAGCGGCCAGCTCAACGCCTGCAGGCACCGTTGCTGCGAAAGCCGCATTCCCTGCCAGCGCACTCACTGCGGCGAAAACGCCCGCTGCAATCAGGCTTTTTTTCGTGATGTTGTTCATTATTACACTCCAGTTTTATTATCGTCACCGTGGCGATGCTCTGCCCCGGCGTCCCCCGTCTGCGGGCTCCCTGGCCTGTTACCAGGGAGATTGACCCCAAAAAAAGGTCTGTTTGCTGATGCGCTTTCCGACTGTCTCGCCGAACGGGCGATCAGATCAGTGTTTTTTGATGAAATAGTACTTCAGGTCTGTCATGTCCTGCGGGTCTTTGCCCGTGAAGCCGCCAACCCAGGGCTTCACCAGGCGCACACTTACGCGGTAGTAAACTGGCACAATTGGTGAGTCTTTGTCGAGTTGTGTTTCAGCCTGCTGATACAGGCTGGCGCGCTGCGCCTCGCTGCCCGCCGTCAGCGTCTCCGCCATCAGACGATCAAAGGTCGCGCTGCTGTAAAACGCGGTGTTGATCGAGGCGTTGCTGATCAGCATGTTCAGGAAGGTTGAGGGTTCATTGTAGTCAGCACACCAGGTGGCGCGCACCACGTCATACTGCGCCTGATGACGGGTCTCCAGCATGGTTTTCCACTCCTGATTCTGCAGCGTCACCTTAGCACCCAGGTTTTTCTGCCACATCGACGCGGCCGCAATCGCCTGCCGTTTGTTCTGATCGGAAGTGTTGTAGAGCAGCGTAAAGGTCAGCGGATGGGCAGCATCAAAGCCGGCCTCTGCCAGCAGCTTCTTCGCGGCTTCATTACGCTGCGCCTGCGTCCAGGTGAACCAGGCAGGTGGCGTGAGTTTGATACCGGCGGTAAAAGGCGGCGTCAGGCTGTAAGCCGGAATCTGCCCCTGGGCCATGATCTTATTGGCAATCACCTCGCGATCGAGGGTCATCTTCAGCGCGGCACGCACCCGCGCATCGGTAAACGGCGGCTTTTTGTTATTAATCTCGTAGTAGAAGGTGCAGAGCAGCGGGCTGACCTTCACTTCATCGCCCAGCTCTTTGCGCAGCTTGCCAAACATCTCTGGTGGCACCGCACTGTTGGTAATATCCGTGCCGCCGCTGCGGTAGCGATTGATATCGCTGTTTTCAGAGGCGATCGGCAGGAATGTCCCCTGTTCAATCACGGTGTGCGCATTATCCCAGTAGCGAGGATTACGCTTCACGACAATTTTTTCATTCACTACCCAGTCGCTCAGCGTGTAGGCGCCGTTGCCGATGTAGTGACCCGGGCGGGTCCAGGCTTCGCCCCACTGCTTAATGGCTGGCGCATAAACCGGCTTCATCGCCGTATGCGCTAACATCGCCACCAGGTAAGGCACCGGCTCACTCAGGGTAATTTGCAGCCGATGGGCATCCAGCGCCTTCACGCCCAGCTGATCGGGTGACGCTTTGCCAGCAAGGATGGCATCAATATTGGCAAAATGGGCTGCCTGCAGATAGCTGGAGTAAGGCGACGCGGTTGTCGGGTCCACCAGACGGCGCCAGCTGTAGACGAAATCAGCGGCGGTAACCGGCTCACCGTTGCTCCACTTCGCATCCTCCCGCAGATTAAAAATCCAGACGGTGGGTTGCGGGTTTTCCCAGCTTTTAGCGACGCCAGGAACGACCTGTCCGCTGTTATCGGTATTGACCAGGCCGTCCAGCAGGTTGTGAATAATATTGGATTCCGGCACGCCTTCGGTTTTATGCGGATCCAGCGAGGAGACTTCACTGCCGTTATTGATCACAATCTGTTGCTGCGCGGCCAGTGTTGTGCCCGGCGGCACCGTGGCGGCATAGGCCGGCGAAAAAGCCATTAATAAAACGACTGCGAGTTTTGACCGCTGCTGCTGCAAATTCTTCATCCCAATCATGCGAAACGCCAACCTTAAATTAAGTATCCCGACAGGCTTAAGCAAAAAGCGTTCTCACTTTGGGCTTTCGGAGAAAAAATTTTACGTTGGGCCAAAAATTATCAGAAGCCGTGAAGGCGCGCCAAAGCAAAATAGCTAAAATGTTAACTAATTCTCTTTTATCATGAGAAGTCAGGCAGCGGAAGTGTTAATTTTCGTCCTGAAAATATCATATCGATATGAAAAATAGACTATTTAGCTGGAAACCCCTCTTAAGAGCGGAAAGCAGCGACAAACAGCCTCTTTTTTGGCACTTATATTGGGGAATCTGGCTTCAGCGTGATGAAATTTAAGATAGCGTGATTATTCTGGCAGTTTGTGAGGCTTACACGAAAATAGAGAGCAGAATATCGTGTGAAAATAGTGACATTATTTTGCAAAAAAAAGTCTGTGAGCCAGCGCGCAGTAATGAAATTTATAATTGCCTGATTCTGTTAAGCACAACGAATAATTGCATCGTAATGGTGCATAAAATGCCCCTCCTGCACCATTACGGATCATTATTTCACTTCACTCTCTGAAATAAGTGAGCGTTTAATTGAGTAAGCCGGGAAAAATGGACTTCATGCCGGTGACAACAAATTCGATGCCCAGTGCCATCAGTAACAGACCCATAATACGCGTAATGACGTTGATACCGGTCTGGCCAAGAATACGCACCATTAACGGCGCGGCCCGAAAGAGTAACCAGCAGCAGAATGCAAAGATCGCAATCGCCAGAGTGAACCCCAGCAGATTTATCCAGCTGTGGTAGCGGGTGCTCCAGACAATGGTCGAGCTGATAGCACCCGGCCCCGCCATCAGAGGCAACGCCAGCGGCACAACCCCCACACTTTCACGAATCGCCGTTTCTGACTTCTCCTGCTTATTCTGCTTATCTTCGCCCAGCTTGCCGCTGATCATCGACATCGCAATGGTGACGACCAGGATCCCACCCGCGATGCGGAAGGAGTCAATCGAGATGCCAAACACATGCAGAATCGCATCCCCAAGGAACAGTGACGTCCAGAGAATAATAGCAACCGCCAGATTGGCAGTGAGGTTGGTTTTGTTACGCTCAGCCACCCCCTGATAACGGGTCATGCTGATGAAGACCGGAATAATTCCCACCGGATTGACCAGCGCAAAAAGCCCGACAAAAAATTTTATATAGCCTGATAAATCTAACAGCGCAGGGTTCACGACTTTACTCCGTACTACAGGGGGGGAAAACGCGCCTAATGTATGTGAAAACAGGCACGGACGCCAGATGCTGACTCAGCTATTTATACTGTTGAATGACGGAGCATCCAGCGCTTTACCCCAGAGATTAAAAAGTGACTGGATTTAGCCGCTACCAGGCTGATGACGTGAAGAGGTAACCAATTTGATAAACAAAGGGCGCAAAGGGGAGCTGAAAGGTGTCAGCTTGCGGTTAAATTGATCTGCATCAAAATTGCCCTACCCCAAACCAGGTAATCTTTTCGCAACGGAAGTATTAGCGTCAGCGAAGAAAACCTCACTGACTGCAACAGAAGACTAGTTCAGTAAACAGTTGAAAATCCGGGCGTTCTAATCCAGTCCAGCGCCTTATGGCAACGTGACTATACTCATGGCGCAGGATTGTTTACTAAAAAAGTTTAACTTCCTTCAGGAGAACACCATGGCCGTAACCAATGTCGCCGAACTTAATGCACTGGTTGAACGTGTAAAAAAAGCCCAGCGTGAATATGCCAACTTTTCTCAACAACAGGTCGACGCTATCTTCCGTGCCGCCGCCCTCGCCGCCGCAGACGCCCGAATCCCGCTTGCCAAGATGGCCGTTGCCGAATCCGGTATGGGCATCGTCGAAGACAAAGTGATCAAAAACCATTTTGCTTCAGAATATATCTACAACGCTTATAAAGATGAAAAAACCTGTGGTGTGTTAGCCACGGATGATACTTTCGGCACCATTACCATCGCCGAACCTATTGGCCTGATTTGCGGTATCGTCCCGACGACCAACCCCACTTCAACCGCCATCTTCAAAGCATTAATCAGTCTTAAAACCCGTAACGGCATCATCTTCTCTCCTCATCCACGCGCCAAAGATGCGACCAACAGAGCTGCAGATATCGTGCTGCAGGCGGCGGTGGCTGCCGGTGCGCCAAAAGATATTATCGGCTGGATCGACGCACCTTCCGTTGAGCTGTCCAATCAACTGATGCACCACCCTGACATCAACCTGATTCTCGCCACTGGCGGTCCGGGCATGGTGAAAGCGGCTTACAGCTCCGGTAAACCTGCGATTGGTGTCGGTGCGGGTAATACGCCAGTCGTGATTGATGAAACCGCCGATCTGAAACGTGCGGTTGCGTCGATTCTGATGTCGAAAACCTTTGATAACGGGGTTATCTGCGCCTCTGAACAATCGGTGATTGTGGTCGATTCAGTCTATGACGCGGTGCGTGAACGTTTCGCCAGCCACGGCGGTTATATGCTGCAGGGTGCCGAACTGAGTGCGGTGCAGAATATTATTCTGAAAAACGGCGGCCTGAATGCGGCTATCGTAGGCCAGCCAGCGTTCAAAATTGCGGAGATGGCCGGTATCAGCGTGCCACCGAGCACTAAGATTCTGATTGGCGAAGTGAAGCTGGTGGATGAGTCTGAGCCGTTCGCTCATGAAAAACTCTCACCAACCCTTGCGATGTATCGGGCGAAAGATTTCCAGGATGCGGTCGCGAAAGCAGAAAAACTGGTCGCCATGGGCGGTATCGGCCACACCTCCTGTCTCTATACCGATCAGGACAACCAGACCGAACGCGTACACTACTTCGGCGACAAAATGAAAACCGCGCGTATTCTGATCAACACCCCCGCCTCGCAGGGCGGTATCGGCGACCTCTACAACTTTAAACTGGCGCCGTCTCTGACGCTGGGTTGTGGTTCGTGGGGCGGAAACTCTATTTCAGAGAACGTCGGTCCAAAACATCTGATCAATACCAAAACTGTCGCCAAGCGAGCTGAGAATATGTTGTGGCATAAACTTCCTAAATCCATCTACTTCCGTCGGGGTTCACTGCCAATTGCGCTGGAAGAAGTGGCAACGGATGGCGCGAAACGTGCCTTTATCGTCACTGACCGCTTCCTGTTCAATAACGGCTATGCCGACCAGGTTACCCGCGTGCTGAAATCACACGGCATTGAAACGGAAGTGTTCTTCGAAGTTGAAGCTGACCCGACGCTGAGCATCGTGCGTAAAGGTGCTGAGCAGATGAACAGCTTCAAACCGGATGTCATCATCGCGCTGGGCGGTGGCTCACCGATGGATGCCGCGAAAATCATGTGGGTGATGTACGAACATCCGGAAACTCACTTCGAGGAGCTGGCGTTACGTTTCATGGATATCCGTAAACGTATCTACAAGTTCCCGAAAATGGGTGTCAAAGCGCGCATGATTGCCATCACCACCACGTCCGGTACCGGTTCTGAAGTCACGCCGTTTGCTGTAGTGACCGATGATGCGACGGGCCAGAAATATCCGCTCGCTGACTACGCACTGACGCCTGATATGGCGATTGTCGATGCCAACCTGGTGATGGATATGCCGCGTTCACTCTGCGCCTTCGGCGGTCTGGATGCCGTGACCCACGCGCTGGAAGCTTATGTTTCAGTGCTGGCGAATGAATACTCTGACGGACAGGCACTGCAGGCACTGAAACTGCTGAAAGAGAATCTGCCAGCCAGCTATGCTGAAGGCGCCAAAAATCCGGTGGCGCGTGAGCGCGTACACAATGCCGCCACTATCGCCGGTATTGCGTTTGCCAACGCCTTCCTCGGGGTTTGTCACTCAATGGCGCATAAGCTGGGTTCAGAGTTCCATATCCCACACGGCCTGGCCAACGCCCTGTTAATCTCTAACGTTATTCGCTACAACGCGAATGACAACCCGACTAAACAGACCGCCTTCAGCCAGTACGATCGCCCTCAGGCGCGCCGTCGCTACGCCGAGATTGCTGACCATCTGGGTCTGAGCGCACCAGGCGACCGCACCGCGCAGAAAATTGAGAAGCTGCTCGCCTGGCTGGATGAGATTAAAACTGAACTTGGTATTCCAACCTCTATCCGTGAGGCGGGTGTGCAGGAAGCGGACTTCCTGGCGAAAGTCGATAAACTGGCCGATGATGCGTTTGATGACCAGTGTACCGGCGCTAACCCACGTTATCCGCTGATTGCTGAACTGAAACAGATTATGCTTGATACCTACTACGGTCGTGAATTTGTCGAACCGTTCTCAAGCGTAGCCGAAGCCATTGCTGAGCAGCCGGTAAAAGGTATTAAGCTTGAGAAGAAAGCCAAAAAAGTCTGATAGTGCCGTTCTGACTGTCTGATAAAAAAACCCGCCTCGGCGGGTTTTTTATTGCCTGAACAATAGGGTTAATTCAGCGGAGTCTGAGCGCCATGGATCGCCTGCAACGATCCCTGCTCTATCGCCTGTTTATAATGCTTACGGCAGACTGAGATATAACGTTCGTTACCGCCAATCACCACCTGCTCACCCTCACTGAAAGGTTTGCCCTCGCTATCCAGTCGCAGAACCATACTGGCCTTGCGCCCACAGTGACAAATAGTTTTGAGTTCAACCAGCTTATCTGCCCACGCCAGCAGATACTGACTGCCAACAAACAGTTCACCGCGAAAATCCGTTCGCAGACCATAACAGAGCACCGGAATATCAAGGTCGTCTACGACATCTGACAGCGCTTTAACCTGCTCACGGGTCAGGAACTGACTCTCATCAACCAGCACGCAATGGACAGGCTGAACGGCATGTTCAGCAGCGATGTCGCTGTAGAGTGATGTCTCTGCGTTGTATAGCAAGGCCGGTGACGATAGTCCGATACGGGAACTCACCTGCCCGGCACCAAAGCGATTATCGATTTCAGCGGTGTAAACCAGTGAACGCATGCCGCGCTCATGATAGTTATATGAGGATTGTAGCAGTGCGGTTGATTTCCCTGCATTCATGGCAGAGTAATAGAAATAGAGTTGAGCCATCGGCGCGTATCTTCATCAGGACTGAATGGAATGGCGCGCATATTACCACAAAGCGGCGGCAATACGTTGCGGTTGATGAGTGAATAAAGTGTAACGGCTGGCCGTTTATTCCTCTGCATGCCGTTTCCAGCGCCTGTTATGTACAGTGCCGAACGGGATAAGTTTTGCTTATTTTACCCGCAACAAAATCAATGACATTTTTGTTGCTGACCTGAATACATTAAATTTATTTGATATCGGACTAAAGGAAAATATTTTTATTCTGCACTACTGTGCAATTTTCTGGTGAAAATTATTTTTAGTCACCTGGGTAATTAGTGATATACATATTTTTATGATTGCAGTTATTTTATGTCGCCACTACTATTAGCGGGCAACACAACTTTTCCCTTATTCAGAGACCAGGACAATGAGCGAAGCACTAAAAGTTCTTAATAATATCCGTACGCTGCGCGCCCAGGCCAGAGAGTATTCCGTTGAAATACTGGAAGAGATGCTGGAAAAGCTGGACGTAGTAGTAAAAGAGCGCCGTGAAGAAGAGTCTCATTTTCAGGCAGAAAATGAAGAACGCACGCGTAAACTTAATCAGTATCGTGAAATGCTACTGGCTGATGGTATTGACCCGAATGAACTGATTAACACGCTGACCGACACACGGACTGCGGCAAAAGGTAAACGCTCAGTACGTCCGGCTAAATATGGTTACACCGATGAAAAAGGCGAGTCAAGAACCTGGACCGGTCAGGGCCGCACACCGGCCGTGATTAAAAAAGCGCTGGAAGAACAGGGTAAAAAGCTGGACGATTTTTTACTGTAAAAACCCGCAGTGTGACTGCCTTCCTGGCAGCCTGATGCGCAATAAAAAAGGAAGCCGGAGCTTCCTTTTTTCTTTTAAGCAGATACTCAGACGCGGTAAAAGTCGCGGTACCAGTCCACAAAGTTTTTAACGCCCTCTTCGACCCCGGTCTGCGGTTTGAATCCAATTGCCTTAAACAAGGCTTCGGTATCAGCACTGGTTTCCAGTACATCTCCAGGCTGCATTGGCATCAGATTTTTCTTCGCAGTAATGCCCAGGGCTTTTTCAATCGCTTCGATATAGCTCATCAACGTGACAGGCTGACTGTTTCCAATATTATAAACACGATAAGGCGCTGAACTGGTTGCCGGCGATCCGGTTTCAACTGTCCAGTTGTCGTCCTGTTGTGGAATAACATCCTGCAGGCGAACAATGGCTTCAGCAATATCGTCAATATAGGTAAAGTCGCGTTTCATCTGGCCCTGGTTATAAACGTCAATCGCCTCACCGGCAATCATTGCTCGGGTGAATTTGAATAACGCCATATCCGGACGGCCCCACGGGCCATAGACCGTAAAGAAGCGCAATCCAGTGGTCGGCAGCTGATAGAGATGCGAGTAAGTGTGTGACATTAACTCGTTGGCTTTTTTGGTCGCTGCATATAAAGAAACCGGATGATCAACGCTATCTTCGGTTGAGAACGGCATCTTGCGATTCAGACCATAGACTGAACTGGATGAGGCGTAGAGCAGATGTTCAATTTTATGATGACGGCAACCTTCAAGGATATTGAGGTGACCCGTCAGATTGGAGTCTGCGTAGGCATGAGGATTTTCAATGGAATACCGGACACCAGCCTGAGCGCCAAGATGGATAACGCGCTGGAATTTTTGCTGATCGAACAGTGACGCCATTGCGTCACGGTCCGCCAGGTCCATCTCAATAAAAGTAAAACCAGGATCGGCCTTAATTAAATTGAGACGGGCATGCTTGAGATTTACGTCGTAATAATCATTCAGGTTGTCGATACCGACAACCTGGTGACCGGCGGCCAGCAGACGCTGGCTGACATGAAAACCAATAAAACCTGCGGCGCCGGTGACCAGAAAGTTCATAAATCCCTCGTTAATTATGCAGTTTGAATAGACGCTCCGCGGCCGATTGCATAATAAACGAAACCGCGTTTGCTGATACGCTCTGGATCATACAGGTTACGACCATCAAAAATCACGGCTTCTTTCAGTGCATTTTTGATGATGTCGAAGTCAGGCGCACGGAAGTTTTGCCACTCCGTACAGATGACCAGACCGTCAGCGCCCTGCAGTGCGGCTTCTTTGGTACCCATCAGCTTAAGATCGCTGCGGTGACCGTAGATACGCTGTGCTTCATCCATCGCTTCCGGGTCAAACGCCTGAACAGATGCGCCAGCTTCCCAGAGCGTTTCCATCAGCACACGGCTGGAGGCTTCACGCATGTCGTCAGTGTTCGGCTTAAATGACAGGCCCCAGAGCGCAAACGTTTTACCTTTCAGATCGTCACCAAAATGACGTTTGATAAAGGTTGGCAGCTTGTTTTTCTGGTTGTCATTCACATCTTCCACGGCCTGCAACAGACGTGGCTGATAGCCAATTGACTCAGCGGTACGGATTAACGCCTGCACATCTTTCGGGAAGCAGGAGCCGCCGTAACCACAGCCAGGATAGATAAAGTGGTAGCCAATGCGGGGATCGGAACCGATGCCCTGGCGTACTTTTTCAATATCCGCGCCTAAACGTTCAGCCAGGTTAGACATCTCATTCATAAAGCTGATTTTGGTGGCCAGCATGCAGTTTGCTGCATACTTGGTCAGCTCTGCGCTGCGGATATCCATCATGATCATACGATCGTGGTTACGGTTAAACGGCTCATAGAGCTCGCGTAACAGTTCTACCACGTCGTCGTTGTCAGTACCGACAACGATACGTTCTGGACGCATACAGTCATTGACTGCAGCACCTTCTTTGAGGAATTCCGGGTTAGATACCACATCAAAGGTGATGTTGGCGTCACGCGCTTTCAGCGCTTCCGTCATTACCGCACGAACTTTGTCTGCTGTGCCAACCGGAACGGTTGATTTGTCGATAACCACTTTGTGATCGTTCATATGCTGCGCAATGGTGCGCGCTACGGCGGTCACATATTTCAGATCGGCAGAGCCGTCTTCATCTGGTGGAGTACCAACTGCAATAAACTGCATAACACCATGGTTTACGCCCATCTCAGCATCAGTGCTGAACTTCAGACGACCCGCTTCGTAATTGGACATTACCAGCGGCGTTAAACCTGGTTCGAAAATAGGAATGATGCCTTTTTTCAGATTTTCGACTTTGTTTTCGTCGACATCAATGCAGAGAACGTCATGTCCGACTTCGGCTAACACCGCAGCCTGAACCAGACCGACATAGCCGATACCAAATACAGTGACTTTCATCGAGTTATCCTGTGTTTATGAATTACTTTTTGTTGCCAACTGCGCCATCGAGCCATTCAGAAAAATCTTTGCCCAATACCGGATGACGAACACCGTACTCAACGAAAGCCTGCATGTAGCCCAGTTTGTTACCACAGTCATGGCTGACGCCTTTCAGGTGATATGCTTCAACTGTCTCTTTTTCCATCAGCATCGCAATGGAGTCAGTCAGCTGAACTTCGCCGCCTGCACCTGGAGGCGTTTTAGCCAGCAGTGGCCAGATCTCGGAAGAGAGAACATAACGACCTACAACGGCCAGGTTTGATGGGGATTCTGACGCTTTAGGCTTCTCAACCACACCGACCATTGGTGCGCTGTCGCCTGGGTTCAGTTCTGCGCCCTGGCAATCGACAACACCGTATGCAGTCACATCGGCAACCGGCTCAACCATGATCTGGCTGCGGCCAGACTCTTCATAACGGCTCAGCATCTCTGCCAGGTTATCTTTGGTTGGGTTAGATTCATATTCGTCGATGATGACGTCTGGCAGGATAACCGCAAACGGCTCATCACCGATCAGTGGGTGTGCACACATTACAGCGTGACCCAGACCTTTAGCGATGCCCTGACGAACCTGCATGATGGTGACGTGTGGCGGGCAGATTGACTGGATTTCATCCAGCAGCTGACGCTTAACGCGTTTTTCCAGCATTGATTCCAGTTCGAAGCTGGTATCAAAGTGGTTTTCGATGGCATTTTTTGATGAATGCGTTACCAGCACAATTTCGTTGATGCCAGCAGCGATACACTCGTTAACGACATACTGGATTAACGGCTTATCAACCAGCGGTAACATTTCTTTAGGAATCGCTTTGGTAGCCGGGAGCATACGCGTACCCAAACCCGCTACCGGGATTACCGCTTTTTTTACTTTGGTATTATTGGCAGACATTAAGATACCTCTCTTATAGGCCGTTCAAGTTAATACTTGATATGTCGGTTTAAAATCGGAAATGAGTATATCAGTTAGTATCGAACGGATTTATCCTGGAAGGCACCAAACCGTCGAAATTAAGACTATTACCCAACTGTAAAGCTAAACTCTGGCCCTGTCCTCAGCGCCAGAATTCCTCTGTTTTTACGGCTTATTCTTCCGTCGATAGCATCAGCCGAATGCGCCCGCCCGCGCCCCAGACGTGGCATTGCCAGTTTTCTGCGCGCTGACTGATCTGGTTAAGATGGGTGCTGCCCATAGTGCCAAGGGGGACACCATTGCTGAGCTGAATCTGATGGGCATGAACATGAAGTGTGGCGTTCAATCCGGCCGAAACCAGAATTAAGTTCTTTAATCCGCGATGATAGTACCCAACCAGTAACGGGAACTGGCCGCTCAGGTTCGCCTGGCGCAGTAACAGATTGACCTGTCTGAGCAGCCCATTAAGTTCCGGCAGACGCTGTTTCTGCCCGGTCAGTTGCTCCTGCAGCAGGCCATTGAACAGCGCCCGCAGCAGCAACGCTGCCAGCACGCCATTATCACCGGCACGGGTCACGTCCAGACAGTAGAACGCCAGATCTTTATCGGAGAGCGCCGCGATATCAAGCACCAGCCCAGGCTGCTCGGCCATCGTCAGCTGACGATAGTTAACCCGGCAGTTGGCAATAGTCTGCTGCACCGGTGGCTGGAGTTGCTTGAGCAACTTGGCAGCCGCTTTAGGATCACGAACCAGCGCATCCCAGTCCTGGAACAGTTGTTCATCCTCTTCCACTTTCGAAGTGAACATAGAGGGATAGAGACACTCATAGACCGCTTCACGGAAGCGCTCAAAGTTTTTAAGTGGTTTAAGCAGCACATCCTGCACCCCAAGACGCAATACATGCGCAATATCCGACATGTTCTCGGTAGCTGAGATGATTAAAATCGGCACGATGTTGCCGCGGGTACGAATGTGCTCAACGAACTGGATGCCGCTCATGCGGGGCATTTCCAGATCGCAGATAATCAGGTCGACAGTATGCTGTTGTAGTTGTGCAATTGCTTCCAGACCATCTTCCGCTTGTAACGTCACAGCACCCATCGATAACAAAAATTGGTCCAGCAACGAACGGAAAACAGCCTCATCTTCGACAATGAGTATCTTTTTGCCGAGTAGTGGTTTTTCCATTCTTTCCCCCTGCGTACCAGATATTTCAATAGTGGTTCATAAAACGCAGTTGCGCCTTTAAGAATTGGCTGAAGTCACCGCTTTGAATGAACAACCTGATTATCTGCCACGGACCAGTGGTAATAGTTCATCCATTTTCTTCTCTACGGCGGCCTTGCCTGCTTCAATGGCTTCCTCAGCACGATGAAAGTCCAGCGTCGAAATTTGCGGACAGACCGGCTGAATCAAAACATCGGGCGGATCGCCTGCCATGCGATTCCGCTTCAGGCGATTTTCCAGCACCTGGATAGAGGTGGACATAATCTCCATCGCGCCAGGTGACTGAGACGCACGGCGCTGGCTGAAATTCACCAGACGCTGACGCAGCTTCCCACCCCAACTCAATGCCGCTGCGGCGGCTTCTTCTTCGCTATTCTGTGGTGTCACGGAAAAGAGATCCTGCTGCATTAAATGCGCGTCATGCTGCAAGTCAACGGCGATAACAATGTCTGCCCCCAGGGCACGGGTAAGTGAAATCGGCACCGGGTTGACTACGGCACCATCCACCAGCCAATACCCATTGTAGCCCACCGGCGGTAATAAACCTGGCATACTGCATGAAGCGCGTACTGCCTGATGCAGATCGCCCTCAGTCAGCCAGAGTTCACGACCGGTACTGAGGTTAGTCGCCACCACGCCAAAGGGTTTATGACAGTGCTCTATCGTGTCATTGGGGATCAGCTGACGAACATGGCTAAAGACCCGCTCACCGCGCAGCAGTCCGCCACGCTGCCAGGAGACATCCATCAGGCGAATAACATCCCAGTAGCGAAATGCACTGACCCATTTTTCCATCAGCGGCAGGCGGTTATTCACATAGGCAGATCCGACTAATGCCCCGACAGAGCAGCCCGCAACGACGTCGATCTCAATACCTGCACGCTCCAGCGCGTTGATCACGCCGATATGCGCCCATCCTTTGGCCGCTCCAGAACCCAGAGCCAATCCAATTTTTACCTTTCTCATTTCTGTCTGGTCCTGCCGTCAATACGTAGCATCACAACACGGGGTCAGCTAACATAGCGCGCTTGTAAAACCGACCCATCATTCCCGGGAGATAATGTGTCAGAAACCTGCCCATGTTGTAGCGGAGAGCAGTATAGCGTATGTTGCGAGCCCTTTCTTCAGGGTAACCAGATTCCTGTTACAGCTGAACAACTTATGCGATCCCGTTATTGCGCTTATGTGCAGCATAATGCGGACTATCTGGTTGCGACCTGGCATCCTGATAAGCGTCATCCGGCGCTGTCAGGGCTTTTATCTGAAAGTTTTCCAGGAACCGACTGGCTCAGCCTGAATGTAACCCGTTGTAATCATGGAAGCCATGAGAACGAAGCTTTCGTTACCTTTTTTGCGCGATACCGCGAGAAAACCAACATTCAGGCCATCCATGAATGTTCACGCTTTCTTCGCGAGGATCAACGCTGGTACTATGTTGACGGTACAGCACCGCCCGTGGGGCGTAACGATCGCTGCCCGTGCGGCAGTGAAAAAAAATACAAAAAATGTTGTGGTTAAGCTGACGGCTACCCCAGCGGTTTTACCCCTAATGCTTTGACAGGACTCTGATTGAGATGCAAGCGCAAACCATGCAAAGAAAAGTTTTACGAACCATTTGTCCCGATGCAAAAGGTCTGATCGCCAAAATCACCAATATTTGTTACAAGCACGAACTTAATATCGTGCAGAACAATGAGTTTGTTGATCATCGCACCGGGCGTTTTTTCATGCGTACCGAACTGGAAGGGATCTTCAACGACAACACCCTGCTCGCCGACCTCGACAGCGCCCTGCCCCAGGGTTCAGTCCGGGAACTGCACAGCGCCGGTCGTCGCCGCGTGGTGATTCTGGTCACTAAAGAGGCGCATTGCCTGGGCGATCTGTTAATGAAGAGCGCGTTTGGCGGCCTGGATATGGAAATTGCGGCGGTAGTGGGTAACCACGACACCCTGCGTTCGCTGGTTGAGCGTTTTGACATTCCCTTTGTGCTGGTGAGCCATGAGGGACTGACGCGGGAAGAGCACGATAACCGCATGGTGGAAGAGATTGACCGCTATCAGCCCGATTACGTGGTGCTTGCGAAATATATGCGCGTCCTGACGCCCGCCTTTGTGCAGCGTTATCCGAACCAGATTATCAATATTCACCACTCCTTCCTGCCCGCCTTTATCGGTGCCCGTCCCTATCATCAGGCTTATGAACGTGGCGTGAAGATCATTGGTGCCACCGCGCACTATGTGAACGACAATCTCGATGAAGGCCCAATCATCATGCAGGATGTGATAAACGTTGATCACAGCTACACCGCCGATGAGATGATGCGCGCCGGTCGCGACGTAGAAAAGAATGTCCTGAGCAATGCACTGTATAAAGTGCTGGGGCAACGCGTGTTTGTTTACGGCAACCGCACGATTATTCTTTAATCAGCCAGTGCGCTGAATTGTCTGCAGATTCAGCGCTACGCGTAAAAAGTGGGCAAACAGTTGCGGTTTTGCCAGTGGGCGCTTTACACCCTTATCGCATTTGGTATGATGCGCCCCGCTTTAAGAGAGAAAGATTCAGGCCATGGTGGGATTCCCGAGCGGCCAAAGGGAGCAGACTGTAAATCTGCCGTCACAGACTTCGAAGGTTCGAATCCTTCTCCCACCACCATCTGAATCTGAATCATCTTAAGCCACATCACTATCCCAGGTGGGATTCCCGAGCGGCCAAAGGGAGCAGACTGTAAATCTGCCGTCACAGACTTCGAAGGTTCGAATCCTTCTCCCACCACCATCTCGCATGTTGCACATCATCCCCAAAATAATACCTAAGCTTCCTGTTCTGCGGGGAGAGGGATGAGAACCTTCGATTAAGGTTCGGGTCGAGCATCGCGAGACAACGCGCTTCAGCGCGGCCCGCAGGGTGAGGCGCAACGCGCCGAATAATCCTTCTCCCACCACCATCTCGTATGCTGCACAAAATCCCAGACCGATACCTAAGCTTCCTGTTCTGCGGGGAGAGGGATGAGAACCTTCGATTAAGGTTCGGGTCGAGCATCGCGAGACAACGCGCTTCAGCGCGGCCCGCAGGGTGAGGCGCAACGCGCCGAATAATCCTTCTCCCACCACCATCTCGTATGTTGCACACCATCCCCCAAATAATACCTAAGCTTCCTGTTCGCCCCCACACTCCTGCCCGCTTTCACACAATCTCAGCCTGTTCCGCCATGACTTTTTCAGCAAAAATCGCTACCATCTCCGCCTGACATTTCTGAACAACGGTCGATCTCATGAAATTTGTTTCATTTAACATCAATGGGTTGCGTGCCCGCCCGCATCAGCTTCAGGCACTTGTCGAACAGCATCAGCCCGATGTTATCGGTCTGCAGGAAACCAAGGTCCATGACGACATGTTCCCGCTGGAAGAGGTGTCAAAGCTCGGCTATCACGTCTTCTATCATGGACAGAAAGGTCACTACGGTGTTGCCCTGTTAACCAAAGCTGAGCCAGTGTCAGTGAGCCGGGGTTTCCCGGGTGATGACGAAGAATCCCAGCGCCGCCTGATCATCGCGGAGCTTCCCAGCCCGATTGGCGACATCACGGTAATTAACGGCTATTTTCCGCAGGGCGAAAGCCGCGACCATCCCACCAAGTTTCCGGCTAAAGAGAAATTCTATCGCGATCTGCAACGTCTGCTGACCGAGGATCTGCCTGCTGATAAGCCGGTTCTGATTATGGGCGACATGAATATCAGCAGCACCGATCGGGATATTGGTATTGGTGAGGAGAGCCGCAAGCGCTGGCTGCGCACCGGCAAATGCTCCTTCCTGCCGGAAGAACGCGAGTGGATGGACCGCCTGCTGGGCTGGGGACTGGTTGATACCTGGCGTGAGCACAATCCGGAGGTTGCGGATCGCTTCTCCTGGTTCGATTACCGTTCGAAAGGGTTTGATGATAATCGCGGGTTACGCATCGATCTGTTGCTGGCGAGCAAAACCCTGGCGTCGCACTGCGTTGAGACCGGCATTGATTATGAGATCCGGGGCATGGAAAAACCATCTGACCACGCGCCCATCTGGTCAACCTTCCGCTTTTAACTGACGGTCGCGTGGCAGAGCGCCACGCGACGGCTATTTCACTATTTTCCAGATCAGGTTATTGGTGCCGATGGAGTGTTCATCACGGGTACATTGCAGCAACACCCCCTCTGATTTCACCACCGCGCCTTCCGTGTAGTTACGGTTCTCAAAGATACAGCAGCGGAGACAGTCTGGCTGACGTCTCTCTGCCTGTGTCCATGCCTCGGGCGGCATATCCACCACGACATCGGTGTTGCCACCGTTGCTGCCCTGCTGTGGCATCGACTGATAACGACTGTTGGCCTGCGCCACGCTGGTCGCCAGCGACAGGGCCACGACCAGTAATACTGAATAACGCCTCATTCCGTCTCCTTCACTTTACGCCTGGTTTTGCGCACCGGACGTTTCTGTCCGGTGGACGGTAATCCCCGAAATGCATGCGCCGCAGGCTGCTGTCGCGCCTGCTGGATCAGACCGGTTAAGGTCTGCACCAGCGGCTGCATGAATTCATCATAGCGGCAGGCCTTT
Source organism: Pantoea sp. JV6 (assembly GCF_025910055.1). NCBI lineage: Bacteria > Pseudomonadati > Pseudomonadota > Gammaproteobacteria > Enterobacterales > Erwiniaceae > Pantoea > Pantoea sp. JV6. The sequence goes on along the minus strand of NZ_JAPCIM010000004.1, from coordinate 26,371 downwards.
TCGCTGATACGCGTCAGTGTCGATTCCCACTGCGCCGTCATATCCGGGCGTGCTGCCAGATCGGGCAGGGAGTGGATCAGGGCGCGTCCGGCATCTGTAGAATTGATATAGCGGCCCTTCTTCACCAGGAAGCCACGACGAAACAGTAATTCGATAATGCCGGCGCGTGTGGCTTCCGTTCCTAAACCATCGGTCGCACGCAGTACTTTCTTTAATTCTTTATCCTGAACGAAACGGGCAATGCCGGTCATCGCAGAAAGAATAGTGGCATCGGTAAACGGGCGTGGCGGCTGGGTTTGCTTCGCCAGCACCTCTCCGCGCTCACACAGCAGCTCATCCCCTTTCGCTACCACAGGCAACGGCATGCCGTCGTTCTCTTCATCCCGCTCTTTGTTGCCCAGCAGCGCACGCCAGCCCGCTTCCGCCAGAAAGCGCGCTTTCGCCACGAATTTTCCGCCGGCAATATCGAGATCGATGACACATTTGCGGAATACCGCATCCGGGCAGAACTGCATCAGATACTGGCGCGCCACCAGTTCATAGATATGCTGCTCGTTTTCACTGAGCTTCACCGCGCTGGAACGGGCCGTTGGAATAATTGCGTGGTGGGCATCCACTTTTTTATCATCCCAGCAGCGATTTCTGCGATCGGCATCGAAATCTGCCGGTGGGGTCAGCTGTGACTGATGCGCCTGTATCGCCTTTAACACCGCATGACGACCGGCAAAATGCTCTTCAGGCAGATAGCGGCTGTCCGAACGGGGATAGGTAATCAGTTTGTGGGTTTCGTAAAGCCGCTGGCAGGTATCCAGCACCGTCTGCGCACTCAGCCCGTAACGTTTAGCGGCCTCAATCTGCAGGCTGGATAAGGAAAAGGGCAGCGGCGCCACCTCATTTTCGCGCTTATCGCTGTAAGCAGTGACGATCGCTGGCTGGCCCGTAATACGCGCCACCACATGCTCCGCCAGGGCGCGTTTGAGCAGGCGGCCCTCTTCATCCTGCCACGGTTCACAGGCTTCACTGGGGATCCAGCTGGCGATAAATCGGGCGCCGTCAGGCGTGAGGATGTGCGCTTTCACTTCGAAGTAATCTTTCGGCACGAAGTTCTCGATCTCTTCATCGCGCCGGACCACCAGCCCAAGCACCGGCGTCTGCACCCGGCCCACCGACAGTACGCCATCATAGCCTGCATTGCGTCCCAGCAGCGTCCAGGCGCGGGTCATGTTAATGCCATAGAGCCAGTCCGCCCGGGCGCGGGCCAGCGCCGAGACGCACAACGGAATAAACTCGCGATTTTCACGCAGGCGGTTTACTGCCCGATCCACCGCCTGAGGATTGAGATCGTTAATCAGACAGCGCTGCACCTTGCTGCGTTTTTCAGCCGGCAGGTTCAGGTAGTCGAGCACCTCATCCACCAGCAACTGCCCTTCCCGATCCGGGTCACCGGCGTGCACCACTTCATTCGCCTGCGCCAGCAAGCCCTCAACCACTTTCAGTTGCTTAGCGACCGAGGGACGCGGCTTTAGCTGCCATTTTTCCGGAATGATGGGTAAATCCGCCAGCGACCAGCGCGCATAACGGCTGTCATAACTGTCGGGTTGCGCCTGCTCCAGAAGATGGCCTACACACCAGGTGACGATCTGATCGTTGCCGCAGGCAATGAATCCATCACCGCGTCGATGCGGTTTCGGCAGCACATCTGCGATAGCACGCCCCAGGCTCGGTTTTTCCGCAATAAACAAACGCATTGAATCAGGTAATCCTTAACATCAGGGGGAACGCAGTGATAACCGGTTGTCCGCTGTCGGTTTGAATACTGGGGCTATGTTAGCCTGGCAGGCCCGCTGGCGTAAGTGTGATGCGCGGCGTTAGCGATCGTTCGCACAGGAACCGTGCAAAAAGCAGGGCTGAAATGCACCCTGCCGGAACCGGACAAGCATTGTAGTCAGAAGTAACGGACGAAAGGCGCCGTGTCAGGTGGGAGCACCGTAGTGCTGGATTTCAGTTGCGGGGTGCCCAGATAGAGAAAGCCGACGATGGCATCCTGTTCGCGGCAGCCAAACCCCTGGCGTACCTGCTCGTCATCGGTCCAGGGACCACTGCGCCAGATACCGTTGTAACCCTGAGCGACGGCCGCCATCTGCATGGCCATCACTGCACAGCTTGCCGAGGCGATCTGCTCCCAGCGCGGCACTTTGTGGTGCGCTTCACAATGTGCCACCACCGTAATGATCATCGGTGCGCGAAACGGTGACTGGCTCGCTTTGTTAATCGCCTTTTCATCCAGCTGTTTATCGCGAGCTGCCTGCTCCAGCAGCTGGCTCAGCCGGTCGCGACCCTCATTTTCCACAATGATAAAGCGCCAGGGTTGCAGCGTGCCGTGATCCGGGGCACGCATACCAGCCCGCAGGATATTTTCCAGTGCGTCACCCGCAGGTGCCGGCTCAGTCAGGCGTGAGGCCGAACGTCGGTTGACCAGTAACTCCAGTGCGTCCATGTTTCTCTCCCGATCTCTGTAATGTTGCAGTTATCCTGGCACAGGCAGATTTTTTGTAACAGTGCGCAGTGATTTCCTGCTGACTTTTAACACGCCGCTCTTTAGGATGAGCTCGTCGGGGAAGTCTGGTCCGCGCGGCGGCCACTTCCTGCTACATATTTATGGAGAGTCTGATGCGCACATTGTGGCGAATAATTGCAGGTCTGTTCCGCTGGAGCTGGCGGGTACTGAATTTTATCAGGGAATTTATTCTGAATATTTTCCTGATTTTGTTGATTGTGGTGGGTGTAGGGATCTGGCTGCAGGTCAGCGGGTCGGGCGGCAGTTCAGCGCCGATTCAGCAAGGCGCACTGAAAGTGGATCTCAGCGGCGTGCTGGTGGATAAACCGTCGGTAAGCAACCGTCTGAGCAAAATTGGCCGCCAGCTGCTGGGTGCCAGCAGTGACCGCTTACAGGAAAATTCGCTGTTTGATGTGGTCGACGCTATTCGTCAGGCAAAAGATGACAGCAACATTAAAGGCATGGTGCTCGATTTACGCGAATTTGCCGGTGGCGATCAGCCTTCACTGCAATATGTGGGTAAAGCGCTGCGCGAATTCCGCGACAGCGGCAAGCCGATTTATGCACTCGGCGACAGCTACAGCCAGGCGCAGTATTACCTTGCCAGCTACGCCACCAAAATCTATCTGTCACCACAGGGCACCGTAGATCTGCATGGTTTCGCCACCAACGGACTCTATTACAAAACCCTGCTCGAGAAGCTGAAAGTCACCTCACACGTCTTCCGTGTTGGGACCTACAAATCAGCGGTTGAGCCCTTCCTGCGTGACGACATGTCCCCTGCCGCACGGGATGCTGACAGCCGCTGGGTCGGTCAGCTGTGGCAGAACTACCTGAACACCGTGGCAGCGAACCGCCAGATTACGCCGGAGCAACTCTTCCCCGGTGCTGCTGCGATTATTGCCGGATTAAACGCCGTGAAAGGCGATACCGCGCAATATGCGCTGGATAACAAGCTGGTCGATGCCCTGGGTTCACGTGCGGCAGCCGATCAGGAGCTGGTAAAAACCTTTGGTCTGGATAAGCAGAGCAACGATTACCGTAGCGTCAGCATCTATGACTACAGCGTGAAAACCACCTCCACGCAGCAGGATGGCAACATCGCGGTAGTCATGGCCAGCGGTGCCATCATGGATGGTGAAGAGACGCCGGGCAACGTCGGTGGCGACACGACGGCGGCACAGATCCGCGATGCGCGTCTCGATCCGAAAATCAAAGCGATTATTCTGCGGGTGAATAGCCCGGGTGGCAGCGTCACCGCCTCGGAAGCGATTCGTGAAGAGCTGGCGGCAGCGCAGGCGGCCGGTAAGCCGATTGTGGTCTCGATGGGAGGCATGGCGGCGTCTGGCGGTTACTGGATCTCAACGCCTGCCAGCTACATTGTGGCGAACCCCAGCACGCTGACTGGCTCGATTGGCATCTTCGGCGTGATCAATACGCTGGAGAACAGCCTGGACAGTATTGGCGTGCACACCGACGGTGTTGCGACCTCACCGCTGGCGGATATCTCAACCACCAAAGCGCTGCCAACGGAAGTTCAGCAACTGATGCAGCTGACCATCGAAAATGGCTACCGCAACTTTGTCGGTCTGGTGGCGAAGTCACGTCATAAAACGCCAGAGCAGATTGATGCCATTGCACAGGGCCACGTCTGGACCGGCAGCGATGCGAAAGCCAATGGTCTGGTTGATGCACTGGGTGACTTCGATGATGCCGTGAAGAAGGCGGGCGAGCTGGCGAAAGTCAGTAATCCGCAGCTGAGCTGGTATCAGGATGACCCGAGCTTCCTGGATATGATGCTGAGCCAGATGAACGCGTCGGTGCAGGCTGTCCTGCCTGATACGCTGAAAGCCTGGCTGCCAGCACCGATGCTGGATGTGATGAGTGCTATGAAAGCCCAGCCTGGTCTGTTCGACAAGCAGAACGATCCTCAGAACCGTTATGCATTCTGCCTGAACTGCGGCGAAGTGCGATAAACCTCGCAGCCCGGCCGCTGGTCGGGCTGCTTTTCCCCGCTATTCCCCTTATACTGCGCGTTTTATGGCGAGTCTGAGTTCTCTAATGCAAAAGAAAAACATCTACGTAGCCTACACTGGCGGGACGATCGGTATGCAGCGTTCGGCGCAGGGTTATATTCCGGTCTCCGGACACCTGCAGCAACAGCTGGCTAACATGCCGGAGTTCCACCGCCCTGAAATGCCTGATTTCACTATTCATGAGTATCAGCCGCTGATCGACTCTTCCGACATGACCCCGCAGGACTGGCAGTCTATCGCAGAAGATATCCGTCAGAACTACGATCGCTATGATGGTTTTGTGATCCTGCATGGCACCGACACCATGGCATTTACCGCCTCAGCACTCTCCTTTATGCTGGAAAATCTGGCCAAGCCGGTTATCGTCACGGGCTCGCAGATTCCGTTAGCGGAGTTACGTTCAGATGGTCAGCAGAATCTCTTAAATTCGCTCTATGTGGCGGCCAACTATCCGATCAGCGAAGTGTCGCTGTTTTTCAATAACACGCTCTATCGCGGTAACCGGACCACCAAGGCACATGCAGACGGCTTCAACGCCTTTGCTTCGCCCAACCTCTCTGCGCTGCTGGAAGCGGGCATTCATATTCGTCGCCTCAATACACCGCCAGCCCCAGCCGGTCAGGGCGAACTGAAGGTTCACACCATTACGCCTCAGCCCATCGGTGTGGTCACCATCTATCCCGGCATTTCAGCCGACGTTGTGCGTAACTTTCTGCGTCAGCCAGTCAAAGCATTGATCCTGCGCTCCTATGGTGTGGGTAATGCACCGCAGAACAAGGAATTTCTGGCAGAATTGCAGCAGGCCAGCGAGCGTGGCATCGTGGTGGTAAATCTTACCCAGTGTATTTCCGGCAAAGTGAATATGGGCGGATACGCTACCGGCAATGCGCTGGAACATGCTGGTGTCATCAGCGGATTTGACCTCACCGTGGAAGCGGCGCTGACAAAGCTACACTTTTTACTCAGCCAGGATCTTTCGGCCGATCAAATCCGTGCCAGAATGCAGCAGAATTTGCGCGGCGAACTGACTGAAGACTGAAACGGAGCGATATGTAATGAAGCGGGCACTCATCATTATTGATATTCAGAACGATTTTTGCCCCGGCGGCCCGATGGCAGTCCATGAGGGTGACCATACGGTCGAGGTGGCAAATCGTTATGCGCGACTGTTCCGTGAAAACGGTGAATGCGTACTGGCGCTGCAGGACTGGCATCCGGCCGATCACGGCAGCTTTGCCTCGGTTTCCGGCGAGCCGGTCTACACGCTGGGCGAGTTAAATGGTCTGGCCCAGATCTGGTGGCCCGATCACGGCATTCAGGGCTCAACTGGCGCTGATTTTCATCCGGGTCTCGATCGCTCACTGTTCGATGCGACGTTCCATAAGGGCCAGGATCAGGATGTCGACAGCTACAGCGCCTTTTTTGACAATGGCCATCGCCGTCAGACCGAGCTGGACAGCTGGCTGCGTGAGCGTGGGATCACCCATCTGGTGATGCTGGGACTGGCGACGGATTACTGCGTAAAATATAGCGTGCTGGATGCGCTGGAGCTGGGTTATCACGTTGAGGTGGTTAAAGAGGGCTGCCGGGGCGTCAATCTGAATCCCGAGGACAGCGAAATTGCCTTTGCCCAGATGACCGCTCAGGGCGCGATTCTGATTTAAAATGGAGCTGGCATGACGCCAGCTCTTTTTAATGCAGATGGATGCGGGTCACGTCAGGGTCAATTCCAAACTCTTCTTTGAGCTCTTTTTTCGACTTCATCACCATTTCGCCACCTTTGCCGATGGTCATGTGCTGCGGCGCGTCGTTGTGCCGCGCCTGCCACATCATGACCAGCTGCAGGCAATTGTCGCGCTGCTCCTGAGTCAGTGCCACGCCATCCGGCCACTTACCAATCTCAACCGCCGTGGCAAGACGCTGATAGACTTCAGGCGTCATCGATGCAAGCATTGCTTCAAGCTGTTCCTTCATCGCCTTTACCCTTTGGTCTGTTCGCCCTGCTCGTCGGTAAAATTCAGCGAGGCGGAGTTAACACAATAGCGTTCGCCAGTCGGCTGCGGGCCGTCAGGGAAGACATGTCCCAGGTGCGCATCGCAGCTGCCACAGCGGATCTCAATACGCTGCATGCCGTGTGAATCATCTTCAATATAGCGAATCGCATCATCACTGACCGGCTGGTAGAAACTGGGCCAGCCACAGCCAGAGTCATACTTCGTCTCAGAGAGAAAAAGTGGCGCCTCACAGATCAGACAGTGGTAGATCCCTTCCTGCTTGTTGTGCAGCAGTGCGCCGCTGTAAGGCGGTTCCGTTCCGCGTTGCTGAGTGACGTAGCGTTGCATTTCGGTCAACTGTGCAATTTTTGCTTCGGGTGCGGTGTCTTTAGCCATTTTAGGATTCCGGGCAGTGCCATTCTGAAAAATTCGACTATTATTCTAACAAATGATCAACATAACCCGGGTCTTTTTTTGTGCTCACCCTTTCAGCCTGCTCTCTGCTAAGCGGATTTGTGACATCGATCACCTTTTATCCGGAGCATCCCTATATATTCGGCGATTGATTCAACGAAGCGCGATATCATTGGCGGCGCGCAAGCGGTTGCGCATCGAATAATTCCTCTCAGGCGAATTGATTTGTCGCAACAATTGACACGATTCCGCTTGACGCCTGGTAAGGTTTTTGTAATTTTACAGGCAACCTTTTATTCACTAACCAATAGCTGGTGGAATATATGACTATCAAAGTAGGTATCAACGGTTTCGGCCGTATCGGTCGCATCGTTTTCCGTGCTGCTCAAAAGCGTTCTGACATCGAAATCGTTGCTATCAACGACCTGCTGGACGCGGATTACATGGCGTACATGCTGAAGTATGACTCTACTCACGGTCGTTTCGACGGCACAGTAGAAGTTCAGGATGGCGCACTGGTGGTTAACGGTAAAAAAATCCGTGTTACCGCTGAACGTGATCCGGCCAACCTGAAGTGGGATGAAGTGGGCGTTGACGTTGTTGCTGAAGCAACCGGTATCTTCCTGACCGACGAAACCGCGCGTAAACACATCACCGCAGGTGCTAAGAAAGTCGTTCTGACCGGTCCATCTAAAGATGACACCCCAATGTTTGTTCGTGGTGCAAACTTCGACAAATATGATGGCCAGGATATCGTGTCTAACGCATCCTGTACCACTAACTGCCTGGCACCGCTGGCAAAAGTGATCAACGACAAGTTTGGCATCGTTGAAGGTCTGATGACGACCGTTCACGCCACCACTGCTACCCAGAAAACCGTTGATGGCCCGTCTCATAAAGACTGGCGCGGCGGCCGCGGCGCATCGCAGAACATCATTCCTTCATCAACTGGCGCAGCTAAAGCCGTTGGTAAAGTTCTGCCAGAGCTGAACGGCAAACTGACCGGTATGGCATTCCGCGTACCAACCCCTAACGTTTCCGTTGTTGACCTGACCGTGCGTCTGGAAAAAGCGGCTTCTTACAAAGAAATCTGTGCTGCAATTAAAGCGGCTGCAGAAGATGAGATGAAAGACGTTCTGGGCTACGTTGAAGATGACGTCGTTTCTACCGACTTCAACGGCGAAATCCTGACTTCAGTGTTTGACGCTAAAGCCGGTATCGCGCTGAACGACAACTTTGTGAAACTGGTTTCCTGGTACGACAACGAAACTGGCTACTCAAACAAAGTTCTCGACCTGATTGCACTGGTTTCTGCTAAATAAGGCAGCCAGACATCATTGAGAATAAGGGCGACTTCGGTCGCCCTTTTTTTGATCCGCACAGGAAGGAATCGAACATGCAAGATAAACTGTTTTCTCTGCCGGTGGTCACGCAGATCTCCCCTTACCTCACCCAGCGCCAGATAGGTGAACTCCCCGCCATTGTGGTGAGTCACCCTAAAGTGCGGGCAGCCATTACGCTTCAGGGCGCGCACCTGATCGCCTGGCAACCCAGCGGCGAAAAGCCGGTACTCTGGCTGAGTGATAAGAGTCTCTTTGCACCGGGTAAGGCGATTCGTGGCGGCGTTCCGATCTGCTGGCCGTGGTTCGGCCCGGCGGGCGAACCGGCACACGGCTTTGCGCGGGTTCAGCCGTGGAAGCTTACGGCGCATGATGAAAATGAAGATGGCGTCATGCTGACGCTGGTGCTGGAGAGCAACCCTCAGACGCTGAAGCTCTGGCCGCATGAATTCACCCTGATTGCCCGCTTCCGTCTGGGCCAGCATTGTGAGATTGAGCTGGAAGCCTATGGTGACTTTGAAGCGACGGCGGCTCTGCACAGCTACTTTACCGTCAGCGACATCAACGGTGTGGAAGTCTCGGGCCTGGGCAACAGCTATATCGACAAAGTGAATAACGGCGAGGTGGCCAGCAGCGACGGCAAACAGCGTTATCCTGGGCGTATCGACCGTATCTTTACAGCAGCAGAAGATTGCTCAGTGATTAATGATACTGCGGGCGAGCGGCAGATCGAGGTATACCACCATCATCATAGTGACGTTGTCACCTGGAATCCTGGTGTGGAACTCTCCTGCAGCATGACGGATATGGCGAATGAGGGCTATAAGACCATGGTCTGTGTGGAGACTGCGCGTATCAGCAAACCGTTACGCAGCGCGGGTGAAAAGCCAGCACGGCTGGCCACGACGTTCCGCCTCAAAAAGAGAGCCGCAGCCAGCGACAACGTTAACGGCTAAACAATATCCAGCGGCAACTTATGCTGTGGCGCTGGCCAGGCGCGATCGATGAGCTGCAAATCCTCATCGGTCAGTTCCACCTCCAGCGCCGCCGCATTTTCCTGAACGTGGGCCACGGAACTGGCTTTAGGAATGGCAATCACTCCTGGCTGACGAATTACCCAGGCCAGCAGTAATTGCGCCACGCTGATGCCCTTCTGCTGTGCAATCTGAGTCAGCTGAGGATCGGTAAAGAGTGAGTCACGTAGCCGTCCGGCCTGGGCCAGCGGACAATAGGCCATGACCGGTACGCCACGCTGCTGACATGCCGGCAGCAGATCAAATTCAATGCCGCGTGAAGCCAGATGATAGAGCACCTGATTGGTCGCGCAGGCCTCGCCCTTCTCTTCATCCCACAGTTCGGCCATATCATCGGTGTCAAAATTCGATACGCCCCAGTGACGAATTTTGCCCTGCTGCTGCAGGCGTTCCATGGCGCGCAGTGTCTCTTCCAGCGGAATATTGCCGCGCCAGTGCAACAGGTAGAGATCGAGATAATCGGTTTGCAGACGTTGCAGGCTGCGCTCACAGGCTGCAATGGCATCCACTTCGCCCGCATTCCACGGATAAACTTTGGAGACCAGCAGCGCCCGGTCGCGACGGCCCAGCAGTGCCTGCCCGACCACCTCTTCGGCTCCGCCATCTGCATACATTTCGGCGGTATCGATAAGCTTCAAGCCGCACTCAAGACCCGCCTGCAATGCAGCGACTTCATCAGCACGCTGCGCCGGGTTTTCACCCATATACCAGGTGCCCTGACCGATCACCGGCAGATCGCCAAAACCGGCAAAGTTAATCGTGTTACGCATTCTTCTCTCCCGCCCCATTCTGAGGCCCTGTAAAAGAACAGAGGGCAATAAATGCCCTCTTTTGGTGCGTTATCAGAAGGTATAGCTGACACCCGTCCAGATTAACGCCTGCCCGCTTTTATCAATCATCGGGCTGTCTTTGATTTCGCTGTCGAAGCGGACGTAACGTCCCATGACGCTGGCATTCCACTGTGGCGCAATCTGATAGCTGGCGCTCAGTTCCACATAAGGTGACCAGCTGTCATCCGGATTGTAACGGCTGATGCCGGTACGGGCGCTTTCGTGCCCGGATACACCATAGTAATAACGGTTTTGATTGGCGCTGTTCCACGTGGCCCCGATGCCCGGCGTCAGGCTGAAGTCACCCATCTGGAAGCGATAGAGGTATGTCAGGTCCCAGATCATCCCGTTGCTGTTATTGAGCACATCCCCCAGCAATGAGGTACGGACAATCCCCCAGTCAGCAGTGTGACGATAGGTTGCACCCCCCATCAGCGTCATGCGGCGTTTATCCAGCCCTTTCATGTCGCCCAGGTCGTTGTCGCTGGGTTTGTACTCCTGCGGTGAACCCAGCAGCGTCAGTGACAGCTGGTTCTGAGGATCTTTCCACAGGTAGTAGCCGCCCTGCAGGCTGCGGAACCAGAAGTCTTCACCCTCATAATTGATAACCGGAAGCGGGATATACCGGTCCTGGCCGCCGCGATAAGGTGAATCGGCATAGATCACCGATGCGCCAATGGAAAGCGGTGCGGCATTCGCGTGCGTGGCCAGTAAATAACAGGGCAGAAGTGCAACAAGCGTCTTAAATTTGAATTGGTTCACAATTTATTCATTCCATAAATATAACAATCAAACAGGAAGTCTAACGTTTTTTCACGGCTGGATTAACTTATATCGAAATCCTTTAAGTGACTGATCGATGAAAGTGGCATTAAAGGTTAAAAACACGTTAAGTTAAAGCATCACCCATAAGAACGCATCTCACAACAGACCCGCTGTACAGTTGATCTTCCCCTCATTAACCCAAACCCGTGGAGGAAATTTCCTAGAAGCCATCTACAGTTAGAAGTAACAGCAGACATTTTGTACGAGCAGAGTAACCATAAAAGTTGTGTATCCCGATAAGAAAGATCAGGTTGGCATAAGGGTTGCTGTACTCAACAGAGAATATCTTCCGGGAGCTGCTATAAGCCTCTAATTACGCTCCTTACCTGTGCTAAAAACGAAAGGACGGGCATCGCTATGAATATATTCGATCACTATCGTCAGCGTTATGAAGCTGCCAAGGACGAAGAGTTCACACTGCAGGAATTTCTTGCTATCTGTAAGCAGGATCGCAGTGCATACGCCAACGCTGCAGAGCGACTGTTAATGGCTATCGGAGAGCCGGTAATGGTCGATACTGCTCAGGAGCCACGCCTTTCCAGAATATTCTCCAACCGTGTGATGGGACGCTATCCGGCGTTCGAGGAGTTTTACGGCATGGAGGAAGCGATTGAACAGATCGTCTCCTACCTGAAACATGCCGCTCAGGGACTGGAAGAGAAGAAACAGATCCTCTATTTACTGGGACCGGTAGGTGGCGGTAAATCCTCACTGGCGGAACGGCTTAAGTCGCTGATGCAGCGGGTACCCATCTATGTACTGAGCGCCGACGGGGAACGCAGCCCGGTTAATGACCACCCTCTCTGCCTGTTTAACCCGCAGGAAGATGCGCATATTCTCGAAAAAGAGTATGGCGTGCCGCGCCGTTATCTCGGCACGATCATGTCGCCGTGGGCCGCTAAGCGACTCCACGACTTTGGCGGCGATATCTCGCGTTTCAAAGTGGTGAAAGTCTGGCCGTCAATCCTGGAACAGCTGGCGATTGCCAAAACTGAACCGGGTGATGAGAACAACCAGGATATCTCCGCGCTGGTCGGTAAAGTGGATATCCGTAAACTGGAAAACCACGCGCAAAACGATCCTGATGCTTACGGTTACTCCGGCGCACTTTGCCGTGCCAACCAGGGGATCATGGAATTCGTTGAGATGTTCAAAGCGCCTATCAAGGTGCTGCACCCGTTACTGACGGCGACGCAGGAAGGGAACTACAACGGCACCGAGGGGATTTCGGCGCTGCCGTTTAACGGCATTATTCTGGCGCACTCCAACGAATCAGAGTGGGTGACGTTCCGTAATAACAAGAATAATGAGGCGTTCCTTGACCGTGTCTATATCGTCAAGGTGCCCTACTGCCTGCGGGTCTCTGAAGAGATCAAAATCTACGACAAGTTACTTAATCACAGTGAGCTGGCGACCTCGCCCTGCGCACCGGGTACGCTGGAAACGCTGGCACGTTTCTCTATCCTGTCACGTCTCAAGGATCCGGATAACTCCAGCATCTATTCCAAAATGCGGGTCTACGATGGTGAAAGCCTGAAAGATACCGACCCTAAGGCGAAGTCCTGGCAGGAGTATCATGATTACGCCGGTGTGGATGAGGGGATGAACGGCCTTTCAACACGCTTTGCCTTTAAGATTCTGTCGCGGGTGTTTAACTTTGACCACGCCGAAGTGGCGGCCAACCCGGTGCACCTGTTCTATGTACTGGAGCAGCAGATTGAGCGCGAACAGTTCCCACAGGATCAGGCCGAGAAATACCTTGAGCACCTCAAAGGCTATCTGATCCCCAAATATGCTGAGTTTATCGGCAAAGAGATTCAGACCGCCTATCTGGAATCTTACTCTGAATATGGTCAGAACATCTTTGACCGCTATGTGACCTATGCCGACTTCTGGATTCAGGATCAGGAGTATCGCGATCCCGATACCGGACAGCTGTTTGATCGTGAATCGCTCAACGCGGAACTGGAAAAAATCGAGAAGCCCGCTGGCATCAGTAACCCGAAAGATTTTCGTAATGAGATCGTCAACTTCGTGCTGCGCGCCAGGGCACACAATAACGGTCGCAACCCGAACTGGACCAGTTACGAGAAATTACGCACCGTGATCGAGAAGAAAATGTTCTCGAATACGGAAGAGTTGCTACCGGTGATCTCGTTTAATACCAAGACCTCTACCGATGAGCAGAAAAAACATGATGATTTTGTCGATCGCATGATGGAAAAAGGCTATACCCGCAAACAGGTTCGCCTGCTGTGTGAATGGTATTTGCGTGTGCGTAAATCGTCCTGATAAGAGTCTGTAAGCTTGCCGGTAAGTGATACCGGTCTGACAAGGTCGGGTTCGCCCGGCCTGCTTACAATGTAGTTTGGGGGAATACCATGGCCTATTTCATCGATCGCCGACTCAACGGCAAAAACAAGAGCGCGGTAAACCGCCAGCGCTTCTTGCGCCGTTATAAGTCGCAAATTAAGCAGTCGATCTCCGAGGCCATCAATAAACGCTCGGTGACCGATGTAAGCAGCGGTGAGTCTGTCTCTATCCCGATTGACGACATCAATGAGCCAATTTTCCATCAGGGACGCGGCGGCAACCGCCATCGGGTCCATCCGGGCAACGACCACTTTGTGCAGAATGACCGGGTCGAGCGCCCGCAGGGTGGTGGCGGCGGCGGCAGTGGCCAGGGCAATGCCAGTCAGGATGGTGAAGGTCAGGATGAGTTTGTCTTTCAGATATCGAAAGATGAGTATCTGGATCTGCTGTTTGAAGATCTCGCCCTGCCTAACCTGCGCCGGAACCAGCATCGTCAGTTGAATGAGTATAAGACCCACCGTGCCGGTTTCACCTCCAACGGTGTGCCTGCCAATATCAGCGTCGTACGTTCGTTGCAGAACTCGCTGGCGCGTCGTACGGCGATGACGGCGGGTAAACGCCGGATGCTGCACGAACTGGAAGAAACGCTGCTGGAGATTGAGAAATCTGAACCGGCTCAGCTTCTGGAGGAGGAGCGGCTGCGCAAAGAGATCGCCGAGTTGCGGGCGCGTATCGATCGGGTGCCTTTTATCGACACCTTCGACCTGCGCTACAAAAACTTTGAGAAACGGCCGGAGCCTTCCAGCCAGGCGGTGATGTTCTGTCTGATGGATGTATCCGGATCCATGGATCAGGCCACCAAGGATATGGCGAAACGCTTCTATATCCTGCTCTACCTGTTCCTGAGCCGCACCTATAAGAATGTTGATGTGGTTTACATTCGTCATCACACGCAGGCCAAAGAGGTGGATGAACAGGAGTTCTTCTACTCTCAGGAGACCGGTGGCACCATCGTTTCGAGTGCGCTGAAACTCATGGATGAGGTGGTGAAAGAGCGCTATGACCCGGCGCAGTGGAACATCTATGCTGCGCAGGCGTCAGATGGCGATAACTGGGCCGACGATTCACCGCTTTGTCATGAGATTCTGGCGAAGCATATCCTGCCGGTGGTGCGTTATTACAGTTATATCGAGATTACCCGCCGTGCACATCAGACGCTGTGGCGCGAGTATGAGCATCTGCAGTCGACGTTCGATAACTTTGCTATCGAACACATTCGTGAGCCGGAAGATATCTACCCAGTGTTCCGATCGCTGTTCCATAAACAGGCAACGGAAGCCTGATGCACTAAGCCGGCTCATCGCCGGCTTTTTTTATCTTCCGAATAACCTGCTAAAACAGTCTGTTTTCTGCCGCTTGCCTGCCAACCCCCTCATTCTTCACATTAATCTGATTCCATACGCTGTTAAGCAATTCGTATAATGATCATTTTCACAATGACAACTCCTTGATAAAACATTATCTTTCAGAGATAGCATGGATATTTGTCACCAGTCGCTGCACCGCACTGTCATATCTCAGGAGATCGGGTTTGAACCACACTATTGTCTACAGTCTGTTTATCATCGGTTCCGTGCTGGTCGCATCGAGCATTCTGCTCAGCTCTTTCTCATCCAGACTGGGTATCCCTATTCTGGTGATCTTCCTCGCTCTCGGCATGCTGACCGGGGTTGATGGTATCGGCGGCATCGCCTTTGATAACTATCCGGCAGCTTACTTAATCTCGAACCTGGCGCTGGCGATTATCCTGCTGGATGGCGGCATGCGGACCAAAGCCAGCTCATTTAAAGTTGCCCTGGGGCCAGCGCTGTCGCTGGCGACCGTCGGGGTCATGATTACCGCAGGCTTAACCGGTGTGGTCGCCGCCTGGTTGTTTAACCTGGATATGATGCAGGGCTTCCTGATTGGCGCGATCATCGGCTCCACGGATGCCGCCGCCGTCTTCTCCCTGCTGGGTGACAAAGGTCTGAATGAGCGCGTCAGCTCCACGCTGGAGATTGAATCGGGCAGTAACGATCCGATGGCGGTGTTCCTGACCATTACGCTGATTGAGATGATCGAACAGGGCCGCAGCGGCCTTGACTGGATGTTCCTGGTGCATCTGGTGCAGCAGTTTGGTCTGGGTATCGTGCTGGGCCTGGGCGGCGGCTGGGCGCTGCAGCAGTTGATTAACCGTATCAGTCTGGCCGGTGGGCTCTATCCGCTGCTGGCGTTGAGTGGCGGCATTCTGGTGTTCGCCCTGACCACGGTATTAGAGGGCAGCGGCATCCTGGCGGTCTATCTGTGCGGCTTTTTACTGGGCAACAGGCCGATTCGCAACCGTCACGGTATTCTGCAGACCTTTGACGGCATGGCGTGGCTGAGTCAGATTGGCATGTTCATCGTGCTGGGACTGCTGGTAACCCCGTCTGATTTGTGGCATATCGCAGTTCCGGCGATGATCCTCTCACTGTGGCTGATTCTGGTGGCGCGCCCACTGTCGGTCTTTATTGGTCTGCTGCCGTTTCGCAGTTTTACCACACGCGAACGCGTCTTTATCAGCTGGGTCGGTTTACGCGGCGCGGTGCCGATTATCCTTGCGGTCTTCCCGATGATGGCCGGATTAGAAAACGCGTCGCTCTATTTTAATATCGCCTTCTTTGTGGTGCTGGTCTCCCTGATGTTGCAGGGCACCTCGCTGGGCTTTGCAGCGAAAAAAGCCAAAGTGGTGGTGCCGCCTACCGCATCGCCTATCAGCCGTATCGGTCTGGATATCCACCCCGAAAATCCGTGGGAGCAGTTTGTCTACCAGCTCAGCGCTGACAAGTGGTGCATCGGTGCCGCACTGCGTGACCTGCAGATGCCGCGTGAGACCCGCATCGCCGCCCTGTTCCGTGACAATGTGCTGATGCATCCGAATGATGGGACGCGTCTCAGGGAGAACGACGTCATCTGCGTGATTGGCCGTGAGCGCGATCTGCCGGCGCTGGGTAAGATGTTCAGCCAGTCGCCGCCGGTTTCCCTCGACCAGCGTTTCTTTGGTGACTTTATTCTGGATGCTGAAGCTCGCCTGCGCGATATTGCGCAGATTTACGGACTGGAACTGGATGAGAACACCAACGATCAGCAGTCGCTGGGACAACTGGTGCTGAGTATGCTGGGCGGCGCGCCGGTGGTTGGCGATCAGGTTGAGTGGAATCAGCTGACGTGGACCGTCGCGGAGAAAGAGGATAACCGTATTGTGAAGATTGGTGTCCGTCCGGCTGAAGAGAAGGAATAATCCTAATCATTCAGCCACGTTATTTTCTGTCGATACGCTAAGCTTAAAAGTCTATGCCAGCAAAAACGGGAGAAATGAATGGGACACGTGGTTAAAATTGGTCGTTATGAGATTGTTGATGCCGATCTTGACAGTGAGAACCTCGACACCGTCAGCATCCCCTGTCACACCAATCCCGGCTTAATTACCCAACTTGATGGCTGGGATCGCGATACCAGCGTTCCGGCATGGATTGACGGAGAACCGGTGGATCTGCAGATTGGTCATTACGATAAACAGCAGGACCGCTGGATTTTAAAAAAACCTGCCTGAGTCCGTTATCACTACCGCCAGTCGTAAGATTTGGCGGTAATTCCTAAAAAGCGTCTTAAACAGTTTGGTTATAACCAACTCCCGCCTTATTTTATCCAGTAAAAACCAAAACTTAGCCATTTAAAACTTTAATCACTTTTGATGTTTTCAGATTTTTTCCGTATTAACTCTGTCAAATAACTCCTGCATACTCATTCTCAATGCTGCAATATTTCGTGAGTACTATCACGCTTTAGCCGTTATCTTTTTTGCAGCTGCACTGGCTTTACTGACTGCAACAGACTGAAAATTATTTTTTAATTTTTCAGAAGCCCACCCCTGAGCGCGTACATGATTCTGGTCAGGCCATCTTTTACTTGAGAAAGAGAGCAGGTTTTATGGCAAGTACATTGATAATGAATAGCCCGAGCCGCTCGTGGAGCGGCACGCGTAAAAATATCATCGTGAAATTCGCCCTGAGCTTTTCCGATCTGATTGCACTTAACCTCGCACTGTTTTTATCTGCCGCGACGATACAGGGTATTTGGGGCGAGCTGGATACCTTTATTCCACCTCATCAAATTGAATATCGTTTTGTGGCACAGTTTATTATGTCAGTCATGTGTACCGGCTGGTTCTGGGTACGCCTGCGTCACTACACCTATCGCAAACCCTTCTGGTTTGAGCTGAAAGAGATCATTAAAACATTATTTGTTTTCTCGCTGCTCGACCTCGCGTTGATCGCCTTCTCTAAATGGGACTTCTCCCGCATGGTGTGGGTCTTCAGCTGGACATATGCCCTGCTGCTGCTGCCGCTGATGCGTGCTCTGGTTAAACGCGCCATTCACAAGGCGGGTCAGTGGCAGAAAGAGACCATCATTATTGGCTCCGGCAGAAACGCCACCGAAGCTTACGCGGCGCTGCAGAGTGAAGAGATTCTGGGCTACAACGTACAGGCCTTTATCTCGGTCGATGATGTCCCGGCTCAGCAGAGCGTGAATGGCGTGCCGGTGATCACCTGGAAAGATATCAACTGGCAGACCATTGACCGCGACAACGTGCAGTTTATTGTGGCTATGGAGTATGAGCAGCAGCCGATGCGCGATCGCTGGCTGAAATTCCTGTCGAAGATGAACTGCCGTTCAGTTTCAGTGATCCCGACGCTGCGCGGCGTGCCGCTTTACGGCACCGACATGTCCTTTATCTTCAGCCATGAAGTGATGATTCTGCGTGTCAGCAACAACCTGGCGAAACACTCCTCCCGTTTCATGAAGCGCGCCTTTGATATCGTGGTGGCGTCGATGCTGCTGCTATTCCTCGGCCCAATCTTCGCCCTGCTCTGTTATATGGTAAAACGTGATGGCGGCAATGCCATTTATGGTCACGAGCGTGTGGGCCAGAATGGCAAAAAATTCAAATGTCTGAAATTCCGTTCCATGGTGACCAATTCCAAAGAGGTGCTGGAGAAATTACTGGCGACCAGCGAAGAGGCGCGGATTGAGTGGGACAAAGATTTCAAACTGAAGAATGACCCGCGCGTGACCCGGATTGGTAGTTTCCTGCGTAAAACCAGCCTCGATGAGTTGCCGCAACTGTGGAACGTGATTCGTGGCGAGATGAGCCTGGTTGGTCCGCGTCCGGTGATTGAAGCTGAGCTGGAGCGTTATGCCGGTGATGTCGACTACTACCTGATGGCCAAGCCGGGTATGACCGGTCTGTGGCAGGTCAGCGGACGTAACGATATCGACTATGATACCCGCGTCTATTTTGACTCCTGGTATGTCAAAAACTGGGCGCTCTGGACCGATATCGCGATCCTGTTCAAAACCGCAGGCGTGGTGTTACGACGCGACGGCGCTTACTAATCAGACCTCTGCGATGCCTGTTTACAGCAGGCATCGCACTTTCCGCACGACTTCCTCTATCTTTTTTGCCGCTGAATCATTACCCTCTGCGATCGTTTTTTAACAGAACGCTTACCCTCTGGTTGTTATGCAAAAATTTACTCTGCTGTTATTAAGCCTGGTGCTGCTGGCACCCTTAGGCATCGATCTCTATTTGCCCACGCTGCCACAAATCGCAGAAGGGCTGGATACGCCGGTTAATCTGGTGCAGACCACCATTCCCCTGTTTCTGCTGGTCATGGGACTGGGACAACTGGTGACCGGCCCGCTGGTGGACAACTATGGCCGTAAGCCGATCGCCCTGCTGGGCCTTGCGCTTTACATCACGGGGAGTGCCATCGCCGCCACCGCTACCTCATTCCCGCTGTTCGTCCTTGCCCGCCTGGTGCAGGGCTGTGGCGTCTGCTGCAGCGCGGTCGTGGCCTTTAGCGGCGTGCGTGATCGCCTGAGCGGTGATGATGCCGCCCGTGCATATGGCTTCCTGAATGGCGCATTAAACATCGTCCCGGCCCTGGCTCCGCTGCTGGGCGGTTTGCTGGCCAGCGCCTTTGACTGGCGCGCACCCTTCTGGTTTCTCTGCGCCTACGGCGTGCTGATTACGCTGCTGGTGATTATCTGGCTGCCAGAGACGCGCCCGGCGGATACCCTGCGGGTGAAAGGATTACCGATTAAACAGTATGTCGCGATCCTGCGTCAGCCGCGCTTTCTGGCGTTCGCGTTCGCCAATGCCGGTGCGCTGGGCATGGTGCTGACCTACGTGTCGCTGGCACCGCAGGTATTAATGACCGAAGGCGGGCTGACGCCAATCCAGTTCTCTTTTGCTTTTGGCGCCAACGGTTTCTGGATCATGTTTGTCAGCATGTTCGTCAATAAAGCGATTCGCAAAGCGGGTCGCCCTTTCTGCCTGGCGATGGGATTCTTCACTATGCTGCTGGGCGCGGTGCTGCTGGTAGCGGGGATGCAGATCTTCCCGGCGGAGATGCAGACGCACTGGGCGCTTTACATGTTCCCGGTGGCCGTTTCAGTTGCCGGGCTGGCCTTTACGGTGGGACCGGCCACCAGCTATGCGCTGGAGCCCTATCAGCAACAGGCGGGCGTGGCGTCCGCCTTGCAGGGATTCATTCAGATGGCCGGTGGCGCGTCAGGCAGCCTGGTCATTGTGGCGCTGCCGGTGGCGGAGAAGCTGTCGTTGAGTCTGATGATGCTGCTGGGTGCAGCACTGGCCTTTATCGCCTGGCGCTGCAGCAGAAAGATGCGCGGCAGCCTGACCGCGCTTAAATAACCGTGACCGGAACGCGGGGTGCCAGCGCACACATCAGCTCGTACCCTACCGTTCCGGCCGCTTTTGCCACCTGATCGATTTTCACCTGCTCACCCCACAGCTCCACGGCCGAGCCAATACCGGCCTGGGGACAGGGGGTTAAATCCACGGTGATCATATCCATCGAAACCGCACCAACCACCTGAGTCATCACACCATCGACACAGACGGGCGTACCCGTCGGGGCATGCCGTGGATAGCCATCCGCGTAGCCACAGGCCACCACGCCAATTCGCTGCGCTGCACTGGCGTGATAGCGGTAGCCGTAACCCACGCCATCGCCCGCCTGTAGCTGCTGGACCGCAATAATCTCACTGCTTAAGGTCATCACCGGCTTCAGGCCACTGCCTGCAATGTCCTGCCAGTCACCGCTGGGCGACGCGCCATACAGAATGATGCCGGGACGGACCCAGTCAAAGTGCGCTTCAGGATGCCACAGGGTGCAGGCGGAGTTGGAGAGCGATCGCGGACAGTTCAGCCCCTCAGCCGCCTGTTCTACGCGCTGCAATGGCGCAATCAGACCCTGCGGATTTTCCGCATCGGCAAAATGGGCCATCAGCGTCATCTCACCTACCGTACTGAGCGCCCGCAGCTTTTGCCATGCACCGTTGACCTGTTCCGGGCGAAAACCCAGCCGGTTCATCCCGCTGTTCATTTTGAGATAGATATCAACCGGTGCTGCAAGTCTGGCACTGGCCAGCGCGTTGATTTGCCAGTTACTGTGTACGCTGGTGGTGAGACGATAACGGTCAATCAGCTGCAAATCCTCTGGCTGGAAGAAACCTTCCAGCAGCAGAATCGGCTTTTTCCAGCCCTGTTCGCGCAGCTGGATCGCCTCTTCCATATTAAGAAGCGCGAAGCCGTCAGTGGCAGATAACGCCTCGCGCACGCGATCAATGCCATGGCCATAAGCATTAGCTTTCACCACTGACCAGACGCGGGAGGCGGGTGCCGCCTGGCGAACAACAGTCAGGTTATGACGTAACGCCTGCTGGTTGATGGTAGCGACAATCGGACGTGACATCCTCTCTCTCCCTGAATACTTAACGAGTTGCGTTGGCGTTACGCAGCGGCGATGAGGTCGCCGCGAAACCGGGTAAGTAGCGGAACACCGCTAAGTCATCCGCCGCAATGGCCGGCTTTTTACCGGAGATAAGATCGGCCAGCAGCTGACCAGAACCACACGCCATCGTCCAGCCCAGCGTACCGTGACCGGTATTGAGCCAGAGATTAGAGATCGGTGTGGCACCCACAATCGGCGTACCGTCTGGCGTCATCGGACGCAGACCGGTCCAGAAACTCGCCTGCGCGAGATGACCGCCTTCAGGATAGAGATCACTGACCACCATCTCCAGCGTTTCCCGCCGCGCTTCGGTGAGTTTGGTGTTAAAACCAACAATTTCTGCCATCCCGCCGACACGAATACGATCGTCAAACCGCGTCACCGCCACTTTGTAGGTCTCATCCAGGATAGTTGAAACCGGTGCGGCATCAGGATTTTTAATCGGAATAGTGAGTGAATAGCCTTTCAGCGGATAGACCGGAATATCGATGACATTTTTTAACAGCGCGGTCGAGTAGGAACCAAACGCCACCACATAGCTGTCCGCCTTGATGATCTCATCACCGCACTTCACGCCATAGATGCGATTGCCATCGCGCAGCAGGTGGTCGACCGGAGTATTAAAGCGGAAGACCACGCCCGCCTCTTCGGCCATTTTTGCCAGCCGCTGAGTAAAGAGCTGACAGTCGCCGGTTTCATCATTAGGCAGGCGTAATCCGCCGGTGAGTTTATGCTGAGTTGCCGCCAGTGCCGGTTCAACGCGAGACAGTTCATGCGCCTGCAGCAGCTCATAGGGCACGCCCGCGTCGCGCAGCACCGCAATATCTTTGCTGGCGCTGTCGAACTGCTGCTGGGTACGGAACAGTTGCAGCGTCCCGCCCTGACGGCCTTCATAGGCGATGCCGGTTTCACTGCGCAACGCTTTCAGACAATCACGGCTATATTCGGCAATCCGCACCATGCGGCTTTTGTTCTGCTGATAGTGATTGATGTCGCAGTTGCGCAGCATGTGCCACATCCACTCCAACTGAAAACCACTGCCATCCAGCCGGATAGCCAGCGGCGCGTGGCGCTGAAACATCCACTTCACCGCTTTCAATGGCACGCCGGGCGCCGCCCAGGGTGCGGCATAACCCGGAGAGATCTGCCCGGCATTCCCCGCACTGGTCTCCATCGCTGCGGCGGGCTGACGATCAATGACCGTCACCTGATGTCCGGCACGCGCCAGATACCAGGCACTTGCCACCCCGACCACACCACTTCCAAGAATTACAACGTGCATAGCTCCCCCACCCGACCTGTAAAAGCATAATTCACTGTTCAACTGATGATAGTCAGCGGATTTACACAGCAGACACCACCACAGAATTTCACCATCCATTTCACATCTTTTTTACTTTTCAGGTAACTAAAATCTTGTCGTGCGGCCAATTTCAGCGCTTTATGCGTCTTAATCCTTAAACACAGAAATAAATGACAACGAAGGCAGTTAAATCTGCCTGTTGCAGGAGATTCATTCAACCCCATACATTCCGCTTATAAACAGGATTAGATTCCGCAATTTACAATAAGACCAGTATTAAAGGCTGTTAAATTCTCTGCCGCACCACTCTTAATGATTTTGTGCCAAAGAATTCGTTTGAGTTCGCATTTCGGATAAGCGACAGTGGGCTATCATTGTTGTGTTCGCTCAGTTTTTTTCGGGTTCCCTTTTTCAGGATGAAGCCTTAAATAACCAGAACGGGTTGTCTTTCGGGTCAGCCGGTTTGCAAAAAAGAGGTGCGCTATGACGACAATCTTTGACGAAGCCATCAGAGACAGCAAACGACTCAATGACGGACCAGACTGGACATTCGAACTGCTTGATGTCTACTTAGCCGAGATCGACCGGGTGGCTAAACTCTACCGGCTTGATACCTACCCGCACCAAATCGAAGTGATTACCTCTGAACAGATGATGGATGCCTACTCCAGCGTCGGCATGCCAATCAACTATTCACACTGGTCATTCGGCAAAAAGTTTATCGAGACCGAACAGCGCTATAAGCATGGTCAGCAGGGTCTGGCCTATGAGATTGTCATCAACTCTAATCCCTGCATCGCCTACCTGATGGAAGAGAACACCATGACCATGCAGGCGCTGGTGATGGCGCATGCCTGCTATGGCCACAACTCTTTCTTTAAAAATAACTATCTGTTCCGCAGCTGGACGGATGCCGGGTCGATTGTCGATTACCTGTTGTTCGCCAAAAACTATATCAGTGACTGCGAAGAGCGCTATGGCGTCGAAGAGGTAGAGCGGCTGCTCGACTCCTGCCATGCCTTAATGAATTATGGCGTCGATCGCTATAAACGCCCGCAGAAGATCTCTCTGCAGGAGGAGAAGGCGCGGCAGAAAAGCCGTGAAGAGTATCTGCAAAGTCAGGTGAACACGCTTTGGCGAACGCTGCCACGGCGTGAGAAAGAGACCGTGACCTTTGAAGCCGCGCGCTATCCCTCTGAGCCGCAGGAAAACCTGCTCTATTTTATGGAGAAAAACGCCCCGTTGCTCGAGTCATGGCAGCGTGAGATCCTGCGCATTGTGCGCAAGGTGAGCCAGTATTTCTATCCGCAGAAACAGACCCAGGTAATGAATGAAGGCTGGGCGACATTCTGGCACTACACCATCCTCAATCACCTCTATGATGAAGGCAAAGTGTCGGAACGCTTTATGATGGAGTTCCTGCACAGCCACACCAACGTTGTGTTTCAGCCGCCCTATAACAGTCAGTGGTATAACGGCATCAACCCCTATGCTTTAGGGTTCGCGATGATGCAGGATATCAAGCGTATCTGTCAGTCGCCGACCGAGGAGGATCGCTACTGGTTCCCGGATATCGCCGGTTCCGACTGGCTGGAAACGCTGCATTTTGCGATGCGCGAGTTCAAGGATGAGAGTTTTATCAGCCAGTTCCTGTCGCCGAAAGTCATGCGCGATTTCCGTCTTTTTACCGTACTGGATGATGACCGCAACAACTATCTCGAAATCGCCGCGATCCACGATGAGGCGGGCTACCGCGCAATTCGCCAGCAGCTCTCCGCGCAGTACAACCTGAGTAACCTCGAACCGAATATTCAGGTCTATAACGTCGATCTGCGCGGTGACCGTTCCCTGACCCTGCGCTATGTGCCGCAGAGCCGCACGCCGCTGGATAAGAGCCGTCGCGAGGTGCTGAAGCATGTGCATCGTCTGTGGGGATTTGATGTGATTCTGGAACAGCAGAACGAGGATGGCAGCGTAGAGCTGCTGGATCGTAATCCACCACGCGGTTCATCACTCTGATGGGATAAAAACAAAAAACCGGACGCGATGTCCGGTTTTTTTTCAACGCTTACTGCCGAGATCGTCAGGCAGATTTTTCTGCATACTGTGCCAGATTTCACCGCTGCGGCGGCCGTAGTTGCGCACCACGTCCACAATCTCATCCTGTCCGGGCTCTTTGTCGCACAGTTCCAGCAGTTTGAGATAGAAATCGCGAGCGACCTGACGGGCTTCCGGATTAGAGAAATAGTGGCGGCCAACGCGGGTATAGAGGCCTTTCAGGCCATTCAGAATCAGACCGTAAATCGGGTTACCTGACGCAAACGCCAGACCACGGAACACCCGGTAGTCAAGCTCGGTATAGGCATCAGCCTGATCGGCAGCCGCACTGACCGTTTCCAGCACTTCGCGCGCTTTGTCCGGATGATGGCGCAGCGCACGGCTGATAAAGATCGATGAAATGTTGCTGCGTACCGACAGCAGGTTGTCGATCAGCACCGGAACGCTGTCGTGATCGAGACGGGCCAGCGTTTCCAGAATATTCAGGCCGGACGTCTCCCAGAAATCGTTCACCCGCGTTGGTTTACCGTGCTGAATAGTCAGCCAGCCATCGCGCGCCAGGCGCTGCAGCACTTCACGCAAGGTGGTGCGCGTCACCCCAATCAATTCAGAAAGCTCACGCTCAGCAGGAAGAATCGACCCTGGCGGAAAGCGACTGTTCCAGATGCTTTCAATAATATACTCTTCAGCAAATCCCGCTGGACTCTGAGCCTTTATAACCATAGCAATGTGTTCTCGTTGCTTTTCTAATCATGATGGGCACTCATCATACCAGACGCCCTATAGCGGATATAGCCTGCGTAATCATTAAAACCGGGCGCAGGCGCATATTTCAGCATGCCTGACCGCAGTATCAGCGGCTTCAGGATCACGGGCGGGCTGAACGACTTTCTGCGCTGAAATAGCGCGTGCCACAGCACCGCTGAGTGTCAGCGTTCAGCCGCCCTGAAAGCGCAGAACGCTGGCAGCATATAACCCGCGCCTGCCGTTTCGCCTCCTGCCGCATGCGATCGCCTCTATCGCCACTGCGGCTCTTCCCGCTCTTCACTGACCGGCGTTCTGCAGATAAGGTCTGGCTTATCCTCATTTAACCTGCTCTGGATCAGAATCAGGTCATGTTTGCACACGATTTTTCCCTGTCCCTGGCTGGTTTGCAAACGCTTTTGGTTTACACTGCGTGGCATTAACGTTTACAGGGAATGCAATATGTTGCGATATCTGAATCAATGCTCACGTGGTCGCGGAGCCTGGTTACTACTGGCACTGACTGCACTTGCACTGGAATTAACAGCACTCTTTTTTCAGCACGTAATGGGCCTGAAGCCCTGCGTGATGTGTATTTATGAGCGCAATGCGCTGTTTGGTGTGCTGGGCGCGGGTCTGGTTGGTGCGATTGCGCCAAAATCGCCGTTGCGTCTGGCGGCGCTGGCGTTGTGGATCTACAGTGCCTGGGAAGGTCTGCGTCTCTCTTATGAACATACCATGATTCAGCTGCACCCTAACCCCTTCACCACCTGTGATTTTGCTGCCCGCTTCCCCAGCGGCTTACCGCTGGATAAGTGGCTGCCGTCGGTGTTTCTTGCCAGCGGTGACTGTGCAGAACGCAGCTGGACTTTCCTGACGCTCAGCATGCCGCAGTGGATGATTGTGGTGTTCGCCGGTTATCTGCTGGTCGCGGCGCTGGTGCTGATAGCCCAGCCGCTGAAACCTAAACGCCGCGATCTCTTTGGTCGCTGAGATCAAAAAAGGCTGCCACTGGCATAACGTCA